>JBDHTW010000001.1:0-141181 GCA_039808865.1 Geminicoccaceae bacterium
GGCTCGAACGAGCTGCGCTTCGAGGACAAGAAGGGGGCGGAGGAGGTCTGGCTGCATGCGCAGAAAGACGAGAACATCGTCGTCGAGAACGACAAGACCGAGAAGGTCGGGCACGACGAGACCATCGGCATCGGCCACGACCGGACCGAGACGGTCGGGCACGACGAGAGCATGGCCGTCGGCAACGACCGCACGCGGCAGGTGGGGGTGAACGAGGCGGTGACCATCGGCAGCAACCAGACCGTGACCGTGGGCGCGAACCAGAGCGTCACGGTCGGCGCCAGCCGCACGGACACCGTGGCGGTGAACGAGGCGCGCACCGTGGGGGCGGCCCAGCAGCAGACCGTGGGTGCTGCGCGCAACGTCAGCGTCGGCGCGGCCCAGGCGCACGAGATCGGCCTGAGTGACGGCTGGCAGATCGGCGGCGACCGCTCGGTGAGCATCGGCAAGAACGACAGCCTCGAGGTCGGCGGCGACCGCAGTGCCGACATCGGCAAGAACGACACGCTCCATGTCGGCAGCGACCGCTCGGCCAAGATCGACAAGGGCGACTCGCTGAGCGTCGGCAAGACGCTCAGCATCGACGCCGGCGACCAGATCACCATCACCACCGGCAGCGCCTCGATCACCATGCAGAAGGATGGTACGATCACGATCAAGGGCAAGGACATCACCATCGACGGCTCGGGCAAGATCAACGTCAAGGCCTCGGGCAACATCACCATGAAGGGTCAGAAGATCCTGCAGAACTGAGGGTGAGGGCGATGGAGCAGACCGCGCGGCAGGCTCGGATCGACGGGGTGGTGATCGGCGTGCTGATGGGCTTCGCCGCGGACGGTGCGCCACTTGTGGTCTATGCGGGCAACCCGGCCGAGGCGGCTGCGCCTGCACGAACCACGGTCGTTCTCGCACCGGATGATGTCGGTCGCGAGGTGGCGCTGCTGTTCGAGGGCGGCGACCCGGCGCGGCCGCTCGTGCTGGGTCGATTGGTTCGGCCGGAGGCGACACCGGCCCTGGTGGTCCGCGACGGTGTCGAGGAGGTGCTGCAGCTCACGGCGGAGCGCGAGATCGTTCTGCGCTGCGGCAAGGCCAGCATCACGCTGACCCGCGCGGGTAAGGTGCTGATCCGGGGGGAGTACATCTCGAGCCGCAGTAGCGGTGCGCATCGCATCAAGGGCGGGTCCGTTCAGCTCAATTGAGGCCCGGTCTTGGCGCGGATTCTCGAGTCTATCGTCGAACAACATGCCGAGAATGCCGCTTTTCTTTGGCTGCTGCGCGACCGTGCGGTCGATGCGCCACACTATCGGCCGCATCACTTGGCAAGGCTGGATGAGCGCGTCGAGGCCAATCTCGACGGCCTGCGCATCGCCGGGGAAGCGGGCTGGCGAATCGTCATGGACGAACTCGCCCGGCATGGGGAGGCAGGCGAACTGTTTGCTGCGGCCGTGCTGGCATTGGAGAGTGGGGATGCGGCCCGGGTCGACCTGCTGGTCGAGATCGCCGAGCGAACTCCCGAAGTGCGGCGCGGCTTCCTTAGTGCGCTCGGCTGGGTGCGGCCGGACCTGCTCAAGCCGACGATACGGCGCTGGCTCGGCGAACAAGAACCCTTTGGTCGCTATCTCGGCGTGGTCGCCTGCTCCCAGCATCGTGTCGATCCAGGCGCTCATATCGTTGCTTGGCTGCGCGACCCGTACGCGCTGCTGCGTCGTCGGGCTCTCCGCTTGGTGGGCGAGATCGGTCGGAGCGACCTTGCTTCGACGATCGCCGACACGCTGACCACTGAACCAGATGGCACCTGCAGCTCATGGGCTGCTTGGTCGCTGGGCTTGCTGCACCAGCCAGCCGTGTTGCCGCTCTTGATGGTCGATGTGGAGAATGGCGCGTCGACGGCTGCGGGAGCGCTCGAAGTAGCCGTCCGTCTTGGCGAGGGCAATGCGGTCAGAAACTGGATCCGCCATCTTGCACGTGATCCATCTACGAGGCGACCGGCTGTCGAGGCTGCCGGACGATTCGGCGACCCGGCTGCGGTGCCATGGCTCATCAGCCTGATGCTGGAGCCCGCGATGATGCGACTGGCAGGCGAAAGCTGGTCGCTGATCACCGGTATCGACCCAGTCGAGATCGGAGCCACCTTGCCAGCCATTGGCGAAGTGACGGTCGATACCTTGGACGCGACAGAAGAGGTTGCGGGGCTGGACCCCGACGACGGTCTCCCCTGGCCGGACCAACAGCAGTTGCAGGCGTGCTGGGAGGCTAGTCGGGCACGCTTTCCCACCGGCTGTCGCCTACTGTTGGGTCAGCCGGTAGCAGCCGCCGCATGGGATGCCGCTTGGCGCAACGGTACCCAGCGCGTACGGCGCACAGCGGCCTATGAAGCGGCCATGACTAGCCCCGCTGCGGTGCTGCGCAACTGGCGTCGACGCGGTGATATCCGTCACCCAGCGTGACGTCCTGCCGCCTCATGAACGGGCATGGTTTCAGGTCCGGCGCCGTCCGAGGAGATCCATCACGCGGTCCCATTCTTGCGGTGGGTAATTCTCGCGCGGCGGCAGCTTGTCGCGCGCGGTCTCGCCGAACTCCTCGATGGTCTCGGGGTCGGCGCCTGCCTGCAGCAGGAGCTCGATCATCGGGATGTTGAAGTCCATGGCAGCGAGGCCGAGGGCAGTCAGCCCATAAATTCCGCCATACTCGTTGATTGTCCGGTCCGCGCCGTGTTCGAGCAGCAAGTTGGCTAGCTCGAGATCGTTCGCCTGAACGGCCAGACGCAGAGGTGATTGCCCATCCGAGCGAACCACGTTTGGTTCTGCGCCTGCTGCAAGCAATATCCGAGCTGTGTTCGGTTTGGGCGGATCCGAAGCGGTGAGGATTGGCGTCTCGTTGTGCTCGGCGTCCCATTCATTGACCCTTGCACCGTATTTCAGCAGTAGCTGTGTGAGCGCAGCTGCCACCCCTGGGTCGGCTTGGCCGATGCCGACATGCAAAGGGCGCCAGCCCATCTCGTCGGGAGCATTCGGGTCCGCACCCTCCGCTAAAAGTTGCTTTATTTCGTCGAAGTTGCGATCGACTATCGCTACGTTCAACGCAGAGGAAGTGCCATATCTTCGGTAAAACATTCTATCCTGCGAGTATCTTTATGATCATCTGCATTTGTCGGCGATTTCTCTTCGTGTGTTCCTGATTGTGGCTTTATTTTGAGTAATTGCGTCGTCATGACCCTTGCGCATGTCTTGAAGTTCGGACGTGCGCTTGGGATTGCCCGGAACGGTGTCCAAGGTTCGGTCGTTGAAGCATTTGGCTTCCTTCTCGAGCCGTAGCGCCAGCAATCGCCGTTCGGCGCTTAGTCGACACTTTAGGCGATAGCATTCAAGTGCCAAGCGGCGCTCCACCGCCGTGCCGGTCGGAGAAGTCGGAGGCACGGCGCTCCCGCAGCGCTTGTGTTTCGCCTCTTCGTTCACCTTCCTTTGCTGCAGTCCTTTGCGGATATGCTCGGGGCAGGTCTGATTCTCGTACAACACCGTGCACATCTTGGCGCCGTTCACCGTCGGCACGACGCGATTTGCCATCGGGCTGGCATGGTTCGACGTCGTCATGTCCATGTGCCGGTCGACGTTCTGACCTTCCATCTTCACGTCCATGGACCAGGAGATGAAGTAGGTCTTACCGGTGATAACGTGTGTTATCACGCCGGCACCTTGGCCGTTGGTGGCTGCTTCATCGCCCAGAGGCGAAGATTTATAGAAGGATTGATCCTTCAGCATCACCTCCTGGCCTTCGATCCGCACCGTCCTGCTGCCGTCTTGCGTGTCCTTGGCATAGGCCGTGTTTGGATAGGGAACCGGGATCGGGCCTGCAGGCGGCGGCGGTGGCGTCAGGCATATGTCGGGGAAGCCGGCTATGACCTTGCCGCTACCGGCCTTGCAGGCAATCTCGTCGCCATTTGCATAGACATCGCAACCCATGTCCGCATTCCTCAGGCGTTGGCCGATTGGAGCAAGGCGACTGCTCTGTCGCCTTTGACCGCGCTGGTAAAGCAGGCCGCCCGCGCACCTGGCGCGTAGCCCTTGCGCCATGCCGCCGTAGCCATGACCAACTGGACGAGCCCCGCGGCCGCACCGGTATCGCCGATCGCATCGGCCGGATGCCACAAGGGCTGCGGCTCGGCGCGGACGACGCGCGCCAGACGTCCCTCGACAAGCGCAAGCTCGCGAAAGCCGTAGCTTTCTCCGGTCACGTCGGAAATCCTGAAGTCCAGATGGTGAAATTCCCACCCGGCTTGTGCCAGAGCCCGTCGGCACGCGTCGGCCAAGCCGACGGCAAGCAGCGGTTCGCTGGTCAAGATGGATGCGGGCTCCAGACCGAAACCGAGGCCAAGGACATGCACGCCAGCCGGATCATCCTCGGCGCTCCGTCGTCGTACAAGTGCCGCCGCGGCAGCTTCACCGGGCATGACACCGTCTGTGTGGCCCTCGCGCTTCAGGCGCCAGGACTGATCCAGCCAGAATATGGAACTGGCGTTGATGTATGAATCGACAGCGCAGACGATACAGGCCGGAACAGCGAGGTTCTGCAAATAGTCTTGTGCCCTGCGCAGGCCTTTCGTGCCGGAGGTGTGACCTTTGGCGATCGCCATGGACAGATCGGGATGGAATCTTCGGCAAAGCCGCTGTTCCAACTCGGGTAGAAGGCTCTCGCCGGACCAGATGGCAGCTCCTGGCCGCTCCGGTTCGGCCAAGCCGATCAGCAGGGGTACCTCTTCCGACCGCAGTGCGGGCACGCCTGAAAGGCAATCCTCGATGGCCATCGCCAGCATGTCGAGCAAGCGTTGACGGTCGTGCAGGTCGAGGTCCAGATCCGCCATCATGGCTCCAATGACCGGCATGGCATTGGCGTCCCAGAACGGCAACTCGCTGAATGCGTCGAGCCCGGCACGTAGGGCCGCGCAGGCTGCGGCAGCAGTATGACCAACCGGACAGACGAGGCCGACGGAATCGATCTGCATCATTGCCGGGGAGGGCGGGCACGATGGGCGGCGATCAGATCGCTAAGGGATTTATAGTAGGGCTTGCCCCAATATTCTTCGACTGCTCCGTCGACATGAACCCGTTCAGGCTTCGTCTGCCCGACGATGACACGGCTGATCTCATGATGACTGCGTTGGAGCGGCAAAGATATCCGCGATGTAAGGGAAAATCGTCCGAGATCGGGCTCCAGCATGAACGTGTCGACCACGCCACGGATGCGCCTCTCCCTGCCGTCCTTGAAGAAGAAAGTGCATGGATCAGAAATCGTCGGCAGATCGAACGTCCTTAGGCCATCCGACGTAAGATTGGTCATTCGTACCTGTTCTTTGCCTTTGATGTAGGTGATCTGCTGATCTTCGGGTGCAGATAGAAAGTAATTATTCTGAAAGTCATCAGGAAGGAAAGGAAATTTCTGTTCGAGCCATGTCGTATCGTATGTCCCGGCGTACTTGATCCGTTGCTGCCATGAGCGCCCGATGACACCGAATGACATCGGTCTATATTTTCTGTAGGTCGTTGTGATCGGCGCATCGATTTCCTCGGTATTCGGTAGTGATTGCCCTTCCAGCAGTTCGATATCCATGCTCTCACAATAGCCAAGTCCTACGGGATTCTCAAGAAAGTAGGTATATTCGGCTTCTACTTTGCCCAATCGGTCCACGCCGCCGAATGCGTTGTTGTAGGAGATCGGAACGGTGACGAATGGTTCGGGCTCGCTCGGACCAAGCTGACCCAAGCTCGACTGCCAGACGCGATGCCCAACGACCTCGAAGGACTTTGTCCAGCCGTCGACCTGCAACGACACGTGGACACGTTTGGTCGGCTGGCCGTGCGGCGCGTAGGCGCTGCCGACGAGGAGAACGTCGCAGGAAGGCTTGCTTGGGGCAAACTCGTTTTCGTAGAGAGGTGCTGAGAAGCCCGGATCGCCGGTAAAGACGTCCGTCTCGACCAACGGGACCTGATCCTCGGCGAGCACGACCGGCATACCCGCCTCGGGGATGATGAACGTCCCCTTCACGAGGACGACTAGAAGTTCCCGTCCATCCGGCCGCGTCGCTATCGTATAGCCGGTTTGGTATGGCGTACCGTTGACCAGCTCCATGGTCTCACCTCACGCCCGGCCAGGTCAGGCCGGGATCGGATGCGGCGAGCACGACGACGGTGACGTTGTCGGTCGCACCGGCCGCGAGCGTGGCGTCGATCAGCGCGCGGGCCGCGGTGCCGGGATCGGCGGTGGCGAGGCTGCCGGCCAGCACCGCGTCGCCGACATGGGCGGTGAGCCCGTCCGTGCAGAGCAGGAACCGGTCGCCCGCCAGCAGCTCGCCCGGCGCGCCGGCGAGTTCGAGCAGGCCCGGCATGCCCAGGGCCCGGGTGATGCGGTTGCGCCAGGGGTGGCTGGCCGCCGCCTCCGGCGTGAGCTCGCCGGCCTCGACCATCGCCTGCACCAGGCTGTGGTCGCGGGTCAGCTGCTCGAGCCGACCGGCGCGCAGCCGATAGATGCGGCTGTCCCCCGCCCAGAGCACCACGTAGTGGCGGTCGAAGGCGAGCAGGGCCGCGACGGTGCTGCCGCAGATCGTCTCGGCCCGGGCGGCTAGGGCCTGCAGCTCGGCATGCGCCGCCTGCAGCGCCGCCTCGACGCCGCGCAGATGCGCCCTGGCATCGGCCGGCGGCGGCAGGCGCGCGAGGGCGGCGACGATGGCGGCGCTGGCGACATCGCCACGCTCGTGCCCGCCCATGCCGTCGGCCACCGCCCACAGGCCGATCTCGGGCCGGGCGAGCCAGGCATCCTCGTTGCCGTCGCGGACAAGTCCCTTGTGGCTGAGGCCGGCGGTCAGCACGACGAGACCGTCGCTCATGCCCGCGGCTCCTTACGCTCGAGCAGCAGGCGCGCGAAGGCGGCCCCGGTCGGCAGGCCCGCGAAGGTCAGGCTGCCCGCCGGCACGAACGGCGAGCCTTCGCCCCAGAAGTGCACGCCGTCGCCCACGGCGCCCGCAGGCGCCGGCAGTGCTGCCAGCTGCGCCAACCACGGCTCGCTCTGCCAGTCCTCGGCCAGGGCTGCGATCGCCACCTCCTCGACGGCCGCGTACCAGTCGCGCGTGGCGATCGGTCCCGCCGCCGCCAGCGTGAGCGGGAACTGCCGACCCACGGCATCGATGCTGGGGATCATCACCCCGGTCATCCCCTGCCCGCCGGCCAGCCCCGGCGCCACGGCGAAGCGCCAGATCGGCGCCTGCAGGTAGGCCGGCTCGAAGTGCTCGGCGAGCTGGTCCCGTGCCGCCGGCAGCTCGCGGACGAGCCAGTCGTGCCAGGCATCGGCGAAACCCGGATCGAGATCGCGCAACAGGAAGTCGCCGCGACCGGGCAGCTTGCCGAACACCCCGACCGCACGCGCGCTCACAGCGTCACCGGACAGCTGAACCCACCGAGCAGGCTGAGGTCGAACGGGTTGTCGACGCTGCCGGCCTTGAGCCTGAACCGCGCGCTGTGGCCGGCCGCGACCATGGTCAGCTCGAACAGATCCGGCTGGCCCGCCATCGTCAGGCTCGATTCCTGCAGCAGGCGGAACAGGGACCAGGCTCCCTCCTTGACGACGGTCACCGGTGGCCCGCCGCCGACCGGGGCGAAGCTCAGCCGGACGATGCCGGTGCCGGCCGGGCCGGGCCAGACGAAGCTCTTGGGCTGGATCGGGCCGTGGTCGTAGCGCAGGACTTGGCCGTCGATGTCGAGCGCGACACTGGCCGCCTGCGCGTCGAGATCGAGCGGCGTCAGCGTGAAGCTGGTCCGGAAGCTGCCGGTCGGGAACAGGCTGGTGCCGATCCGCTTGGCGCGCTCGATCTGGCTCAGCGCTCCCGGCGCGAGGCCGCTGCCCGGCAGCGGCCGCCACGGCCGGCGGGTCATGTCGACCAGCGTCGTCAGCCGGTCGCGGACGAAGCCGTCGATCAGGCCGCCGCTGGCGAACAGGCGCTGCACGTCGTCGAGCGAGGCGTCGACCGTGCTCTCGCGGGCGAACGGGAAGCGCCCGCTGACCGCCGTGCCGCAGAACGGGACGACATCGCTCTGCCACACGGCATTGACCTGCTGGCGGATGCTGGACGAGCTGATCGCTCCGGCCTTGGTGGCGATGCCGCCCAGCATCTGCGCCAGGGGCGGCGGCAGCCGCTGGGCCGCCTGGGCGAGCTGGGCCGCGCCGGTCGGCCCCATGCGCGCGAACGCTTCGGCCGGGTTGGGCGCGAAGGCGGCCTCGCTGAGCTTGGCGTTCAGCGCGGCCAGGGCCGCCGTCGCCTCGTCGAGCGCCGGCGGCGCCCCGTTCACCCCCTCGACCAGCTCGCGGAGATAGGCGAAGTGCGCCTCGACGGCCGCGCCGCGAGGCGCCGTATCGGCCGGCGTGCCGGCCTCGGCGCGGCTGCCCAAGAGCTTGCTCAGCTTGCCGAGCTTGCCGCCGAGCTTGTCGAGCGCTTGGCTGGCGGTCTGGGCCAGCGTCGCCGGATCGGCGGCGCCGCCGCCAGCCGCCGCTGCGGGCGGCACGGTGAGCCGCGTCTCGGCAAGGATCGACTGGATCAGCAGCTTCAGCGGCGAGTTCGGGCCGGAGAGCGCCTTGGTCGCCTCGACGGCCTGGTCGAGGGTGTCCATCGGCGCCAGCGTGACGTCGCGCAACACGCCCTCCCAGGCGGCGATGGCATCGTCCTCGTAGAGCTTGAGCAGGTCGTCCTGCAGCCGATCCAGCTCGGCTGCGGTCGGCTGCGGCCGCTGGCCCTGACCGAGGACCCAGTTCTCGGCAAAGGCAGCGGTCGCGGTCTCGCCCAGGATCGGCAGGAAGACCTCGTGGAAGCCGGCATAGGTGAACAGGCCAGGAACCGGCGCCCCCAGAGGCTGGCCCGAGCGGCGCACCAGCGTCGCCGCGGCATTGGGGCCGGCATGGTCGGTGATCCGCCAGGGCGGCAGATCCATGACCGGCGCGCTCGCCAGCAGCGCCGACCAGGCGCGCTTGGCCAGCGGAATGCGGGCGATCGTGGCCTGGGCGCGGGCCAGCAGCGCCTCGTCCAGCGCCGGCCGCTGCTCGATCGACGGCAGCTCCGTGGCCAGGGCGGCGAGGTGCGGCGCCATCGGTGGCGCCAACGCCGGCTCGCTCGCCTGCAGGTCGAGCGTGAACCAGCCGGCGACGAGATCGCCGTCGGCCGGGGCCCGGCCGCCCAGCATCAGGTAGACCTTGAGCGCCTCGAGCAGGTAGTCGGGGTCCTGCAGGCGCGTGGTCATCTGCTGCTCCAGCCGCAGCACCAGGCGCGGCAGCAGGATGTCGCGCAGGCCGCGGCGGTAGGCAGCCGCGGCCTGCGCCTCGGCGGTCGAGCGCAGCGACAGGCCAAGCTGCTCGTACCAGGGCTGCGGCGTCGCCGCGGCGGACTGGATCGCGGCCAGCCGGTCGAGCACGGGCAAGGCCGTGGCGAGGCTGGCATCGGCGCGCGTGAGCTGCTGCTTGGCGACGGGTGCCGCGTCGTGGCTCCAGCCGATCAGCGCCTGCTCCAGCGCCAGCTGGCGGTCGCGATTGGCGATGAAGCCCATGATCCAGCCGGCCGTCACCAGCGCCAGGACCACCGCGAGCCCGGCCATGGCGGCGGCCCGCCAGCGCCGCTCCCGCCGCTCGCGGACGACGTCGCGCCCGACCAAGCTTGCCTCGGCGAAGACGACCTCGCGCAACAGGCGGGTCAGGAAGAAGCTGCGGTCGGTCGCGAGCGGCGGCGGGGCCTCGTGCGGCAGGCCCAGGCTCTGCGCGATGGCACCGACGAGACGGTCGATCGGCGTGCCGGTCTGCGTGCCGCTGGTGAGATAGACGCCGCGCAGCTCGGGCTGGTTCTCGTAGGCGGAGCCGGCGAAGGCCTGCTCGACGAAGCGGGTCAGATCGGGCAGCAGGCTCGCGACCTGGGCTGGAAAGCCGAATGCCAGCCACCGTCGCTCGAGGTCACGCGTACCGGCAAGCCGGTTCGGCGCCAGCTTGTCGAGACGTCCGACCAGCGCGTCGAGGTTCGCCCCGAGCGCGCCGAGGTCCGGGTCGCCGGGGCGATAGGGCAGCGTCACACCCCAGACCTGGGCGCGGTCGCGCTCGCCCAGCTCGCCGAAGAACTCGCTGAAGCCGGCGATCAGATCGGCCTTGGTCAGCAGCAGGTAGACCGGCAGGCGGACGCCGAGGCTGGCCTCGAGCTCGCCGAGCCGGGTCCGGATGATGGCCGCATGGTCGACCCCGCCGCGGCCTCGGGACTGGAGCAGGTCCTGCACCGAGAGGGCGACCAGCACGCCGTTCAGGGGCTGGCGCGGGCGCTGCTTGCGCAGCAGCGCCAGAAAGCCCTGCCATGCCTTGGCGTCGGCCGCCTGGTTGCTGTCCTGGCTGGTGTAGCGGCCGGCCGTATCGATCAGCACCGCCTCGTCGGTGAAGAACCAGTCGCAGTAGCGGGTGCCGCCGATGCCGCGCAGCTCGCGGGTCTGGCCGAGCGGAAAGCGCAGGCCCGACTGGAGCAGGGCCGTGGTCTTGCCCGAGCCCGGTGGCCCGATCATGACGTACCAGGGCAACTCGTAGAGCCAGCGCCGGCCGCCCTTGCCGCCGAGCCGGCGCTTCTTCAGCTGATCGAGGGCCATGGTGAAGCGCCGGCCCAGCTCGGCGAGCTCCGTATCCGCCGGGTCCGCCCGCGCGGCCGGGGCAGCGAGGCCGGCGACCAGGCCGGCATTGCGCCGCCGCGCCCGCAGCTGCGCCAGCAGATTGCTGAACCCCCAGACCAGGGCGATGACGAGAATGCCGACCAGCTTCGCGGTGTCGGTCGCGAACGGGCGCACCTCGCCGAAAGCCAGAAGCTCGCCCATGAACCAGATCAACGCGGCGAGCAGGACGCAGCCGAGCAGGGTCCACAACCAGCGGGAGGTGAGCACGGCCAGGAGGGACTTGAGCAGGCGCATCGCTCCGACCCTCACTTGAGCAGGACGATCTCGACGCGCCGATTGCGCGCCCGCCCGCCTTCGTCCGCATTGGACGCCACCGGCTCCGTATCGGCCCGCCCGTCGACCACGAGGCGGCCCTTGTCGCCGACCGACTGGGCCAGGATCGTCTCCACCGACTGGGCGCGGGCTTTGGACAGCTCCCAATTGCTGGCGAACCGGGCGCTCCTGATCGGTACCGAATCGGTGTGGCCGACGATCAGCACCCGGCCGCTCTCGTGGTCGAGCTCGCCCGCGATGCACGTGAGCAGAGGTGCGAAAGACTGGTTGAGGTCGGCCCGGCCGGAAGCGAACAGCTCGCCGCTCGGCAGCCGCAGGCGCACCTTCTGGAAATCCTCGCTCACGGCATCTGCCGGCAGTCCCGCTTGCTGCAGGCAGGCGGCGAGGCGTGCCGCGACCGCCGTGGTGGCGGCTGGCGCGCTCGGCGGGCGCACGAAAGCGGTGGCCGTGCTGCCGCGGACGATTTCGACCGGCTCCGGCGGCGGCAGGGCCGCCATGACCGGGCCCAGCCGGTCGGCATAGCCGCCGAGCCGGATGGAAAAGCCGGCATAGAGCACGGCCAGCAGCGCCAGCACGCCGGTGGCGAGGACCCAGAGCGGAATTCGCTCGCCCAGTGGCCGGTGCGCGGCAGGCACGCCCGCCCAGTGCGGCGACAGCTCGCTGGTGGTGGCCTCGGGATCGGCGGCGAGCTGCCGCAGCAGATCCTCGCGCAGGCCGGCGAGCAGCGCGCCGCCGCCGGGCGCCAGCCGGTAGCGGCCCTCGAACCCCATCGTCAGGCAGGCCACGAGCAGCTCGAGCAGGGGGCGGTAGCGCTCGCCGGAACGACGCGCCTGATCGAGCATCTCGAAGAAACGCTCACCTGCGGCCACGTCGTGATGCAGCGAGCCGGCGAGGCTCTGGCTCTTCCAGGTGCTGTGCGCGCCCCAGGGCGTGTTGAGCACCAGATCGTCGATCAATGCGCACAACGCGTAGTGGCCGGTGCGCACCAGGCGGCCGTCGACCCCGCGCGCGTGGGCGCGCTCCTCGTAGCGGCCGAGCTCGGTCTCGATCCGGGCCCGCAGCTGCGCCGGATCGGCGGGCGGCGTGCGCGCGCGCAGCTGCGGCGCCAGCATCAGCAGACCGAAGGCCGCCTGCACCAGAGGGCCGCGTCCGGGCGTGCCCTCGGGCAATGGCGCGCCGGTGCCGGCCGGTGCCGCACGCAACGGGCCCGCCGCGGCGGCCGGGCGCCCACCCGGCTGCGGGCGCGCGAACTGGGTCCGGTTCGAATCGTTGAGGCCGAAGGGATCGTCCACGGCCATCGCGGCTCAGTCCCGAATCGCCCAGCATTCCATGTCCATCCCCTCGCGCAGATCGCCGGTGACATGGAACGCGAGACCGGCCGAGCTGGGCAGCTTGCGCCAATAGTCGTTGCTGCGGTCGAGCTCGAAATAGGTCATGCCGCGGTGCAGCGGGATCTCGCGCGGCACCGTCGCCAGATGACGGATCGGGATGCCCGGCACGGCCACGCGGACGATGCTCTGCAGATCCTCGGCCGGGCCGATCTTGATCTGCCCCGGCAGGCGCTGCCGGATCAGCTCGGGCGCCACCGGCGCGTTGAAGGCGATGACGAACATGGCACCGGTGAACAGCGAGCGATCCTGCACCTCGGCCGCGCGCACGCCGCTCGGGTAGATCTTGAGCGGTATCTGTGTCGCCTTGCGATCGGGACGCGCCAGCTCGACCAGGAGCCGCCGCAGCTCCTGGAACAGCGGCCGGAAGGCGAGGTCGGGCCGATCGTGGCGGTAGCGCGGCAGCTCGGCCGGCCGCAGCCCGCCCGTGGCGAAGGCCGCAGCCTCGCCCTGCAGGCCGCGCAGCCAGAGATAGAGGTCTTCGGGATGCGCGGTCTGCTGGTCGGCCACGTGGCGCGCCATCGGCTCGGCACGGTTGCACAGCATCAAGATCAGAAAATCGGCGATGTCGCCGGCGCCCTGCAGCCGCTTGCCGGTCACGAACGCGGCCCGCTCCTCGGCGATGCTGGCGAGCTTGCCGGCCAGCTCCTCGACGAAGCTCACCAGCATCGGGCTCGCCCGCACGGCCAGGCAGGGCGGGACGAATTCCGGGTCGAGCACGAGCCCCGCGCCCTCGGCCTGCCGGCCGATCACACGGGTGACGGCGAGGCCGGTGAACGCCGCCGCCGGCGTGGCCGAAGCGTCGAGGCGGAACTGTGGCAGCGCCACCTCGACCGGAGCCAGGGTCTCCGCACCGGCGATGGAATCGCGCACGCTGATCTCGTCGGCGCGGAAGCGGACGCCGCTCGGCGGCCGCCCGGCCGGATCGACCTCGACCGCACCGGCCTGGACCACGGGCAGCTCGAGCCGGACGACGGTATCGGCCGCGCCGGTGCCGAGCTGCAGCGGCTCCGGGTGTGGGATGTCGTCCGGAATGGCGAACGGCGTGCCATCCGGCATCACGCCGGTGCAGCGGCGGATTCCCACCTTGCCCTGCGCCAGCAGGCCATGGTCGAGATCGAGTGTCTGGAAACCCCAGGCGTGCGACCGGCAGGCCAGCAGCAGGTCGCGGGCCAGCCCCTCGGTCCAGCGGTCCTGCTGCTGGAAATGCTGGGTGCGCAGGAACATGCCTTCCGACCAGACGACCCGCGCCCGCTCCTTCATGGCGCGGCCTCGCGCAGCTCCACGCCCTTGGGACCGAACTCGGCCGTCAGCAGCGTCGTGGCGTTGCGCGGGATCTCTTTCCATGCGCGCCACTGCGCGGTGTCGATCGCCTGATAGGCGGCCATCACACCGATCACCCGGGTATCGTCGTCGAGCTTGGCCTGCCAGACCTCGGTGGCGCCGGGGGCGAGCACGAAGTCGGCCGAGCCCTTGAGATCGCTGCCCAGCTCCTTGTCCAGGCCCTGATCGAGCGCGAAGAAGTCGGCGGCCACGAAATCGACGCCGCTGGCGAGCTTCAGGATGCGCACATGCAGGGGCTTGGCCTGACCCTGCGCGTCGGGGTTGACCCCCGGCGACGCCTTCAGCGTCAGGCTCACCACGGTCGGTGCCGGCGGCGGTGGGGGCGGCGGCGGCGGCTCGTCGCTGCCGCAGGCAGCCAGGGCCAGCAGCGGCAGCCAGAGCAGGGCGCGTCGCAGCCGCCTCATCGCCGGATCTCGCCGGCCTGCGGGCGCAGGCGCAGCTCGCGGACCTTGCGCTCGTAAGCGTTGGCGAACGCCCGGTCCATGTCGCCCATGAAGCGGACCCGGGCCGCCTCGGCGATCTCCTCGAACCGCTCGGTGTAGAGCTCCCACAGCTTGGCCCGCCGCCCGCCCTGCAGGAACAGGCCGAGCACCGAGCTTTCCTCCAGCCGCTGCTCGAGCCCCTTCGGGTCGAACTGCGCCAGCAGGGCGGCGAGCGCCGCCTGCACGCCCTCCAGAAGGGCCAGCTCGTGCGCCTTGAGATCCTCGACGCTGGCGGCGAGCGCCGCCAGCGGCTCGAGATAGCCCGGCGCCCGCGGCGCGAGCAGGGCGCGGACCACCTCCGCCCGGCCTGCCGCATGCTTGAGCGGGTTGTTCTCGACCGGGCCGATCACCGTCCGGGCCACGCCGGCGTGATCTTTGACCAGGGCCCGGGTCGCCAGGAGGTCGCGCAAGCCCACGGCAAGCGCCGCGAAGGCCTCGCCAGCGGTCCGCATCAGCTGCGCCGGATCGCCCTGCAGCTCCCCTGGCGCGAGACCGGCGCCGGCCAGGAACGCCTCGAACGCCCCGGCGGCGCTCGGCGGTGGTGCCGGGGTCGCTGCCGGTCGGGAGGTCGGAACCGCGAAGGCGGCCAGTTGGGGCTGGGCGTGATCGCCCGGCGTGCTGCCGACGTCGCGCCGCGGCGGCAGCGGCTGGGCGACGGGTTGCAGCGATTCGCGAAACAGATTGCCCAGCGGATCGCCGTCGTCGGCCAGCAGCGGTGGCGGTGTGCCGGGCCCGGACGCTGGTGGCGACAGGGTTTCACCCTTGGCCAAGCCGCCGAGCAGGGTATCCAGCGAGCGCTTGCCGGCTGACGCGGGCGGCGGGGTGGACGACCAAGCCGCGACCGGCTCCAGCTCCGGCAGGAGCGCGGCCGACCGCGCGCCGGATGCCGCCGCGGCCGCAGCCTCCTCCAGCGCCAGGCGCAGCATGTGCTGCCCCAGCTCGAGACGGTCGCCCGCGGCGAGCGGGGTGGGCACATGCGCCGGGACCAGCCGGCCGTTCAGCCGCGTGCCGTTGGTGCTGCCGAGATCGACGACCGTGAAGGCGCCCCGATCCTCCTCGATCGTGCAGTGCCGGCGCGACAGGCTCGGGGTCGGGCCGGGATCGGGCAGGGTCCAGTCATTGTCGGCCGAGCGGCCGATGCGCAGCTTGCCCCGCTCGTGCCGGCGCCGCTCGCCCGTCGCCTCGACTTCGATCACGAGCACTGACCCCATTCCTGCTCTCGCTGCTCAGTCGAACGCATAGGCGAGGTCGCCGTCGGCAACGGCGACGTGGACGCGCCCGATCGGCCGCTCGGCGCGCAGCCGCTCGAGGATCTCACGGCTGATCCGCGGCAACAGCGTTCCGGAAAGAATGGCGTCGATCATCCGGCCACCGCTCTCCTGCTCCGTGCAGCGGCGGCGGACCAGATCGACCACGGCATCGTCGAACGAGAACGGCACCGCCCGGCTCTCCTCGACCCGGCTGCCGATCCGCGCCAGCTGCAGACGGATGATCTGCCCGAGCATGGCATCGCTCAAGGGGAAATAGGGGATGGTGACGAGCCGGCCGAGAAAGGCCGCGGGAAACACCTTCAGCAACGCCGGCCGCAGGGCCTCGGCGATCGCCTCCGGCGCCGGCACCAGATCCGGGTCCGCGCACAGCTTCATGATCAGGTCCGAGCCCACGTTCGAGGTGAGCAGGATCAGCGTGTTCTTGAAGTCGATGCGGCGGCCCTCGCCATCCTCCATGACACCCTTGTCGAAGACCTGGAAGAACAGCTCGTGCACGTCGGGATGGGCCTTCTCGACCTCGTCGAGGAGCACGACGCTGTAGGGCTTGCGGCGCACGGCCTCGGTCAACCGACCGCCCTCGCCATAGCCGACATAGCCCGGCGGCGCGCCCTTCAACGTCGAGACGGTGTGCGCCTCCTGGAATTCCGACATGTTGATGGCGATCACGTGGTCCTCGCCGCCGAACAGCTGCTCGGCCAGGGCCATGGCGGTCTCGGTCTTGCCGACCCCGGACGGGCCGACCAGCAGGAACACGCCCTTGGGCTTGCCGGGATGATCGAGGCCGGCGCGGGCGGTCTCGACCCGGCGCGCGATCTGCGCCAGCGCGTGGTCCTGGCCCACGACGCGGGCCTTGAGCTTGTCCTGCAGGCCCAGCACGGCGTCGATCTCGTCGGCGACCATCCGGCCGACGGGGATGCCGGTCCAGCTCTCGACGATCGACGCCACCGCCTGGCCGTCGACCGCCGGCAGCACGAGCGGCCAGTCGCCCTGCAGCGTTTGCAGGCGATCCTGCAGCGCCTGCAGCTCCGGCAGCGAGGCCGCCTCGCCGGTGTCCTGGCGCAGCTTCTCGCGCAGGGCCAGCACTTGCCCCACCAGGCCCTGCTCCTCGGCGAAGCGGCCCTCCAGCACCGCGAGCTGCTGACGTTCCTGGGCCAGGGCCGCCTCGAGGCGCGCCTCGCGCTTGTCGTCGGTGATGCCGATGCGCCGGTCGCGCGCGAGCGTCGCCAGCTCCGCCTCGAGGTCGGCGATCAGCCGCCGCGCATCCTCGATCGCGGCCGGCACGCCGTGCTGGCTCATCGCCACCCGGGCGCAGGCGGTATCCAGCACGCTCACCGCCTTGTCGGGCAGCTGGCGGCCCTGGATGTAGCGGCGCGACAGTCGCACCGCCGCGGCGATCGCCTCGTCGAGGAGCTGAACCTTGTGGTGCTGCTCGAGCGTGCCGGCGAAGCCGCGCAGCATGCGGACCGCCTGCTCCTCCTCGGGCTCGTCGACCAGGACCGGCTGAAACCGTCGGGTCAGCGCCGGGTCCTTCTCGATGTGCTTCTTGTACTCGGCCCAGGTCGTGGCGCCGATCGTGCGCAGGGTGCCGCGGGCCAGAGCCGGCTTGAGCAGGTTGGCGGCATCGCCGGTGCCGGCGGCGCCACCGGCACCGATCAACGTGTGCGCCTCGTCGATGAACAGCACGATCGGCCGCGGCGAGCGCTGCACCTCCTCGATCACCTGCTTGAGCCGGGTCTCGAACTCGCCCTTGACCGAAGCGCCGGCCTGCATCGAGGCCAGATCCAGGGCGAGAAGCCGGACCTCCTTGAGCGCGGGGGGCACGTCGCCCCTGGCGATGCGCAAGGCCAGCCCCTCGACCAGGGCGGTCTTGCCCACCCCGGCTTCGCCGACGACGATCGGGTTGTTCTGCCGGCGGCGCATCAGGATGTCGATCATCTCCCGGATTTCGCGGTCCCGCCCGAGCACGGGGTCGATCTTGCCGGCCTGGGCCTGCGCCGTCAGGTCCGTGGTGAACCGCTCCAGGGCCTTGCCGCTCTGCTCCGGCATGCTGCCGGCCACCGCTGGCGGGGTCTCCTCCAGCGCCGCCGTCTCGATCGAGCCGTCCGTCAGTTCGGCGAAGCGCAGGGCCAGGTCGTCGGCTGCGACCTTGCGGAACTCACCCGACAGCTCGTGCAGCAACCGCTTGAGTTCGGGCTCCTCGAGCATGCCGTGCAAAAGATGGCCGCCGCGGATGCGGCCGGCGCCGAACAGCAGGCTGGCGCTGATCCAGCCGCGCTCGATGACGAGCTGCAGGTCGCGGGAGAAGTTGAGGCCCGAGGAGCTCGAGCGGCGCAGCCCGGCGAGCGCCTGATCGAGATCCTTCTCCAGGCGGTTGCGGTCGAGGCCCAGGCGGTCGACCACGAGCGGCAGGTCGGCCTGCTCCGTGCGCAGGAGCAGCGTCAGCCAGTGTGCGGGCTCGATGTAGGCGTCGCGCCGCCGGCTCGCGAGCTCGTAGGCGCTCTGCAGCGCGCGCATCGGCACCTCGGCTAGCTTCTGGAAGATGACCTCGCGGCTGATCACCGGCATCGTTGCTTCCTCAGAACTCGCCGCCGTCCAGGGCCAGATCGTCGGCGTCGCGCATCCGGCGCTCGGCCCCGAGCCCGAGCCAGCTGGTCCAGCCCAGCCGCGCGCGGCCGTCGAGCGCGGCCTCGGGCACCTCGTCCCGGCGCAGGACGAGGCGCGCCTCCCAGTCGAGTTCGGGCCCGGCCGCCAGCCGCACCAGCGCCCGCAGGGCAGGCAGGGCGGCGCCGTTCGGCAGCAGGCCGTGGAACTGCTCGAGGCTCAACGGGCCCAGCCACAGCCGGAAGCGCTGCGCCCGCTCGAAGCGGTGGCGGCCGAGCACCGTGTCGTGGCCGAGGCGAGCCTGGCCGAGGCGGGCCCGGTCGGCTTCGGGGATCTCGAGCCAGGCGCCGACGAACTCCTCGATTCTCGCCGGAACGGCGAGAAAGCCCGCCACCAGCCGGGCGACCGCCTCGGCCGGGCGGGTGCGTAGCGTGAGCAGGCCCACGCCGTAGAGCGCGAAGCGGTCCGGCAGCGCGTGGCGGTCGGCGAAGGCGGGATGGGCCAGGCCGGCCAAGGCGCCGACCCGATGGGCGAACCGGTCGTCGCCCGGCCGGTCTTGCGCGACGACCGGCCGTGCCGCCGCCCAGGCGCGGTAGAAGAACGCCAGCATGCGATGGTGGAAGACGTCGCAGAAGTCGACGAGGGTGGTGTCCTGCTCGCGTCGTGCCCGCTCGCGTGCCCGTACGGTCAGGTGCAGCGGCAGGGGTCCGTGCGGCCCGAACAGGCCCATCAGGTGCGTGCGCAGCCGCGGCGGCCGGCCGGGCGGGGTGTCGAGCCCGGCAATGTCGCCGGGCGGGAAGGCGAGCTCGGGCGGCTGCGCCAGCCGGACGGGCTCGTCGCCGCCACGACGGCCCTCGCCCAGGCGCGCCCGCTCGGCGTGGGCGGCCTCGATGATCCGCAACGCGGCGAAGAAGTCGAAGCGCTCGGGTGCCTCGACGAGACGGGCCATCACCTGCTCGGCATTCCCGCTCATGCCGCCGCCCTCGCGCCGAGACGGGCAGGAAAGCGGAACAGCTCGCCGCGCTCGGCCGTGTGCAGGACCGTTTGGGCGAAGCTGTTGAGGCCGACATGGCGGCGCAGGAACACCTCGAGCACGCTGCCGAGCAGGAACGCGCTGCCCTCTTGAAAGGCGGCCTCGGCGAGCTCCAACGTCACCTCGAGGCCGCGGCCGAAGGTGATCGGTCCCTCGCCCGGCAGCCGCCGGGTGACCTTGCGCATCCGCACGGAGCGGAGGCCGTCGACGTGCCGTGCCTGCGCCGGGTCGGCCCGGCTGGCATAGAGGCCGAGCAGCCCGCGCAACGCATCCGCACCCTGCTCGTCCGGCCCGTCGAGCAGCGAGAGATAGTTCAGCGCCAGATGGCCGATCAACCGCCACGCGGTCTGGCCGTGCGGGCCGCCTTCGGCCGGATCGGCGCTGGCGAGCGATTCCTTCGGCGTGGCCAGCCTGCCGACGACGCGGATGGCGGCGATCGGCCCGCCGGCCTCGCTGACGAAGTGCGCCGCGTCGCGGGGCAGCGGCAGGCGCAACGGCAGGTCGCGGTTGGTGCACAAGGTCTCGATCTCGAGCCGGCGCAGCCCGGCCGGCCATGGCGCCGCGTTGCCGTCGCACAAGGACAAGAACGTATCCGTGCCGAGATAGCTCGAGCGCGCCGCATCCCGCCGGCGCGGCTCGGTCGCGCTCGCGCGCCTGCCGCTGCGCTGGCGCTCTCGGCCGGTGACCAGGCGGGTGCGCCGCTCGATCGCGTAGAAGGCGCGCTCGCGCGCGGGCTGCGCCAGATGGTCGGTGCGGTAGAACGGGGTGAACACGTGGCGATCGCGCTCGTCCTCGCCGAACCCGGCGACGGCGGTCACGCTGTGAACCTCGAAATCGAGCGGCCGGACCCGATCGGCTACGACATGGTGCTCGCGCTCGTGCGGCTCGATCAGGATCGGCTTGGCCCGGCGCGCGAACAGATTGAGCGCCGGGGTGGCGAACGGCACGAACTGCGCGGCGGTGACCGTTCCGTCCAGGGTCGGATCGGCGCTGGCGAGCGGGACGATCAGCTCCGCGGCCGTCCCCGGCATCCGGCGCAAGGCCGGCTCGAGACCGCCCAGCTCGACGAACAGGAATCGCTCGGGCAGCGTGAAGTACTCGCGCAGCAGCCGGTAGCCCGAGAAGCCGAGTGGTGCCGCCGGAAACAGCGCCTCGTCGTCGGCGAAGCCAAGACGGCGGACGGCCTGCGGCCCCACCCGCACGGCGGCCGCACCGGCGACGCCCACGGGGCGCACCAGCAGATCGCGCGTGTGCGCCACCAGCGCCTCGTAGAGCCGGTGCGCGATGCGGTCGTTGCCGGCAAGGTGCAGCGGCAGCCGGTCGAGCGCCAGTCGGTTGAGCGGGAACTCGCCGAGCCCGTCGAGCCGCAGCCGCAGCGCCGCCGGCACTTGGCCGAGGCCGGGCATGCCCAATGCCGTGACGCTGGGTCCGGTCAGGTAGGCGGCCTCGCTGATCCGGACCGGCCACAGCGTCACCGTGTGCGCCGTGGTAAAGGTGCAGCGTGTCTGCTCGCCCGGCACGAGTTGGCCGACGAGGCGCGTGCCGCGCGGCACGGCGTAGCCGTTCTCGAGCGGCGCGGGGTCCTGATCGGGCTCGAAGCGGATGACGGCCGCCGCCGGCGTCGGCGTCAGCAGGTCCGGGTAGACCATTTCGAGAAGATGATGGGTGAAGCGCTCGTACTCGCCATCCAGCTTGAGGTGCACCCGCGCGGCGAGGAAGGCGAAGCCGTCGAGCAGCCATTCCACGTGCGGATCGGCGCACGAGTCGGGGCCGAGCCCGAAACGGTCGGCGACGCGGGCATGCTCGCTGGCGAACTCGCCGGCGAGATCGCGGACGAAGCGCAGCTCCTGTTCGTAGTAGCGCAGGAAGCGACGGTCCATCAGCCGGCCCCCGTGGCGTCGACGTGCGCCCGGCCTTCCTCGAGATCGAGCAGGGTGCGCACCCGCAGCGCCTCGGCCACCGGGTAGCCCCAGAGTTCGCCCTCGATCAGCAGCGTGACCGGGCTGCGCACGGCGAGGTCGGCCTCGTGGCCGTCGAGCCGCACGTGCACCTCGCGCAGACGCGGCTCGAAGCGCTGCAGCGCCGTCTCCACCTCGCGCGCCAGAAGCTCGTAGTCGGCCGTGGTGCGGACCCTCCCGGCAAGGGAGGGAATACCGTAGTTGACGACGCTGGCGCACACGTTGGGCAGCCCGGCGAGCAACGGCACGGGCTCGCCGTCCTCGATTGTGGTCAACTGCTCGGCCTGCTCGCTGTTGAGCAGCGAGGCGAGGTCGCGCAGCACGGCCGCACGCAGATCCGCCATGGTCAGGACGACGCTGCGCCGCAGCTCGAGCCGGCGCGCGAGCTCGAGGCCGAGCACGTCGTCGAGCAGATCCTTGGCTTCGGCGGTGAGGCCGGCGAACGGCGCGAGCTCCGTCGGGGTGGGGCGCCGACCCTCGAGGCGCCGCTCGTCGTCCAGGAGCCGCTGCAACGCCGCTCGCTGCGTCGGGTCGAGCAGGAGATCGAGCGCCGCGCGGCGCGCCGGCAACCGGTTCAGCGCCGATGCCAGATCGTCCTGCAGCCGGTCGAGCAGGGACGGCTGCAGCATCTCGCGTGGGAACGGCTCAGCCATCCGCCACCCCGAGACGGAGGATGCGCAGATCGAGGAAGGCGTGGTCGGCGGCCTCGGTGGCGAGCAGCCGCTGGCCGAGGCCGAACTGGCCGCCCGGCCCGTCCTGCCAGCTGGTGAGCCGCGCCAGGCGCAGGCGCGCATCGGCCGCCGTCTCCGAGCCGGGGTAGCGTGCCGGGACGAAGGCTGGCACCTCGCCGCCGCTGTGCAGCGTCAGGTGCACGACCCGCCAGACCAGATCCTTGTGATCCTTGGGCGGCTCGGCGCGCAGCTCGCGCACGGCGGCGAGCGGCAGCCAGCGGTAGCGGCCTTCGGTGATCAGTTCGAGCACCGGTCCCAGCCGGATGTCGGCGTCCATGATCCACGCGAACCGTGCCCCGTCGAGCGTGCCGCTCACCGGTTCGGCCGCCGCCAACGCCTGCTGGCGCAGCTCGCCGGCGGCGGTGGCCGCGCCCTTCGCGTCGAGGCGCAAGGCCTCGCTGAGCATGGCGAGCCAGCCCGGCGGCTCGCCGAGGCAGGTCGGGCGTTCCTCGCCCGCGAAGACCGCCCGCCGCACCGCCTCGGCCTCGATCACCGCCGCGTAGGCACGCGCCATCAGCATGGCCTCGGGATCGAGCTCCGCCAGCGTGTCGAGCTGGCGTCTGGCACGGGGCCAGTCGCCGGTGAGAGCGGCGAGCTGGAACAGCGCCAGACGCGGCGCCGTCGCCGTGGGGGCGGCCCGGATCTCCTGCATCACGCCGTTCTGCGCGGCCTCGATGTCGCCGCGGGCCAAGGCCGCCTCGGCCACGGCCGCCATGCTCATGGCGGCCCGTCCCGGCGATCGCCTGCGCTTTGGAGGCCATGCATGGTCGTCATCCTGCGCCCCTGTGGGTGGTCATCGCGGCGCCTTGTGCATGCCGATGCTCAGGCCTTGACGTTCTTGACGACGTTCCAGCCCATCGGGATGGCGGCGTCGCCCGTCCCGTCGGGCTTCTGCGGGGTGTACTCGTAGGCGAACTCGGCGAAGTTGATGCTGATGCTCTCGGTCAGCCGCTCCTGGCCTTGCGATCCGCCCATCTGCACGGACGTGATCAGGCATTCCTTCAGCGTGAACTTGATGTACTCGAGCGGCGTCTCGCCGGATTTGCGCACGATCAGCACGCATTCCGGGATGTGCTTGCCGTTGGCGCAGAACAGCAGGAGATTCGGGCTCGCCTTGTCCACGTACTTGGTGACGCCCAGATCCTGCACATTGACCTTGCCGGCCCCGGCGCCACCACCGAGATGGGCCGTGCCCGTGTTGCTGGCACCGAAACTGTAGGCCAGGACGTCGATCTCGCCGGCATGCGCCTCGTCCTGCGATTCGCCATCCGCGCCCTCGACCTTGAGGAACATGTCGACTGCCATGACGGTACCTTTCCCTGGGTGACGTTCCGGCCCGGTTCATCGGGTCGTTCGGTTTGGTGGCGACGCTCAGGCCGCGGCCTTGGCCGACGGCAGCTTGGAGACCAGCCGCAGGCTCACGTTGACCCCCTCGAGCTGGTAGTGCGGGCGGAGGAAGAAGCGGGCATTGTAGTAGCCCGGATTCCCCTCGACCGATTCGACCTGCACCTCGGCCGCCCGCAACGGCCGCTGGGCCTTGATGGTCTCCGACGAGTTGTCGGGATTGCCGTCAACGTAGGTCGTGATCCATTTCTGCAGCCATTTCTGCATGTCCTCCCGTTCCTTGAAGGAGCCGATCTTGTCGCGCGCGATCGCCTTCAGGTAATGGGCGAAGCGACAGACCGCGAACAGGTAGGGCAGACGCGCCGAGAGATTCGCGTTGGCGGTGGCATCCGGGTCGTCGTACTCCTCGGGCTTCTGCAGCGACTGGGCACCGATGAACGCGGCGATGTCGGTATTCTTGCGGTGCAGCAGGGGCATCAGCCCGAGATCGGCGAGTTCCTTCTCGCGCCGGTCGTCGATCGCGATCTCGGTCGGGCATTTCATCGCCACGCCGCCATCGTCGGTCGGAAAGGTGTGCACCGGCAGATTGGTCACCGCGCCGCCGGATTCGACGCCGCGGATGCGCACGCACCAGCCATAGAGCTTGTAGGAGCGGGTGACGTTGACGGCCATCGCGTAGGCCGCGTTCATCCAGGTGTACTTGTGGTGATCGCGGCCGGTGACGTCCTCCTCGAAATCGAACGCCTCGACCGGATCGGTCTTGGCGCCGTAGGGCAGGCGGGCCAGGACCCGCGGCATGGCGAGGCCGATGTACCGGCTGTCCTCGGCCTTGCGCAGCGAGTTCCACTTCGCATAGTCGGGCGTGCTGGCGATCTTGGCGAGATCGCGCGGGTTCATCAGCTCCTGCCAGCTCTCCATGCCGAACACGGACGGCGCGGCGCCGGAGATGAACGGCGTGTGCGCGGCGGCGCAGATGTTGGCCAGATTGCCCAGCAGCGCCACGTCCTTCGGGCTGTTGTCGAAATAGTAGTCGCCGACCAGACAGCCGAACGGCTCACCGCCGAACATCGAGTATTCTTCGGTGTAGATCTTCTTGAAGATCGGGCTCTGATCCCAGGCCGTGCCCTCGAACTTCTCGAGCGTGCGGCCGAGATCGTTCTTGGAGATGTTCAAGACCCGGATCTTCAGCATCTGGTCGGTCTCGGTGTTGTTGACCAGATGGTGCAGGCCGCGCCATGCGCCCTCGAGCTGCTGCAGGTCGGCATGATGCAGGATCAGGTTGATCTGCTCGGTCAGCTTCTTGTCGATCTGCGCGATCAGCGCCTCGATGGTCTTGATCGCGTCGTCGGAGATCAACTTGGTGTGCGCCAGCGCCTGCTCGGCCAATGTGCGCACCGCGGTACCGATCCTGTCCGCGGCGTCCTCGTCGCGGGGGCGGAACTCCTGCTTGAGGAGCGCTTGGAAGCCGTCGAGCGCCATCGGCGCCGCCGCGGCCGGGGCTGCGCCCTGGAGTTCGGCTTGCTCAGCCATGGCTCGGTTCTCCTTCGCCGGCTCAGGCCGGTTCGCTCGTTGTCGCCTCGGCGGACTTGGGCGCCGCGGCCAGGGCTTCGCGCAGGGCCGGGTCGTTGAGCAGCTTGCCGATCAGGTTCTCGGCACCGTCCTTGCCGTCCATGTAGGACAGGAGGTTCGAGAGCTGCTCGCGCGCCTCGAGCAGCCGCCGCAGCGGCTCGACCTTGCGTGCCAGCGCGTCCGGGCTGAAATCGTCGAGGCTCTCGAAGGTGACGTCGACGGCGAGATTGCCCTCGCCGGTCAGCGTGTTCGGGACGTTGAAGGCGACGCGCGGCTTCATGCTCTTGAGCCGCTCATCGAAATTGTCGACGTCGATCTCGAGGAACTTGCGCTCGCCGACCGGTGCCAGCGGATCGGCCGGCTTGCCGGAAAGATTGGCCATCACCCCCATCACGAAGGGCAGCTGGATCTTCTTGGACGCGCCGTAAAGCTCGACGTCGTACTCGATCTGCACCCGTGGTGCCCGGTTGCGGGCAATGAATTTCGCACCTTGGTCCTGGGGCATGCCTCGTCGCTCCGTCTATCGCTTCGCTTCATCGCCGCTGCCGGCCAGCGTCTGCAGCTCCTTCAGACCGCTGGGCGCCAGCTCCTTGATGGCTTCGAAAAAGCTCATCGAGACCAGCCGCTTGGCCCGCCCGACCAGGAGCGGCACCGGACTCGAAGGCTCGTGGCGGGCGTAGTAGTCGAGCACCCGGTCGAGCGCCGCGACGACGTCGGCCCGCGAGCCGACGGCGCCGTTGGCAACGGTGACCGGTGCCGCCGCCGGTGCTTCCGCACCGTTGGTCGGTGGCGCGGCGGCGCGTGCCGCCTGCAGGTCGGCCAGCCGCTGCACCACCTGGGCGAAGCCCAACTGCGGATCGTTGCCGGGGCCGAAACGCTGCTTGAACAGGCCTTCGACCGCGGCCAGCGCCAGCCGCACGCGCTGCGCCAGCGCAGGACCATCGCTGCCGGCCGCGGCCCGTGCCGCCGCGCCCTCGACATCCTTGAGAAAATGCAGCGTGCTCCTGCGGCCGAGCAGATCACGGTCCGTGGTCTGGAAGCTCGAGCCGCCGATGAAGCTCAAGGCCACGAGCCGGCCCATGAACCGCTCGCGCGGGTTGCTGTCCTCGGGATCGTAGGGCGGCAGGATGTCCCAATAGCGTTCGACACCCGCCGCGATCAGCTCCAGGCCCTCGGCGAATCCGGCCAGCCCCTCGGTGGCGAGCCGGCTGCGCGCGAGCCAGGACCAGACCCGAAGGTCGTGGCACTGCCGGGCCAGCTCGAGAATCCGCGCCTGCTCGCGCGGCCAGGCGATCTGGTCGGCGCCCGCGGCCTTGTCGACGTCCTCGATCTTCCGGCGCAGCTCGTCGAAGCCGGCGAGCTCGCGCGCATCCGGGCCACACGGAGCCTCGGCGCTCACCGGCCGCAGCAACTCCTCGCTCGCGCCTTCCATCCCCATCAGCCTCGCCAGCCCCCCGCCGTCAGCCGTTTATTCGAGCGTCACGATCTCCACGCGCCGGTTCTTGGGACTAGCTGGATTGGCAGGGTCGATCAGTTGGCTCTTGCCGTAGCCACGTGCCTCGAGACGTTCCGGGGCCACGCCGAACTTGCTCTCCAGATAGCCGGCCACCGCTTCCGCGCGGCGTGCCGACAAGGTCTCGTTGTAGTCCTCGCTGCCGAGCGCATCGGTGTGCCCGGCCAGCTCGAAGCGGTAGGTGGCGAGTTCGTCGGACGCCAGCGCCTGTCCGAGCTCGTCGAGCTGGCGGCGCGTGTCGGCGGTCAGCTCGGCGGAGTTGAACGGGAACAGCACCCGGAGATCGGGCACGAGCCCGCTGCCGGGTTGTCCGGGCTCGGGCAGGACCTCCCCGGTGCCCGGGGTCAGGCTGCGCGTGGTGCTCACCCGGACCGGCTTGAGGATCGTGACCAGATCGCGCGCCGAATAGGCGGGCGCAGCCGGCTGCGCCGTCGCGATGCCCGTGCCGGCAAGCATAGCGACAAGCAACGCGATGAGCCGAACCCGCGACTCCATGGCGCCCTCCTGACCTTCACGGCATCTTACGATGACCTGCAGCCTGCAGCAACAAGCACGCCGCGGCTGTGTCTAAACTCACCTTTCAGGGTTGGCGCGGACCGGTCACGAGCATGGCGTGCGCCACGCGCAGCGAGCCGGGCGGCAGCAGGGCCAACGCCTGACGCAGGCTGGCCAGCAACTCGGGCAGCGTCTCGACTTCGTGGGCACCGACACGCCCGAGTGGCACCGGGCTCAGCAGCGCCAGGACCACGCCACGGCCGAACGGCGGCGTGACCTGATAGTCGCGCACGCCGGCGCGCCGATCCTTGGCCGCGACGCCGAGCTGCACCTTCTGTCCGCCATGGACCATGGTCGCCGTCACGAACGGGTTCGGCAGCAGGTGCACGACCTTGCTTTGATGATCGATGTAGATGACCTGCAGATAGCCCTGCGTCGTGCTCTCCGGCACGGCGATGGTCACCACGACGTAATCGCCGGCGCGAAAGCTGCCGTCCGGGCTGTTCAACCCGATTGCCGGAGCCCCGTCGGGATTCGATCCGGCGGCCTCGATCAGATCCAGGGCCGAGCAGAACGGCTCTTCCAGCACCTCGACCGCGACATCGGGCTCGCCGGCGACCGCGAACTCGCCGACGGTACGACGCAAATCGGCGAGCTGCTGGGCGCTCGCCACCCGGCCGCGCACCACGGGAGTCAGATCGTCCCGCAGGCCGACCTCGACCCGGCTGCACGGCAGCTTGGCCAGGGCCGTGGCCAGGGTGGCACGCAAGGACTCGGGGTCCACCGCGGGCGCGGCCGGGAAGGCCGCCACCGTCTGCGGCGCGGCGGTCGGCGGCTCCACCGAGGTGGAAGCCGCGATCGGGGGCGGGGGGGCGGCGACGGCGGCGGGCATGGCATCGGCCGAGGCGGCCGCGGGGCCGGCGGCCGGGGTAGCCGAAGCGATCTGGCTGTCGCGGGGGTCGGCCAGGAAATTCTCGCTCACCGGCGAGGTGGCCTCGGGTGCGCCGGTCTGGCCGATCGGCACAGGTGGCGCAGATGCACTCGGCGTGGCGGCTACGGCAACGGCTGGCTGCGCCGTAGCCGCCACACTGGACGACGCACGGGGATCGGCGGCCAGGACGGTAGCCGCCGCGACAGGGGGAGCATCGGCCGTCGCCAGGGGTGCCGCGAGTGTGCTCGCTGCTGTGGTGGCCGGCGACACGGCGGCCGAAGGGGCGTCTGCCGCCGGAGCGGCGGCAAGGGCGGCGGGCGCCATTCTGGCCGGCAACGGCGCCGATCGGGCCGCTGGCACGGCGGCGGCTGCGACCGGTGCCGCGGCGGCCAACGGCGACGCTGGGGCCGCCGTTACCGGCGCCGCGGTGGACAGCGGCAGCGTTGCACCGGCTGCCGGTGTCGGCACGGCCGCGAGCACGGTCCGCGGCTGGTCGGCGACGATCTCGATCGAGACCGGGATGGCGGCGGGCGGCAGCACCCGACCCTGCGACCATGCCCAGGCCAGCGCCAGGAGCGCCAGCCCGTGCAGCAGGACCGAGGCGGCGAGTCCTCGACCCGCAAGCGGGCCCGAGGTCGGGGTGCTACTTGAACAGCTCGGCCGCGGCACGGGTGGAGACCTTGAGCCGATCGAGGCAGTTCTCGATCGCCGCGCCCTGGGCGGAGCAGGTCGACACGTCGTTGACCAGCAACCGCGCGACCTGCCCGCAATTGGTGCGTGGCAGATCGAACAGCTTCACCGTGGTCTTGCCCGCGCGCAGGGGAGCGACGTCGATCGCCAGCCGCTGCCCGACCAAGCCGTCGGGGCCGAAGCTGACCAGCTCCAGCGCGAGCTTGTCGTAACTGTCGGCGGTGTGGTTCTGCAGCACGAGATAGATCCGGCAGGCATTGTCGACGGGCTCGAGCTTGTTGAGCTCGACGTCGATCTCGGCCGGCGCCGGCTGGGCCATGGACGACGTTGCGCCGGCAAGGGCAGCGGCGGCCAAGCCAACGACCAGCCCGAGGCAACGGTCCAAGCGCATGCGGTTCCTCCTTGCGCCGGCCATCAGCGGCCCGGCCGGGTTTCGATCTCGACCTCGCTCACCGTCATCGCACCGGCGAGCGCCACCTGTGGCACGGCCTTGGCGAGGAAGGCGAGATAGGTCGACGCATCCTCGCCGATGTCGCGCAGCCCGGCATAGAGCGGCCGCTCGCTGGCGATCGCCACCAGCCGGCCCCGGCCGAACGGCTCGCTCAACCGCCAGACGCGGTCCCGGGCTCCCGCCGCGTCGGCCTCGTGGCCGACCTGCACGATGCCGCCCGGCTGGACCAGATTGTTCGGTGCCAGGGTCTCGGGCAGCAGATGGTACACCTTGCCGTCCTGGTCGAAGAAATCGAGATAGACGAACAATGGCTTGTCGGCCTGCGTGTGGACCGTGGCGACCAGCACGTCCCGGTCGGCGTGGAAGACGCGATCGGGCCGATTGAGCACGATCTCGGGCGTCGGCAGGTCGCTCGTCCCGATCAGGGCCGCGATGCGCTGCCCCGCCTCGCACTGCGGCGCGGGAGCGATCGTGGACCGGTCGACGATCCGGGGCGCATCGGGCAGGGCCGCGAGCCGGGCCAGAAGATCCTGCCGCGCCGCCGCGCTCGGCAGGGTGCCGGTGATGGCGAGGCCTCCTTGCGCGTCGGACGACCAGGTGACGTTCGCGCACGGCAGGTCGGCCAGCACCGCGGCGATCGCGAGCCGGTCGGGCCCCGTGGTCGGTGCCGGAGCGGTCGATCCGCCTGCGGCGGGACTGCTGGCGGTCGGTGGTGCCGCAACCGGTTCCGGCGGTGGCGGGGGCTCCTGCAGCAGCACCCAGGCCGCGGCCCCGAGCGCGGCGGCGACGATGCCCCCGCCGAGCCAGGGCAGGAGGCCGACCCGTCGGCGCGGTGCCGGAGCTTTACGCTCCGGCCGCTCCGTGGCCGGCGTACCCGCCACGGTCGCATCGAGGCTGCTCGGCCGATCCTTCGGGTGGGGCGTCAGCAAGGGCCCGATCAGGCGCTGCAGCGGCTTGGGCAGGCTCGACAGATCCGGGCGCTGCTTGCGGGCGGCGATGGCCGAGGCCGGGTCCTCGCCCATCGGCAGGGGCCGGCCGCGAGCGGCCGCGGCCAGCACCAGGCCCAGGCTGTACAGGTCCGAGCGATGGTCGAGCGGCGCATCGATGGCGCCTGCCTGCTCCGGCGAGGCGTAGGCGAACTTGCCGATGAAGCTGCGGCCGGGCCCGGCGCCGAACATGGTCGGACCGCCGCCCTCGCGTCGCGCGATGCCGAAGTCGATGATGACCGCATCCTCGAGCCGGCCGCCCGGCAGGAGAATGTTGTCCGGGGACAGATCGCGGTGGTGCACGCCCACGGCATGGGCGGCGGCGAGGCCGCGGACCAGGCGTCGCGCGAGGCGCTCGACCTCGTCGACGCTCAACGGCTGCTGGTGCATCCGCTCGGCGAGCGAGGGGCCGTCGACGAAGTCCATCACGATCAGGACGCGGCCGATCTCGTCACGGAACACGCCTTCGTAGCCGACGACGGCGCTGTCGCGGATGCTCTTCAGCGCCTCCGCCTCGCGCACGAACAGGCTGCGCAGAATCTTGTCCTCGACGAACTCCTGGCGAATGGTCTTGATCGCGCAGGGCGCCCCGGTGACGGTGTTGATGCCGCGGTAGACTTCGCCCATGCCGCCGGCGCCGAGGCGCTCGTCGATGCGGTAGGTGCCGTTGCAGAGCAGCGTCCCGGGCGCGATCGAGCCGGCCGCGAACGCCCGCCCGGCCAGCTGGGTCACTTCTGCGTCGTTGTCCGCTCCCGCCACGTCGCCCCCAGCATCCCTGCACCGCCGGCGCCACTATGACGCCTGACCAACGCCGACGCTACCGGGCCGGCACCGATCCGTGGTGCCTAGCGGGCGATCGTTACCCCCAGTTCGCGCAGTTGGGCGGTCGCCACACCACCCAGATCCGCATCGGTGGCGGCAAGCTGTAGAAGCTGGATGGCACGGGTCTTGTCGGTCGCGGCGTTGGGATCGTCGAGCATGAGCTCGGCCAAGCGCAACGCGGCGTTCGGCTCTCCGGCGGCTGCCGCCTGCTCCAGCCATTTGCGACCTGCCTGACGATCCGAATCGCTCCGCCCAGCACTGGACAGAATCAGACCGACCCGGGCAGCGGAAATTTCATCGCCATGTTCTGCGGCGCGCTGATAAGACCAAAGCGCGCGCTGCTGGTCCTTGGAGACGTTGGGCGCACTCGCGAAGTCGGGATCGTAGAACTCCGCGAGCGTGCGTCGGGCCTCGGGCGTATCTTTCGAGTCGGCTTGAAACGATGCATCAGGGAAGCTGATGGACGGAAGAGGCTCGCGTGGTTTGCGGAGTTCAGCACTTCGATAGAGTTGAAGCAGATCCCTTGGGCTTACGAGGCCATTGGCCCCCTCGCCGGCGCCATAATAACGCTGGTAGTCGCGAATTGCATTTCGTAGCGCGTCGCTCGCAGAGCCGTCGATAGGTTGATTCCAGAAGCCGAACAATTGCAAAGATCGCTGCACGGCTTGGCGCTCGGTGGCCGTCAGATCGGCGGGCCGGAGGCCGGCCGGCGCGGCAGGTGCCGCCACCAGCACCACCGGGTCGCTGCCGAGGGACGAGTAGAAGATCGGCACCTGCGCGTTCTGGGTCTCCTGCGCGACATCGTCGGTCACCATGCTGAACATGCGCAGCACGTCGATGTCGGGTGTGTTGATCCGGCGCAGCAGGGCCTCGACGTACGGGCTGTTGCGACCGCTGCCGTCCTCGGCGACCTTGTTCGGCTGCGTCACGTAGGCGATCAGCGTGCCGCGCGGCTGGAAGGTGGGCTGCGCCAAGCCGCCCGCGGCGCCCTGGCCGGTGACGCCGACCAAGCCGCGCGTGACGGCCTCGCTGCCGAGCGGGTTGTCCCGGCAGGCGTCGACGACGACGATGGCCTTCTTCGCGTTGCTGGAGTCCACGGTGAGCTGGTCGAGCTGTACCAGACGGCGCAGATCCTGCTTGTCCGAGAGTTGGGCATCCACCGGAATCAGGTAGTTGACGCCATCCACCTGGATGCCGTGGCCCGCATAGTAGACCATGGCCAGATCGGCACCCTTGGCCTTGCGCGCGAAGCTGGCCGACCTGTCGTCCATCTCGTTGCGGTCGACGTCGAACCCTTCGACCACGTCGAAGCCCAGGGTCCGCAGGGCCGAGGCCATGTCCTCGGCGTCGTTGCGAGGGTTACGCAGGCGCCGCACGCTGCGGTAGTTGGAGTTGCCGATCACGAGCGCGACGCGACGCTCGTTGGGCTTGATGGGCGTCATCGCCGCCGGCGGCGGGGCCGGCATCGCCGGCGCGCGCTCCACCGCCTTGGGTGGTGTCGTCGTCTGGGCCGGCGGAGCCACTGGCGCAGGCATCGTCGTCACCCGCGGCTCGTCGGCATCCGGCGGCAGCGCCGCCATCACCGCGGTGCTGGGGGTCTCCGGCCGCTGGGACGGCGCTGCCCGGCGCGTCGCGATGCTCGCCTCGAGGTCGGCGACCGTCACCTCGCTGACCTGGCCCGAGAACGGTTGGCCCTGCCACTTGCCCAGAGCGGCACGGGAACGCTGCCCGATGTCGCCGTCGATCTCACCGATGTCGTAGCCCAGATCGGTGAGCGCCGTCTGCGCCCTTCGATTGAGGTCCTTCTGCTTCGCCTCGGCCGCCAGGCGACGCTCCCGGGCGGCGTTCTCCAACGCCGCCAGCATGCGTGCGTCGGGCACTTGGCCGGGCTCGGCGCCGATCATCGGCGCTGCACCGTCCAGCGCCACCCGTGTCTGGGCATCGATCTTGCCGTTGGCGGCGGCGATCGGGTAGCCGAGCTCGCGCAGCGCGAGCTGGACCTTCTGCACCAGCTTCTGCTGCTCGAGCTCGGCCTGGAGCTGCGGATCGACCGACGGCTGCGCCGGCGGCGGCAAGGTCGGCACGAGCGTGCGCGGCGCGCTGGCCGGCTCGGCAGCCGACAGCTCGGTCGGCAGCGCGGCCGTCGTCGTGGTCGTGGCCGGCGGAGGTGGCGCCGACGCCGTGCCGCCGAGCTCCTGCACGCGGATCCGCCATGCCGTCGTTCCGGGCTCGAGCTCGCTCAAGCGCTGGTAGTCGGCGCGCGCGCCGGCCAGGTCGCCGAGGCCTTCGAGCACGCGCGTGCGCGCCTTCAGCGATTCCTTGTCGTCGGGCGCCAGCTGCAGCGCCTGGCCGAGGTCGCCCTGCGCCGCCTGCAGCTGGCCGAGCCTGAGATAGGCTTGGCCGCGGTAGCGCAGCGAGCGCATCTTGCTGCCCGGATCGCGCGTGTAGCGGATCACGTAGCTGCAGGCATCGACGACGGCGTCGAGCTGATCCTGCGGCACGCGCAGCACCGCCGCGCACAGCGTGCCTTCGTCGGATTCCGTCTGCACGGCCCGGGCGACCCCGCTGCTGGCCAGGAGCAGGGCTATACCGATACCGACCTTGCGCACCACGCGATCTCCCCGGCGGCCGCGACCCGGCCCGAACTGGCTCCGGCGTCCCCTGTCGGCCGGGCGCACGACCGCCAAACTTCCGACTTGCCACAACATCGGCTCGCGGCCGATACGAGACAGCATCATCGGCGGTTCGCCGACGAGCCATGACGGCATCATAGCCGCCGCGAGCCACGGGCTCAGCGTAAAAATATCACATATCATGCCATCAAATCGCGGGGCAGGACAGCGGCTTTCTCACCGTGGCGACCGTGTCCTCGCGCAACGATGCGAAAGACGATACCGCGCCGACGCTGCTGCCGCACAATAGCTGCTCAAGGATCCAGCTCGACGTCCCAGTAGAGATAGTCCCGCCAGCTCTGATGCAGATAGTTGGGCGGGAACGTGCGACCGTTGAGCCGCAGCTGGTGCGCCGTCGGCACGACCGGCTTGGCCACCGGCTGCATGCCGCACTCGTGCGGCAGGCTGTTGCCCTTGCGCAGGTTGCAGCGGGTACAAGCGGTGACGATGTTGCTCCACGACGTCTTGCCGCCGCGCGAGCGCGGGATGACGTGGTCGAAGGTCAACTCCTGCGCCGGGTGCGGGCGCCGGCAGTACTGGCAGGCGAAGCGGTCGCGCAGGAACACGTTGAAGCGCGTGAACGGCGGCCGGCGATCTTGCGGGATGTACTGCTTGAGCGCGACGACGCTGGGCAGGCGGAACTCGAAGCCCGGCGAGCGGATGACGCGATCGTAGTGGCTGACCACCGCCACACGGTCGAGGAAGATCGCCTTGACCGCGTCCTGCCAGCCCCAGAGCGACAACGGATAGTAGGACAGAGGCTGATAATCGGCGTTGAGGACCAGGGCCGGGAACGCCGAAAGCGGCATCATGGCGTCCGGCCCCCGCATCAGAGGCTCGGACTCAGCAGGTCGAGACGATCGATCCGTGGCATCGAGATCTCCTCGGCGCCCACCGCACCGCTCGGGCGCGATCTTCAGCTAACCCAATCTTGTGACCCTTTCAAGGCATAGGCCGACACGGCTCGTGCATGGCTTGGCCATGGTGCGGACCGGCCTTATCTGGGCAGGCATGAGCGACGATCCAGCTTCTGCCACCGATTCACCGCGCTCGCCGTCGCGGCGGCGCCTGATGACCGCCCTCACCGGCGCGCCCTTGAGCGGCCTGCTGCCGGCCAGTGCCACGACGGCGACGGCTGCAGGGGCGCCCTGGCACCACCTGCCCGACGGCACGTTCCGGAACCCGCCGGGCAGTCCCGGGCGCGGCGGCACGCCGGCCGAATGGCGGTCGTTCATGTACCGCCGCCTGATCCAGCGGGCGCCCGCGCCGGCGCTGCCGGCCGGCCACGTGCTGTCGACGGCGGAAGCCCTGGCCGGGCTCGCCGCGGCGGGCGGCGACAGCGTCACCTGGCTCGGGCACGCCTGCTTCCTGATCCGGCTCGGTGGGCGCACGCTGCTGACCGATCCCTACCTCACCCGGCGCGCCTCGCCGTTCGCCTGGTTCGGCCCCGAGCGCCTCGCCGGCCCGAGCCTGCCGCCGGAGCGGCTGCCGCCGATCGACGTGCTGCTGCTGTCGCACAATCACTACGACCATCTCGACCTGCGCGCGCTGGCGCGCCTGGGCGATACCAGCCGGACCGTGGCGGTGATGCCGCTGCGCGTCGCGCGCTATCTGGACACGAGCCGGTTCGCGATGACGGTCGAGCTGGACTGGCTGCAGCGCACCGAGGTCGCCGGGATCGGCATCACGGCGACCCCGGCGATCCATTTCAGCAAGCGCGGCCTGTTCGACCGCAATGCCAGCCTGTGGTGCGGCTTCCACCTGCAGGCCGGCGGGCGGGCGCTGCTGTTCACGGGCGACACCGCCTATGGCCCGGTGTTCGCGCAGGTGGCGCCGCGCCTGCCGCGGCCCGATCTGGCCCTGGTCCCGATCGGCGCCTACGATCCGCGTCCCTTGATGCAGGGGTCGCACTGCACGCCGGAGGAAGGGGTGCGGATCGGGTCGGACTGGCGCGCGCCGCGCCTGTGCGGCATGCATTGGGGCACGATCCAGCTCACCGACGAGCCGCCGTTCGAGCCGCCGCAACGGTTCAGGGCGGCGGCCGCGGCTGCCGGCTATGCCGAGCCGGACGCCTGGGTGATGGCGATAGGCGAGACGCGCGGCTGGTGAGGGTCGGCGGCCGTTCTCGTGCCGGCACCACGAGCGCTGGCCGTTCGTCTTGACGCATGCGGGCGAGGGCCTGCCCTTACTGCTTGATCATGGTGCCACCGCAGCGGAACGCGGCGGGCGACCTGTAGTAGAAAACTGAAAGCACGATCTGGCTGCCATTGGATTTAGCGCCGACGATGTAATCCTCGTCGAAGTAGGAGCAGTCGGCCACTCTGCCATTGCCGGTGGTGACGACACCCCAGCTGTAGGTGGCAGCATCGGCAAGCTTGTCCACACCTGCGGCTACAAGTTGGCTGAGATATGTATGCCCCTCGCTTATGGGGCCGGTCACGACGGAAAACTCCCAATTGTAAGCTGTCGGCGTCAAGCACAGGAAGTTCGTCTGGATGCGTCCACTCGTCAGTGCGAAGTTGGTGGCCGTGCACACCGTGCCGTCGGATGCCTTGTAGGTGCCGGGCACGATGTTCACCGACGTCGGCGGGTTGGGCGAACTCGTGGCCGTGACGTTCGCGGTCGATCCGATCACGCCCGTCTGACCGACCGTCAGCTTGATCACCACGTCATAGTATTTGATCTTTCCGGTACTGTCCGTCGTCGGTACACGGAAGGCACGGACTTCGTTGCCGAACGCGTAATTGGCACTTTTTTCGAGCATGGTCTGGGGTGCGGCTGCCACCAATACCGGCGCCAACGTGGCAGCCAAGGCAGACGAAACTGCAATGCCGCGAAAAATTGTGGACATGACAACTCCCTTTCGCAAGTCGCGACATGGCTGCGCGGCTTGGCAGGCTCAAATCATTGATCGGGTGCTGGGGTTGATTCAAGAATGTTATGCAATTTCCGCTATCATAGGCAAATCGACTGTGCAACTCGATTCTTGTCTAGTTCTTTTGGTCTAGATTGCTCGCATTTGACTTGCCGGCGTGGCTCGTCACGGTCGGCCCGAATTCGCCGCCAGAGCCCGTTGCCGAATGCCGCGCCATGTTGCCGCGCACATTGCATGTTCCAAAAAATTGGAATCATTCTAAATTCTGGTGACGCCGCGATCGGAGATCTGCATGCTCGGCTTCACCTTCAACCCACAGAAACGGTTCGCCGAGCTTGGCGAGCGCGAGATCATGGCCCTCGCGATCACGCTCGAGGAGGAGGACGGCCGCATCTACCGCGACTTCGCGGAAGGCCTGCGCGACAGCTACCCGGTCTCGGCCAAGATGTTCGAGGCCATGGCCGAGGAGGAAAGCGAGCATCGGCGGATGCTGATCGAGCTCTTCCGCGAGCGGTTCGGCGAGCACATCCCGCTGGTCCGGCGGGAGGACGTGCGCGGCTTCGTCCGTCGGCGCCCGATCTGGCTCACCAAGCCCCTGGGGCTGGACGCCGTCCGGCGCCGCGCCGAGGAGCTCGAGCAGGAGACGGCCAACTTCTACCGCGAGGCTGCCAAGCAGGTCAGCGACGCGGCGATCAGGAAGCTGCTGGTCGACCTCGCCGAGATCGAGGTGGTGCACGCTTCGAAAGCGCACCGCCTCGAGGAGCAGCTCCTCACCGAGAGCGCGCGGGCGAGCGAGGACCGGGTCGCGCATCGTACCTTCGTGCTGCAGTACGTGCAGCCCGGCCTGGCCGGGCTCATGGACGGCTCGGTGTCGACGCTGGCCCCGGTGTTCGCGGCTGCCTTCGCCACCGGCCGGAGCTGGGACGCCTTCCTGGTCGGCATGGCGGCTTCGCTGGGGGCCGGCATCTCGATGGGCTTCGCCGAGGCGCTCTCGGACGATGGCAGCATCACCGGCCGTGGCCGGCCATGGCTGCGCGGTCTGGTCTGCGGGCTGATGACCACGCTGGGCGGCATCGGCCACACCATCCCGTTCCTGATCCCCGACTTCCGGCTCGCGACCGGGCTCGCCGTCGCCGTGGTGCTGATCGAGCTGTGGGCGATCGCCTGGGTGCGCGCGCGCTACATGGACACCCCGTTCCTGCAGGCGGCCTTCCAGGTCGTCATCGGCGGAGTCCTCGTGTTCGTCACCGGAATCGTCATCGGCAGCGCCTGACCACCCGTGTACACCCAGGGTAGCGTAGCGGCATTGCGAACGCGTGCGCTCTTGTCGCACCAGCCTATTCGGACGATGCTCGGCCGCGGATGAACGGATGTTCATGCTCGGCTGGTGGGTTCGGCTCCTGGCCAGCGGTCGTCCGCTTCCGCAAGCCGCCAATCAGGGAGCTGAGCATGGCCATCCAGGCATCGCGTCCACGGTCGGACTACGACGTCCGCCCGATGACCCGGGACGAGCGCAAGGTCATCGTCGCCTCGTCGCTCGGGACCGTGTTCGAGTGGTACGACTTCTATCTCTACGGTTCTTTGGCCGTGGTGATCGGGGCCAAGTTCTTCACCCAGTTCGACGAGACCACGCGCAACATCTTCGCGCTCCTCGCCTTCGCCGCGGGCTTTCTCGTGCGTCCGTTCGGCGCGCTGATCTTCGGGCGCCTGGGCGATCTGGTCGGCCGCAAGTACACGTTCCTGGTCACGATCACCATCATGGGCCTGTCGACCTTCGTGGTCGGCCTGCTGCCGACCGCGGACAGCATCGGCCTGCTCGCGCCGGCGATCCTGATCGGCCTGCGCCTGCTGCAGGGGCTGGCGCTGGGGGGCGAGTATGGCGGCGCCGCCACCTACGTCGCCGAGCATGCGCCGCACGGGCGGCGCGGCTTCTACACCAGTTGGATCCAGACCACCGCCACGCTGGGCCTGTTTCTTTCCCTGCTGGTCATCCTGTTCACCCGCACTTGGCTCGGCGAGGCGGCGTTCGCCGACTGGGGCTGGCGCGTGCCGTTCCTGATCTCGATCCTCCTGCTCGGCGTCTCGGTCTGGATCCGCCTGCAGCTGCAGGAATCGCCTGCCTTTTTGCGGATGAAGGAGGAGGGCACGGGCTCCAAGGCGCCCCTGACGGAAGCGTTCGGGCAGTGGCGGAACGCGCGGCTCGCGCTGCTCGCGCTGTTGGGCCTCACCGCCGGCCAGGCCGTCGTCTGGTACACCGGACAGTTCTACGCGCTGTTCTTCCTGCAGCAGACGCTCAAGGTCGACGGCTACTCGGCCAACCTGCTGATCGCCTGGTCGCTCGTCATCGGCACCGGCGGCTTCATCCTGTTCGGCTGGCTGTCGGACAAGATCGGCCGCAAGGTGATCATCCTCACCGGCTGCCTGATCGCCGCCTTGACCTATTTCTGGCTGTTCGAGGCGCTGACCGAGAAGGCGAACCCGGCCCTCTACCAGGCCCAGGCGACGACCCAGGTCACCGTCACCGCCGACCCGGCCAACTGCTCGTTCCAGTTCAACCCGGTCGGCACGGCGAAGTTCACCAACTCCTGCGACATCCTGAAGGGCCTGCTGGCCCGCAACGCGGTCAACTACAGCGTCGTGCCCGCGCCGGCCGGGACCGTGGCCTCGGTCCAGATCGGCACGACCACGATCGAAGCCTTCGACGTGACCGCCGCCGGAGCCGACGCCAAGGCCAAGCAGGATGCGTTCACCAAGGCCGTGACCGACGCGCTGGCGGCGGCCGGCTATCCCAAGGCGGGCGATCCCTCGATCGTCAAGCTCGCCCATCCGTTCGACATCTTCCGCGCGCAGCCGCTCGCCGTCGTGCTGATCCTGACCGTGCTCGTGATCCTCGTGACCATGGTCTACGGCCCCATCGCGGCGGCCCTGGTCGAGCTGTTCCCGACCCGCATCCGCTACACCGCCATGTCGCTGCCCTACCATATCGGCAATGGCTGGTTCGGCGGCCTGCTGCCGGCCACGGCGTTCGCCATCGTGGCCCAGACCGGCAACATCTACGCCGGCCTGTGGTACCCGATCGTCATCGCGGCGGCGACCGTGGTCATCGGCCTGATCTTCGTCCCCGAGACCAAGGATCGGGACATCTTCGCCGAAGACGTCCGCTGAGCCACGGCTGAACCGGGCGGCAGGGCGCCGGCCTGAACGCCGGCGCCCTTTTCTCGTCCGCTGTCGTCGTCGCGGTTCGTGTCAACAAAAAGGGGCGCGGCCCGAAGGCCGCGCCCCCTCTCGGGAGCGGATCAGCGCTGCCGATTACCGGCGGCGGATCTCCACGCGACGGTTGCGCGGCTCCGGGGTCTGCGGCGGGGTCTCAACCGCGAGGTTGGTCATGCCGAAGCCCTTGATGACCATGCGGTCACGCGACACGCCCCGGCTCTCCAGGTACGCGGCCACCGCCTCGGCGCGGCGCTCGGAGAGCTTCTGGTTGTACTCCTTCGTGCCGACCGTGTCGGTGAAGCCCCAGACCAGGAACTGCGTCGACGTGTCGGCGATCATCACGTCGGCGACGCGGTCGAGCTCGGGCTTGTACTGGTCCTTGAGCACGTACTTGTCGAAGTCGAAGAACGCGTCGGCCTGCAGCGACACGTTCTCCGGCGCCACCGGCACCACCGCGTCGTTGAGGATCTTCAGGTTCTTGTAGAACCCGTCGCGGCAGTAGGCGATGTCCTTCGGCTGGAAGTTCTCGTGCTGCTGCTCGACCCAGCAGTCGAAGAAGCTCTGCGCATAGGCCGCAGCCTCAGGCGCCGCCTGGCGACCCTGGTCGGTCAGCGCCGCCTCGAGCTGCGCCCGCGCCTGCGTCAGCTCGTCGACCTTGTCCGCGGGCTGCGGGCCGAAATCGGTGATCTGCGCCACGGGCGGGGTCTCGCCACGCGCGGCCATCAGCGCCTTGCGGCCATGGGCCATCGCTGACGTGTAGTTCATCATATCGACCTGCTCGTAGGTCGTATGCTCCATATACCCCTGGTAGAGGGCCTGATGATAAGCATCACCCTGCGGCTTGGCCTTGCTGACTTCGTCATAGGCCCGTTGAGCCTGAAACCCTCCGCAGCCTGCCAGCACGCTCGCCGCTGCGAGCAAACTCATAGTACCCAGCCGGAGTTGCATTGCTGCTCCCTCATATGTTGCGCGGACGACTGATAGCGCCGCTCTAACACCGCCCCCGAAACCTGTCGATTGACACTGCAGCATGTTACGAGAAGCAGCGGCGTTTTCCCAGTGACGTGGTAGCCACGCCACGCCATCATCATTTGGCCATAATATCGGTGGTGAACTGCGGCGACCATTCGACCGATTGCCGGATGTTCACCAAGCGCTAATGTCGGCGTGGTACACGGCAACGGGGAACTGGCGATGAATGCGAGCGAGAGCCTGGGTCCGGCCGGCTGGGCAGCGATGGCCCTCCTGGTCCTGGCGATCCTGGTGGCGGTGCTGTTCGGCTTCACCCGCGTCTTTTACTTCGCGATCGTGCTGGTCCCGGTGATGTTCGTGGTCATGATCAATCTCTGCGGCGGCCGCCGCCCGGACGCCGTCTGAAAGCTCCCCATTCGCCCGCCGGCCTGCTCAATCGCTGATCAGGCCGGGCAGAAGATCGCGCAGCTCGCGCAGTTCGCTGCCGGTAAGGCCGCTCGTCGCCGCGGTCACCGCCTCGCCGGCGAGCTTGCGCCGGATCGCCGCCAGGGCCGCGGCCGACAGCTCGACACCGTCCACCCGATGATTTTCGAACGCTTCGGCGGTCAGCGGGACCCATTTGCGCACGATGTCGAGCAGGACCTCGGCGTAGGCGCGGATCTCGTACTGGGCGTGGGCATCGTGGCGCAGGCGCAGGAAGTGCAGCAGGTTGTGCAGGTCGACCTTCCAGTACCACTGCGTGTAGGTGTTGAGCGGCAGCACCATCCGCGCCAGCTCGCGCGCGATGCCGGGGCGCTCGTCGTCACCCAGCAGCTTCTCGTAGACGGTGAAGCTGCGGCTGCTGATGGCGCCGATCTCGCGCAGGAGGTTGGCGGCGGCCGCCGATTCCAGGACCTCGTCACGCCCCTGCTTGTTGGTCGTGGATTGGGCGGCCGTGTGCTCGGCGGTCGGCAGATCGAACAGCCGCTCCTGCACCGGCTCGTCCTTGCCGCGTGCGGGCTTCACCAGCTTCAGCAGATCCTTGTCCGGGATGTAGAACTCGCGGTCCAGCACCGAGTAGCGGGCCGAGTACTCGTTGACGTTGGCCGTGCGGTGCCGGATCCACTGCCGGGCGACGAAGATCGGCAGCTTCACGTGCAGCTTGAGCTCGCACATCTCGAACGGGCTCGTGTGGCGGTTGCGCATCAGATAGCGGATCAGCCCGCGGTCGTTGCTGACCTGCTTGGTGCCGCGGCCGTAGGAGACCCTGGCCGCCTGCACGATCGCCGCGTCGTCGCCCATGTAGTCGATGACGCGGATGAAGCCGTGGTCGAGCACCGGCAGGGGTTCGTAGAGCACGGCCTCCAGGGCTGGCACCGTGGCGCGGCGGGTCGGCACCGCACTGTCCCGCAGGGTGTCGATCTCGGCCTGCTTCTCCTTGTCCAGCGCCATCCGCCGCTCTCTCCCGCTCTCGTTCGTGGACGTCGTGCCGGCGCCCCCGGACCGAGCCGAGCCGGTTGCGCCCGCCGGCGGAGGGCTTATATATGGAGCGCCGGCTTGCCGGCTATGGCGATAAACGCTGTGCGGAATAGGCGTAGCGGACCCGGGGGCGGAGCCCGGCGCCTCCACCATCTTCATCTCGCGGGATGACGCATGGGGGCGACTTAGGATCGACGCGCGTAGTAAAGGTGCAGTTTTTGCCCGGCATGGTACCGCCGTTACCGGACCAAATCACAAGTGCCAACGACAACGTTGCACTCCGGGCGGCTGCCTAAAAAGTAGCTTGCTCGCGGCTCGGGGGGGCGCCGGGCAACAGAAGCCCCCCCACTTCACCAAATGGAATCCGGCGTCGATGCGGCGTTCACGAATAGACTACGGTCGGCTGGTCGAGAGCGCGCTGCGCACCGTCGTGCGGGACGTGCTGCAGCGGGTCTGCAGCGATGGCGCCTCGCCACCGCACCATTTCTACATCACCTTCCGCACCCGGCATCCCGACGTGGTGATCCCGGAGTTCCTGCGCGACCGCTACCCGGTCGACATGACCATCGTGCTGCAGCACCAGTACTGGGATCTCGAGGTCGACGATCAGGGCTTCGGGGTGACGTTGAGCTTCAACGACCAGATGCAGCGTCTGCGCATCCCGTTCGCCGCGATCAAGGTGTTCGCGGACCCGGGCGTCGAGTTCGGGCTGCAGTTCACGCTCGACGACGATGCGGAAACCCCGGCGGCGGAGCCGGTCAAGCTCCTCGGCGTGCCCACGCGGGAGCCGGCGGCGGACGCCGCCGAGGACGCGGCGAAGGTGCCGTCGGCCGGGGCCGAGATCGTGGCGCTGGACCGTTTCCGCAAGAAATGAGCCGGTCGCCACTGCGACATTGGCTCGGTTGACAGCCCGCCATCCCCGCGCAATGTCGCCCGGCCAACGTCCGGAACAAAGGGGATGGGCCGCATGGACAAGCCCAAGAACGTAAGGGTCGAATCGGACACGTTCGGGCCGATCGAGGTCGATGCGGCGCGCTACTGGGGCGCGCAGACGCAGCGCTCGCTGCAGAACTTCAAGATCGGCAGCGAGCGCATGCCGCTGCCCCTGGTCCGCGCCCTGGGCATCGTCAAGCTGGCGGCGTCCAAGGTGAACGGCCGTCTGGGCGAGCTCGACCCCAAGCTCGCCGACGCCATCGGCCGGGCCGCCCAGGAGGTCATGGACGGCAAGCTCAACGACGAATTCCCGCTCGTGGTCTGGCAGACCGGCTCCGGCACGCAGACCAACATGAACGCCAACGAGGTGATCGCCAGCCGCGCGAACGAGTTTCTCGGCGGCGAGCGCGGCGGCAAGGCGCCGGTCCATCCCAACGACCATGTCAATCGCGGCCAGTCCTCGAACGACACCTTCCCGACCGCCATGCACATCGCCGCCGGCGAGCAGGCGGTGCGTGTGCTGCTGCCGGCGCTCGAGCATCTGCACGCGGCGCTGGTCGCGAAGAGCCAGGCCTTCCAGGACATCATCAAGATCGGCCGCACCCATCTGCAGGACGCGACCCCGCTGACCCTGGGCCAGGAGTTCTCGGGCTACGCGACCCAGGTCGCCTACGGCATCGAGCGGGTCAAGGCGGCGCTGCCGCGGGTCTACTATCTGGCGCAGGGCGGCACCGCCGTCGGCACCGGCCTCAACGCGAAGAAGGGCTTCGCCGAGGCGTTCGCCGCCGAGGTGGCGGCGATCACCGGGCTGCCGTTCGTGACCGCACCCAACAAGTTCGAGGCCCTGGCCGCGCATGATGCGATGGTCGAGCTGCACGGCGCGCTCAACGTGCTGGCGGCGAGCCTGATGAAGATCGCCAACGACGTCCGCCTGCTGGGCTCGGGCCCGCGCTGCGGCTTCGGCGAGCTGAAGCTGCCGGAGAACGAGCCCGGCAGCTCGATCATGCCGGGCAAGGTCAACCCGACCCAGTCCGAGGCGCTGACCATGCTCTGCTGCCAGGTCATGGGCAACAACGTCGCCTGCACCGTCGGCGCCAGCAACGGCCATTTCGAGCTCAACGTCTTCAAGCCGGTGATCATCCACAACGTGCTGCAGTCGATCCGGCTCATCGCCGACGGCGCGCGCAGCTTCACCGACAACTGCGTGGTCGGGATCGAGGCCGATCGCGAGCGCATCACCCGGCTGATGAACGAGAGCCTGATGCTGGTCACCGCCCTCAACCCCAAGATCGGCTACGACAACGCCGCCAAGGTCGCGAAGAAGGCGCACAAGGAAGGCACGACCCTGCTGCAGTCCGTGCTGGCCTTGGGCCTGCTGAGCGAGGAGGAGTTCGTCCAGGCGGTCCGACCCGAGCAGATGCTCGGGCCGTCCGACTAGGCGCGGCGGGCCGGCCGCGCTTCGCCTCAGTTGCCCATGTTCATGGGCTTTTGATGGTCGTGGCCCGCGGTCGGCCTGCCTTGCACGGCGACGTCGACGGTCACGGCGCCAGCCTTCTCGAACGTCAGCGTGAGCGGGAAGTGCTGGCCGTCCTTGAGCGGCTGCGCCAGACCCATGAGCATGATGTGCATCCCGCCCGGGGCGAGGACCGCCTTGCCGCCGGGCGTCAGCTCCACCGCCTGCAGCGGCCGCATCGAGGCGACGCCCTTGGCATCGACCTGGCTCGTGTGCAGCTCCGCGGTGCGCGCCGCCGGCGAGGCGACGCCCACCAGCCGGTCGGGTGCGGTGCCCCGGTTCTCGATCACCAGATAGGCGGCGCTGTTGCCGGTCGCCGCGGCCCGGGCCCAGGGCTGCTCGACCACGATGGCGTTCTCCGCCGCCCAGGCCGTGCCGGCGAGCAGGTTGGCGGCGACGGCCGCCACGAGCAGATGGCGCATGTTCGTTCTCCCGATTGGTGTCGTGCCGTTCATGGCACGTCGATCTGACCGGCGAAGATCAGCTTGGTGAAATCGTCGATCAACAGCTCGAGACGCAGCTGCCAGCGACCGCCGCGGGGCAGCGCGAGGCCGGTGGCGGTGGCGACGCCCGCGGCCGGCAGGACCAGTGCGGCCTGCTGCCGTTCGATCCCGGCTGCAGCCAGACTCCAGGCGATGGAGCCTTCGCGGGCGAGGATCGGCTCGCCGTTGCCGTCCACGATCTGCGCCTCGAGCCGGTTGCTGCCGGCGCGGCCGGGCAGGAGGCTGAGCGTCGCCTGCCCGGCGGGCGTCGCGATCACCAGCGTGCGGCCCTCCGGCTCGGCGGCGACGGCCATGAGCGCGCGTGGCGGTGGGCTCAGCGGGAAGGTGGCGGTCACCGCCAGCACCAGGACGCCGAGCGCGAGATCGGCGCACAGGCTCCGGCCAAGCCAGCGCCCGGCGTCCTGGTCGCCCCGGGCCAGGGCCGGCGTGAGCACCTGCCGGTTGCACGCGGCCAGCGCCAGAAGTCCGAGCACGAGGGCGAGCTTGCTCGCGAGACGCCAGCCGTAGGTGGTGGTCACGAGCGTCCGTGGATCACCGCCGAGCTGCACCCAGGCGAGCGCGCCGCCTGCCGCCGCGAGCAATGCCACGGCCGCGGCCGCCATGGCGGAGAAGCGGCGCAGCACGGCTGCCGCCGCATGGCGGTCGAGCTGCAGGCAGCACAGCAAAGGTACCAGGGAGCCGAGCCAGAAGGCCGCGCAGAGCACGTGCACGCCCAAGGCCGGACCCGTCAGCCAGTAAGGAGCCGCCGACGCGGCGTGGCCGGTCAAGGCGAACGAGCCGGCGACGGCGGCGACGGCGGCCAGCCTGATCGGTACGGGCACAGGGAAGCCTGTGGCGATGCCGCTCAGGCCGAGGGCCGCAAGCAGGGCCGCGGGCCCCAGCGTGGTCGCCGCCGCGAGACGCCATGGCGCCGGCGAGGCGAGCGCGTCGAGAGGAAGCCCGCCGAGCTCGAGCCCGGCCGTACCGATGCGCCAAGCCAGTGCCAGGATACCGCAAGCTGCCGCCCACGCGGCGAAGCGGCGGACCCTGACGGCCAGGAGCGGTGGCGGCCGCACCAGCAGCTCGAACAGGGTCGCCCCCGCTGCTGCCAGTGCGGTCAGGTAGACCAGCCAGCGACCGCTGGCGGCGAGCCACGCCGCCGGCGTGAGCTCGTCCGTGCTTTCGCTGCCTGCGCCGGGATCGACGCCGATGCCGAAGCGCAAGGTGGCGGCGACCGGATGGGCATCGAGCGAGGCGACCCGATAGCTGAGCAGGTAGACGCCGTCCGGCAACGAACGCGTCGGCCGGAGGACGACGCTATCGCCACGCGGCGTGACCACGACGTCGCCCGCCTCGTTGCCATCGCGGTCCAGCAGCCTGATCGCCTGCGGCACCACGGGCTCGTTGAAGCGCAGGACGAGCTCGGCCGGTGCGCCGGCCAAGCGGGCGCCGTCGGGCGGCGAGGCCTCGAGGAGCACCGCGTGGGCGTGGGCACCGGTCGCGCCGGCGACGGTCAACGTCAGCGCGAGGACCGCCAGGGTTGCGAGACGACGCAGCATCGCCGGCCGTGGCATGGCGACCGCGATCTCAATCGTCTCCGCCGGTGGCCTTGGGCGTGATCTTCAACCCGGGTGCCGGGGTCTCCAGATCGTCGTCGCTTTGGCCCGGTGCGGGAACGTCGATCCAGCGCTCGACGGCGCCGCCCGCACATTCCTGGACCACGGGAAAATACACCATGGCACCCGGCGTGAAGTCGGTCAGCGCCACGCGGAACACGAACTCGTCGTACCAATCGTCCGGCAGGTCGCCGCCGGTCCAAGCGATTTCGGTGACGCCCTCGGCAACCGGCGTGCCGTAGCTGTCGTAGGTCTTGGCATACTTGCCTTTGGTGGTGGCGAGCTGCCAGCCGGGCTTGGGCATGGGCTTGGCCGTGATGGCGCCTTCCGGGATCTTCACCCGGATGGCGGTCGTCGGCTGGCCGTGGCAGCCGTGCGGCACGCGCAGCACGGCCTTGTAGGTGCTGTTCGACGGGGCCTGGGCGGTCTCCAGCGTGACATGCGCGGAGGCCGCGCCGACCAGCGCGACGGTGAGCAGGGCGGCGCTGAGCCACCCCAAGGAAGGATGGGACATGATGGCTCCCCAACAAGAAGGATCGCAACGAAGCCTGAAGCCAGACGGTGTGACGATGGCCGTTCAGGCGGCGCGTGGCGGTCCCCGGGGAGGAAGCGGCGCTCCGGCCGCCGGTGTGATCGGACGCGCCGGTGGCACGTGGACGGCCCCGACGAGCACGCCGGCGGCTGCCGGAGGTTCGAGGGTGACCGTGCCGCCCTGCAGCCCGGGCTTGGCCGGGCCGATCAGGCAGGCGCCGCAATGATGGAAGGCCGCATGGTCCGATCGGTCCGGAGCGACCGGTGCTCCGTCGCGGTCGAGCGCGACGCGCTTGATGCCGTCGGCGGTGCACAGCTCGACCAGCACCGTGCCGGCCGAGGCGGCTTTCGCCAGCATGCCCTGCAGCACGGGCATGCCGAGGGACAGCAGGTAGAGCACGAGCAGGCAACGCCACACCGTCACCGCACGGCCGCGGGCCGCGGCACAGCAGGATCGGGGTGTGGTCGGCGGCCTCGTCATGGCGGACCGAGCTTTGCGCCCGGTGCCCCATCCATGTCCAGCCGGATTTGCGGGTGGCGCCGCCTAGGGTGCCGGGGTGCCGGGCAGCAAGGTCGTGCGCCCGGGCGGTCCGAGCAGGCGTGCGATGGCGCTGCTCCCAGGGCTGCCGGGCAGGGTGAGCGAGACCCTGGCATCCAGAATCCAGACCAGAAGATCGAGGCTGAGGTCCAGCCGCCCGTCGATCGAGCCGATGGCCAGCGTCATGCCGGGCGGCGCACTGGCGACGATGCCCTGCGCGACCCCGAACGGGCCGCCGATGCGCCACGGGCCGGGCGATGCGGCGCTCCGTCCCAGCCATGGGCCGGGTCCGCTCGTGCCGTCGAGCGCCAGCTCGCCGTCGCCGCGCAACGAGCCGACCAGATCGGCGATGCTCCGACCCTCGGCGGCGAGCTCTGCGGCGACGTCGATGGTGCCGGCGAGCCCGCTGCCCGGCGCCGCCACGCCGGCGAGCTGCTCGGCGCGCGCGCCCCGCAGGCGCAGATCCGTGCCGAGGATGGCGTAATCGCCGGCACCGGCTTCGAGCGTGATCGTGCCTTCGAGCCTGCCGCCGGCAACCGGCGCTGCGATCCGGCTCAGCGCCAGGCTGCCGTCGTCGAGCCCGATCCTTGCGCTGGCACCCGGCAGGCCCTGGCCGTCGTGGCGCAGGCCGGCCACATTCAACGCCAAGTCGAGATCGACCGCGTGCAGCCATTGCCAGTCGAGCGGCTGGCGCGGCCAGTCGCCCGGCCACAGCCACGGCCGGCCGGGCGGAAATCCCAGCGGCAGGGCCATGGTCTCGTAGAGCGCGGCCAGCAGTCCGGTCTCGAGCACCGGAGCGCTCAGCGTGCCCGCGACCCGCGGCCGGGCACCGTCGGTCGCCATGATCGCCTGCACGTCGATCTCGCTCTGGCCCACGGCCAGCTGCATGCCGAGCGTGCGCGGCCCATGGCCGTCGCCGCCGAGCGTGCCGCGGGCCCGGACCGGCCCGAGCGTACCCCGTTCGGGTGGTGCCGGCCGGCCGAGTGCCTCGAGCAGATCGGCGGTCTCGTCGGCAGTGGCGGTGAACGTCAGGTCCAGGTCGCTGCCGTCGAGCATGGGGCCCATGGTGCCCGCGAGCGAGGCCGTGGCATGGCTGGCCGCAAGTGTAAGGTCGAGCCGTGCCGCCTCTGGGCCACCCTGGATCATCCCGTCGAGCCGCAACGGCGCCAAGCGCTCGATCTCCACCGGCGACTCCAGGCGCAGGGCGCGCAGCAGCGGCTTCACCTGCTTGAGGCCCGCGGCGGCGGTGAGATCATAGGTTCCTGCGGCCAGATCGAAGGAGCCGCGCAGATCGAGGTCGGCGCCGCCGAGGTCATCGAGCCGCAGCCGTCGCAGCGTCACTTGGCCGGCCTGCAGCCTGGCCTCGAGATGGAGTTCCTGGCCGCGCAGCGCGTCGCGGCTCAATCGGTCCACCCGGACATCGATGCTGCCGTCCAGGGCGAGCAGCCGATCCCGCCATGCGGGCCAGGCCACCGCGTTCATGCCGTAGAGCGCGGTGTTGAGACGGTCGGCCGCCAGCGCGAGATCGAGGCGGGGATGCGGTGCGTCCATGTAGTCGGCGGAGCCGGTGATTTGGGTCGCATCCAGGCGGGCTTGCAGGTCCGTGAGCGTCAGCCTGCTGCGGCCGATACGCGCCGTCGCCGCCAGATCCAGGCTGGTGAGGCCCCCCGATGGCAGCTCGTCGGCCGCGACCCCGGCCCAAAGCAGCAGCCGGCGCAGCTCGCCCACCTGCAGCGTGACGGCACCGGTGAACGGCGTCTCGTCCGAGCCCGGGCCGGCCCCGGACCACTGCAGGGAGGTTGCCCCAGGCAGGCTGGCATCCAGGCGCTGCAGCCGGGGACGCCGCCCGCGCTCCCAGTCCAGCTCCGCCTGCACGCCGCGGGCGCGATCGCCGTGCCAGAGCAACTCGGCGAGCCGCAGGCGCACACGGCCGGCCCATGCCGCAGCCGGGTCGGCGCCGTGGCTCAGCAGGTCCACCGCCTGGGCCCATTCCGGTGTCATCGCGAGCTGGGCACTCTCGAGAGAGAGATCGAACGTGGGGCTTGGCCCGAACTCCATGGCCAGGCTGCCGCGCATGGTGCCACCCGGCACCTCGAGCTCGAGGTCGGACAGGCCGAGCAGACCGGGCGCGGCGCTGAGCCGCGCTTGGCCGGCATCGACCAGCGATGCCCAGGCGGGGTCGACGCCGGCGGCGGCAAGCGCCCAGTCCGGCAGCGGACCCTGGCGGGTATCGAGGCGGGCGGTGCCTTCGAGCCGCGGGCCGTCGGCGTCCGGTCGGAGATTGCCCTGGAAGGCGAGCGCGGCAGCAGCCTCGCGGGGGCCGGCCTGCAGCTCGAGCTGCAGGCTGACCGGCTGACCGGGCAGGAGCGGGGCCATGGTGAGCGCGAGCCGCACCGGCTCGCCGGCCAGGGCGGCGCTGGCCTCGATGTGGAAGTCCATGCCGCTGGAACGGCTCGCCGTGACGTCCAAGGCCTCGACTGCCGGCGGCCAACCCTGGCCGAGGCCACCATCGCGACGCACGGTGCCGTCGACGATGTCGATGCGTTGCAGGCCCGCCAGCTCGCCGCTGCGCAGGCTATCCAGCAGGGTCGCGCCGAGGGCGGCCACGGCCTGCGGGAGAACCATCTCCGGCCGCACGAGCTGCAGCCGGCGCGGCTCGATCCGTCCTGCCAGCAACGCCAGCGGCTCGACCTCGACGTCGATGCGGTCCGCCTCGAAGCGGGATGCCGTGCCGACCCGGTCGCCGAGCACGACGCGGTCGACGGTGACGCGAGGGAACGGTAGCACCTCCAGCCGAATGGCGCCGCGGATCCGCAGATCGGGTCCGCCGGCATCGTGCAGCAGCCGGACCAGCTCGGACCGCAGGCGCGATTCGTCGACCAGCCGCGGCCACGCCACCACGAAAGCGACGGCACCGGCAACGATCAGCCCCGCAACGAGGAGAAGGCCGCGCACGCCCCGTCGATCCGCCCATCCGCTAGCCTACCGGTCCCACGCCGGCTTGGGCGACGGTAGACCGAGCCGCCGCTTGCCGGAATAGCATCGGCGTGGCCGCGCGCAAGAAACGGGCGTCGGTGTTCCGGCGAGGTCACGCGCGCGGATGCGCGCGGGCATAGAGCCTGAGCAGCCCCCGGCCGTCGATCTCGGTATAGCCTTGCGTCGTCGACAGGCTGGCGTGCCCGAGAAGCTCCTGGATCGCGCGCAGGTCGGCGCCGTCGCCGAGCAGATGGGTGGCGAAGCTGTGCCGCAGCGCGTGCGGTGTCGCGGTGTCCGGCAGCCCCAGCGCCACCCGGAGCTGGCGGACCTGCCGCTGCACCACCCCCTGCTGCAGGCGCCGCCCCTGCGCACCCTTGAACAGCGGCTCGTCCGGCAGTGGCGGGATCGGACATGCGGCCAGATAGGTGGCCAGGGCCTCGGCGACGATCGGCAGGACCGGCACCAGCCGCTCCTTGCTGCCCTTGCCCAGGACGCGCAGCCCACGCAGCGCGCGCGGGTCGACGCCGATGTCGCGGCGGTTCAGCCCCAGTGCCTCGCCGATGCGCAGGCCGGCGCCGTAGAGCAGCATCAGCAGTGCCGTGTCGCGGTGCCCGAGCCACGGCTCCTTGGCCTCGGTGCGGGCGGCGGTGATCAGGTCGCGCGCATCCTCCTCGACCAGCGGCCGCGGCAGCCGGTGCTGCGGCCGTGGCGTGCGCATCGCCTGCAGGGCCGGGTTGTGGATGCCGTGGCGCCGGTCGACGAAGCGAAAGAAGCTGCGCACGCCGGCCACCGCGCGCGCGGTCGAGGTGCGGGCATAGTCGCGGCCGTGCCGCCAGGCGAGCCAGGCGCGCAGATCGGCCAGACGCAGGGCGGCCAAGTCGGACAACGCCACCGCGCCGCCCTGATGGTCGCCCAAAAAGCGCACGAAGCTCGCCATGTCCTCTCGGTAGCCCTGCACCGTGCGCACGGCCAGCCGCCGCTCGGTGCCGAGCCAGCGGAGCCAGGTCTCGATGACGGCGGCGAGATCGGCGGTGGCGTGGCTGAGCAACGGCGATCCCGCGGCTGACGCTGACCGACGGATGATGCTATCAGCGCCGTTCCTGTCAACCTCCGGCCGGATTCGCGCATGCCCGGCAGTGTCGTGCCCGTCCTCGTTCCGGTTCCCCTCGACGGACCCTTCGACTATCGGTTGGCCGATGGTCCGGTGCCGCCCGCCGGCACGTTCGTCGAGGTGCCGTTCGGCGGCCGTCGGCTCGTGGGCGTGATCTGGGACGACCGTCCGGCCAAGAGCGTGGCCCTGGAGCGGCTGAAGCCGCTGGGTGCCGTTCTCGAAGCGCCACCGATGCCGGCGCCGCTGCGTTTCCTGCTCAAGCACGTCGCGCGCGAGACGCTGGCCCCGCAGGGCTCGGTGCTCAAGCTGGCGCTCAGCGTCCCGGCGGCGCTCGAGCCGTGGCCGGCCAAGCTCGCCTACCGTCGCGGCGGCGTGCCGGTGCCGGGGCGGCTGAGCCCGCAGCGCGCGGCCGTCCTCGAACGCTTGGCCGCGCTCGAGCCGGTGCTCGCCCCGGATCTGGCCAAGTCGGCCAAGGTCGGAACCGGCGTGCTCAAGTCGATGGAGGCTGCCGGACTCCTGGCGGCCGTGCCGCAGATCGTGCGCCCGAGCTGGCCGCGGCCCGACCCCGAGCGCCGCGGGGTCGAGCTGACCACGGCCCAGGCCGCGGCCGCGGCCGAGCTGTGCGGGCTCGTGGCGGAGGGCGGTGGTACGGCGCTGCTCGACGGCGTGCCGGGCGCCGGGAAGACCGAGGTCTATTTCGAGGCCGTGGCCGCCGCCTTGCGCGCAGGGCGGCGGGTGCTGGTCCTGCTGCCGGAAATCGCGCTCTCGGCGCAGTTCCTCGCCCGCTTCGAGCGTCGCTTCGGCACCGCGCCGGCGGTCTGGCACTCCGCCCTGACCCAGGCGCAGCGCCGCAGGACCTGGCGGCTGATCGCCGAGGGGGCCATCGACGTCGTCGTGGGCGCCCGCTCGGCGCTGTTCCTGCCGCTGACCGAGCTCGGCCTGATCGTCGTCGACGAGGAGCACGACAGCAGCTTCAAGCAGGAGGAGACGGTCCACTATCACGCCCGCGACATGGCGCTGGCGCGGGCGCGGCTCGAGGGCTGCACCGCGATCCTGGCCTCGGCCACGCCCTCGCTCGAGAGCGCGGTGGCCGCCGGCTGCGTCCGCGGCGGGCCGCCGGCGCAGCCCGGCTGGCGCCAGATCGCCCTGCCGGCCCGGCATGGCGGCGCGGTGATGCCCGAGGTGCGGCTGGTCGATCTGCGCCACGAGCGGCCGCCGCGCGGCGGCTTCCTGGCGCCGCCCTTGCGCGAGGCGCTGGTCCGCAACTTGGCTCAGGGCGCCCAGTCGCTCTTGTTCCTCAACCGTCGCGGCTACGCGCCGCTGACCTTGTGCCGTGCCTGCGGCCATCGCCTGGCCTGCCCCAACTGCTCGGCCTGGCTCGTGGCGCACCGGCTGCGCGGCCGGCTGCAGTGCCACCACTGCGGCTACGCCATGCCGGTGCCCGAGCACTGCCCGAGCTGCGGCGCTGTCGGGATGCTCACGGCCTCGGGCCCCGGTGTGGAGCGTCTGGCCGAGGAGCTGGACGAGGTGCTGCCCAAGGCGCGCCTGGCCGTCATGACCAGCGACACCATCACCGACGCGCAGGCCGCGGCCAGCATCGTCGGTGCCATGGAGGCCGGGACGGTCGACGTGCTGGTCGGGACCCAGATCATCGCCAAGGGCCACCACTTCCCCAACCTGACGCTCGTCGGTGTCGTCGATGCCGATCTCGGCCTCGGCGGCGGCGACCTGCGCGCGGCCGAGCGCACCTTCCAGCTGCTCTACCAGGTGGCGGGCCGGGCCGGGCGGGAGGACCGCCCCGGGCGTGTGCTGATCCAGACCCACCTGCCGGAGCATCCGGTGATGCAGGCGCTGGCCGTGGGCGACAAGGACCGCTTTCTCGCGGTCGAGCTGGAGGAGCGCCGCATCGGCGAGATGCCCCCGTTCGGCCGGCTCGCGGCCCTGATCGTGGCCGGCGGCGACGCCGAGCGGGTCAAGGCCGAGGCGCGGCGGATCGCCCGCGCCGCTCCCGAGAGCGAGCAGGCCATCGTCCTCGGCCCGGCGCCGGCGCCACTCGCGCTCCTGCGCGGCCGCTACCGCGAACGCCTGCTGGTCAAGGCGACGCCCGAGCTGGACCTGCCGGCGTGGCTGCGTGCATGGCTCGCGCCTTTGCGCCTGCCGGCTGCGGTTCAGCTCCAGATCGACGTCGACCCGATCAGCTTCCTCTGAAGCGCCGACACCCGCTGCACGCTCGGCAACAGGCGCTGGAGCGCCTCGATGCGCTGCGCACTGGCCGGGTGCGTCGACAAAAAGGCCGGTGGGCCATCGCCGCCCTCGAGGGCCAGCATGCCCCGCCAGAACGCCACCGCCTCCGCCGGATCGTAGCCGGCGCGGGCCATGTAGCGCAGGCCCAGCGCGTCGGCCTGCAGCTCCTGGCTGCGGCCGAACGGGCGGATCAAGCCGACATCGGCAAGTGTGCCGCCCAGCGCCGCCACGAGCTGCGGCGGGATCGGCGCGTCGCTCGAGACCAGCAGCGAGACGCCCAGGCGCAATGCCAACGTCACCGCGTTCTCGGCCACGATCCGCTGCGCCGCGTGCCGCGCGTTCACGTGGCCGACCTCGTGCCCGAGGACGGTCGCGAGCTGCGCCTCGTTGGCCATCGTCTGCAGCATGCCGGTGAAGATGCCGACCTTGCCGCCGGGCAGCGCCAACGCGTTGCGCGTCGGCGATTCCAGCACGACGAACTGCCAGGTCGGCCATGGCGACTGGCTCGCGCGGACGATGCGCTCGCCGACGGCCGCCACCCGGCGCTGCAAGCCGGCGTCGCGCACCGGCGGGGTGTCGCGCAGGATTTCGCGAAACGCCTGCGCGCCGAGCTCGGCAGCCATGGCTTCCGGCACCAGCAGATCCGCGAGCCAGTCCGGCACGGCGGCATCGCACCCTGCCAGCGGCAGCGTCGCCGCCAAGGCGGCGCCGCTTCTCAGGAACACGCGCCGGTGCAGGCCACCGCAGCAGCCCGGCTGCATCGGCTCAGAAGCTGAGTTGCCTGGCATGCAGGACCTGCGGCAGCCGGCAGACCTGCTCCAGCACGTAATCGGGGATCGGCCCGTCGACCTCGACGAGCGCGATGGCGTCGCCCCCGGGCTCGTCGCGGCCGAGATGGAAGGTGGCGATGTTGATCTGCGCGTCGCCGAGCGTGCGGCCGAGCGCGCCGATGAAGCCCGGCTTGTCCTGGTTGCGGACATAGAGCATGTGCGCGCCGAGGCGCGCCTCCATCGGGATGCCGCGGATCGACACCACGCGCGGCTCGGCGTCCTGGAACAGCGTGCCGGCGACCGCGCGCGGCCCGCTCTCGGTCAGGACCTCGACCGTGAGCAGGGTCTGGTAGCCCTCGACCGCTTCCGAGGTCACGACCTTGACGTTGATGTTGCGCTGCTTGGCCAGAGCCGGCGCGTTGACCATGTTCACGCTGGCGAGCAGTGGCCGCAGCAGGCCGGTCAGCACGACCTGGGTCAGCGGGCGCGTGTTCAGCGAGGCGGCATGGCCGGCATAGGTCACGGTGACCTCCGACAGGCCGGTCGCGGTGAGCTGGCCGGCGAACGAGCCGAGCTGCTCGGCCAGGCGCATGTAGGGCCGCAGCCGCGGCGCCTCCTCGGCGGTGACCGAGGCCATGTTCAGCGCGTTCACGACTGCGCCCGTCGTCAGGTAGTCGCTGATCTGCTCGGCCACCTGCAGCGCCACGTTCTCCTGCGCCTCGCCGGTGGAAGCGCCGAGATGCGGCGTGACGACCACCTCCTCGAGCTCGAACAGCGGCGATTCGCGTGCCGGCTCGACCGCGAACACGTCGAAGGCGGCGCCGGCGACGTGCCCCGCGCGGATGAGGTCGGCCATGGCATGCTCGTCGACCAGCCCGCCGCGGGCGCAGTTGACGATCCGCACCCCGGGCTTGGTCTTGCCCAGGTTGTCGCGCGAGAGGATGTTGCGCGTCTGCTCGGTGAGCGGGGTGTGCAGGGTGATGAAGTCGGCGCGCGCCAGCAGGGTGTCGAGCTCGACCTTCTCGACGTTGAGGTCGGCGGCGCGCTCGGGCGAGAGGAACGGATCGAAGGCGATCACCCGCATCTTCAGGCCCTGGGCGCGGTCGGCCACGATCGAGCCGATGTTGCCGCAGCCGATCAGGCCCAGAACCTTGCCCATCAGCTCGACGCCCATGAAGCGGTTCTTCTCCCACTTCCCGGCGCGGGTCGACCGGTCGGCCGCCGGAATCTGGCGGGCCAGGGCGAGCATCAGCGAGATCGCGTGCTCGGCCGTGGTCACCGAGTTGCCGAACGGCGTGTTCATCACGACCACGCCGCGCTGGGTCGCGGCCTCGACGTCGATGTTGTCGACGCCGATGCCGGCGCGGCCGACGACCTTGAGCCGCGTCGCCGCCGCCAGCACCTCGGCCGTGACCTTGGTCGCCGAGCGGACGGCCAGGCCGTCATAGTCGCCGATGACGGCGATCAGCTCGTCCTTCTTCAAACCGACGCGGGTGTCGACCTCGAGCCCGCGCTCGCGAAAGATGGCCTCGGCAGCCGGGCTCAGCTGGTCGGCGATGAGCACCCGTGGCATGGCAGCTCCGAACGTGAACTTGTCTGTGGGCGGCTCAGGCGCGCAGGCGCCTGGTCTCGGCGAAGGCCCAGTCGAGCCAGGGCAGCAGCGCTGCGACGTCGGTCGTCTCGACCGTGGCGCCGCACCAGATCCGCAGGCCCGCCGGCGCGTCGCGGTAGCTTTGGATGTCGAAGGCGACCTTCTGCTCGGTCAAGAGCTTGGTCATGTCCTTGACGAAACTCTGCTGGCCCGCCGCGTCGAGGGCGGTGAACGCCGGGTCGACGATGGCCAGGCACACCGAGGTGGCCGAGCGGATCTCGGGGCGCCGGGCGAGGAACGCCGCCCAGTCGCTCTTGCCGATCCAGGCGTCGATCACGGCGAGGTTGCGCTCGGCGCGCGCGATCAGCGCCGGCAGCCCGCCCAGGCCTTCCGCCCAGCGCAGCCCGTCCAGCGCGTCCTCGACCGCGAGCATCGAGGGCGTGTTGATGGTCTCGCCCTGGAAGATGCCCTCGATCAGCTTGCCGCCCTTGGTCAGGCGGAAGATCTTGGGCAAGGGCCAGGCCGGCTTGTACGACTGCAGCCGCTCCACGGCGCGCGGGCTCAGGACCAGCATGCCGTGCTGCGCCTCGCCGCCCAGCACCTTCTGCCAGGACCAGGTCACCACGTCGAGCTTGGCCCAGGGCAGGTCCATGGCGAACGCGGCCGAGGTCGCGTCGCACAAGGTGAGGCCCCGGCGATCGTCCTTGATCCAGTCGCCGTTCGGGACGCGCACGCCCGAGGTGGTGCCGTTCCAGCAGAACACCACGTCGCGGTCGCCGTCGATCCCCGCGAGGTCGGGCAGCTCACCGTATGGCGCCGCGAAGACGCGCACGTCCTCGAGCTTGAGCTGCTTCTCGATGTCGGTCTGCCAGCCGGCGCCGAAGCTCTCGAAGCTCACGATGTCGACGCCGCGCGCGCCGAGCATCGACCACATCGCGCACTCGTAGGCGCCGGTGTCGGAACCGGGCAGGATGCCGATCCGGTAGTCGGCCGGGATGCCGAGCAGCGCGCGCGAGCGCTCGATCACCTCCTGCAGCAGCGCCTTGGCCGGCCCGGCGCGATGCGAGCGGCCGAGCATGGCGGTGCTCAGTGCCGCCAGCGACCAGCCCGGTCGCTTGGCGGTGGGGCCGGAGCCGAAATTCGGGTTGGCGGGACGGATGGCGGGTGGCATCGGCGGTCCAGGGCGGTCGAGAATGGTGGCGGGGGAACCTAGTGGGATTGCCCTCGCACCGCAACACGGGCGACGCGCTGGCTAGGAGCCATGCGCCGGGAGCGTGGCCGGGCCGCGTCCGGCCACCTCGCGGCCGCGCGCGACCAGCCAACGATGGAACAGCTCGGCCCGTGCATGATCCAGCGTGCTGGCGCCCCAGGCCAGCCAGTAGGGCTCGGGCATCGGCAGGCACAGCGCGAATGGCTGCCGCAGCCGGCCCAGGCGCAGATCCTCGGCCACCATCGAGCGCTGCGCCAGCACGAGGCCACGACCCGCGATCGCGGCATCGATCGCCTGCGCGGACAGGGTGAAGGTCAGCGCCGGCCGCGGCACCCTCCCGCCGAGGCCCGCGAGCTGCAGCCAGTCCGCCCAGCCCGGTGGCGAGTGGAAGTCCGGCGCCCAGTCGATGCCGATCAGCGGCAGATCCAGGATCGCGGCCGGCGTGGGCACGGCCAGCTCGGGCCGGCAGACCGGCAGCAGCTCGTCGGTGAACAGGACGATGGCATGCCGGTGCTGGCGCGCGGCGGCGCCGTAGGTGACGCGAAAGTCGACCTGGCCTTCGTCCAGCCGCGGCTCGGCATCCGCACCGTGCAGCCGGATCGGCACGTCGGGATGCTGCGCCTGCCAGGCGAACAGCAGAGGACCCAGCCATTTGCTCGCCAGCGAGGGCAGGGTGCTGACCGTGATCTCGCCGCCGCGCCGCTCGCGCTCGAGCAGCCGCTGCGCGTCTTCGAGCCGGGTGAACGCCTCGCTCACCTTGGGCAGATAGAGGCGACCCCAGCGGGTGAGCACGATGCCGCGCCCGCTGCGCTCGACCAGATGCAGGCCCAGCCAGTCCTCGAGCAGTCGGATCTGCTGGCTGACCGCGCCGGCGGAGATGCCGAGCTCACCGGCGGCGGCCACGATCGAACCGCAGCGTCCGACGGCGGCGAAGATTTGCAGGGCGCGAAGCGGCGGCAGCGGCTTCATCGCGCCATTGTTTAGATATTCTAAAGTAAACTCAAGCAGAACTCGGCTTTTCGCCGTGGGAGCCGCGCGTTAGCCCTGCTGGTGACGCCCATCCGGAGTGCCACGCATGTTTCTCCGCAATGCCTGGTACGTCGCCGCCATCGAGCACGACGTATCTCGCCAGATGCTGCCCGTGACCATCCTCGGCGAGCGCATCGTGCTCTACGCCAAGGAGGACGGGACGCCGGTGGCGCTCGAGGATGCCTGCCCGCACCGCAAGCTGCCGCTGTCGATGGGCCGCCTGCGCGGTGACGAGGTCGAATGCGGCTATCACGGGCTGCGCTTCGACTGCGGCGGCGCCTGCACGCGCGTGCCGGGCGCGGAGAAGATCCCGCACATAGCACGGGTGCGCAGCTACCCGGTGGCGGCGCGCTATGGCCTCGTCTGGATCTGGATGGGCGAGGCCGCCAAGGCCGATCCGGGGCTGATCTTCAAGATCGAGCACTGGGACGATCCGCGCTGGGGCCGCACCGACCCCGAATCGATGACCGTCGACTGCAATTACCTCTACGTCACCGACAACCTGCTCGACCCGTCGCACGTCGCCTGGGTGCACGCGTCCTCGTTCGGCAACGCCGCCTGCGAGGAGACACCGCTGCAGACCGAGCTGCGCGGCGACGGGGTGGTGGTGTCGCGCTGGATGCTCGATACCGAGGTCGCTCCCTTCTACCGGCAGTTCGTCAAGTTCGCCGGCAACACCGATCGTCAGCAGCACTACGAGGTTCGCTTCCCCTCCAACGCGATCATCAAGGCGGTGTTCACGCCGGCCGGCACGGGCGGACCGCAGGGCCGGCTCGATCCGGACACGTTCCTGATGGACTCCTACAACTTCATGACCCCGGTCGACGACAAGCACACACGCTACTTCTGGTTCCAGATGCGCAACTTCGCTCCCGGCGACGCCGTGGTCTCGCAGCGTTTCGCGGACTCGGTGCGCGCCGCGTTCGAGGAGGATCGGATGGTCCTCAATGCCGTCCAGTGGGGCATGGATCACAAGCAGACGCCCAATCTCGACCTCAAGATCGATCTCGGCCCGCTGCGCTTCCGTCGGCGGATGGACCAGCTCATCGCCGCCGAGGCGGCGATGCCGCTCGCGGCGGAGTAGGGGGCGGCCATGGACATCGAGACCACCACCGAGGCGCCGCCGCGCCCCGTCGAGCACGCGTCATCCCGCGTCACCTTCGAGCCTGCCGGCATCGAGGTCGCCTGGAGCGACGCCGACGGCTCCCTGCTCGAGCTGGCCGAGGCGGCCGGGCTCTTCCCGGCCTTCAGCTGCCGGGCCGGCATCTGCAACACCTGCATGTGCGACCTCGTCGCCGGCGAGGTCGCCTATGCCGAGGAGCCGCTCGATCCGCCCGAGCCCGGCAAGGTGCTCTTGTGCTGCTCGCGGCCGCTCGGGCCGGTGACGGTCAGGTTCTGAACAGCTCGATCGCGTAGACCGGCCGGGACGGCGCGACACGGCCGGCCGTGAGGATCGCAGCCCCGCCGCTTGGTAGGTCGAAATCGCCCAGCTTCATGGCGGGGCCACGGTTGACGAGCAGGTTGACGTCGCCATCCAGCCCGGCCGGGCCGGCCACGTGCCGCACCCGGTGCCGCCAGCGGCCGCGGCGGGTCATGACGTTGAGGTCGAGGATGCCGCCCGCGGTCGGCGTGCCGACAGTGGCGACGTCGGCGGGGAAGGCGTAGGGTTCGCTGTCCCGATCCAGCCGCACCACGCCGCGGCCCGCGATCTCGAGCGTCAGCGCCTCGCCTTCGAGCACGCACAGCGTGCGGTCGATGCCCGGGAACAGCGAGAACGGGCCCGCGGTCTCCACCCTCGCCATGCTGACGCGCCAGTCGATCGCGGCGAGATCGGCACCCTCCGGGCTCGCGGCGATCTCGATCGTGACGCCGAGGCCGTTCTTCCACGGCATGTGCCGGAACGCGTCCGGCGGCAGCAGGCGGATCATGCCAGCACCGCGCGGGCGATGACGTTGCGCTGGATTTCGGACGAGCCCTCGTAGATGCGCATGATCCGCACGTCGCGGACGTAGCGCTCGAGCGGCAGGTCGCGCGTGAAGCCGTAGCCGCCATGGATCTGCAGGGCGCTGTCGGTGACCCGGCCCGCCATTTCGGAGGCGAACAGCTTGGCCATCGAGGCTTCCAGGCTGTAGCGCGCGCCGGCGACGCGCTTGGCCGTGGCGCTGCCGCCGATGCCGCGCGCCGCCGCGATGTCGACCAGCATGTCGGCGAGCTTCCACTGGATGCCCTGATACTCGGCGATCGGCCCGCCGCCCACATGGCGCGTCTTCGTCCAGGCCAGCGCCGCCGCATAGGCGGCCTCGGCGATGCCGACGCAGCAGGCGGCGATGTCGAGCCTGCCGGCGTCCAGCGTCTTCAGCGCGGTGCGGAAGCCGGAGCCCTCCGCCCCCAGCCGGTTCGCGGCGGGCACCAGGCAATCCAGCACCACCTCGAACACGTGGCCGCCCTTGAGGCCCATGGTGCGCTCGTGCGGCCCGACCACGATGCCGCCGCCGGCCTTCTCGACCACGAACGCGGAGATGCCGCGGGCGCCGGCGCTTGGGTCGGTCTTGGCGTAGACGACGAGGAAATCGGCCTCGGCGGCGTTGGAGATGAAGTGCTTGGTCCCCTTGAGCCGATAGGCATCGCCGTCGCGGCGGGCGAGGGTGGTCATGTCGGCCGGGTTCGAGCCGGCGCCAGGCTCGGTCAGCGCGAAGCCGCCCAGGATCTCGCCGCTGGCCGCCGCCGGCAGCCAGCGGGCCCGCTGCGCCGCGCTGCCGCCGTGCAGGATCGAATCGGTGGCGAGAAAATGCGCGGTGACCATGGACGCGGTCGAGCCGCAGGCGCCGGCGATCGCCGCCAGGGCCTCGAACAGCGTGAACGGATCGACGCCCGGCCCGCCATGTTCCGCCGGCAGGTTCAGCCCCATGATGCCGAGCTCGGCCAGTGCTCGCCGGTGGCAGGTGGCCGAGAGCGAGCGTTCGTCGATCTCGGCCGCGCGCGGCGCCAGGATCTCGGCGCAGAAGGCCTCGATGGCGTCGACCACCTCGTGGTCGGCGCGCGGGTCGCGCAGGCTGTCCATTGCCCTCCCTAACCCCAAGCTCGCGCCGGATCGCCCAGCGTCTCTTTGTCGTGCTGGCCCAGGCGGGGGGCCGGGCGCAGCCCGCCGCGCGTGGCCCCGACGAAGCGCACCGGCTGCTCCGGCGCCATGACCGGCCCCAGCTCGGGTTCGTCGACCGTCTGCAGCACCGCGCGCGCCGCGGCCAGGGCGGCCGCCGTGTCCTGCACCTCGGCCGCCGGGACGCCGGCCGCCATCAGCGCCGCCACGGCTTCGGCGGCGCTCAGCCCGCCGGCCCAGGCCTCGATCACCGCGCGCAGCTCGGCCTCGTGCTCGAAGCGCAGCGCGTCCGTGGCGAAACGCGGATCGGCCGGCAGATCCGGGCGGCCGACGACGCCGGCCAGGCTCGCGAACAGGCGCTTGTTGAGCACCGCCAGCACGAACTGGCCGTCGCGGGCGGCGAAGGCGCCGAACGGGGCCGAGATCGGGTGCCGGTTGCCGACGCGCCGCGGCGAGCGGCCCAGCGCCAGATAACGCGCGACGTTGAGCGGCTGCAGCGCCATCATCGCGTCCAGCATGGCCACGTCGAGGCGACGGCCGCGCCCGGTCCGCTCGCGCTCGTAGAGGGCGGCGAGGATCGCCCAGGAGCCGAACAGCCCGGCCACGACGTCGCCCACCGCCTCGCCCAGGAGCATCGGCGGCCCGTCGGGCTCGCCCGTGGTCGTCATGATGCCGCTCATCGCCTGCACCACGATGTCGTAGGCCGGGCGCTGCGCGTTGGGCCCGTCCTGCCCGAAGCCGGAGATGCTGGCATAGATCAGCCGCGGGTCACGGCCGCACAGCACCTCCGCCCCGATGCCGAGCTTGGCGGCGACGCCTGGGCGGAAGTTCTCGACCACGACGTCGGCCGCGGCCGCCAATGCCAGCACCACCTCGCGGTGCTCGGACGTGCCGAGGTCGAGCACGACGCTGCGCTTGCCGCGGTTGACCGCGGCGAAGATGGCGCTGGAGCCGTCGGCGCGGAACGGGCCGATCTGCCGGTAGTCGTCGCCCTGCGGCGGCTCGACCTTGAGCACGTCGGCGCCGAGGTCGGCCAGGAGCGCCGTGCAGTACGGCCCGGCCAGCACGCGGGTGAAGTCGAGCACCCGCACGCCGTCCAGCGGTCGCCCCGCCTCGGTCACCCGAGAATGCCCGGCAGGTCGAGGCCGTGCTCGCGCGCGCAGTCCAGCGCGATCTCGTAGCCGGCATCGGCATGGCGCATGACGCCGGTCGCCGGATCGTTCCACAGCACGCGCTCGAGCCGCTTGCCGGCCTCCGGCGTGCCGTCGGCCACGACCACCATGCCCGAGTGCTGCGAGAAGCCCATGCCGACGCCGCCGCCATGGTGCAGGCTGACCCAGGTGGCACCCGAGGCGCAGTTCAGCAGCGCGTTGAGCAGGGGCCAATCCGACACCGTGCCGGAGCCGTCGCGCATGGCTTCGGTCTCGCGGTTGGGCGAGGCGACCGAGCCCGAATCGAGATGGTCGCGGCCGATCACGATCGGCGCCTTGAGCTCGCCCTTGGCCACCATCTCGTTGAAGGCCAGGCCCAGCCGATGCCGGTCGCCCAGACCCACCCAGCAGATGCGCGCCGGCAGGCCCTGGAAGTGGATGCGCTCCCTGGCCATGTCGAGCCAGTTGTGCAGATGGCGGTTGTCCGGCAGCAGCTCCTTCACCTTGGCGTCGGTGCGGTAGATGTCCTCCGGGTCGCCGGACAGTGCTGCCCAGCGGAACGGGCCGACGCCGCGGCAGAACAGCGGGCGGATATAGGCCGGCACGAAGCCCGGGAAGTCGAACGCGTCGGCGACGCCTTCCTCGAGCGCCATCTGGCGGATGTTGTTGCCGTAGTCGACCGTCGGCACCCCGGCCTTGTGGAAGTCCAGCATCGCGCGCACGTGCACCGCCATCGAGCGCTTGGCGGCCTTGGTGACGGCGGCCGGGTCCGACTCGCGCCTGGCCTCCCACTCGGCCACCGTCCAGCCCTGCGGCAGGTAGCCGTTGACCGGGTCGTGCGCGGAGGTCTGGTCGGTGACGCAGTCCGGGCGCACGCCGCGGCGGACGAGCTCGGGGAAGACGTCGGCGGCGTTGGCGAGCAGGGCCACCGAGACCGCCTTGCGCCCGGCCTTGGCCCGGTCCAGGATCGCCAGCGCCTCGTCCAGATCCTTGGCCTGCACGTCGACATAGCCGGTGCGCAGGCGGAACTCGATCCGGCTCTGCTGGCATTCGACGGCGAGGCACGAGGCGCCGGCCATGGTGGCGGCCAGCGGTTGCGCTCCACCCATGCCGCCCAGGCCCGCGGTCAGGATCCAGCGACCCTGGAGGTCGCCGCCATAGTGCTGGCGGCCCATCTCGACGAAGGTCTCGTAGGTGCCCTGCACGATGCCCTGGCTGCCGATATAGATCCAGGAGCCGGCCGTCATCTGGCCGTACATCATCAGGCCCTTGCGATCGAGCTCGTTGAAATGCTCCCAGGTCGCCCAGTGCGGCACGAGGTTGGAGTTGGCGATCAGCACCCGCGGCGCGTCGGCATGGGTGCGGAACACGCCGACCGGCTTGCCCGACTGGACGAGCAGCGTCTGGTCCGGCTCGAGCTTGCGCAAGGTGCCGACGATCTGGTCGAAGGCGTGCCAGTCGCGCGCGGCGCGGCCGATGCCGCCGTAGACGACCAGCTCCTCGGGCCGCTCGGCGACGTCGGGGTCGAGATTGTTCATGAGCATCCGCAACGGTGCCTCGGTCAGCCAGCTCTTGGCCGACAGCTCGGGGCCACGGGGGGCGCGGATCACGCGGCTATTGTCGAGACGGGTCATCGGGCGTTCCTCGCGAAGTCCAGGCAGGCATTCAGGATTCGGGTCAGGACGGCACGCATCGGCGCCGCATGGTCGGGGTCGTAGTCGGGCGGCCAATCGGCCTCGCCAACGTCGGGGATCGGCTCGGCCAGGTAGGTGCGGCAGGCCAGCTCCATCTGCACGGCGTGCACGCCCGTCGCGGGGCGGCCATAGGCGCGGGTGATGTAGCCGCCTTTGAAGCGGCCGTTGGCGACGTGATCGAACGCGGATGCCGCAGCGATGCCTTCGATCGCCGCCTGCAGCGCGGGTGCGCAGCTGGCGCCGCCGTTGGTGCCGAGGTTCATCGCCGGCAGCACACCCTCGAACAACCGGGGGATCACCGAGCGGATCGAGTGGCAGTCATAGAGGACGACCGTCGGATGCAACGCGCGCAGCCGTGCCAGTTCCGCGGTGATGGTGGCGTGGTAGGGCTCGAAATAGGCCACGCGCCGGGCCGCGATCTCGGCGGCATCCGGTGCTTCGCGCCACAAGGGCTCGCCGTCGAACGTCGTGGTCGGGCACAGCTCCGTCGTCGCCTGCCCCGGGTAGAGCGAGACGCCGGACGGGTCGCGGTTGACGTCGATGATCGTGCGCGAGATCGCGGTGTGGACGATCGTGCTGCCCAGATCGGCGGCGAAGTCGTAGAGCCGGTCGATCCACCAGTCGGCGTCCTTGCGCGCGCGCCACGGCGAGACCAGCCGGCCCTCGAACGCGGCCGGAATGGTGGTGCCGGTATGCGGCAAGCTGACCAGGAGCGGCGCGCTGCCTCGCCTTACCGTCAGCCAGGACGTCATGGCGTCACCTTGGGCAGCGTCACCGCCGCCACCGCTTGGCTGAGCGCACCGCTGGTGACGATGCCGGCCGCGGCCTCGATGTCGGGGGCGAAGTGGCGGTCGTCCTCGAGCGTCGGCACCTGCTCGCGTAGCAGCGCGCGGGCGGCTTCGAGCGGCGGGCTGGAGCGCAGCGGCAGGTGGAAGTCGAGCGCCTGACCCGCGGCCAGAAGCTCGATCGCCAGCACGTTCGCGGCATTGCCGGTCATCTCGACCAGCCGGCGTGCGCCGTGCGCCGCCATCGAGACGTGATCCTCCTGGTTGGCCGAGGTCGGGATCGAATCGACGCTGGCCGGGTAGGCGCGCTGCTTGTTTTCCGAGACCAATGCCGCTGCCGTCACCTGCGGGATCATGAAGCCCGAGTTCAGGCCGGGGCGGGGCGTCAGGAACGCGGGCAGGCCGGACAGTGCCGGGTCGGTCAGCATGGTGATTCGCCGCTCGGCGATCGAGCCGATTTCGCACACGGCCAGGGCGACGATGTCGGCCGCGAACGCCACCGGCTCGGCGTGGAAGTTGCCGCCGGAGAGCGCCTCCTCGGTGTCGGTGAAGATCAGCGGGTTGTCGGAGACGCCGTTGGCCTCGGTCGCCAGCGTCGCCGCCGCTTGCCGGAGGATATCCAATGCCGCGCCCATGACCTGCGGTTGGCAGCGCAGGCAATAGGGATCCTGCACACGCGGATCGTCCTGCCGGTGCGAATCGCGGATCGGGGAGCCTGCCATCAGCGCGCGCAGCGCCGCCGCGGTCTCGATCTGCCCCCGGTGCCGGCGCAGCTCGTGGATACGCGCATCGAACGGCGTATCCGAGCCGCGCGCCGCATCGGTGCTGAGCGCGCCGGTGACCAGGGCCGCCTCGAACAGCGTCTCGGCCGCGAACAGGCCGGCCAGCGCGTAGGCGGTCGAGAACTGCGTGCCGTTCAGGAGCGCCAGGCCTTCCTTGGCCTCCAGCACCAGGGGGGCGAGACCCGCACGCTCCAGCGCCGCGGCGGCGGGCAGGCGGCCTTCGCTGGTGTCGATGGAGCCGACCCCGATCATGGCCGCGGCGAGATGCGACAGTGGTGCCAAGTCGCCGGAAGCGCCGACCGAGCCCTGGCAGGGGATCACCGGCGTCAGGCCGCGGGCGAGCATCGCCTCCATCAGTTGCAGCGTCGGCCGCCGGATGCCCGAGGCACCCTGGCCCAGGCTGGCGAGCTTGAGCGCCATCATCAGCCGCACCACCGGCGCGGGCATCGGCGCGCCGACGCCAGCCGAATGGCTGAGGACGATGTTGCGCTGGAGCGTGCCCAGCTCGTCCGCCGCGATCCGCACCATGGCCAGCTTGCCGAAGCCGGTGTTGATCCCGTAGACCGGCTCGCCCTTGGCCAGGATCCGCCCGACCGCGGCGGCGCCGGCCTCGACCTTGGGCCAGGCCGCCTCGGCCAGCGCCGGGGCCGCGCCCTCGTACACCCGTCGCCACGCGGCGAGGCCGACCTCGCCCGGGATCAACGTCTCCGTCATGACCGCTCCCATGCTCATGCCCCTGCCGGCAGCGTGCGGCCCTGACGGACGCGCGCGTGCAGCGGGTTGAATCCCATCCGATAGACCAGCTCGGCCGGCCGCTCGATGTCCCAGATCGCGAGATCGCAGCTCTTGCCCGGCTCCAGCGTGCCGATGTCGTGCAGCCGCCCCAGCGCCCGCGCCGCCTCGCGGGTCACCCCTGCGACGCACTCCGCCACGGTGAGCCGGAACAGGGTCGCGCCCATGTTCATGGTCAGCAGCAGCGAGGTCAGCGGCGAGGTGCCGGGGTTGCAGTCGGTGGCCAGCGCCAGATGCACCCCATGGCGGCGGAACGCCTCGACCGGCGGCAGCTGGCGCTCGCGGATGAAGTAGAAGGCTCCCGGCAGCAGCACGGCCACCGTGCCGGCCGCCGCCATCGCCGCGGCCCCGGCCTCGCTCGTGTATTCGACGTGATCGGCGGAGAGGGCACCGAAGCGGGCGGCCAGCGCAGCGCCGCCGAGATCGGAGAGCTGGTCCGCGTGCAGCTTCACGGGCAGGCCGTGCGCCCGCGCGGCCGTGAAGAAGCGGGCCACCTGTGCTGGCGAGAACGCGATGCCTTCGCAGAACGCGTCCACCGCGTCGGCCAGCCCCGCAGCCGCGACGGCCGGCAGCATCTCCTCGACCAGCGTCGTGATGAACCCGTCCTTGTCGCCGTGCGCCTCGGGCGGCAGCGCGTGCGCGCCGAGGAAGGTGGTCACCACCCCGACGTCGCGCCCGCCGCGTTCCGGCATCCCCAGCCGCCGTGCCGCCTCGAGCTGGCGCATCTCGGTCGCGAGGTCGAGCCCGTAGCCCGACTTGATCTCGATCGTCGTCACGCCCTCGGCCAGCAGCGCGTCGAGCCGCTTGGCGGCGCTCGCCACCAGCTTGCCCTCGTCGGCCGCGCGCGTCGCCTTGACCGTGGAGACGATGCCGCCGCCCGCCCGGGTGACGTCCTCGTAGCTGGCGCCGGCCAGCCGCAGCTCGAACTCGTGCGCGCGGTCGCCGCCGTGGACGAGATGGGTGTGGCAGTCGACCAGGCCCGGCGTGATCCAGCGGCCGGCGCAGTCGTGCGCGGTATCGGCCTGCAGTGCGGGTGCATCCGCTGCCGGCCCGGCATAGACGATGCGGCCGGCCTTGGCGGCCACCAGCCCGTGCTCGACCACGCCCAGCTCCGGCCCGGCCAGCGTGCACAGCCGGGCATTCCGCCAGATCGCATCCACCCGTGCCGACACCGCCTGACCTCCGTTCGTTCGACTTGCCCTGGTCCGTGTTTATGTCTATACAAAAGAGACCGAAGCCTGTCCAGGACGAATCGCATGCCGACCACGACGACCCTGTTTTTCGCTCAGGCGCTGCTGCCCGAAGGTTGGGCCGACGACGTGCGCGTGACTTTGGATCGGGGCGTGATCACCGGTATCGAGATCGGGGCGGTGGCGGGACCGAAGGACGAGCGCCACGGCGTCGCCCTGCCCGGGATGCCCAACCTGCACAGCCACGCCTTCCAGCGCGGGATGGCCGGCCTCGCCGAGCGACGCGGGGCGTCGGCCGACAGCTTCTGGACCTGGCGCGAGGTGATGTACCGGTTCTTGGAGCGGATGGAGCCGGACGATGTCGAGGCGGTGGCGGCGCAGCTCCAGGTCGAGATGCTGGAGGCGGGCTTCACGCGCGTCGGCGAGTTCCACTACCTGCACCACGGCATCGACGGCACGCCCTATGCGGCACCGGCCGAGATGGCGGCCCGAATCGCCGCCGCCGCCGCGACCAGTGGCATCGGCCTGACCCTGCTGCCGGTGTTCTACGCGCATGGCGGCTTCGGCGGGCAGGCGCCGAATCCCGGACAGCGCCGCTTTCTGTCCGATCTGGATTCCTTCGCCCGTCTGGTCGAGGCCAGCCGTACCGTGGTTGCGGAACTGCCGGACGCGGTGCTCGGCATCGCCCCGCATTCCTTGCGCGCGGTGACCGAGGCCGAGCTCGCCGCCATCCTGCCGCTGGCCGGCGACGGCCCGATCCACATCCACGTTGCCGAGCAGGTGGCCGAGGTCGAGGCCTGTCTCGGCTGGAGCGGTGCGCGGCCGGTGGCGTGGCTGCTGGAGCATGCGCCGGTCGACCGGCGCTGGTGCCTCGTCCATGCCACCCACATGACCGATGCCGAAGCCGCAGCCATGGCCCGCAGCGGCGCCGTGGCGGGCTTGTGCCCGATCACCGAGGCCAACCTGGGCGACGGCACGTTCAACGCGCTGCCGTACCTCGCCGCGGGCGGCGCCTACGGCGTGGGCAGCGATTCCAACGTGCAGATCGATCTGGGCGGCGAGCTGCGCCAGCTCGAATATTCGCAGCGGCTGCTGCACCGGGCCCGCAACGTCCTCGCCACCGCCGCACGTCCGGCCACCGGCAGGGCACTGTTCGAGGCCGCCATCGCGGGCGGTGCGCAAGCCCTGGGCATCTCGGCCGGGCTGGGCGTGGGTGCTGCCGCCGACATCGTCAGCCTCGACGCGGCGCATCCCGCCCTTGTCGGCCGCAGCGGCGACGCGCTACTCGACTCCCTGGTGTTCGCTGGAGGGAGTTCAACCATTCATACCGTCTGGCGTGCCGGCAGGCCGGTGGTCCGGGACGGGCGCCACGTCGCCCGCGATGGCGTGCGCGCACGGTTCGTCGACACCATGCGGCGGCTGCTCGCGTGAGCGCGCAGACGCCGGTCGCCCCGGCTACCTTGCACCGCCGGATCTGTGACGACATCCAGGGCAAGATTCTGTCCGGTGCGTGGCCGCCCGGCCAGCGCATCCCGCGCGAGCACGACCTGATGGAGCGCTACGGTTGTGCGCGGATGACCGTGAACAAGGCGATCACCGCCCTGGTCACCGCCGGCCTGATCGAGCGCCGGCGCCGGGCCGGCAGCTTCGTCGCCCGGCCGCAGGTCCAGTCGGCGGTGCTGGAGATTCCGGACATTCGCGAGGAGATCGAGCGGCGTGGCCAAGTCTATGATCTGAAGCTGCTGGCCTCCGAGCGTCGCCGTGCCACGGCCGCCGACCGCGACCTGATACCCGTCGGCAGCCGCTCGTCGGTGCTGGCCTTGACCTGCCTGCACGGTGCCGGCGGGCGGCCGTTCGCGCTGGAGGACCGGCTGATCAATCTGGCGGCGGTTCCGGAGGCGGCCGGCATCGACTTCGCCCGCGAGCCGCCCGGCACCTGGCTGCTGCAGCATGTCCCCTGGAACGAGGCGACGCACGAGATCGCCGCGGTCGAGGCCGATCAATTCCTTGCCGCCACGCTCGGTGTGAACCCGGGGCGCGCCTGCCTCGTCGTCGAGCGCACGACCTGGCGCTCGTCCGCACCGGTGACCCACGTCCGTCTGACCTTCCCGGGCGAGCTGATGCGCCTCGTCGCCGCGTTCACCCCGACCCAGGCCGGCAGACGCCGGGAACGCGAGCGCGACAAGGCGGGCTAGCAGGCCCGCGGGGACGAAGGCAGGCTTCGGCCGCTACCTGCCCGGCTCAGACCACCTTGCCGGGATTGAACAGGCCCTTGGGGTCGAGCAGGCCCTTCAACGCCCGCGCCAAGTCCTGCCGCACCGGATCGGCGTGCCTCGCGTAGGCCGGCTTCTTCTTCAGCCCGATGCCATGTTCGGCCGAGAACGACCCGCCGAGCTCGCGCAGGCCCGTGTAGAGCGCGTCCTCGATCGCCACCACGCGCTCCGCCGGCGGTGCGGACGGACCGCCGACCATGACGTGGAGGTTGCCGTCGGCGACATGCCCGTACACGCAGGCCTCCAGCCCCGGGTCGACGTCCGCCAGCCGCCGTTCCATCGCGGCGACGTAGCCGTCGATCAGGCTCGGCGGCACCGAGATGTCGAACGACAGGATATGACCGAAGGAGCGCTGGACGGGCTCGGTGTCCTCGCGCAGGCGCCACAGCCGGTCGCGCTGCTCCAGGGTCTGCGCGACCGTGCCGTCGAGCAGCCGGGCACGTTCCCAGACGGCCTCGATGCCCTGCTCCAGGAGCTGCGTCGCCTCCTCGGCGGTGGCGGCCGCCAGCTCGAGCAGCAGGAAGGCGGGCGCGTCCAGCGCCAGCTGCGCCCTGCCGATTCCCTGGCCGGCGGCACTGCGCCGCGCGTAGCGCTGCCACATCATCTCCGCGGCGCGCAGGCTGCCCGACGGCGCGGCCAGGAAATGGCGCACGACCTCGAGCGTCGCCGCGGTGTCGGGCACGGCGAGGAACGCGGTGGCGCGCGACGGCTCGACCGTCTCGAGCTTGAGCGCGACGCGCGTGACCAAGCCCAGCGTGCCCTCGGCGCCGATGAACAAATGCTTGAGGTCATAGCCGGCGCTGGTCTTCACCACGCGCGTCAGCTCGTTCATCACCCGACCGTCGGGAAGCACGACCTCCAGGCCGAGGACCCGGTGGCGGGTGTTGCCGTTGCGGAAGGCGAGGATGCCGCCGGCATTGGTGGAGATCATGCCGCCCAGGGTCGCCGAGCCGCGGGCCGGCAGGTCGATGCCGGGATCGAGGCCCTCGGCGCGCGTGGCGGTCTGCAGGGCTTCCAGCGTCACGCCCGCCTGCACGACCGCGGTCATCTCCAAAGGGTCGAGCCGCTCGATCCGGGTCATACGGGCGGTGGAGACGATGACCTCGCCGGGCCGGCTGACCGCGCCGCCCATCAGCCCGGTGCGGCCGCCGTGCGGCACCATCACGATCCCTTCGCGCCAGCACCAGCCCATCACCGCGGCCGCGGCCGCGGTCGAGGCCGGCAGCACCATCGCCGACGCGCCGAGATTGTTCGGCTCCCAGCCGGGATCGCGGTCCCTCAACTGCTCCGGCCCCAGAACGGCGAGATCGGGGTGGGCGTCCCGCAACCGCTGCGCCAGATCCATGATGCTAGGCTCCCGCCGCCCAGAACACGTTGCGCTCGACATAGTTGGCGAGGAAGCTCTGCAGCCGCGGCTGGTCGGCGCGACGGAAGACATAGTCCGGCGTGCCTTCGGCGACGACGACGCCATGGTCCATGAACACGACCCGGTCGGCGACCTTGGCGGCGAAGCCCATCTCGTGCGTGACGACCATCATCGTCATGCCCTCGGCCGCCAGATCCTGCATCACCGCCAGCACCTCGCCGACCAGCTCGGGGTCGAGCGCGGAGGTCGGCTCGTCGAACAGCATGATGTGCGGCTCCATCGCCAGCGCCCGGGCGATCGCCACCCGCTGCTGCTGGCCGCCCGACAGCCGCGACGGGTAGGCGGCGGCGAACGCCTTGAGCCCGACCTTCTCCAGCATCGCCAGGGCCGCGGCCTCGGCCTCCCCGCGGCTCTTGCCGCGCACCAGCCGCAAGGGCGTCGCCACGTTGTCGAGCGCGGTCATGTGCGGCCACAGGTTGAAGTGCTGGAACACGAAGCCGACATTGCGGCGCACCTCCTGCAGCCGCCGGTCGCTGGCCGGCTTGCGGCCGCCATTGCCACCGTCGACATAGCCCAGAAGCTCGCCCTCGATGAACACCTCGCCCGAGCTGTAGGGCTCGAGGAACGCGATGCAGCGCAGGAGCGTGCTCTTGCCCGAGCCGGACGGGCCGATCACGCATACGGTCTCGGACTTGGCGACGGTGAGGTCGATGCCCCTGAGCACCTCGTGGTCGCCGAAGTTCTTGGTCAGGCGGCGCACGTCGATGATGGGCTTGTCGGTCATGCTCGCATCCGGCACGGGTTGCATCAGCGCGCCTGGCGGGCGCGGAAGCGGCCCACCCTGATCTCGACGCGCCGCATGGTGATGGTCAGGACCTCGACGAGTCCCCAGTAGAACAGGGCCAGGAACAGGAGTGTCTCGGCATAGGCGTAGGTGGTCGAGCCGATGCTGGAGACGACCGAGGTCATCTCCTCGACCGTGATGACCGACAGCACCGCCGTCTCCTTGGCCAGGATCACGATCATGTTGGCCAGCGTCGGCAGGATGATGACCAGCATCTGCGGCACCTGCACGTAGCGCACGATCTGCAGCCGGCCGAAGCCGGCCATCCGTGCGGCCTCGATCTGGCCCTTGGGCACGGAATCGAACCCGCTCGTGAAGATCACCGCGAAGTAGGCGCTGCCGTAGATGGCGAGGCCCAGGATGCCGGCGGTCAGCGGTGCCAGATCGAGGCCCATGAACGGGCCGCCATAGTAGAGGATGAAGAGCTGGATCAGGAACGGCGTGCCCCGGAGCACCGCGATGTAGGTGTCGCATAGCCAGCGCAGCGGCCGGAGCGCGAAGGTCTGCACGATGCTGATCGCAAAGCCCAGGAGCATGCCGAGCACGGAGCCCACGACCCAGATCAGGAGCGTGAGCGCGAACCCGTGCAGCAGGTCCGGCCAGCGGTCGAGAAGGATGGAGGGATCGAACTGCATGCGGGTCACGCCGCCAGCCGGCGGTGGCCGTAGTCACCCAGCAGGGACACGGCACCGTTCATGATCAGGTAGAGCACGCCCGCGGCCAGATAGATCTCCAGCGGCTGGAAGGTGCTGGTGGCGATGTTCTGCGCCGTCCGGGTGAGCTCGAGGATGCCCACGACCGAGATCAGCGAGGACGCCTTGACCATCATCGTCACCTCGTTGATCAGCAGGGGCGCCGTCAGCCGGACCGCCTGCGGCACCTCGATCCGGGTGATGATCTGCACCCGCGACAGGCCGAGCATCCGCGCGGCTTCGAGCTGGCCCGGCGCCACGCCCATGAAGCCGCCGCGCAGGATCTCCGCCTGGTAGGCGGCGGTGCACATCGAGAGCGCACCCAGCGCAGCCGTCGCCGACGAGATGTTCAGCCCCAGGCTGGGCAGCACGTAGTAGGCGATCAGGAGCTGCACGATCAGCGGCACGCCGCGGAAGAAGCTGACGTAGAAGGTCGCCAGCCCACGCAGCACCGGGCTGCCGGAGAGGCTGGCGCTGCAGATCGGCACGGCGATGAGGAAGCCGATGACCACCGATGCCAGCGAGTAGACGAGTGTCCAGAAGGCTCCCAGCAACAGGAACGGCATGGACGACCAGACGATGGTGAAGTCGAGCATGCGGTCGCATCTCTAGCGTCGGGAGACAGGGGCCGGCGTGAACGCCGGCCGTCGCGATGCGGAGCTGCCGAGGCCTAGAAGCCGGGCTCGGGCAGGGTCTTCGGCAGATCCATGGTCGTGCCGAACCACTTCTTCTGCAGCTCGGCCATGCGGCCGTCCTCTTCGATCTTGATGATCGCGGCGTCGATCGCGTCCATCAGCGACTTCGCGTCCTCGTCCTTGCGCCCGATATAGCCGAAATAGACCTTGGCGCCGAACGGCGGCTCGACGATCTCGAACACGTTCGAGCGCTGCTGGGCCACGTAGGCGATGTTGGCCATCGAGTTGGCGACGGCCTCGGTCCGGCCGGCGGCGAGATCGGCGTAGGACTGGCTGAAGTCGACATATTCCTGGATCTGGACCGGCTGCGGCAGCGTCTTCGCGAACTCCTGCAGCTGGGCCAGCTGCGCCGTGGCCTTCGCCGAGCCCACTTTCTTGCCGGCGATGTCCTGCGGCTTCATGATCTCGGTGTTGCCCTTCTTCTTCAGGATGGCGACGGTCGCATCACCGACGGGCACGGAGAAGCGGTAGCGCTCCAGGCGGGCCTTGGTGGCGGTCGCCGGACCGGCCACCATGTCGAATTTCTGCGCATCGAGCCCGGGCAGCACGCTCGGCCAGGGCAGGTCGAGCCACGTGATCTTGACGCCCAGCTCCTTGCCGATCTCGGCGAACAGATCGACGTTCAGCCCGGCATGCTCGCCGTTCAGCACGAAATCGAACGGCGCGAACTGCTCCTCGGTGCCGACCACCAGCTCGCCCTTGGCCTTGACCTTGGCCAGGAGATCCTCGGCCCGCGCCGCGGCCGAGCCGAGCATGGGCAACATCACGGCCAACGCCGCCAACAGGCCAAGCTTCGCGGTAGGTTTCATCCTCGTCCCTCTTCTGCTTCCAAGCTTCACATGCATGGCCCGTGCCGGACGGTCGGCGGTGCCGTCCTTGCAATTAGGTCTATACATAAAAGCCGTAGCCGTCTAGATCCCTCGCAGCACCGCGAGCAGGAGAATTTCGGGCATGGCAAGCCAGGGCAGGTCGGAGCGGCTGCCGCTCAATCCCAACCTTGCGGCCCTGCCGCCCTACAATGCCGGTGTCAACGTGCAGATCGCGCGCGAACGCAGCGGCCGAAGCGACGTGGCGCGGCTGGCCAGCAACGAGAATCCCGACGGCTGCTCGCCGGCCGTGCTGGCGGCGCTCGATCCGCGTGCCTACGAGCCGTGGCGCTATGCCGATCCTGCCTGCACGGAGCTGCGCCGCGACCTTGCCCGGCAACTGCCGACCGACCCGGAGCGCATCGTCGTCGGCAACGGTTCGGAAGAGATGATCGCGGCCGTGGCCCGGACGGTGCTGCAGCCGGGCGACACGGTGGTCACCGTGGTGCCGAGCTTCGGCCTGCACGAGATCGAGCCCTTGGCGTTGGGTGCGCGCGTGGTCAAGGTGCCGATGACCGCCGATCTGGGCTTCGATCTGGACGCGCTCGCCGCCGCCATCGCCGCCGGGCCACGCCTGGTCTTCCTGGGCTCGCCGTGGAATCCGGTCGGCCCGGCGCTCGATGCCGCGGCGCTGTCGCGGCTGACCGCGGCCATGCGCCCGGGCACGCTGTTCGTGCTCGACGAGGCATACCACGAGTACGCGCCGCGCGACCGGATACCCGACGGTCTCGCCTGGCTGGCCGGGAGCCGCGTCGACCACGTCGTCCTGCGCACCTTCTCCAAGGCCTACGGGCTCGCCGGCCTGCGCGTCGGCTACGCCGTCTGCTCGGACGGCGAGATCGCCCGCGTGCTGCGCGCCGCGAAGACCCCGTTCAACGTCAATGCCGCAGCTCAGGCGGCGGCGCGGGCGGCCCTGGCCGACCGGGCATGGATGGAGGCCTCGGTCGCCCGCTGCATCGGCGAGCGCGAGCGTCTGGCGGCGAGCCTGCGGGCGCTGGGCCTGCGGGTGGCACCATCGGCCACGAACTTCCTGTTCTTCGACGGCGGTTGCGACAGCGCCACCCTGGCGGAATGGCTGCTGGATCAGGCCATCATCGTGAAGCCGTGGCGCGAGCCCGGCTACACCCACTGGCTGCGTGTCACCGTCGGGCATCCGGCCGACAACGACCGTTTCCTGGCCGCGCTCGACGTGGGGCTGGGGAACTTTCGCCGGTAGCAAGATTTCGGTCATCCGATCCCGATCCGGGCAAGATGATGCAGCACAGAAGCTTTCCGCCCGTCGCCGGGCCCCAGGCCAGGGTCGTCGTCCTCGGCAGCATGCCCGGCGCCGCATCGCTGCGGGCCGGGCAGTACTATGCGCATCCGCACAACGCCTTCTGGCGCATCATGGGCGAGCTGTTCGGCGCCGGCCCCACGCTGCCCTATCCGGCGCGGCTGCAGATTCTGACCGGCGCCGGGGTGGCGCTGTGGGACGTGCTCGAATCCTGCGTCCGCGTCGGCAGCCTGGATTCGGCCATCCGTGACGAGCGGGCCAACGACTTCGCGGCGTTCTTCGCCGAGCATCCAGGCATCGGGCGGATCTTCTTCAACGGCGCCAAGGCCGAGCAGGCATTTTTGCGCCACGTGCTGCCCGGTCTCGGCATGCCCGCCCTCGGCTGCCAGCGGCTGCCGTCGACCAGCCCGGCGCATGCCGGCATGAGCTTCGCGCGCAAGCTCGCAGCCTGGCAGGCCGTCGCCGATGCCTGTCGCCCGACCCCGAAGCCGGATTCGACGGCGGGCTGAGCCGGGCGGACCAGCCTTGTGCGTCGGCGGCCGGGGCATGCGTTTGCCGCCCGTTGCGATCGCTTGACACCTCGCCGGTGTGGCCCAAAATCGATTTCCAACGTCCGTGGCAACGGGCGAGGTGAGAAGAACGAGGGAGGCTCGGAACCGCGGCAGGCGCGGTGGCTCCCTCGTGCGCGCAACGATCAGGGAGCAAGCGATGCAGCTGAGCCGCGACGATCTGCTCAAGGCTTATCGACAGATGCGCACGATCCGCGAGTTCGAGGAGCGGGTCCACGAGGAGTTCTCGGCCGGCAACATCCCGGGCTTCGTGCATCTCTATGCCGGCGAGGAGGCCTCCGCCGTCGGCTTCTGCAGCCATCTGACCGACGTCGACCGGATCGCCAGCACGCATCGCGGCCACGGGCACTGCATCGCCAAGGGCTGCGACGTCCGCGGCATGATGCACGAGATCTTCGGCCGCAAGGAAGGTCTGTGCGGCGGCAAGGGCGGCTCGATGCACATCGCCGACCTCGAGAAGGGCATGATGGGGGCGAACGGCATCGTCGGCGGTGGCCCGCCCTTGATCTGCGGCGCCGCGCTCACCGCCAAGACGCTCAAGACCGGCGGCGTGGCGATCGCCTTCGTCGGCGACGGTGCCTCCAACCAGGGAACGACGCTCGAGAGCTACAATCTGGCCAAGGTCTGGAACCTGCCGGCGATCTTCGTCGTCGAGGACAATGGCTACGCCGAAAGCACCGGCAGCGCCTGGTCGGTCAGCGGCAGCCAGCTCGGGCGTGCCGCCGGCTTCGGGATGCCGGCGCACGAGGTCGACGGGCACGACTTCTTCGCGGTGTACGAGGTGGCGCGCGAGGTCATCGAGCGGGCGCGGTCGGGCGGCGGCCCCAGCCTCGTCCATGTCCGGCTCAACCGGTATTTCGGCCATTTCGAGGGCGACGCGATGACCTATCGCGCGCCCGACGAGGTGGCCAAGCTGCGGGCGACCAAGGATCCGCTCAACATCTTCCGCCAGCGGGTGGTCGAGGCGGCGCTGCTCGAGGCCGCCGAGCTCGACCGGATCGACCAGGAGGTCACGTCGCAGATCGATCAGGTGACGGTCCAGGCCAAGGCGGCGGCGATGCCGACCGACCAGGATCTGCTCACCGACGTCTACGTGTCCTACTGAGGAGCCGCCAGATGGCCAAGAAGAGCTACCGCCAGGCGATCAACGAGGCGCTGCGCCAGGAGATGGAGCGCGACCACCGCGTCGTGGTCATGGGCGAGGACATTGCCGGCGGCCTCGGTGCGCCCGGCGAGGACGATGCCTGGGGCGGCCCGCTCGGCGTGACCAAAGGCCTGATGGCCCAATTCGGCCGCGAGCGGGTGCTGGATACCCCGATCACCGAGAGCAGCTTCATCGGCGCCGCGGTCGGGGCCGCCGCGACCGGCCTGCGCCCCGTCGCCGAGCTGATGTTCGTCGACTTCATGGGGGTCTGCTTCGACCAGATCTTCAACCAGGCTGCCAAGTTCAAGTACATGTTCGGCGGCAAGGCGGTGACCCCGGTCGTCATCCGGACCATGTACGGCGCCGGCTTCCGCGCCGCCTCCCAGCACAGCCAGTGCCTCTACCCGCTGTTCACCCACATCCCGGGCCTGAAGGTCGTGCTGCCGTCCAACGCCTACGAGGCCAAGGGCCTCTTGATCCAGGCGATCCGCGACGACGACCCGGTCATGTTCTTCGAGCACAAGGCCATGTACGACGACGAGGTCGAGGTGCCCGACGAGTCGTACGCCATCCCGTTCGGCCAGGCGAACGTGACCCGCGAAGGCGACGACGTCACCATCGTGGCCCTAGGCCGGATGGTGAACTTCGCCAACGAGGCGGCCGACCGGCTGAGCAAGAACGGCATCTCGTGCACGGTCGTCGATCCGCGCACGACCTCGCCGCTCGACAGCGAGACCATCCTCGAGACCGTCGAGGAGACCGGCCGGGTGGTGATCGTCGACGAGGCGCATCCGCGCTGCAGCATGGCGACCGACATCTCGGCCCTGGTGACCTCGAACCTGTGGAGCAAGCTCAAGGCGGCGCCGCAGCTCGTGACGGCGCCGCACGCGCCGGTGCCGTTCTCGCCCGCGCTCGAGGACATCTACGTGCCGAGCCCGGCCAAGATCGAGGCCGCGGTGCGCGCTGCCATGGGGAAGGGGCACTGATGCCGGAGATCCAGCCCATCGTCATGCCCAAGTGGGGGTTGGCGATGCAGGAGGGCATGCTGGCGGCTTGGCACGTCGCCGAAGGGCAGGAGGTCGCGAAGGGGCAGGAGATCGCCGACATCGAGACCTCGAAGATCGCCAACGCGTTCGAGAGCCCGGTCGCCGGGCCCTTGCGGCGGCGTCTGGTCGGCGAGGGCGAGACCGTGCCCGTGGGGGCGCTGCTGGCCGTCGTCGCCGACACTGCCGTCGGCGATGCCGCCATCGACGCCTTCGTCGCGGAGTTCCAGGCGAGCTTCGCGGCGTCGGCGGCGGAAGCGGCCGAGGCGGCGCCGGAGCCCGAGTTCGTCGAGGCCGGTGGCCGTCGGCTGCGCTATCTGGCGCTCGGTGACGCCGACGGCACGCCGATCCTGTTCATCCATGGCTTCGGTGGCGATCTGAACAATTGGCTGTTCAACCAGCCGCCACTGGCCGAGCGCCATGCGACCTACGCTTTGGATCTGCCCGGCCATGGCGGGTCGGCGAAGCAGGTGGGAGCCGGCGATGTCGGCACGCTGACGGCCGCCGTCTGCGATTTCATGGTCGCCAAGGGCATCGCCAGGGCGCATCTGGTCGGCCATTCGTTGGGCGGCGCGATCAGCCTCGATCTCGCGCTGAACCATCCCGATCTCGTGACGTCGGTCACGGCGATAGCTCCGGCCGCGCTCGGGCCCGAGATCTCGATGGAGTACATCGACGGCTTCATGAGCACGCATCGGGCGCGCAAGCTGAAGCAGGTGCTCGAGATGCTCGTCCACGACCCGGCGCTGGTGACGGGCGAGATGGTCGAGGACGTGCTCAAGTACAAGCGCCTCGACGGCGTCGACGCCGCGCTCAACACCATTGCCGGGGCCTGCTTCGCCGGCGGTCGGCAGAGCCTGGAACTCGAGCCGCGGCTCGGCGAGATCGCCGCGCCCGTCCAGGTGATCTGGGGGCGCGAGGACCGGATCCTGCCGGTGGCGCACAGCGAGGGGCTGCCGGCCAAGGTCGCGGTCACGGTTCTCGATGGCGCCGGGCATCTCGTGCACATGGAGAAGTCGGCCGAGGTCAATGCGCTGGTCGAGCGGCTGACCGGCTGACCGGTGCCGGGCTGGCAGGCCCAGTCGACCTTACCTATATCCGAAATGGTAGCCGTCGATCATGCAACGACGGCATCGCTGGGAGGCATGGTATGGTCGATTTCAAGAGCGTCCTCGGCACCTTGCTCGAATCGGGTCTGGCGCCCTCGGCCTCGCAGCGGATGGGCCACGCCGTGGGCGGTCAGCCGGCCGGTGGCGGAGGTCTCGGGTCGATCCTGAGCGGGCTCGGCGGCAGCCAGGGTGGGGGCGATCTCGGCACGATGCTGGGCGGCCTGCTCGGCGGTGCGCAGCAGGCGGCCGGGGACACCCGGCGCGAGGTGCAGGCCGGCAACCCGGTGGCGGTGGGCGGACTCGGCGCGCTGGCCGGCGCCATCCTCGGCGGCGTGCGCGGCTCGCCGGCCAAGGGCGCCATCGGTGGCGCGGCGCTGGCGGTGCTCGGCCAGATCGCGATGTCCGCCCTGCAGAAGAGCATGGGCGGTGGTGCCGGTTCCGGCCTGGGTGAGGCGGCGGCGCCGGCCGGGGCCGCCTACGAGCCGGCCTCCGTCGACGAGCTGACCAGCGACGTGCGCGCCGAGCTGCTGCTGCGGGCGATGATCAACGCCGCCAAGGCCGACGGCCAGATCGACGGCGCGGAGATGAACAACATCCTCAGCAAGCTCGACGAGGCCGGTGCCGGCCAGGACGCCAAGGACTTCGTTCTGGCCGAGATGCGCCGTCCACTCGACCTGGACGGGCTCGTGGCCGCGGCCGGAACGCCCGATCTGGCCGCTGCGGTCTATGCCGCCTCGGTGATGGCGATCAAGGTCGACACCCCGGCCGAACGGACCTACCTCGACCAGCTCGCCGCCCGGCTCGCTTTGGCGCCATCGGTGCGCGCCAGCCTCGATGCCAGCCTGGGCGTCGGCCGGGCCGTCTGATCACGGCACCGCCGCCGGCACTTGAAGTGCCGGCGGCGGTGTGCGTCGGCCCGACCACGCTGGCCCGACCCGCCGGCCTCAGTAGCCGCGCGTGGCGGTAGCCGCCGGAGCGCTGCTGCCGGCGCGGAATTCCTGGTACTCGCGCAGCGCCGCCCGTGCCGCGTCGCGCAGCAGGATCACGTCGTGCGGGCCGACGACCATCCGGTAGCCGCGCGCGAACAGCTCCGGCCACGCCGCGCCGGCGTTGGGCACCGTGCCCATGGGCTTGCCCGAAGCCAGGATGATCTCCTCCGCCCGGCGCACGAGGCTGCGCACGTCGGGATGGTCGAGCTGCTCGAGCCGGCCGATCGAGCCCGCGAGGTCGTTGACGCCGATGAAGACCACGTCGACGCCCTCGACGGCGCAGATCTCGGCCGCCTGCTCGACGGCGGCGGCCGATTCGATCTGCAGCACGAGCAGCAGGTTCTCGTTGGCTTTGGCGACGTAGCCCGGCTCGAAGCCGAACGTCGAGGCGCGGACCACGCCCGCGGCATAGCCGCGACTGCCCTGCGGCGGGTAGCGGCAGGCGGCGACGGCCGCCCGCGCCAGCTCGGCGGTCTCGATCTGCGGGATCATCAACGACTGCGCCCCGGCGTCGAGCGCGCGCTTGAGCCAGATCGGGTCGTTCCACGGTGCCCGCACGATGCACGGCGTGCCCGACACCTCCGCCGCCCGAAGCATGGCCACCGCCTCGTCGAGCTCACCCGCGCCGTGCTCCTGGTCGATGCAGAGAAAGTCGAAGCCGACATGCGCCATGATCTCGGCGGTGGTGGCGGTGCCGCTGCCGATCCAGGCGCCGTACAGGCTCTCGCCCGCGGCGAGCCGGGCCTTGAGGTGGTTGAGCCGAAACATCGTGCTGGTGCCTCCCGTTGGCGATCGTTGGTGCGCACTCTAGTGGCGCCCTGGTGCGAAATCTCGACCGTTGCGCTGCATGTTTGCTCAACCCTGCCCAGCGCGTCGCGCCGGCACGCCGATGGCCAGGGCGAGCCGCTGTTCCAGGAGGCGCATGCCGTCGTAGAGCAGCACGGCGACGGCCCCGACCACGAGGCCACCCTGCAGGACGAAGGCCGTGTTGTTGGAGAGGAGCCCGGCGATGATCACCTCGCCCAGGCCCTTGGCCGCCACGGTCGAGCCGATCGTGGCGGTGCCGAGGTTGATCACCAGGGACAGCCGCACGCCCTCGAGGATCACCGGCAACGCCAGGGGCAGCTCGACCTGGAGCAGGCGCTGCCGCTCGCTCATGCCCATGCCGCGGGCGGCGTCGACGACGTCGCCCGGCACCTCGCCGAGCCCGCTCAGCGTGTTCTCGAAGATCGGCAAAAGCCCGTAGAGAAACAGCGCGATCAGCGTCGGCGCCGCGCCGAAGCCCACCGCCGGTACCGCCAGCGCCAGCACCGCCACCGGCGGAAAGGTCTGGCCGATGTTCACGATGGCGCGTGACAGGGGCAGGAACTCGGCACCCGCGGGCCTGGTCACGAAGATGCCGAGGCCGACCGCGACGAGCGTGCTGGCGAGCCCGGCCAGGAACACCGTCGCAAGGTGCGATCCGGTCAGCGCCAAAAGGCTGCTCTGGGTGTAGATCGGCGGCGCACCGTTCTGGGTCAGCGGCGCGAACAGAGGGGCGAAGCTCGACGGCGCCACGAGGAAGGCCAGCAGCAACGCCAGCCCCGCGAGCCGCAGCAGGTTCGGCAGATGCCGGCTCAAGGCTGCCGCCCGCGCGCGACGATCGCCTCGAGCGTCACCCGCCCGAGCGCCGCTCCATCCGCCCCCACGACCGGCAGCGCCGCGGCGCCCGACCAGACCAGGAGATCGAGCGCGTCGCGCAGCGAGGCTTCGGCCGAAACCGGCGGGCCGGCAGCCGGCCCGGGCTCGGCGGCGTCGCCGGCCCTGCTCAGCGACAGGAGCTTGAAGGCGCGGTCGGCCGTGCCGGTCAGCCGGGTCACGAACGCGTCGGCCGGGCGCAGCACGAGCTCGGCCGGATCGGCGTACTGCACGAGACGGCCCTGGCTCAGCACGGCGATCCTGCTGCCGAGGCGGAAGGCTTCCTCCATGTCGTGCGTGACCAGCACGACCGTGGTCCCGAACCGCCGCTGGATCGCCAGAAGATCGTCTTGTGCCTTGGCGCGGATCACCGCATCGAGGGCCCCGAACGGCTCGTCCATCAGGAGGAGCTCGGGCTCGCCCGCCAGCGCGCGGGCGACGCCCACGCGCTGCTGCTGGCCGCCGGAGAGCTGGTGCGGGTACTTGCCGGCGAACTCGCCCGCCGGCAGCTGGAAGACGGTCAGCAGCTCCTCGACCCGGGCCGCCACCCGAGCCGCGGGCCAGCCCAGCAGGCGTGGCACGGTGGCGATGTTCTGCGCCACCGTGCGATGCGGGAACAGGCCGTGCCCCTGGATCGCGTAGCCGATGCGCCGGCGCAGCTCGTGCTCCGGCACCGCGGTGGTGTCCTGGCCGTCGATCAGCACCCGGCCGGCCGATGGCGTCACCAGGCGGTTGATCATGCGCAGGACGGTCGACTTGCCCGAACCGGAGGTGCCGACCAGTGCCGCGATCGAGCCGGTGGCGATGGTCATGGACACGTCGTCGACCACGGTCTTGCCGTCGTAGCGCTTGGTCAGGCCGTCGAGCTCGATCATGCGGTGCCTCTCCGGGCGAGATCGATGGCCGCGTCCAGCAGGACCGCCGCGGTGAAGGCCAGGGCCACCGTCGGCGCGGCGCCCAGGAGCACGAGGTCGATCGCGGTCTGCCCCATGCCCTGGAAGACGAAGGTGCCGAAGCCGCCACCGCCGATCAGGGCGGCGATCGTGACCAGGCCGATGTTCTGCACCAGCACGATGCGGATGCCGGTCAGGATCACCGGGAACGCCAGCGGCAGCTCGACGCCGGTCAGCACCTGCCGCTCGGTCATGCCCATGCCGCGCGCGGCGTCGATCGCATCCGGCGCGACCTGGCCGAGGCCGATCACGGTGTTCGCCACGACCGGCAGCAGCGCGTAGAGGAACAGGGCGAGCAGGGCCGGCGCCGCGCCGATGCCGCCGATGCCGAGCTGGGCGGCGAACGGGACGGCCGTGGCCAGATAGCCCAACGGCGCCATCAGGATGCCGAACAGCGCGATGCTCGGGATGGTCTGGATCAGGTTCAGCACCTGCAGGATCGGCGCGCGGAGGGCCGGGCGGCGGTGGCAGAGGATGCCGAGCGGCAGGCCCACGGCGACGGCCCCCGCAAGGGAGCCCAGCGCCAGCAGCACGTGCTGCCGCGCCGCCTGCCAGAACACCGCCGCCCGGACCGCGTATTCGCGCATCACCGACAGATCGCTCCAGGCGCCGGAGACGAGAAGGGCCGCGACGGCGGCCGCGGCCACCGCGAGGGCCGCCACTCTCGCCAGCGGGCCGAGGCGCAGGCGCGCCAGGGCGTCGGTCGCGAGCAGCGCCAGCGCGAACAGCACGAGCCAGAAAGCGGCGCCGGGCGACACGCGGGCGAACCGGTCGGCGGCCGGGGTCAGCCAGTCGGCGCCGTAGCCGGCCGCCAGCGCCACGCCTGCGAGCCCGGCAGCGGCGGCGGCGAGGCGGAGTCGCGGCGCGCCCGACAGGACCGCCACCCCAGCGGTCGTGGCCAGCAGCAGGAGCAGGGCATAGGCGGCAGGGGCCGGCAACGCTTCCAGCACGGGCCGTGGCGTGCCGGCGGCCAGCCGGTTGGCCTTCACCACCAGAAAGGGGGTCAAGGCCAGTGCCGAGAAGCCGATCAGGCCCAGCAAGGCGCCGAGCCGATCGAGGCGGCGATTGTCCACGTACACCGTGCCGCCGCGCTAGTTCGGCAAAAAGCCTTTGGTCTGCAGGTAGTTCTGCGCCACCGCCTGCGCCGGCTCGCCCCCGACCTGGATCTCGGCGTTGAGCTCCTGCAGGGTCTCGCGGGTCAGGCTCGCGAAGACCGGGGCCAGGATCTCGGCGATCTTCGGGTTGGCCTGCAGGACGACGTCGCGGACGATCGGCGCCGGCGCGTAAACCGGCTGCACGCTCAGATCGTCGTCGAGGATGACGAGGCCCGAGGCGGCGACACCGCCGTCGGTGCCGTAGGCCATGGCCGCGTTGACGCCGTTGGTCTGGTCGGCCGCGGCCTTGATGGTGGCGGCGGTGTCGCCGCCGGAGAGCACGATGAGCTGCTCGGGCTTGAGCGTGAAGCCGTAGGCCTGCTGGAACGAGGGCAGCGCCGAGGGCGAGTTGACGAACTCGGCCGAGCCCGCCAGCACCACCTTGCCACCGCCGGCGACGTACTTGCCGAAATCGGACATCGTCTTCAGATGAGCTGAATCCGCGAGATCCTTGCGCACGGCAATGGCCCACGTGTTGTTGGCCGGGGCTGGGGCCAGCCAGACGATCTTGTTGGCCGCATAGTCCAGCTTCTTCGCTTCCTCGTAGCCCTGCTCGAGGTTCTTCCAGACCGGATCGTCGGCCTTGTTGAAGAAGTACGCGGCATTGCCGGTATATTCGGGGTAGATGTCGATCTCGCCGCCGATGATCGCCTTGCGGACGACCGGCGTGCCGCCGAGCGTGAGGCGATCTTGCGTCTTGATGCCGTTGGCCGCCAGCATCTGCAGGATCATGCTGCCGAGCAGGGTGGCTTCCGCGTCCAGCTTCGAGCTCACCACCACATCGGCGCGCGCGGCGCCGGCGAGCGCGGCGACGAGCATCACGGTCAGGCCCAGCGACTTGAGACCTTTGAGCACGGCAGTCCTCCTCATGCGGCGGCGCCGCGCCGGGGCGGGCCATCCCGCCGCGCGACGGCGGTGGCCGTCCGGTCTGCTCCATCGAGCATCCTCTCGATGGGCAAACTAGCGCGTTGCGCGCGGCCGGCCATCCCATTGCCGGCGGGACGCTGCCGACCCGCCCCGCGATGGCGTGGCCATGACCGGCGCCGCGGCGGCGGCACCGGCCGTGATGGTGGGGAACTCAGCTCTTGCCGCGCACCTTGGCGATCTCGTCGCGAAGCTGCTGCATCAGCGCCGGGTTGATCTGCGCCGCGAACTTGTCCGCCACGGGCTGGGCCTTCTCGCGGAACTTGGCCATCTCCTCGGGCGGCAGCTCGGTGATCTCCATCCCTTCGCTCTGCAACTCTTCAATCGCCTTGGCCGCCTGCTCGCGCGACACCGTGCGCTGATACTCGCGCGCCTCCATCGCCGCGTCGCGCAGCAGCTGGCGCTCGTCGTCGTTGAGCTTGTCCCAGAACTTGGCGCTGATCATCACGATCTGCGGGTTGTAGGTGTGATTCGTCAGCGTCATATAGTCCTGCACCTCGTTGAGCTTGGCGGTGAGGATGCTGGGGGCCGGGTTCTCCTGGCCGTCGATGGCGCCGGTCTCGAGGGCGGTGTACAGCTCGGTGAACGGCATCGGCACGGCATTGGCGCCCAGCGCGTTGAACAGGTCGATGTAGATCGGGGTCTGGATCACGCGGATCTTGAGCCCGGCAATGTCGTCGACCTTGGCGACCGGATGGCGGTTGTTGGTGAGCTGGCGGAAGCCCAGCTCCCAGTAGGCGAGCCCGACCAGCCCCTTCTCGGGCAGCTCGGCCGCGAGGGCGGCGCCGACCGGGCCGTCCATCACGGCATCGGCCTCCTTGGGATTCTCGAACAGGAACGGCAGGTCGACGACGGCGAAGTCGGGGGCCACGCCGGCCAGAATGCCGGCGTTCATCGTCGTCATCTCGACGGTGCCGCCCTGCAGCGCGGAAAGGGTCTGCACGTCGCCGCCGAGCGTGCCGCCGGGGAAGAGCTTGACGGTGATCTTCCCGTCGCTCTTGTCCTTCACGATCGCGGCGAACTTCTCCATGCCCAGCGCGATCGGCGAGCCGATGGCGCCCGCGGTGGCGAACTTGACCGTATGCTGATTGATGTCGGCGGCTTGTCCGACGCTCGCCGACAACGCGCTCGCGAGAAGCCCGAGCATGAGCAGACGCATCAGCCATCCCTCCCTGGATCAACAATCGTTAATGTAAGCGCATACATATCTTGCATGAGATCGAGCGTCAAGTCGGCTATTGACCCATTTTCATTCTGATGTATGCGCTTTCACAAATGGTCGAAAGCAACATGGGGTCGTTGGCGTGAGCACCGAGCTTGCCCGGCGCGGGCCGCGCGCGCTGGATGTCGCGGCGGCGGCCGGGGTATCGACGGCCACCGTATCACGGGTCTTCAACGCGCCGAACAAGGTGGCTCCTGCCGTGCGCGAGCGCGTCCTCGCGGCTGCGCAGGCGCTGGACTGGATGCCGCACGCGGCGGGCAGCGCCCTGGCGCGGCGACGCACCTACATCGCCGGCGCCGTCATCCCGACGCTCGACAACGAGATCTTCGCGGTCCAGATCGGCGCCCTGCAGGCCGCCCTTGCCGCGCACGGTGTCACCTTGCTGCTCGGCTGCTCCAACTACGAACCGAAGCAGGCGCTGGCGCAGGTGCGTGCGATGCTGGCGCGCGGCGTCGAGGCGCTGGCGATCGTCGGCGAGGCGCACGAGCCGGAGCTGTTCGCCATCATCGCCGCCCGCCACGTTCCCTACGTCGTCACCTACGGCTACCGGCCGGGCAGCCCGCATCCCTGCATCGGTTTCGACAACCATGCCGCCTTCCACCGCCTGACCCGCCATCTGCTCGATCTCGGCCATCGCGTGTTCGGCATGATCGTGCAGCCGGTCGCCGGCAACGATCGCGTGGCGGCCCGGGTCGCGGGCGTGCGCGACGCGCTGGCCGAGCAGGGCTTGGGCCTGCGCCCCGGCCATTACCGGGAGGGACCGTGGAGCATCGCGTTCGGGCGCGCCAGCCTGCGCGCGATCTGGGGCGCGGCCGCGCCACGGCCCACCGCGATCGTCTGCGGCAACGACTACCTGGCGATCGGTGCGCTGCTCGAGGCGCAGGCGATGGGTCTGGCAGTGCCCGAGGAACTGTCGATCGTCGGCTTCGACGACGTGGCGATCGCGGCGCAGATCGAGCCGGGCCTGACCACGATGCGCGTCGACAATGCCGCGATCGGGCGTCTGGCCGCGGAGCATCTGCTGGCACGGCTGCACGACACGGCGCCATCGGCGAGCCCGGCATTGGTGCCGGAACTCGTCATCCGCGGCTCGACCGCACCGCCGCCCGACCGCTCAGGGCAGCTGCCGTAGCCGGGCCATCAGCAGCGTGTCGACATAGGCGCCGGCACGGTAGGAATGGGCGCGCATCCGGCCCTCGAGGACGAAGCCGAAGCCTTCGTAGAGCCGGATCGCCGGGGCGTTGTCGGCGTAGACCGTGAGCTCCAGCCGGCGGATGTCCAGCCAGTTGTCGGCGGTGTCGATCAGGGCCGCGAGCAGGGCGGTGCCGATGCCGCGGTGCTGCCAGCTGTCGCGCACGCCCAGGCCGAGCATGGCGACATGGCCACGTCGTCCGGACTGGCGATGCAGCCCGGCGCTGCCGACGACCTCGCCGGCGATCTCGGCCACGAGCAGGGTATCGGCGGCGCCGAGGCCGGCGAACCAGCGCCGGGTCTCCTCCAGGCTCTGGAACGGCAGGCGCAGCGTGCCATGGCGGTAGCCCGGCTCGTTGGCCATCGCGCACAGCGCCGGCACGTCGTCCATGCCGGCAGCACGCAGGATCAGGCCGTCCGGCGGGGCCATGGGTGGGGACCGCTCACGGCTCGGCCGAGCTGCCGACGAGGCGCCGGAGCTTGCGCGCGGCCCAGCCTTCCCACCGCTCCAGCAGGATCTCGGCCCGCTCGATCAGGCGATGCAGGGTAGGGTGGCGCTGCTTCAGCCACGTGAGCAGGCGCTGGGCCCAGTCCGTATGGCGGGCGAGGATCAGCAGCCCGAAGAACAGGAACAGCCCGCCCTGGAAGATCGGCAGGAACAGCCCGATCACACCGAGGGCAAGGAAACCGTAGCCGAGGCCGATGGACGCAAGTCTGATCATGCGCCGGCAATAGCCAGCCACTCGGCTTCGCTCAAGATCTCGACGCCGTACTCCCGGGCTTTGCCGAGCTTGGACCCGGCATCTGTGCCCGCCACGACATAGTCGGTGCTGCGCGAAACGGAGCCGGCGACCTTGGCCCCCAGCGTCTCGGCACGGGCCTTGGCCTCGGCACGGCTCATCTGCTCGAGCGTGCCGGTGAACACGACGGTCTTGCCCGAGAGCGGCGAGGCGCTGGCTCGGCGCGGCGCCGTCGCCTCGATGTCGATCTCGGCCGCGAGCTGATCCAGCGCTTCCAGATTGTGCGGCTCGAGGAAGAACTCGCGCAGCGCCTCGATCAGCACCGAGCCGACGCCGTCGACATTGTCGAGCTCGTCCCTGGTTTCCGGATCGTCGGCGGCGAGCCGCAGCATGGCGGCGCGCCACGGCGCGAAGGCGCCGTAGTGCCGGGCCAGGACCCTGGCGTTGACCTCGCCGACGAAGCGGATGCCCAGGGCGTAGATGAACCGCTCCAGGGAAATCCTGCGCCGTGCCGCCACCGCCGCCTTGAGCTTGGCGATCTTCTTGGCTCCCCAGCCGTCCAGCCCGGCCAGGGTCGCGAGCTTCTGCTGGTCCTCGGCCAAGCGGAACAGGTCGACCGGCCCCTTGATCAGACCGGCTTCCAGCAGCTGGGGCACCTGCTTGCGGCCGAGCCCCTCGATGTCGAACGCCCCGCGGGCGACGAAATGGCGAAGGCGCTCGGTGAGCTGCGCCGGGCAGATCAGCCCGCCGGTGCAGCGTCGGATCGCCTCGCCTTCGGGCCGCACCGCGAGCGAGCCGCATTGCGGGCAGTGGTCGGGAAAGACGAACGGCACCGCACCGTCCGGACGCTTGGCCAGCACGACCTCGACCACCTGCGGGATCACGTCGCCGGCGCGCTGGATGACGACCGTGTCGCCGACGCGGATGTCCTTGCCTTCGATGTAGTCCTGGTTGTGCAGCGTCGCCCGGGCGACGACGACGCCGCCCACGGTGATCGGGTCGAGCTCGGCCACCGGGGTGAGCGCGCCGGTACGGCCGACCTGGATCGCGATCGCGTTGACCACGGTCTCGGCCTGCTGGGCCGGGAACTTGTGCGCGATCGCCCAGCGCGGCGCGCGGCCGACGAAGCCCAGCCGCTCCTGCAGGTCGATACGGTCGAGCTTGTCGACGACGCCGTCGATGTCGTAGGGCAGCGCGTGCCGCTCCTCGCCGATCCGTCGCTGGAAGGCGAGCAGGCCGTCGACGTCCTCGCAGCGGGTCGTCGCCGGGTTGACCCGAAAGCCCATCTGCGTCAGCTGCGTGAGGAAGCCGCTGTAGGTGCCGGTGATCGCCGGCTCCGCCTCGCCCCAGGCATAGGCGAAGAAGCGCAAGGGCCGAGCGGCGGTGACGCGGCTGTCGAGCTGCCGCAGCGAACCGGCGGCGGCGTTGCGCGGGTTCATGAAAGGCGGCTCGCCCTCAGCCTCGCGCCGTGCGTTCAGCGCCATGAAGTCCCGGCGATCCATGTAGACCTCGCCGCGCACCTCCAGCACGGGTGGCGGCTCGGTCGTGGCCAGGCGCTGCGGGACGTCGCGGATGGTGCGGACGTTGGCGGTGACGTCCTCGCCCACGGTGCCGTCGCCGCGGGTGGCGCCGCGGACCAGGAGCCCGCCCTCGTAACGCAGCGAGCAGGACAGGCCGTCGATCTTGGGCTCGGCCACGAACGGCAGCGGCGCGTCCGCCGGCAGGCTCAAGAAGCGCCGAATCCTGGCCACGAACTCGCGGACCTCGTCCTCGGCCATCGCATTGTCCAGCGACAGCATCGGCAGCGCGTGCGTCACCTTGCTGAACGCTTCGGCCGGTGCCGAGCCGACGCGCAGGCTCGGGCTGTCGCTGCGGATCAGCGTCGGAAACCGGGCCTCGAGCGCGGTGTTGCGCCGACGCAGCGCATCGTAGTCGGCGTCCGACAGCTCGGGCGCATCGTTGCGGTAATAGAGCCGATCGTGGCGGGCGATCTCCTCGGCGAGCCAGGCGAGCTCGGCCGCGGCCTCGGCGTCCGTGAGCCCCTCCACCGGCTCTGCCCACGTCGCCGGCCGCGTCATCGTCCACCCATCAGGCTGGCGGCCGCGGCCCGGGCCGCCTCGGTGATCTCGGCTCCGGCCAGCATGCGCGCGATCTCGTCCTTGCGCTCGTCCGCCGTCAGCTCGTGCACCGCCACCCGGGTCTCGCCCGCCACGACCTGCTTGCCGACGCTGAAATGATGATCCGCCCGGGCCGCCACCTGCGGCGCATGAGTCACGACCAGCACCTGCCGCTCCTTGCCCAGGCGCGCGAGGCGCTCGCCGACCGCATCGGCCGTCGCCCCGCCGATCCCGGTATCGACCTCGTCGAAGATCAGCGTGCCGGTGCTGTCGAGCCGGGCCAGCACGACCTTCAGCGCCAGCATGAAGCGCGACAGCTCGCCGCCCGAAGCGATCTTGGCCAGCGGCCCGAACGGCTGGCCGGGGTTGGTGCAGATCTCGAACGCGACCCGCTCCGCCCCTTCGGGTCCCCAGTCGGGCTCGGCCAGCGGCTCCAGGGTCACGCGCATGCGGGCGCGCTCCAGCCGCAACGGCGGCAGCTCGCTGCGCACCGCCTCCGCCAGCCGCGTCCCCGCCGCGCGGCGCACCTCGGTCAGCTCGCGCGCGCCGGCCGCGAACGCCTCCTGCGCCTGCCGGGCGGCGCTCGCCGCGGCATCGAGATCGCCGGCACCGGAATCGATCCGGGCCAGCATCTCGCGCGTCTCGGCCAGCAGCCCCGGCAGCCCGTCGACCGGCACGCGATGCTTGCGCGCGGCGTCGCGGAGCGCGAACAGCCGTTCCTCGGTTTCCTCCAGCGTGCTGCTGCCGCCGTCGAGCTGGCGCAGGGCATCCTCGATCGTGGCTTCGGCCTCGCCGACCTCGGCCAGCGCTCGGGCCAGTGCCGCCGCTGCCGGCTCCAGCAGCTCGGGCGCCATTCCGGCGCTGCGCTCCAGCCGCCGCTCGGCCGCGCTGAGCCGCGCGATGGCGCCACCCTCGCCGCTCACCGCGGCCAGGGCGTCGGTCAACGCACCGACCAGCTTCTCGCGGCTGAGCAGCGTCTGCCGCCTCGCGGCCAGCTCCTCCTCCTCGCCGACCGCGGCGCCGAGCTCGGTGAGCTCGCGCTCCCGGTGGCGCAGATAGTCCTCCTCGCGCTGCGCCTCGACCAAGCCCGCGCGCAGTTTGGTCACCTGCTCATCGGCATCCCGCCAGACCGCGTGCGCGGCACGGACCCGACCGGCCAGCGCCGTGGCGCCGGCGAACTCGTCGAGGACGCGGCGGTGTGTCTGCGGGTTCAGCAGGCCACGCTGGTCGAACTGGCCGTGGACCTCGACCAGGAGGTCGCCGAGCTGGCGCAGCAGGGTCGTGCTGACCGCGGTGTCGTTGACGAACGCGCGGCTGCGGCCGTCGGTGGTGACGATCCGGCGCAAGATGACGTCGCCGTCGAACGGGATCGCGTTGTCGTCGAGCAGGGCGGCCACGGCGCCGGCCGGGCCGGGCTCGAGCAGGGCCACGACCGAGCCCTGCTCCGCGCCGACACGGACGAGGCTGCGGTCGCCGCGCCCGCCGAGGGCGAGGCCCAGCGCATCCAGGATGATCGACTTGCCCGCGCCGGTCTCGCCGGTGAGGACGGAGAGACCGGCGGCGAAGCCGAGATCGAGCCGCTCGATCAGCACGATGTCGCGGATGGCGAGGCTCTTGAGCATGGGCGACGACGGCGCCGGGCCAGCGCTCAGAACAGCCGGCTGAGCCAGGAGCCCTCGCTCTTCTTCGGCTCGAGGTCCTGCCGCTGCAGCAGCGCGTACGAGCGTTCGTACCACGGGCTGCCGGGGAAATTGTAGCCCAGCACGGCGGCCGAGGCCTGCGCCTCCTCCAGCATGCCGAGGGCCAGGTAGGACTCGGTCAGCCGGTGCAGCGCTTCGGGCACGTGGGTCGTGGTCTGGTACTGCTGGATCACCGCCTGGAACCGGTTGATCGCCGCGAGCCATACCCGCTGCCGCTGGTAGTAGCGCCCGATCTCCATCTCCTTGCCGGCCAGATGGTCGCGGATCAGGTCGATCTTCAAGGACGCGTCGCGGCTGTAGGCGCTGTCGGGGAAGCGGCGGATCAGCTCGCTGAACGAGTCCTGCGCCTTCTGCGTCATCTCCTGATCGCGTCCGACGTCCGAAATCTGCTCGTAGTAGGACATGCCCGCCAGATAGTAGGCATAGGGCACGTCCTTGTGGCCGGGATGCAATTCGATGAACCGCTCGGCCGCGCCCACCGCCTCGTCGTACTGGTTGGACTGGTAGTAGGCGTAGGCGGCCATGATCTGGCCGCGCGTCGCCCACTGCGAGTAGGGATGCTGCCGCTCGACCTCCTCGAACGACTTGGCGGCATCCCGATAGTTGCCCTGATCCATGAAGTCCTGGCCCTCGTTGTAGAGTTCCTCGGCCGGGCGATCGGGGGGCGGCGCATCGGCATCCTTGCCGGCGCAGCCGGCGAGCAGGCCCGCCGCGGCGACGACGACCAGGGCCAGCCGGCGGACCTCCAACAGCTCGGCGCGCGGGAACGGCCAGGAAAGCATCGGCATGACCTTGCTGAGATTGGCCCGCTCGCGTGAGGCGCGCATACTTGTTGCGCCTTCAGCCTGCGAGTAGATTGCGGTTGCGATCGACGGCGGCGAACATAGCCAAACGCCACCTGGATCGCCAGCGTGCGCCGGTGGGGAATGGACAGCACGAACACGGTCGAGCCGATCATCGGCGAGCGGCTGCGGGCGCGCCGGGCCGAACTGGGGCTGACCCAGGCCCAGCTCGGGGCGGCGGTGGGCCTTTCCTACCAGCAGATCCAGAAGTACGAGAACGGCAGCAACCAGATCGCCATCGGCCGCCTGCTGCTGCTGGCCGTGGCCTTGAACGTCCCGGTGATGCATTTCCTGGCCGGTCTACCGGGCGCGGACATTTCGGACGACACGGCCGAAGCGTCGCTCGGCCGGATATGCCATCGGCCGACGCGTCACGCCATCGCGGCGTTGATGCGTACCGTGATCGACCGGCAAGGTTGAACTCCGGTCAGGCGATGTCGTTGATCGCGCCGAGCAGCGGCTGCCACTCCGCGCGGACGGGGCGGACGAGGTGGCCTTCGACGTCGAAGATGCTGAGGCCCTGCACCGCCAGCTCGCCGTAGACCGCCCGGTCGGTGAGCCTGGCTGCGATCGGCTGGCCCAGCCGCTCGAGGAACGTCTCCAGCCGCTGCGTGGCCTTGGACCGCGTGCGCAGCCGGTTCGCGACCAGGGCCACGGCCTTGCGCCCCTTGCGGATCGGCTTGATCTCGTCGAGCTTGCCGAGGAAGCGCTCGGTGCTGCCCTCGTCGAACACCGAGGCCAGGACCGGGACGACGACCAGGTCGGCTTCCTCGATCAGGGCGTCGACGTGGCGCATGCGCAGGTTGGCCGGAGCGTCGATGACCAGACGGCGGATGCCGTCCGGCACCTCGCCCGCCTCCTTGCGCCAGTCCAGGCCGGTGATCGGCCGCTGCCCCGGTGCGCGCAGCTTCAGCCACGACAGGCTGGAGCGCTGCCGGTCGACGTCGGCCAAGCCGGTGGCATAACCGCCGGCGGCGAAGGCGGCGGCGAGGTTGGTGGCGAGGGTCGTCTTGCCACAACCGCCCTTGAGGTTGGTGACCAGCACGCGCAGCATCGGGCTAGCCTTCCCCGTTCCAGAACGGCTCGAGGCGGCGGAACTCGTCCCAGGCGGCAATCGCCTGCGGCTCGAGATCCTGCGATTGGCGGGCGTACCAGCCGAGGACCTGACCTGCCCCCAGCGCTGCGGCGCGCTGCCGTGCGCCGGGCTCCAGACCGTCGAGCAGGTCGCGGACGACGTGCTCGGCCACGGCGACATCGTTGAGATGGCCGAGAATGTCCTGCATCCGCGCGGCGGCGCGGCGGAAGCGCTCGGTCTCGCGTTCGGGATACAGCGAAGCGAAGAACTCGGTGCCGTAGCGCAGCTTCTTCAGCGCGATGCGCAGCTCGTGCCGGGCCTCGGCGCCGAGCGAGGCGAAGGCGCGCCCACGCTTGCGCACCTGCCGGTGGCGCTTGTCGAGGATGGCGGCGGCGACGTCGCGGATCGGCTGGCGCTGGGCGAGCAGAATGTCGACGTCGGCCCGCTGCCGCCAGCCGCGCCCGGCGACCCAGCAGGCAAGGTTGAAGGCGAGATCGGCATAACGCTGGCTGGCCAGTGTCTCGCGCACACCTTGATGCGCGCGCCAGCGCCGGTCGGCCGCGATCTCGGCCAGCGTATCCAGCGCATCGTCGCCGACGCGGGCCGTGCGCACCGGCACGAGGGTCTCGGTGGTGAACACGTCGAGGTCGCGCGCCGGGCCGAGCGGGCCGAGCAGCCAGCGCAGCTCGTTGCTCCATTCGGCCCGCGCCTGCGGGTCGAGCATGCCCTGGAACAGGCTCAGCGCCGAGCGCAACCGGCGCAGGGCCACGCGCAGCTGGTGCAGGCCCTCCGCATCGTGGCCATCGACGGTCGCGGCCTCGTTCTGCAGCCAGTGCCGCACGCAGCCACCGAGGATCAGCTGCAGCCCGTCCTCGGCCTGCATCCCGGCGTCGAGCGCCACCGGCGCGGCCTTGTGCCAGCCGGGCGGCGTGCCCAGGGCCAGGCCGTAGCCGCGCGCCGCCTTCTCCAGCGGCTGCAGCCGCAAGGGTGCCAGGGCGCGCAGCGAGCGGGCGAGCTCGAACAGCGTCCGCGCCTGCCCGCGCTTGAGCTCGAGCTCGACCTCGCTGATCGGCAGCTCCTGGCCGCCGGCGCGGATGGCACCGCGATCGAACGCCACCTCGATCTGCGCCGGCAACCCTTCGGCGTCCGGCCATTCGACCAGCACCGCCTGCCGCTTGAAGCGGGTCTCGAACGCCGGCTGCAGCTCGTCCGGCAGCACGAGACCGGTCAAATCGAGCACCGCCGGGTCTTCGAACGCGGTCAGCTGCGGCGTGCCATCGGCGAGCTCGACCTCCCACTCGCCGCGGCTGACCTCGGCCCCGCTGCCCGTGCTCGCCGTCTTCAGCGTCTGAATGTACTTCTTGCCACTGTGCCGGACGCGAAAGGCCAGCCCACGCCGGCTCAGCCGATGATCCGCCGTGTCGTAATAGGTCGTTGCCAGTTGCCGCGAGCGCACCGTGCTGCGCGCGTGCTCGCGCAGGAGCGGGCTCGCCAGCAGCGTCTCCATCGCCTCCGCCGTGGCCGCGAGCTTCAGCTCCACTTCCACCGGCTTGTCGTCTGCCAAGATTTGGCTCCTTCGCACCCGGCCGTATGACGCAGATCAATGCACGCCCGACCGGATCCGGTTTGGTGGGTCTCGTGATGCAATTCGAGGTCGGTTGGAGAACGCCGATGCCGCTCAAGGATATCCTGGTCGTCATCGACGATAGCCCGGCGATGCGGCCGCGCCTAGAGGCAGCGGTGGCGCTGGCCCGGGCCTTCTCGGCACACCTGACGGTCCTTTGCCTGGTGCCCGAGCCGTTCGTTCCGGCCATGTTCGGGGTTCACGTTCCGGCCGATCTGCTGGCGCGCCAGCTCGCGGAAGCGGAGCAGGCGGCCGACGGGGCGCTGGCTGCGGCCCTCGCCATCGGCCGCGGGCAGGGGATCACGACGGCGGCCTTGCGCGAGACCATGCCGACGGATCAACTGCCGGTGGTGCTCGCGCTGCATGCGCGGCGCGCCGATCTCACCCTTCTCGGGCCACCCGATCTCGACCACAACGACCTGGATACGGTCCTCGTGGCCGAGGCGGCGTTCATGGACTCGGGCCGACCGGCCCTGCTGGTGCCTTGGTCCGGCAAGTTCGAGCTGCCGCCGCGACGGGTGGTCGTAGCCTGGGACGGCTCGCGCGAGGCGGCCCGGGCCGCCAACGACGCACTGCCTTTTTACGCAGCGGCGCAGCAGGTGAGCATACTGGTCGTGGACGCGCCGCTACCCGACGTGGAATGCCGGGACGCGCGCGGCACGGGCATCGCCGCGCACCTCGCCCGCCACGGCGTGAACGCCGTGGTCAGCCGACGGACCAGCGAGGGCAGAGGGGTGGGCGAGACCATCCTGGCGTACGTCCAGGACGAGCGGGCCGATCTCGTGGTCATGGGCGGCTATGGCCATGCGCGCTTGCGCGAGGTGATCCTGGGTGGCGTCACCCGGCACATGCTCGAGCATGCGACGCTGCCGATCCTGCTGGCGCACTGAGCCAAGTCAGCAGGCGTAGGCGGGAGCTGCCACGATCGCGCCGGTCCATGCCGGGGTCGGTCGCAGCCCGCCCGTCAGCCGCCAGCATTGCCGATCGGCCAGCAGCCGTCGCAGCAGGTCGCGTCGAAGCAGGGAATCGGTCCCAGTCTGCACGAAGCGGCCCTTGAGCCGCGCTGGCATCAGGGCGAGATCCGCCAGCGCGTCGAGGGCCGCATGTCGCGCCGGCTCGTCCGCGAAACGGTCGCCGCCACCATGGCGACACGCATCGTCACGGGCCGCGACCAGCTCGCTCTTGCAGCGGTCCGGCGAGAAGTGCAGCGCGAACGGCCGGCCGCCGCGGGGGCCGGTCACAACCAGCTCGCACCCGTCGGCGGGCTCCAGGGCGGCGGTTCCGCGATCCGAGTAGACGCGCACCGGCCGCAACAGCTCGAGCAGTGGTGCCGGACGATCCTGCTCGACGATGCCAGCGCATTCCATCAGCAGCACGAAGGGCAGCGCACTGCCGTCCATGATCGGCAGCTCGGGTCCGCTGATCTCGACCAGGACGTTGTCGATTTCGCAGGCGGCGAAGGCCGCCATCAGATGCTCGATCATCCGCACGCCGCCCGACGCCGGCCCGAGGCTGGTGGCGTGGTCGCTGCTGCTGACATGATCGAGGCGGGCGGGGATCGGCGCCGCGCGATGGCGGTCGACGCGGCGGAACCGGATGCCCGTGTCCTCCGCCGCTGGGCAGAGGGTGAGGCCGACCCGGGCGCCGCTGTGGAGGCCGACACCCGCGCAGCCGATCACGTGACGAAGCGTCCGTTGCTGCCTTAACATCCAGAACTTCGGGCTCGTCTGCTTCCGGTTCCGCCGCGTCCCACCATCGGCCGCTTGCCCACGACCGCAGGACGGGCCGCCCCCGCTTCCGGCGCCATGCGCCGGAAACAGAAACACCCACCACCCTGTTCGCAGAGGGTGGTGGGTGCCACAAGTCACAACGTCTTACGGTTTGTTACGATCCGCCTGGGTGGGTGCCTGGGCCGGCTTCAGCCCTCGACCTTTTCCCGGCGCAGGAACGACGGAATGTCGCCGATCTCGTCCATGCCGCCGGCGAGGCTCGGCTGCGCGTTGGCGACCGGCCGCATGCCGCGATCGGACAGACGCGGCGGATGCCGCTCGATCGGCCGCTCGGTCGTGCCGCGGGTGAAGGCGAACTCCTTGACCCGGGCGAACAGGTTGCCGCTGCGCTCCTCGCTCCGCGCGCCGTGCCGGGCCGGCGCGGGCTCGGCCACGGTCTCGCTGGTCGCCACGGATGCGGGCTGCTCGGGCGCCGGCATCATCTCGACGGGCTCCTGACGCTCCGGGGCGGCGGCACGCAGATGCACGGCCGGGCTCGCCTCGACCGGGCGCCGGACGGCCGGCCGCGGCTGGCCGGGGAACGGCAGCGGCTGGGCATGGGTCTGCGGCTGGAAGCGGAACAGGCCGCCGGCGGCCGGCCGCGGCTGCTCCATCTGCGCCTGTGGCGTGACCACCTGGGCCGCGGTCGGCCGCTCCTGCGGCAGATCGATGCCGGTGGCGACCACCGAGACCCGCATCCGGCCCTGCAGCGAGTTGTCGAAGGTCGAGCCGAAGATGATGTTGGCGTCGCCGTCGACTTCCTCGCGGATCCGGTTGGCGGCGGCGTCGACCTCGTAGAGGGTCATGTCGAGGCCGCCGGTGATGTTGATCAGCACCCCGCGCGCGCCACGCATGGACACGTCGTCGAGCAGCGGGTTGGAGATCGCGGCCTCGGCGGCCTCGATCGCGCGGCGCTCGCCCTCGGCCTCGCCCGTGCCCATCATCGCCTTGCCCATCTCGCTCATCACGGTGCGGATGTCGGCGAAGTCGAGGTTGATCAGGCCGGGCATGACCATGAGGTCGGTGACGCCGCGCACGCCCATGTGCAGGACCTGGTCGGCCATCTGGAACGCATCGGCGAAGGTCGTGCGCTCGTTGGCCAGCCGGAACAGGTTCTGGTTGGGGATGACGATCAGCGTGTCGACGTACTGCTGCAGCTCGGTGAGGCCGGCCTCGGCGAGGCGCATCCGGTGCGCGCCCTCGAAATGGAACGGCTTGGTGACCACGGCGACGGTGAGGATGCCCTGGTCGCGCACGGCCCGCGCGATCACCGGTGCCGCACCGGTGCCGGTGCCGCCACCCATGCCGGCGGTGATGAACACCATGTGGCTGCCGGAGAGCTGGTCCAGGATCTCGTCCAGCGCCTCTTCCGCCGAGGCGCGGCCGACCTCGGGCCTGGCGCCGGCGCCGAGCCCGTGGGTGATGGTGTTGCCGAGCTGGACCTTGCGATCGGTCAGGCAGGCGGCGAGCGCCTGCGCATCCGTGTTGCAGGAGACGAACTCCACGCCTTCCAGATGCGAGGTGATCATGTTGTTGACGGCGTTGCCGCCGGCACCGCCGACGCCTACCACGGTGATCTTGGGCTTGAGCTCGTGCGTGATGGGCAGACTAAGATTGATAGTCATCTTTTCTCCTCCACAGAGCGGCCCAGCCGTGTTCGGCTCGGACCTTGCTGCCAGCCGGGGGCAAGCTTCCGGCTGGCCGATCGGTAAACCGGTCAGAAGTTCTCTCTAAACCATTGGCCCAGTCGAGCAAGCCGATGTGACAAGAACGACACCTCGATCTGATCGCGCCAGCCGAGCCCGCCGTCGTCGCCGAGCACCAGGCCCACCGCCCCGGCGGCCGTGGCGCAGCATGGCTGATCCTCGAGGCCGCGCGCCGTCTGCAATGCACCCGGCCGGCCGCGACGGGTCGGCAGCGCGAAAATCTCCTGCACCAGCTCCTCGATGCCTTCGAGTTGGCTGCCGCCGCCGGTGAGCACGATCGACCGCGGCGGACGGGCGTGCAGCAGCTCGCGATGCTCGTCGAGCCGGCGCTTCGCCAGCACCAGGATCTCCTCGGCCCTCGCGCGCACGATCTCGGTCACCCGGGTGCGCGGCACTTCGCCGGTGGGCACATCGGCATGATCGCCCAGGATCGGCAGCTCGATGCGCGTGCCGTCGTCGCAGCTGCGGAACTGGGTGCCACCGTACAGATTCTTGATCCGCTCGGCATGGTAGCGGCTGGTCGAGAGCCCGAAGGCGAGGTCGCCGGTGATGTGGTCGCCGCCATAAGGAACCTGATCGACCAGGACCAGCCGCCCGCTCGCATAGTGGGTCAGGCCCGTGCAGCCGCCGCCCATGTCGAGCACGAGGCAGCCACGCTCGATCTCGTCCTCGGCGAGGCAGGCGAGGCCCGCGGCATAGCTGGCGCAGACCACGCCCTTGACCTCGACGTGGCAGCGCTCGAAGCAGGCCAGCACGTTGCGCAACGGCGGACCCGCCACGGTGACCAGGTGCGCCACCATCTCCAGGCGCTCGCCGCTCAGGCCGCGCGGATCCCTGAGCGGCCGGCCGCCGTCGACGGTGAGCTCGATCGGCAGGGCATGCAGGACCTCGCGCTCGGGCGTGGAGGTCGAGCTGCGGGCGCGATCGAGCAGGAGCTGCACGTCGGAGTCCGTCACCGCCCGCCCGTAGAGCTGGCAGGCGACCCGCACGAAGGTCGATTGCGGCCGGCCACCGCTGATCGCCACCACGATCTCGCGCAAGGACTCGCCCGCCTGCTGCTCGGCTTCGTGCAGCGTCGCCAGCACCGCGGTCTCGGCGGCATCGGCATCGACGATCTCGCCCGCGCGCAGGCCTTCCGCAACCTGGTAGCCGCGACCGAGCAGCTGCACGCCCTGACCCGGCCGCGGCCGGGCGATGTAGCAGCACAGCTTGTTGGTGCCGACGTCGAGCACACCGAACGGATGGCCCCGGCGCCACGGGCCGTTGCCGACCAGGCCGTGCCACGCCGACCGCATGGCCGGGCTCATGCCCCTGGCGCCTTGGCTTGAATGGCGGCCTCGGGCACTTCGATGGTCAGCCATTCCGGGTTGCGCAGGTCGACGGCGGTGATGGCGCGGTCGAGCAGGGCGGAGGCGTGCTGCTCGGCGGCGAGCCGCCGCCAGGCCGTCTCGGGAGCCGCTTCGGGCAGCCGCACCTCGACTCGTCCGTCCAGGTACACGTCCCAGCGCCGCTCGCCGACCAGCCGGGCGCCGGTGACGTGCTCGACCAGCACGGGCTCGCCGGCGACCAGGCGGAGCAGCTCCTCGGCCCGCTCCGGCGCGCCCTTGCCGAACAGCAGCGGGAGTTGCTTGAAGCGGGCCGCATCCTGCACGCGCACCACCTCGTGCGCGTCGCTCACCAGCACCTGCTGCTTTCCGTCGAGCCAGCGGGCGATCGGGCGATGTTCCTCCAGCCGCACCCAGAGCGTATCGGGAAGCCGTCGGCCGACACTAGCACTACGCACCCAGGAGACTTTCTCAACTCGCGATTTAAGTTCGTCGAGATCAACCGTCAGTATAGGCTTTCCATAGTAGGGCGCAAGCGCGTCGGCGAGGCTGCGCTCGTCGGCCAGCGAGCGGCCCTCGCTGTAGACGCGGGTGACCACGAACCCCGCAGCGGACGTCGCGGCGACGAGGCGCCGGTGCAGTTCGGCCGTCGCCGTCGCCACCGTCGGCGAGGTCCACACCGCCACACCCGCGAGCGCGATGGCGCCGACGCCGCCGACCGCGATCGCCACCTGCCGCAGGCGCACCATCCAAAGACGCGGCGGCGGCTTGCGGCGCGCATTGGGCCTACCCTGTCGAGCGATACGGCTCACTTGTCGCAACGGGCCCACTCCACCAGGCGAACCACCAAATCTGCAAAACCGATGCCACGGTAGGCCGCCTGCTCGGGCACCAGCGACAGCGGCGTCATTCCCGGCTGCGTGTTGACCTCGAGCAGGTAGAGACCGTCCGCTCCCTGGGACGGGTCGAGGCGGAAGTCGGCCCGACTGACGCCGCGGCAGCCGAGCACGCGGTGCGCCGCGAGCGCCGCCGCCATGACTTGGCGATACAGATCCGGCGGCAGCGGGGCGGGCACGAGGTGCGTGGCGAAGCCCTCGGTGTACTTGGCCCGGTAGTCGTAGAAGCCGTCGTTGGGGCGGATCTCGGTCACCGCCAGTGGCTCCTCGCCGAGCACGGCGCAGGTCAGTTCGCAGCCGGGTACGTAGTGCTCGACCAGAACGCGGCTGTCCGGATCGCAGTCGTTGCGCTCGGTGAGCGGCCGTAGATCGTGATCCGGCACGATCGTCACGCCCACGCTCGAGCCCTCGGCGGCGGGCTTGACGACGAACGGCGGCGCGAGCGGGGGATCGGCCAGAAGTGCCCCGAGGGTCGTCTCGACGCCCGCCGGGCAGCGCAGCCCGACACTGGCGAAGATCCGCTTGGCCATGGGCTTGTCCATGGCCAGCGCCGAAGCGAGCACGCCGGAATGGGTATAGGGAAGGCCCAGCAGGTCGAGCAGCCCCTGCACCCGGCCATCCTCGCCGTAGCGGCCGTGCAGCGCGTTGAACACCACGTCCGGGCGCAGGCGGCCGAGCACCAGCGGCAGATCGGCGTCGGCATCGAGGCGGGTGACGCGGTAGCCGCGTTCCTCCAAGGCCTGCGCGCAGGCCTCGCCGGAGACCAGCGAGACCTCGCGCTCGGCCGAGCGGCCGCCGAGCAGGACGGCGACGTGACGGGTCATGCGGCGAGCTCCAGCCCGGCCGGCCGCCCGATCCGCACGACCTCCCACTCCAGCTCGACGCCGCTGTGGTCGCGCACGCGCTCGCGGACCATCTCGCCCAACCGCTCGAGGTCGGCGGCGCTGGCGCTGCCGAGATTGATCAGGAAGTTGCAGTGCTTCTCCGAGACCATGGCCGCGCCGAGGCGCAGCCCACGGCAGCCGGCGGCATCGATCAGCTGCCACGCCTTGTGCCCGGGCGGGTTCTTGAACGTGCTGCCGCCCGTCGCTACCCGCAGCGGCTGGGCCGCCTCACGCTCGGCGCGAATCCGATTCATCCGGGCGAGGATCTCCTCCGGTGGCCCGGGCTCGCCGCGAAAGGCCGCACGGGTCACGATCCAATCCTTGGGCAGGCTGCTGCGTCGATAGGCGAAGTTCAACTCCGCAGCGTCCAGATAGTGCAGCCTGCCCTGGCGGTCGAGGGCTTCGGCCCAGAGTAGCCGGTCTTTGGTCTCGCCGCCGAAGGCGCCGGCGTTCATCCGGACCGCGCCGCCGATGGTGCCGGGAATCCCGATCAGGAACTCGAGCCCGGCGAGGCCGGCACGCTGCGCCTCCTGCGCCACGCGCTGGTCCAGAGCCCCGGCCCCGGCGGTCACGGTCGTGCCCTCGACCGCGATCTTGGCCAGCGGACCGCCGAAGCGGACGACGACCCCATCGATCCCACCGTCGCGCACCAGCAGGTTGGACGCGACACCCATCGGCAGCACGGCGACCTCCGGCGGCAGGTCGGCCAAAAAGGCCGCGAGATCGTCGGCGTCGGCCGGCTGGAAGACGATCGCCGCCGGACCACCGACGCGCAGCCAGGTCAACGGCGCCAGCGCCACGTCCTCGCGCAGGGTGCCGCGGACCTTGGGGAGATGTCCCAGCCGGCCGCTCATGCCTCGCCGGCTCCCTTTTCCAACGCGGCGAGCCGGCCGGGCAGTGCATTGGCCCATTGCGAGATGCTGCCCGCACCCAGGCAGACGACGAGATCGCCGGGGCGGGCGATCTCGGCGATCAGCGGCGCCAGATCGTCCGGGCCATCGATCGGCCGTACGTCGCGGTGGCCGTGCCGCCGCACGCCGTCGACCAGAGTCTCCCGGCTGGCGCCCGCGATCGGTACCTCGCCGGCCGCATAGACGGGAGCGACGAGCACGATGTCGGCATCGTGGAAGCAGCCGCAGAACTCGTCGAACAGGCTGCTGAGGCGGGAGTAGCGGTGCGGCTGGACCACGGCGATCACCCGCCCTCTGGTCCGGGCGCGCGCGGTGCGCAGCACGGCCCGGATCTCGACCGGATGGTGGCCGTAGTCGTCGATGATGCCGACGTCGTCGACCGTGCCGGTGCGGGTGAAGCGGCGCTTGACCCCTTCCAGGCCGGAGAGCGTGCGACGCACCACCTCGTCGGGAATGCCCAGCTCGCGAGCGACGACGATCGCGGCCAGCGCGTTGGCGACGTTGTGCAGACCGGGCAGCGACAGCTGCACGCGCTCGAGGCGGCGCTCGCCTTCGCCGTTCTTCGCCCGGATCACGACGTCGAAACGCTCGCCGTCGGCCTCGGCCACCGGGGGCAGGGCACGGACGTCGGCCTGCGGGCTGAAGCCGTAGGTCACCACCCGACGATCGGTGACGCGGCCATACAGGGCCTGCACCTCGGGATGGTCGATGCACAGGGCGGCGAAGCCGTAGAACGGCACCCGCTCGACGAAGGCATGGAACGCGTCGCGCAGCGCGTCGAAGCTGCCGTAATGCTCCATGTGCTCGGGATCGATGTTGGTCACCACCGCGATCGTCGCCGGCAGGCGCAGGAAGCTGCCGTCGCTTTCGTCGGCCTCGACCACGATCCAGTCGCCCTGGCCCAGCCGGGCGTTGGTGCCATAGGCGTTGATGATCCCGCCGTTGACCACGGTCGGGTCGAGCTCGGCCGCATCCAGCAGGGCCGCGATCATCGCGGTCGTGGTGGTCTTGCCATGGGTGCCGGCGACGGCGATCGAGCGCTTGAGCCGCATCAGCTCGGCCAGCATGTCGGCCCGGCGCACGACCGGCAGGCGCCTGCTCCTGGCCGCCTGCAGCTCGGGATTGTCGGCGCGGATCGCCGAGGAGACCACGACCACGCGCGCCTTGCCGAGATTCTCGGCCGCATGCCCGACCGCCACCGGCACGCCCAGCCGGCGCAGGCGCTGGACATTGGCGCCGTCGCCGATGTCGGAGCCCTGCACGACATAGCCGAGATTCTTCAAGATCTCCGCGATGCCGCTCATCCCGATGCCGCCGATGCCGACGAAATGGATCGCACCCACGCCCAACGGCACCATGGTCATCGGCGTTGCTCCCCGGTCAGCGCCAGCACTGCATCCACCAGCCGCTCGACCGCGTCCGGTCGGGCCAGCATCCGCGCGGCGCCCGCCATGGCGGCGAGCCGCTCCGGCGCCTGCATCAGCGCGCCGAGCAGCGCGGCGACCCGTTCGGCCGTGAACTCCGGCTGCGGCACCATGATGGCGGCTCCGACATCCGCCAGCGCCCGCGCGTTGGCCGTCTGGTGATCGTCGGCGGCGGAAGGGTAGGGTACCAGGATCGACGGCCGCGCCAGGGCCAGCAGCTCCGCCACGGTCGAGGCCCCCGAGCGCGTGACGACGAGGTCGGCCGCCGCCATCCGCGCCGGCACGTCGGTGAAGAAGCTGGCCAGGGTCGGCGCATGGCCGAACGCCGCATAGCTGGCGCGGACGCGCTCGAGATCCTCCGGGCGGCATTGCTGCGCCAGCTCCAGGCGATGGCGCAGGGCATCCGGCAGCAGCGCCACCGCCTGCGGCAACACGTCGCTGAACACCCGTGCTCCCTGGCTGCCGCCCAGCACCAGCACGCGGAAGCGGCCGGCCTCGTGCGGCATCGGGCCCGTCGGCGCGAACTCCGGCCGCGTCGGGTTGCCGGTCAGGCAGCGCTGCAGGCCAGGGCGGGGCGGCACCGCCGCCGTGGGCTCGAAGCTCAGCGCCACGCCTTGCGCGAAGCGGGCCAGCAACCGGTTGGCACGGCCGAACACCGCGTTCTGCTCGTGCACCAGCAGCGGCACCCGCTGCACCGCCGCGGCCAGCGCCGCCGGCACCGAGGCGTAGCCGCCGAAGGCGGCGGCCGCCGCCGGGCGTTGCCGGCGCAGGGCGGCCAGGCTCTGCGCGAAGCCGCAGGCGAGCTGGACGAGGCCACGCAACCGCTGGACGATGCTGCCGGACGGCGTGCCGGCCGTCACCACCGTGCACGGCAGCTCGCCGCCGACGTAGCGCGCACCACGCTGGTCCGTGATCAATGTCACCGCGCGGCCACGGCTCACCAGCGCACGACCCAGCGCCAGGGCCGGGAACATGTGGCCGCCGGTGCCGCCGGCGGCGATGAGGATCGAGCCGCTCACACGTAGGGCTCCACGCGTGGCGGCAGCTGCAACCGCGCGCCGCGGCGGGTCAGCGCCAGCAGCATGCCCATGGCGATCGCCAGCGCCAGCAGCGACGAGCCGCCATAGCTGATGAACGGCAGCGTCATGCCCTTGGTGGGAATCAGGTTGAGGTTCACCGCCATGTTGATCAGCGCCTGCAGGCCGAACTCGGCGACGAGGCCGGTGGCCGCGAGCTGGATGAACCGGTCGCTGCTCTCGCCGACCCGCCACAGGCCGCGCATGATCAGGAAGGTGAACAGCGCCACGAGGGCGAGGCAAGCCACGATCCCGAACTCCTCGGCCGTGGCGGCGAAAATGAAGTCGGCGTGCGCGTCGGGCAGATGCCACTTCTGCTCGCCCTCGCCGGGGCCGCGCCCGAACAGCCCGCCCGAGGCGACGGCCCGCAGCGCGCGCTCGATCTGGTAGCCGAGCGAGGTCGGGTCGAGGAACTCGTTCACCCGCTCGGTGAAATGCGGCAGCCACAGATAGGCCTGCCACAGGCCCAGCACCCCCACGCCCAGCAGCGAGACCACCCAGAACCAGTTGAGGCCGGCCACGAACAGCTGCACCCCGTAGACCATGGACACCACGACGGTCATGCCGACGTCCGGCTGCAGGATCAGGATCGCCAGCACCGGCGCCACCAGGGCCAGGGTCAGCGGCAGCCCGCCGAGCCCGGGACGCCGGGCGAGCAGGTGGGCGACCACGATGACGAGCGCCGGCTTGACGAACTCGCTCGGCTGCAGCGGGAAACCGAACAACGGCAGCCAGCGGTAGGCGCCCTTGACCTCCGGGGCGAAGGCCAGGGTCAGCACGAGCAGGAAGCCGAACAGCCCGAGCATGCCGGCGGCCAGCCGCAGCACGCCCAGCGGCGCCAGCAGCGAGACGAACAGCAAGAGCAGCGAGGCCGGGACCAGGAACAGCACGTGCTTGGTGACGAAGTGCATCTCCTGGCCGTAGACGCGCTCGCCGACGGCGGGGCTGGCGGCGAAGATCAGCACGAGGCCGACCAGGGCCAGGAACGCCACGCCTGCCAGCATGGTGCGGTCGACGGTCCACCACCAGTTGCCGACGATGGTGCGGTTGGTGCGCGGCACGAAGATCATCTGGCACCCGCCTCGGCCTGGGCCAGGGCGCGGAACGCGTCGCCTCGGGCCTCGAAGTTCGCGAACTGGTCGAAGGAAGCGCAGGCCGGCGCCAACAGCACGGCGGCCTCCGGCGCCTTGGCGGCACGGGCGGCGGCACTGGCCGCGCGGACCGCGGCCTCCAGGGTGCCCACCTCCTGCACCGGCACGAGGTCGCCGAGGTCGGCGGCGATCTCGGCGGCGGCGGCGCCGATCAGGTAGGCGGCGCGGACACCGCCCAACGCCGGGCGCAGGCTCCTGAAGCCGCCGGGCTTGGGCTTGCCGCCGGCGATCCAGTAGATGCAGGGAAAGCTCACCAGCGATTTCTCGGCCGAATCCGGGTTGGTCGCCTTGCTGTCGTTGATCCAGACCACGCGGCCGGCGCGGGCGACCTCCTCCATCCGGTGCGGCAGGCCGGAAAAGCTCGGCAGGCCGGCAATCGCCTCGGCCGCGCCCAGCCCCAGAGCGCGGACGGCGGCATAGGCGACGGCCACGTTCTGCCAATTGTGCCGGCCGCGCAGGTTGCCGAGCGTGCGCAAGTCCAGGATCTCGCGCGCGCCCTCGCGCAGCCGCCCGTCCTGGACCGTGACGTCGGCGGGCAGCGTGTCGCCGAGCGCCACGGCGACGACCTTGCGGCCCTGCGCCCGCAGGCGCAGGGCCACGTCGCGGCTGGGGGCGTCGTCGATGCCGACCACGGCGGTATCGCCCGGCCCCTGGCCGCGGAAGATATGCTCCTTGGCGGCGACGTAGCCGGCCAGATCCCCGTGGCGATCGAGATGGTCGGAGGTGAGGTTGAGCCAGACGGCGACACGGCAGCGCAGCCGTGTGCACAGATCGAGCTGGTAGGAGGACAGCTCGACGACGAACACCCGCTCGGGTGGGCCCGGCTCGAGTTCGAACACCGGCCGGCCGATATTGCCGCCGAGCACGGCGTCGATGCCGGCCGCCTGCAGCAGATGGTGGATCAGCGCCGTGGTCGTCGACTTGCCGTTGGTGCCGGTGACGCCGACCACCCGGCGCTCGCCCAGTACGTCCACGAACAGGTCGACGTCGCCGCGGATCGGCACCTCCGCCGCGCGGGCGGCCGCGATCAGCGGATGCGGTCGTGGATGGGTCAGCGGCACGCCCGGGCTCGGCACGAGCAGCGCCAGACGCCCGACCTCGTCGGGACCGCCGGTCCGGTACCCCGAGCTGGCCAGCGCCGCGGGATCGTCGTCGAACACCAGCACCTCGGCGCCGGCCTCGGTCAGCGCCTTGGCCACGGCCCGGCCGCTGCGCGCGAGGCCCAGCACCCCCACCTGCCGGCCACGATAGGCTTCGAGCCCGGTCATGGCCCTCACCGCAGCTTCAGCGTGGACAGGCCGACCAGGGCCAGGATGCTGGCAATGATCCAGAAGCGGATGACGATCGTCGCCTCCTGCCAGCCCATCTTCTCGAAATGGTGGTGCAACGGCGCCATCCGGAACACGCGCTTGCCGGTGAGCTTGAACGAGGCGACCTGAACGATCACCGAGACCGCCTCGAGCACGAACAGCCCGCCGATGATCGCCAGCACCAGCTCGTGCTTGATCGCGACCGCCACCGCACCCAAGGCGCCACCGGTGGCGAGCGAGCCGGTATCGCCCATGAACACCATGGCCGGCGGGGCGTTGAACCACAAAAAGCCCAAGGAGGCGCCGACGATCGCACCGCAGAACACGGCGAGCTCGCCCGTGCCCGGGACGTGCGGGATGCCCAGATAGTTGGCGAAGATCGCGTTGCCGGCGAGGTAGGCGATCAGCGCGAAGCTGCCCGCCGCGATCATCACCGGCACGATGGCGAGACCGTCCAGCCCGTCGGTCAGGTTGACCGCGTTCGACGAGCCCATCATCACCAGCGCCCCGAACAAGGGAAAGGCCAGGCCCAAGGGGACGATCACGTCCTTGAACACCGGCACGGCCACGCCCGTGGCCATGGGTGGCGCACCCAGCCGCATCAGCACGATCGCGGCCACGAGGCCGATGCCGCCCTGGCCGAGCAGCTTGAGCCGTCCCGACAGCCCGCCGCTCGAGCGCTTGGTGAGCTTCAGATAGTCGTCGGCGACACCGATCAGGCCGTAACCCAGGGTCACCACCAGCACGACCCAGACATAGGGGTTGGTGAGATCGGCCCAGAGCAGCGTCGCCGTCGACAGCGCCAACAGGATCAGGGTGCCGCCCATCGTGGGCGTGCCCTTCTTGGTCAGGAGATGGCTCTCCGGCCCGTCGAGCCGGATCGGCTGGCCCTCGCGCTGCTTCCGCTTCAGCCAGCGGATCAGCCCGGGCCCGATCCAGAAGCTGACGAGCAGCGCCGTCACGACGGCGCCGCCGGTGCGGAAGGTGAGATAGCGGATGACGTTGAGGCCGCTGACATGGTCCGCGAGCGGGTAGAGCAGGCTGTAGAGCATGAAGATGCGGTCCTCACTATACCGCTCGCGAAACGGCGGGGGCGGGGCCCTTGGTCAGGGCCTCGACGATGCGGGCCATCCGGCTACCGAGGGAGCCCTTGACGAGCAAGACGTCGCCCGGCCGCAGGGCATCCACGACGGCCGGGAGCAGGGCGGCTGAATCGATGGCATGCGCGCCACGCTGCGCCGGTGGCAGGGCCTGGTGCAGGCAGGCCATGTTCGGCCCGCAGGTGAAGACCAGATCGATCCCGGCCGTCCGCACCGGGTCGGCCAGGGCGGCATGCAGGTCGGGCGCCTGCCCGCCCAGCTCCAGCATGTCGCCGAGCACGGCCAGCCGCCGCCCGGGGGCTTGGCCGAGCACGGCCAGGGCTGCGCGCATCGAGGCGGGGTTCGCGTTGTAGCTCTCGTCGATCAGCAACGCCTCGCCGCCCTTGAGCCCGAGGCGCCGCCGCTCGCCACGGCCGGCCACCGGGCGCAGGTCGGCCAGCGAACTCGCCGCGTGCGCCACGTCCGCCCCCAGCGCCTCGGCGGTGGCCAGCACGCCCAGGCTGTTCAGCGCCACGTGCTCGCCCGGCACGCCCAGGCGGTAGCGGATGAGCCGCCCGGCATGGCGCAGCACGACCTCGCTGCGATCGGCGAGCAGGCGTAGCTCCTCCAGCCGCCAGTCCGCTTCCGGGTGGCGCCCGAAGCTGACGATCCGCCCCGGCTTGGCCCGACGCGCATGCGTCAGCATCCGCGCGAAATGTTCGCTGTCGCGGTTGAGCACGGCGACACCACCGGGCTCCAGCCCCTCGAAGATCTCGCTCTTCGCGTCGGCGATGGCCTCGACCGAGGCGAAGAACTCGAGGTGCGCCGGGGCGATGGCCGTGATCAGCGCCACGTGCGGCCGTACCTGCGCGGTCAGTGCGCGAATCTCGCCGGCATGGTTCATGCCGAGCTCGAACACGCCGTAGGCCGCGCCTTCGGGCAGACGGGCGAGGCTCAACGGCACGCCCCAGTGATTGTTGTGGCTCGCGGCGCTGGCATGCGTCGGCGCCTGCCGCGCCAGCACGTGGCGCAGCGCGTCCTTGCTGCCGGTCTTGCCGACGCTGCCGGTAATGCCGGCGATCCTCGCCCGGCTGCGGCCACGGCCGGCACGCCCGAGACCCTCCAAGGCGGCCTGGGTGTCGTCGACGACGACCAGCGCCGCGCGGTCGGCGGCATCCTCCGGCACGCGGTCGACCACGGCCGCCGCGGCGCCGCGCTCGAGCGCGGCGCGGACGAACGCGTGCGCGTCGTGCTGCGGGCCGACCAGCGCCACGAACAGATCGCCCGGCGCCAGCGTGCGCGTGTCGATCGACACACCCGAGGCGACCCAGTCGCCCTCGACGGCCCCGCCGGTGGCGATGGCGACCTCGGCAGCGGTCCAGATGGCGCTCATGCCGCGGCTCCACCGATCGCGCGTGCGGCCGCGCGCAGCACCTCGGCATCGTCGAACGGCAGCACCTGCTGGCCGACGATCTGGTAGGCCTCGTGCCCCTTGCCGGCGACGAGCAGCATGTCGCCCTCGGCAAGCTCGGCGAACGCCGTGCGGATCGCCGTCTCGCGGTCGCCGATCTCGCGCGCGCCCGGGGCTTGCTGCAGGATCGCTCGCCGGATCGCGGCCGGGTCCTCGCTGCGCGGGTTGTCGTCGGTGACGATGACGCGATCGGCGAGACGGGCGGCGATCTCGCCCATCAGCGGCCGCTTGCCGGGATCGCGGTCGCCGCCGCAGCCGAACACCACGACGAGCCGGCCGGCCGTGTGCGCCCGCAAGGCTTCCAGTGCCTTGGCCAGCGCCTCGGGCTTGTGGGCATAATCGACATAGGCCACCGCACCTTTCGGATGGCGGGCGGAGCGCTGCATCCGACCGGGCGGGGCACGCAGCCCGGCCAGCAGCGGCAGCACCGCTTCGGGCGGCGTCCCGGTGCCGAGCGCCAGGCCGGCCGCGGCCAGGAGATTGTGCGCCTGGAAGCCGCCCACGAGCGTGGTGGCGAAAACATGGTGCCGCCCCAGCAGCTCGACCGTCAGCTGCTGCCCGTCGGCGAGCACGACCCGCTGCACGAGACGCAGCGCGCTCGCGCGCTGGCCATAGTCCAGAACGCGCAGGCCGCGCTCCGCCGCGAGGGCGGCAAGATCGGCATACTCGGCGATGTCGGCGTTCAGCACGGCGGCGGCGCCCGGCGGCAGCAGCTCCGCGAACAGCCGTCGCTTGGCCGCGAAGTAGGTGGCAGGGTCACCGTGATAGTCGAAGTGATCCCGGCTGATGTTGGTGAAGGCGGCGGCTGCCAGGTGCAGGCCGTCGACCCGATGCTGGTCGAGGCCGTGGCTCGACGCCTCGACGACCAGATGCTCGACGCCCCGACCGGCCAGCTCGGCCGCGAGCCGCTGCAGGGTGATCGGGTCCGGCGTGGTCAGGCTGCCCTCGCCAGGCGCGTCCGAGGTCTGCAGGCCGAGCGTGCCGAGGCTCGCCGCCGGCAGGCCCAGGCCGGACCAGAGCTGACGTGCGAACACGGCGACCGAGCTCTTGCCACTGGTGCCGGTGACCGCGGCCACGGTGCGCGGCTGGCGGCCGAAGAACCGCGCCGCCACGCGTGCCAGCGCCGCGCGCGGCTCGGCCGCGATCAGGGCCGGGACGGGGGCGGCCGCGACGACGTCCGCCGCACCCAGCACCGCCACGGCGCCGGCGGCGAGCGCCTGCTCCAGGTAGCGGCCACCCGCGGTCCGGGTGCCGGATAGGGCGGCGAACAGATCGCCCGGGCCCACGGTGCGCGAATCCGAGCTCAGACCGCGAATGTCCGTGTCGCCCGAGCCTCTCAGACGGAGCCCGTCATCGGCGAGCGCTGCCAAGCGCAAAGCTAGCCTCCTGCACGGAAGACGATACCGACGCCACCGGCTGGAACGCCGCCAGCCGCGCCCGCATCTGCTGCGCCACGCCCGGCGGCGTCGGCGAGACGCCGAGAATGGGCCCGATCCGGTCGATGATCGCGGCCGCGACGGGTGCGGCCGTCCAGCCGCCGACCCGCAGCCCATGGCTCTTGGCGTCGCCCTGCGGCTCGTCCAGCGACACCAGCACGAGGTAGCGCGGCGCATCGATCGGGAACGCGCCGAGAAACGAGGCCAGGACCTTGGTGTTGCTGTAGGTCCGCCCCTCGGGCTTCTCCGCGGTGCCGGTCTTGCCGCCGATCAGGTAGCTGTCGAGCTTGGCCTGCGTGCCGGTGCCCTGCTCGACCACGAGCCACATCAGCCAGCGCATCAGGTCGGCGGTGCGGGCGTCGACGAACCGGGTCCGCGGCAGATCGGCCGTGCCCGTCCGCTTGAGCAGGGTCGTGGGCACGCGGGTCCCGTCGCCGACGAGGCCGGCGGCCGCGTCCAGGAACTGCAGCGGGGTCACGGCGATGCCGTGGCCGAACGAGGTCGTGGCCACGGTCACGTCCGGCCACCGGCGCGGGGTGCGCGAGCGCACCGACTCGGCCAGTTCGATGTCGGCCGGCGCGTAGAAGCCGATGCGGTGGAAGAAGCTCTCCAGCATCGGGCCGCCGCCGGCGGCGAAGGCGATGCGCGCGGCGCCGATGTTCGACGAGTACTCGAAGATCTCGGGCACCGACAGCCAGCGGTTCTTGGCGTGATCGTCGCCGATGCGGTAGCGCCCGATCTGCAGCTTGCCGGTGGCGTCGAACTTGTCGTGCAGCGATATCTGCCCGGAATCCAGGGCGGCGGCCACGGTCAGCAGCTTGAACACGGAGCCCAGCTCGTAGACGCCGCCGACGTTGCGGTTGAGGTACTCGGTCTTGCGCACGTCCCCGACCCGGTTCGGGTCGAAGTCGGGCAGGCTCACCATCGCCAGCAGCTCGCCGGTGATGCGGTCGAGCACCATGGCGTTGGCGCCGATGGCCCGGAAGCGGCGATAGGCGTCGTCCAGCTCGTCGTGGACGACCTGCTGGATGCGCACGTCGAGGCTCAGCGCCACCGGCTCGCCGCCGCGCCGCAACCGGTCGTCGAAATAGCGCTCGATGCCGGCGCGACCGCGATTGTCGACGTCGACGAAGCCGGTCACGTGGCCGGCCAGCCGCTCCTTGGGGTAGACCCGCTGGTCGGCCATGCTGAACTCGACGCCGGGCAGGCCGAGCTCCAGCACGGCCTTCTGCTCCTCCGGCGTGATCCGGTGCTTGATCCACGCGAACCGCCGTCCTGCCTCCAGGCGCTGCTGCAGCTCGGCTGCGTCGACGCCGGGCAGGATCGCGGCGAGCTGCCGGGCCGCCGCCGCCTTGTCGACGAGCTGCGACGGGTCGGCGTGCACGCCCGGCACGCGCATGTTGGTCGCGAGGACGACCCCGTTGCGGTCGGTGATCTCGGCCCGTTCCCCGTCGATCGCCACGGCCTCGGGCGGCGGGATCGCCGGCTCGGCGGTCTCCTCCTGCGCCACCGGCATCGGCTGGCCCTTGTCGGCCAGATCGACCATGTCGATCAGGCGAAGGGCTATGCTGCCGAAGGCGATGGCGAACGTCACGGCGACGATCCGCAGCCGGCTGCGGCCGCGGACCAGCGATGCATCGACGTTGGCGGGACGGGGCGGCGACAATGCCATCAGTCAGGCCCCATTCCCAGTCCGGCCAGCGCTTGCAGCGGCTTCGAGTGCAGCTCGATCTCGACCCCGGACGGGAGCACGGCCTGCACCGGCACGCGCGCCCATTGCAGCTGGTCCCAGGCCGGGATCTGATGCGCGGTCAACAGGCGTCCGCCGCGCGCCGGCACCATGCCCAGCTGCTCCGCCTGCATGACCAGGCGCTCGGGCCGGGTCAGGTAGGCGAGGTCGGCCCGTGCCGCCCGCATGGCCTGCCGCTCGCTGGCGATTTGCGCCCGCACCGAGGCGAGCTCGCCCTCGACGTTGCGCACCGCGTACTTGAGCTGGAAGGTCGCGACGGCGGCGCCGACCGACAGCAGCACCGCCGTCATCAGGTAGCCCATGCTCACGCGGCGCGCCGCCATCGGGAACCCTCCTCTGCATCGGGCTGCGCTTGCGCGGACGCGGTGGTCGCCAGTCGCTCGGCGACCCGCAGCCGGGCGGAGCGGGCACGCGGGTTGGAGGCGATCTCGGTGGCACTCGGCTTGATCGTGCCCTGGCGCAGCCAACGCCAGTGCGGTGCCGCAAGCGAGACCGGCGGCAGATGCCGCGACGGCTGCGCCCGACGCCCGCCCTGTTCGTTGACGAAGCGCTTGACCAGCCTGTCCTCGCCGGAATGGAACGACACGACGACCAGACGGCCGTGGGGCCGTAGCACGGCTTCGGCGGCGGCGAGGCCGCGCTCCAGCTCGCCCAGCTCGTCGTTCACCACCATGCGCAGGGCCTGGAAGGTCTGGGTCGCCGGATCGCGCGGTCCCTGGCGGCCGCCCTTGGCGCGCGCGACGATCGCGGCCAGCGCGCCGGTGGTGAGAATCGGCGCGCTCCGGCGCGCGGCCGCGATCGCGCGTGCCACCGCCCGCGCCTGGGGCTCGTCGCCGTAAGTGAACAGCAGCTTGGCGAGTTCGGGCTCGGCCAGCTCGTTGACCAAGTCGGCGGCCGTGCGCCCGGTCCGTGCCATGCGCATGTCGAGCGGGCCGTCGGTGCGGAAGGAGAAGCCGCGCTCGCCTTCGTCAAGCTGGTACGACGAGACGCCGAGATCGAACACGACACCGTCGACCGCGTGTATCGCCAGGGCCGCGAGGCTGGCCCGCATCTCGCCGAAGGCCGCATGGACCATGGCGAAGGCGGGACGCTCGGCGTGCAACGCCTGGCCACGGACGACCGCATCCGGATCGCGATCGATCCCGACGACGCGGCAACGGGCGGCATTCAGGATGGCCCTGCTGTAACCGCCGCCACCGAACGTGGCGTCGACATAGACTCCACCGTCCCGGGGCTGCAGGGCGTGGACAACCTGGTCAAGAAGAACGGGTTGATGAACTACCCCCTGTTTTTCCACAACCAGTTATCCACAGCACGATGGGCAAGCTACTGACGACGGAACGGCCGGTTGGCCCGGCTCGGCGAGCGACGACCTAATGCAGGCGGCTCGGGCAATGAAGCTTCAGCAGAAATGATTGGGCGACGGATGCAATAGCGGGTCGGCGACAAGAAAGTATATAAACGCAGACGGAGTGTTCGCCATACGTCGTGCCCCACTCCGCAGGTAAAGCTTCGGCCAGCCTTGCCGCGGAATTTGCCTGCAACCTCGCAACTTAGCCCGGAACTCGCCAGTGCAGGAGACAAGGCTCTGGACGATTTAGGCTACACTTGAGGTTGCAACGAAAAATGCCGCTTCACAGGTCGCCGCAAACTATCGTTAACGGGAATCAAGGTCAAGGGATTTTTGAGATGCCGCGGGTAACGGCATGCAAGCAAACGGGAAATTGGCCTTGGTACTCTTCTGTGGATAAGTGGTGCAGATGTCGTGACTTAGCCGGAAGGCGCGAATTTCGTTCCTCTTTTGTTCGCAAGTGTCGCCGGCATTGTCGAAAGGGCGCAGGCGGCCTGTAAGCCGGGTTCTGTCCCCGACCGCGAAGGCCGGGGGATGGCCATTCCTCTGGGACCCGCGTCGCCGCGAGCCTCGCGCGACCGACCCGGACGACCGGCCCGGAAACGGGCCTGCCGCGGAACCCTCGCGGGCATCGCGGCCGTCGTCCCTACTTGGTCTTGCTCCCGGTGGGGTTTGCCGTGCCGTCGACGTTGCCGCCGACGCGGTGCGCTCTTGCCGCACCCTTTCACCCTTGCCCGCAGGCACGGCCGGATGGGCCGGCCCCGGCGGGCGGTCTGCTCTCTGTGGCACTTTCCCTAGGGTCACCCCCGCCGGGCGTTACCCGGCACCGTGTTTCCGTGGAGCCCGGACTTTCCTCCCCCGCCGTGAGGCGGGAGCGGCCATCCGGCCGCCTGCACCCCGCCCTAGGTAGCGGCGTCGACGCCGTCGCACAAGTCGGCCACGGCGACCAGCGCGCCCATCGTCATGGCATCGAGCTCGCCGTCGCAGCGGCTCGGGCGGTAGCGGCGCTGGAACGCCCGCAGCGCCGCGGCGAGCGGTACCCCCTGCAATGCGCCAGGATAGCCGATGCGGCCGAGGGCCGTCGCAGCCAGGCGTGGCTCCGGCGGCAGGGGCACGACGCGCGCCGGCCAATGGCCGAGCCCGGCGGCCGCCAGCCGCGCCCAGTCGAACAGTTCGCCGGGATCGTCCTTGCGCGTCGGCGCGATGTCGCTGTGGCCGACTATCCGACCGGGCGGAATTCTCCATCGTCTGGCCACGCCGCGCGCCAGCTCGACGAGGGCGGCCATCTGCGCCGCGGGAAACGCCCGGTAGCCCCATTCGTGGCCGGGATTGACGAGCTCGATGCCGACCGAGACGTCGTTCAGGCTAGCGCGGCCCTGCCACCAGCTCACCCCGGCGTGCCATGCCCGCCGCGCCTCCGGCACCAGCCGCACGACGGCTCCGTCCTCGTCGATCAGGTAATGCGCGCTCACCTTGGCCATGGGATCGCACAGGCGCTCCAGCGCGGCGGCCGCGCTCCGCATGCCGGTATAGTGCAGCACCAGCATGTCGACCGCGGCGCCGCACGGTCGGTCGTCCGCGTTCGGCGACGGCCGCTCGATCGAAGGCGGGCTCAGAACCGGTCCAGCAGGCGGCGGTAGTAGTCGAGCTCGAGCGAGGGGCGGCCACGGTCACCCGAGCGCCGGTAGAGCTCCTGCAGCACGTCGCGGGCGCGCCCGAGATCGCTTTCCTCGGGCACCTGCACGCCACGCGTGTCGAGGCCACCGTCGTTGCGGGCGGCGCGCCCGAGCGGATCGCGGCCGCGGCGCCCGGTCGGCTGCGGCTGTCCTCCGGGCCCTTCGCCCTGCTGCTGCGACATCTGCTCCTGCAATTGCTGCATCATCGCCTGGCCGCCGCGCTGCATCGAATCCACCGCCTGCGCCTGCGCGTCGGCCGCCTCGCCGGGCGCGTTCTGTTCCAGCGCGCCGCGGGCGCCACGCATCTGCATCTCGGCCTGCCCGAGCGCGCGCGGGATCTCCATTCCGGCTTCGCCCAGCCGCCGCATCAGCTCGCCCAGGGCCCGCCGCAGCGCCTCCTGCTCGGCGGCGGCCTGGTCGGACGGGCTCTGCGCCTGGCCCTGCCGTTGCCCCTGCTGCTGCTCGCGCTGTTGTCCCTGCTGCTCCTGCTGCCCCTCGCCCTGCCGCTGCTGGCGATCCATCTGGAAGCTGCGCTCGAGCAGCTGCTGCTGCAGCTGGATCATCTTCTGCAGATCGCTCAGCGCCTGCTCGCCCTGGCTGGGCTGCGCCTGCTGCGTGTCGGCGCGCAGGTTCTCCAGCATCTGCTGCAGCTGGGCCAGCATGTCGCGGGCGGCGTCGCGGGCACCGCTCTGCATCAGCTCGCGCGCCCGATCGAGCATCTCCTGCAGGTCGCGGCGCTCGACGGTCTGGGCATTCGGCTGCTGCTGGGCCGCTTCCGGCGGCGGCTGCCGGCCCTGCTGCAGGGCCTGGCGCGTCAGCTCGTCGAGGAACTCGTTCATCGCCTGCTGCAGCTCGTCCATCAGCCGCTCGAGCTCGGCGTCCTTGGCCCCTTCGTCCAGCGCCTTCTGCAGATCCTGCTGCAGGTCGCGCAGCTTGCGCTCGGCCAGGGACAACGAGCCGTCCTCGATGAACAGCGCCAGCTCCCACAGCAGATCGATCACCGAACGCTGGCTCGCCGCATCGCCGGGATTCATCGCCAGCCGCGCGGCGCCGACGCGCAGGCCGAGCGGCACGGTCACCGGCAGATCCTGCGCGGCCTTGGTCTCGCCCAGGGCCGCCAGGCGCTCGGCGACCTCGCCGCTGGCTTCCGGCGTGGCCGCAAGATTGCGCCGCTCGGCGATGATGGCCCGGGCCAGCGGGTTCCGGAACTCCCGCGCAGGGAGCACGAGCTGCAGCGGCGCGCTCTGCCCGCGCTGCCCGACCGCGTCCACGGCCTCGAGGCGCAGGATCACCGGCAGGCCGGCCAGCGGATGCGCGGTCAGATCCTGGTAGGTGGCGGTCTGCAGCCGCGGTGGCTGGCTGCCGGGCTTGAGCAGAACCAGCCGCTCGCTCTCGACCTCGCGCCCGGCCGGCGCCACAAGCAGCGCCAGCTCGGCGAGGCCGTAGTCGTCCTGGGCGTCGACGTCGATCTTGAGCACGCTGCGATGGGTGGCTTGCGGCTCGCCGACGAAGGCCACGGTGGGCGGAGCATCGGCTGCGACGTCGACCTGCCAGCGTGCGATCGGGCGCTCGTCGCCGTCGGTGACCGCGAGCGTCGTGGTCGCGTCGAGCGTCAGCTTGGCCTCGCCGCTGCCAGGACCCAGCGCATCCAACGGCACCGCGCGCTCGCCGAGCCGGACCGCGGCGCCGTCCGTGCCGGCCAGATGATGCGCCTGCACCCGGGCTTCGCTGCCCGCCGGTACGGACAGTACCGGCACGCCGCGTGTCTGCTCGCTGACCAGGGGGGCGCGCCGGGTGTAGGCCGGCGGGGTGATCCACAGGTCGACCACCGGCGGCAGGCTGGCCACGCCCGGGCGGCCGGCGAAGGTGAAGCCGCTGGCGAGACGCTGGCCGATCTCGCCGTGCCCGTGCACCAGGGCCACCACCAGCACGAGCAGCAGCGCCGCGCGCCATGCCCAGGGGTCGCGTCGGGGCAGGTCGGAGCGTGGCGGCGCCAGCCGCAGCCGCTCGAGGCTGTCGATCAGGCGTTGCCGGTGCAGCGCCCAGAGACGCCGGGTCGCCGGGTCGGCGAAGTCCGCCGGCAACGTGTCGTCGAGGGCGCGCAGCGGCTGATGGGTGACGCCGCTGTCGTGCTCCAGCCGGGCGAGACCGGCATCGCGGCCGACGAGGCGCAAGGCCGGTCGCGCCCGCCACAGCGTCCAGCCGAGCAGGCCGAGGAACAGGGCCAGGAGCGGCAGGTGCAGCCACAGCGGCAGGCTGAGCCACAGGCCGAACAGCGACACCACGGCGAAGATGCCGACCACCGCGAGGCTCGGCCACAACGCCGGCCACAGCCGCTCGAAGCTGACGACCAGCCGCGCCAGCAACAGCCGAACCTTGAAGCTGTGCGTCTGGCGCGGATCGCTGGTCATCTGCGTCTCCTCAGCCGGTGAGCCAGTCCGGAATGCGCTCGTCGGCGAACTGCTGCTCGGGTGGCCGGCTCGGCTTGATCACCGCGAACCGGTCGTCCTCGACCAGCACCTCGGCGGCACTCGGCCGCGAGTTGTAGCCCGAGGCCATCACCGCCCCATAGGCACCCGCACCGGTGATCGCGACCAGATCACCCGCCGCGAGATGCGGCAGCAGCCGGTCCCGCCCGAGCACATCGCTGCTCTCGCAGATCGGTCCGACCACATCCATGGGCACCCGCACCGCTCCGGGCGCCGGCTCCTCAACCGGCAGCACCGGATGATGCGCACCGTACATCGCTGGCCGCAGCAGCACGTGCATCCCGGAGTCGAGGACCAGGAAACGACGGCCGGCGGCTTCCTTGAGATAGATCACCGAGGAGAGAAGCACACCCGCCTCGGCCACGAGCGAGCGTCCCGGCTCGAACAGCAGCTCGCAGTCCAGACCCGCCGTCAACCGGCGCACCATGGCCGCGAAATCCGCGGCCTCGATGCGCGGCTCGTCCTGGTAGCGCACGCCGAAGCCGCCGCCGAAGTCGAGCCGGCGCAGCGGCACGCCATCCGCTCGCAGGCTCGTGAACAGCTCGATGCCGCGGCGGTAGGCGGCCTCGAACGGGTCGAGGCGGTTGATCTGCGAGCCGATGTGCATGTGCAGGCCGACGGGGTCGATCCCATCGAGCCCGGCGGCGAGAGCAAAGACCTCGGCCGCCTCGTCCCAGGGGATGCCGAACTTGTCGTTGCGGCGGCCGGTGCTGATCTTCTCGTGGGTGCCGGCATCGACGTCGGGGTTGATCCGCAGCGCCACCGGCGCCTTGCGGCCCGATTTCCTCGCCAGTTCGCCGATCCGGCGCAGCTCCTGGACCGATTCGACGTTGAACTGCAGGATGCCGTGGCCGAGCGCCATCTCGATCTCGGCATCGGTCTTGGCGATGCCGGCATAGACGATCCGCTGCGGCGGCACGCCCGCGGCCAGCGCCCGGGCGACCTCGCCGCCCGAGACGGTGTCCGCCCCGAGGCCGGCCTCGGCGAACAGCCGGATCACCGCGAGGTTGCTGTTGGCCTTGACGGCGTAACAGAACAGCACCCGCTGGCCCCGGAACGCGTCGCGGAAGGCGACCGCACGGTCGCGCATCGCGGTCGCGGAATAGACGTAGGTCGGCGTGCCGACCGCGGCCGCGACATCGGCGAGCGCCACCCGTTCGGCGTGCAGCGCTCCACGCAGGTAAGCGAACACGCTCATCCGGGTGTCGTCTCCGATGTCGGCGCCGCCTCGGGTGGGGGCGGCAAGGGGTTGCCCTTCTTGCCGCAAGCGGCGAGGCCCAGCAGGACCGCGGCCAGAAGGACCAGATGGCGGTAGGATGGCGTCGGCATGGCAGGATGCTACTGGACGCTGGCGTGGTCGGCAAACGGCATCACAGGAAGCGCGCCTCGGCGGCGGCCACCGCCTCCAGCACGCGCTCCGGCGCGGTGCCGCCGAAGCTGCGCCGGCTCGCGACCGAGCGGTCGACGCCCAGCACGTCGAGGGCGGCGGCGTCGACGCGCGGATCGACGCTCTGCAGCTCGGCCAGCGTCAGGTCCTCGAGACCGCAGCCCTTGCCCTCGGCGAGCTTGACCGAGCGTGCGGCGATGCCGTGTGCCTCGCGGAACGGCACGCCGCGCTCGCGCACCAGCCAGTCGGCGAGGTCGGTGGCGATGGTGAAGCCGACCCCGGCGGCGGCGTGCATCCGCTCGCGGTCGACCTTGATCCCCTGCAGCATGGCGGCGCTGGCGGCGAGACAAAGCTCGAGGCTGTCGGCGGCGTCGAACACGCCTTCCTTGTCCTCCTGCATGTCCTTCGAATAGGCCAGGGGCAGCCCCTTGAGCACGACGAGCAGGGCCTGCAGATCGCCCAGGATGCGCCCGGACTTGCCGCGCACCAGCTCGGCGGCGTCGGGGTTGCGCTTCTGCGGCATGATCGAGCTGCCCGAGGTGAACGCCTCGGGCATCCGCACGAAGCCGAACTGCGGCGTGGACCACAGCACCAGCTCCTCGGCCAGCCGCGACAGATGCACGGCGCAGATCGCCGCCGCGGCCAGATAGTCCAGGGCGAAGTCGCGGTCGGAGACCGAATCGATCGAGTTCGCCGTCGGCCGGTCGAAGCCGAGCTCGGCCGCGGTCATCGCCCGGTCGATCGGAAAGCTCGTGCCGGCCAGTGCCGCCGCGCCCAGCGGGCATTCGTTGAGGCGCCGCCGCGCATCCTGCAGGCGCGAGCGGTCGCGGCCGAGCATCTCGACATAGGCCAAAAGATGATGCCCGAACGTCACCGGCTGAGCCGCCTGCAGATGGGTGAAGCCCGGCATCACCGTCGCCGCGTGCTCGCGGGCTAGGCCCAGCAGGACGCGCTGCAGCTCGCGCGCGTGCCCGTCGGCACGGTCCATGGCATCGCGGACCCAGAGCTTGAAGTCGGTCGCGACCTGGTCGTTGCGCGAGCGTGCGGTGTGCAGCCGTCGGCCGGGCTCGCCGATCAGGTCGGTCAGGCGCTGCTCGACGTTGAAATGGATGTCCTCAAGCTCGGTCTTGAACACGAAGCCGCCGGCGGCGATCTCGGCCTCGACCTGGTCGAGGCCGGCAAGGATGGCATCGCGCTCGGCCGTGGTCAGCACGCCCACCGTGGCCAGCATGCGCGCGTGCGCGCGCGAGCCCGCGATGTCGTGAGCGTGCAGCCGCTTGTCGAAGCCGATCGAGGCATTTATCTGCGCCATCAGGGGAGCCGGGTCGGTCTCGAAGTGCCCGCCCCAGAGCGCCCGTCCACCCTTGACCTCTGCCGTCATCACCGTTCCTCGAGCCGTTCCGGAGCCTGCATGCGCCGCACGCTGCGCTTCCTCGCCGTCCTTGCCGGCCTCGCCGCCGGCTCGGCCCATGCCGCCGAGGCGCCGATCAAGACCGATGCGCCCAAGCCGCTGCCGCCGCTCGCCTTCGTGACGATGGACGGGCAAGAGGCCACCCTGGATGCCTTCAAGGGCAAGGTCGTCGTCCTCAATCTCTGGGCGACGTGGTGCGCGCCCTGCCGGGAGGAGATGCCGTCCCTCGACCGCCTGCAGGCGCAGTTCGCCGACCGCGACGTCGTCGTGCTCGCCCTGTCGGTGGATCGTGCCGGACCCGAGCGCGTGCAGCAGTTCCTGTCCGAGATCGGCGTGAGCGCGGTGCACGTCTATCGCGACCCCAAGGCCGCGGCAACCCGCGCTCTGAAGCTGCCGGGCCTGCCGGCGACCATCCTGGTCGATCGCCAGGGCCAGGAGGTCGGCCGCGTGCTGGGCATCGCCGCCTGGGATGGGCCCGGGGCGGTGGCCGTGGTCGAACAGCTCCTGGCCGAGCCCGCCGGCTAGTGGCGGACCGGCTCAGCGATATTGCAGCGTCACCGCTCGCGCGATCAGCCAGCTGAGCCCGTCCGGCCTGAGCACGACACCGCCATGGTACGGTGAGCGGTCGGGCCGGGTCCCGGACACACGGCCGATGGCAGGCGGCCGACGCTCGCGCGCGCGCCGCAGGGCGAGACGGGTCAGGAAGCGCATCGACGCACTCCGCGCGGACACTGGACGCACGTCCGCGATTGGGAACCATGCGCCGACGGCGAGTACGGGTCAACCGAGCGTTCGCTACTCACCCAGCCGGCGATGCCAGGGCGGCGCGCAGGCGGGACAACGGAAGCCGTGGTGCCCGCTCGGCCGCGAGGGCCAAAAGCGGCGCCATCCGCCGTGCCTTCTTGGCCGCGTGGTTGGCCGCGATGTCCGCGAGCCGATGGCGGAGGAACGGGTTGCGGAAGCGCTCGAGCACCGTCAGCCGATAGGCCGCGGCCTCCTGCAGCCCCGCCGCCGCGAGCACGGGCAGCACCTCCTCGTCGTAAAGCGCGTCCAGCCCGGCGGCGACGTTCGGATCGTCCAGCGCCGCGCGCACCGTCTCGTCCGGGGCCCGGTGGTCGACCAGCCAGCGCTCGGCGAGCCAGGTATGGCCGAGATTGAGGATGTGCAGCTTGAGCCGTTCGTAGCGCGACAGATCGGGCGTCAGCACGAGATCGGGGTGCCGGCAGACCGGCTGCACACCGGGGCCGTCCTGGATCGCCCACAGCGCGTAGGGCTCGGCCACGGCGCCGATCGGCTCCAGCGCCTCGGAGACGATCCGGTCGACCAGCGAGCAGGCCCAGACGCATCGGGAATCGAGCCAGGACAGGAAGGCCGGCTCCAGGCCCCAGTCGTGCGCGAGGCCCGTGACCACCTTGCGCAGCACGTCGCCATTGTTCGAAACCAGCTCGCAGGGGAACAGCACGACCGGCTCGGCGCGGTGCCGCCAGCGCGCCCGCAGGAGCTTGACCAGCTTGGCCGGGAACGATCGCGGCACCCGATGCTCGGGCCGGTCGCTCGGGTCGAGCTCGTAGCCGCGATCGGCGGTGTTGGAGACGATGGCCTGCGCATCGTCCACCGCGAACGCCTCGACCGCCGCCCAGTCGGCGTCGGCATCGAGGGCACGGGCCACGCTCTCGACCCGCACCTCGCGGTCGACGGGCTCGCCACCCACCAGACCCTGGATGCGGACGGGAAAGCCGCCGGCTCGCTTCAGCGCCGCCATGCGCCGCAGCGCGCCGGGCGAGCCCGTCGTCTGCACCGCCACGATCGGGCCCAGCGCTCGGCCCTCGGCCAGGGCTTCGCTCACCATCAGGTCGACATGGGCCTGGAGCAGGCGGCCCGTCCCGAACTGCAGGATCGCCGGCTGCATCGGGCTCAGATCTCGAGCATCGCCTTGACCACCCCGGTGTCGGGCCGGATCCAGGTCGGGAACCGCTCGGGCGCATCCTCGATCCGTGCGCGATGCGTGATCAGCCGCTCGACCTGGACGCGCCCCGAGCGCACCGCCGCCAGCACCTCGCGGAAGTCCTCGCTGGTGGCGTTGCGGCTGCCCTTCAGCGTGATCTCGCGCTTGTGGAAGTCGGGGCCGGAGAAGCCGAGGTCGGTGCGGACCACGCCGACGAAGACCAGCGTGCCGCCGTGCGCCACCCAACCGAAGCTCTGCTCCATCGCCGTGGCGTTGCCGGTGGCGTCGAACACCAAGTCGAAAAAGTCGGCGTCGGTGAGGTCGCTCAGCCGCTCGCGGGTATCGGCGTCGACCGGCAGGCCGTCGCCGAGGCCCAGCACGTCGCGGCAGAACGCCAGGCGGTCGGCGCGCGGGTCGAGGAAGGTGATCGCCGCGCCGCGGGCGCGGGCGAACAGGGCGGTGGCGATACCGATCGGCCCGGCACCGACGATCAGCGTCCGCTCGCCGCCGCGGATGTCGGCCCGGCGGGCCGCGTGCGCGCCGATCGCCAGGAACTCGATCAGCGCCGCCTGATCGAGCGGCAGGCCGTCGGTCGGGAACACCACCGATTCCGGCAGCGCCAGATATTCGCACATGCCGCCGTCGCAATGCACGCCCAGGCATTGCAGCGAGACGCAGCAATTGGTCTTGCCCTGGCGGCAGGCGACGCAGCTGCCGCAGGTGAGGTAGGGCATGACGTAGACCGGCGTGCCCTCGGCCAGCCGCGTGCCCGACCCGGCGGCGGCGACCTCGCCCGCGAGCTCGTGCCCCATCACGCGCGGGTATTCGAGATAGGGATGCTTGCCCTGGAAGATGTGCAGATCGGTGCCGCACACGCCCATGCGGCGGATGCGCAGGACCAGCTCGCCCGGTTTCGGCTCGGGCCGCGGCCGCTCCGTCAACCGCAGCGTGCCAGGGGTATCGCAGACGATGGCTAGCATCGGAAACCTTCAGCTCGAGGCGCGACGGTGGCCCGGTTCGGCGCAACCGACCCTCGGCGCCCGCTCATCTGGGCAAAGCGGGCGTCAGTCGGCGTAAACCCCGGCAGCCTCGATGATCGGCTTCCACTTGGCAATCTCGGCTTGCAGATGGGTGTTCAGCGCCGCGGGCGTGGCTCGTTCCTGGGCGACCGGCTCGGTGCCGAGGTCGGCGAACCGCTCGATGACCTTGGGATCCTGCAGCGCACCCTGCAGGGCCGCGGCCAGCTTGTCGACGACCTCGGGTGGCGTGCCCGCCGGCGCATAGAGGCCGTGCCAGACCGCGACCTCGAACCCGGGCAGGCCGGCGCTGTCGAGGGTCGGCAGATCCGGCAGCGACGCCACCGGCTCCTTGGTGGTGACCGCGTAGGCCTTGATCTTGCCGCTGCGGATCTGGCCCGAGGTGTTGGTGGTCTGGTCGCACATCACGTCGACCTGGCCGCCGAGCAGATCGGTCATCGCCGGGCCGGTGCCTTTGTACGGCACCGTCGTCATCGGCGTGTCGAGCGCGTCCATCAACAGCATGCCGCACAGATGCGACGCGGAGCCGATGCCGGCATTGGCCAGGGTGACCCCGTCCTTGTTGGTCTTGACGTACGCGATCAGCTCGCCGGCGGAGGTCGGCGAGAAGTCCGGCCGGGCCACGACGGTCATCGGCACGTCGGTGACGAGCCCGATCGGGGCGAACGCGTCGGCCGGATCGTAGGGCAGCTTGCGGTACAGGGCGGCGCTGGTCGCCTGGCCGATATGGTGCAGGAGCAGCGTGTAGCCGTCGGGATCGGCCGAGGCGACACGGCGGGCGCCGATGGTGCCACCGGCGCCGCCGACATTCTCCACGATCACCTGCTGGCCGAGGCTCTGGGTCATCGGCTCCGCGATCAATCGCGCCACCGTGTCGGTCGGACCACCGGCGGCGAACGGGACGATCATGGTGATGGTGCGCTCGGGATAGGTCTGGGCCGACGCGGCGCCCGCCACAAGCAGCACGGCTCCCATGGCAAAAGCAGTTCGACGGCGCATGTTCGAGCCTCCTGACCTATTTTTTCCGGATGCGTGCGAGCGCATCGGGAATCTGACAAGCACGTGGACAAAGTATGGTCAAGCATACAGGTTCACGCGGAACGGAGGCCGGAATTGCGCCCAGCGCGACGCATCGGCAAGCTCACGATTCTGCTATTGTCCCTGGAGCTGGCCGGCTGCGGCGGCCGGCGGCCAGCGCCGCAGCCGCCACCCTACCAGCTCTCGGGGGCGGCCTGCCTGCGGGTCCTGGCCCAGCGCGGGGCGATGGTCCAGCCCTGGGCGGGCGGGACCCGGGCCTGCCCGATCGACACGCCGGTGCTGGCGCTGTCCGACGGCACGGTGCGCTTCAACCCGCCATTGAAGACGAGCTGCGCCATGCTCGTCGCCTGGAGCGATTTCGAGACCGAGGTGCAGGAGGCGGCGCACGCCTACCTGCACAGCCAGGTGGTCGCCGTCCGCCACTATGGCAGCTTCGCCTGCCGACGCATGACCGGCAATGGCAGCCGGCAGAGCCTGCACGCCGCAGCCAGGGCCTTCGACGTCGCCGGCTTCGACCTCGCCGACGGCCGCACCGTCTCGGTCGAGAGCGGCTGGGACGGAGCCAGCGACCAGCGGCGTTTCCTGCACGCGGTGGCCAAGGCCGCCTGCCGGCATTTCAGCGTGACGTTGACGCCGGACAGCGACGACGATCATCTGAACCATCTGCACGTCGATATCGGCCCGTGGCGGCTGTGCAGCCGCTGAGGGGATCAGAACGGGCTGCCCCGCCGACGCATCCGCCGCAGCCGCGACGGGCGCAGCTGCGGCGGGCCGAGGCGCATCAGGGACGAGGTGCCGCCGGTAGGCCCGGCGGGAGCCGTCTCGCGCGGCCAGTTGCGCTGCACCTCGACATAGATGAACGAGGCCGACCAGCCGAGCAGGATCAGGCCGTTCAGTGGCTCGAAGCTGGCGAGCAGGCGCATCACGCCCTCGGGCACGATGTCGCCGAAGCCCAGCGAGGTGTAGGTCTCGGCCGAGAAGTAGACGAACTCGAGATCGCTGCCGGTGACGTCGCCGACCAGATGGCCGAGATGGAGCAGGTCGGCGGCGACCGCGAACGCCCCGGCATAGAGCCCGATCTCGAGCAGATGCAGGCCGAAGATGCCGACGATCACCGCCAGCATGACCCAGCGGGCGTGACGCCCGTCCCGGCCGACCCGGGTGGCGAGGCGCGCGACGCGCCGCAAGCCTTCCTGATGCAGGAGCACGGTGGCGATCGCCACCGTCGCGCACAGGACGATGATCCGGACCATGGCAGGCGGCCCTCCCACGACGCAGGCCGCCTCCTGTAGCATGCCGGCGCCGGGACGCCACGCGGTTCGCCCGGGATAGGGTCGCTCTGTCTCAGATCAGGTCGCTGGTCAGCGCGAACGGGGCGAAGGTCTTCGGCAGCTGATCCGGATGCCGGTTGCGGCAGGCCTCGAGATAGTCGCTCGACTGCATCTCCATCAACCGGCTCACCGTGCGCTGGAACTCGAAGGCGCCGTCGCCGGCGGCGTAGAGCAGCTCCGGCGGCGCCTCGGCCGAGACGAACAGCACCACCCGGCGCTCGTAGAGGGCGTCGACCAGCGTCATGAACCGTCTGGCCTCGTTGCGCCGGTCGGGCGTGAGCCGTGGCACGCCTTCGACGAAGACACAGAAGAACGTCTCGGTCAGCGCCAGATAGTCGGCGGCGCCCAGCGCGCGCTGGCACAGATCGGCGAAGCCGAAGCGGGCGACGCCCGCGGCGGCGTGCGGCACGTGCAGGCGGCGGGTGCCCACGGCGATCTCCACCGGGCCGGCCGCGGCGCCGTCGGTCAGGGCGGCGAACGCGCCGTCCAGCCGCGCATCGGCCTCCGGCCCGAGCGGATGCTGGTAGACCGGCAGATCCCGCAGCCGGGCCAGCCGGTAGTCGACCGCGCCTTCCAGGGCGATCACGTCGACCTTCTGCAGCAAAAGGTCGATGAACGGCAGGAAGCGGTCGCGGTTGAGCCCGTTCTCGTACAGCCGGCGCGGCGGCCAGTTGGAGGTGGCGACGACGACCACGCCGCGCTCGAACAGGCCCTCGAACAGGCGGCCGAGGATCATGGCGTCGGCGATGTTGACGACGTGGAACTCGTCGAAGCACAGCAGCCGCTCTTCGGCGGCGAGATCGGCCGCCAGCGTGATCAGCGGGTCGCCACGGCCGCCGTTCTGCCGCAGCTCGTGCAGGCGCCGCTGCACGTCGAGCATGAACTCGTGGAAGTGGACCCGCCGCTTGGCCGCGACCGGCGCCGCGGCGAAGAACAGATCCATGATCATCGACTTGCCGCGCCCGACGCCGCCGTGCAGGTAGACGCCCTTGGGCGCGGGCGCCGGCGGGGGCTCGCGCCCGAAGCCGAGACGGGCGAGCAGGCCACCCGCGGCCGGCGGGCTCTGGCGCCAGCCCGCCAGCTCCTGGGCCAGCCGATCGAGGCGGCGGATGGCGTGTTCCTGCACCGGATCGAACACGATCTCGCCGCGCTGGACCAAGGTCTGGAACTGCTGCAGCAGCATGGCGCCCCCGGGGCAGTGAGCGTGGGGGCCCGCTGTAGCGGATCGTTGCCGGTCAGGTCCACTGGCGCTCAGGCCGCAGGGCGGGTCCTGGCGTTGAGCTGGGCGAGCAGGGCGCCGCCGGCGACCAGCATGGCGCCGGTGAGCTGGCCGCCCGAGACGCTGCCGCCCGCCGCCAGCGCCATCAGCATGACGTAGAACGGGGCAAGGTTGGTGTGGATCGCGGCCACGGTCAGCCCGAGCCGCCGCGCGCCGGCGAACCAGAGCAGGACCGACAGGCCGATCGCCATCGACCCGAGCCACAGGAGCGCCGTCAGGCCCGTCGGCCGCAGGTCGAGCCGCGGCTGCGCGAGGCCCAGCGGCAGCGCCACCACCAGCACCGCCGCGACCATTGCGGTGCCGGCCACGAAGGTGAGGGTGCTGATGGCGAGATCGCTCCGGCCGCGCAGGCGGACCATGGCTGCCCGCGAGTACCAGATCCACAAGGTCATCGATCCCAGCACCAGCACCTCGCCGCCGCGCAGGCCGGCAGGGCCGTGCACGCCGTCGAGGGCGGCGAGCCCGCCGCCGGCCAGCGCCAGCACGATGCCGACGAGCACGCTCGGCCGCGGCCGCTGCCCGTCCAGCACCCAGCCCATGATGGCCGCGATCAGCGGCAGCGCCGTGCTGATGATGGCGACGGTGACGGCATCCGATCGGCTCTGGCCGAGGACCGTGAGGAAGACGGGGGCGGCCACGCCGACCGCGCCGAGGAAGACGACGTCGCCCCACGGCGCGCGGCGGAACTCGCCACCGCGGCCGCTGACGAGGCCGAGCAGGGCCAGGAAGGCCGCCGCCACCGCCAGCCGCCCGAGGCACAGCAGCATCGGATCCCAGCTCAGCAGCAGGTATTCGGTGACCGGGAAGCTGCTGGCCCACAGCAGCGTGCTGACCAGGGCGAACAGGTTGCCGTGCAGCGCCGGCGATCCCGCCGCCGGCGGGACCGCCGGCAGGCGAGCGCGTGCCACTATTTCGGCACGGTGACGGTGAACTGGATGCTCGAGTACCAGGCGGCGATGTCGGCGATGTCCTCGTCGCTGAGACCCTGGGCGATGATCGACATCTGCTCGTGCTGCCGCTCGCCCGAGCGGAAATGCTGCAGCTGCGAGGTCAGGTAGCCGGCGCTTTCGCCGCCGATGTTGGGCACGTCGGGCATCTTGCCGACCCCGTCGATGCCGTGGCAGGTCTGGCATTGCTGCGCCTTCTTGCGGCCGGCCGCCGGGTCGGCGGCCTTGGCCAGGCCGGGCAGCGTGCAGATGGCGACGGTCAGGAGCAGGGCCGTGCGGCGCATGGGCGAGAGTCCTTGGCGTGGCAGCGCCCCGATGCGTCGCATCGGGGCGCCCGGAAGACGAGGGTTGCGGCCGCGCTCAGCCCGGCGCCTTGTAGGAGATGCGGTAGACCGCGCCGGCCAAGTCGTCCGAGACCAGCAGCGAGCCGTCCTTGGCCACGGCCACGTCGACCGGGCGACCGAGATACTCGCCACTGTCCGACACCAGCCAGCCTTCCGCGAACGGCACCGATTCCTTGGCGGTGCCGTCGGGGTTGAGGGCGGTGAACATCACCCTCGCACCCACCGGGGTGGTGCGGTTCCACGAGCCGTGCTGCGCGGAGAAGATGCCGCCCCGGTACTGCTCGGGGAACATCTTGCCGGTGTAGAAGGTCATGCCGAGGTCGGCCGCGTGGGCGGCCTCCTCGACCTGCGGGTTGACGACGCCGGCCGGAACCTCCTCGTCCTTGTACTCGGTGGTGCGGATGGTGCCGCCGCCGTACCAGGGAAAGCCGAAGCTCTGGCCCGGGCCGGTGGCGCGGTTGAGCTCGCCCGGCGGGATGTCGTCGCCCATGCCGTCGACCTGGTTGTCGGTGAACCAGAGCTCGCCGTTGGCGGGGTTGAAGTCCATGCCGACCGAGTTGCGGATGCCGTTGGCGTAGACCTCGCGGTTCTTGCCGTCGCGGTCCAGCCGCACGATCCCGCCGATGCCCCATTCCTTGTAGAGCTCGCGCTTGCTCTTGGGCGGCACGTTGAACGGCTGGCCGAGCGTCACATAGAGCTTGTTGTCGGGCCCGATCCGGCAGGTGCGGGCACTGTGGTTGAACGAGACCTCCTCGGGCGGCACCAGCTTGTCCTGCGGCACCACCTCGGCCACGGCCACGTCGGGGCTTTCGTAGAAGAATTCCGCCGCCGGGAACACCAGCACGCGGTTCTGCTCGGCCACGAACAGGAAGCCGTCCTTGGAGAAGCAGACTCCGTTCGGCACCTTGAAGTCGATCGACGGGGCGAAGACCTTGACCTCGTCGGCGACGCGGTCGCGGTCGCGGTCGGTGATGGCGTAGACCTTGTCCTTGCGGGTGCCGACGAAGGTGACGACGCCCTGCGGCCCCACCGCCATGTGCCGCGCGTCCGGCACGATCGCGTAGAGTTCGATCGTGAAGCCCGGCGGCAGCTTGACCTGCTTCAGGTTCTCCTTGATCTGCTGCGCCTTGGTGCCGCCCTGCTCCACTTGCGGGATCTCGAGCGACGCCCCGGTCGCCTTGAACTGCTGCAGCTTGCTCAGATTGTCGGACTGCTGGGCCAGGGCCGGCAGTCCGACCCCCAAGGCCAACGCGGATGCCATCAAGGCCCACTTGACGTTCATTCGTCTGCCTCCTGATCATTGTGGGCAGCTACCCGGCTGCCGACGGATCATCTACCGCGCTGGGCTTCGTTGTCGAGGTTCGCTTGCATGGTGAATGCACCGGACCGAAAGAAGATGGTAACCACACGGTGGCCGAGGCACGGCGGCGCGGCTCCGATAAGCATGAGGGAGTGCGGCGATGGCGAAGACCCCGATGGGCGCGATCCGCGAGGCTTGGGCGGCCGGGCGGCCGGCTCGCAACGCCTGGCTGACGATTCCGGATGCCCATCTGGCCGAGATGGTCGCCGCGCGCGGTGTCGCCGAGGCCGTCACCATCGACCTCCAGCACGGCCTGTTCGATCGCAGCGCCGCCGTGCACGCGATCCGTGCCATCGCCGCGCATGGTGCCGCTCCGCTGGTCCGGCTGGCGAGCGTCGACGCGGCCGTGATCGGCTACATGCTCGATGCGGGCGCGGCCGGCCTCATCGCGCCGATGATCGAGCATCCCGACGAGGCCGAGGCGCTGGTCGCCGCCTGCCGCTACCCGCCACGCGGCCGGCGGTCGTTCGGGCCGACGCGCAGCAGCCTGCGGCCGGGAACCGATCCGTTCGTCCTCGCCGAGCAGGCCGTGCTGTTCGCGATGATCGAGACCCGCCAGGGCTTCGACGCCTGCGAGGCGCTGGCGGCGATCGAGGGACTGGACGGGCTGTTCATCGGGCCGGGCGATCTCGGCTTGGCCCTTGGGCTGGGCGTCGGCCAGGATCGCGAGGAGGCGGCCATGCAGGAGGCGTTCGACCGCATCCTCGCCGCCTGCCGGGCCGCCGGCAAGCGGACCGCCATCCATGCCAGCACGGCACGCTACGGCGCGCGGATGGCGAGCGCCGGCTTCGATCTGGTGACGGTCTGGGTCGATGTGGCCGCGATCAACGCGTCGCTGGCCGACGTCGCCACGGTCTGGGCCGCACGCACCTAGCGCCCCCGGCTGGCCCGCGGACGGCCGTCGCCTCGTCCGTCGCGCGGGCCGTGCCCCGAAAAGGCGACCCTCGCGGGACGCCAGCCTGGACGGCAGCTCAGAGCCAGCCTTGCAGCTCGTTCAGCGCCAGCTCCTCGAGCATGGCGATGTGCGCCTCGCTGTCGTTGAGGCAGGGGATATAGGTGAACCTCTCGCCGCCGGCGTGCTCGAAGATCTCGCGGTTCTCGACCTGGATCTCCTCCAGGGTCTCGAGACAGTCGGCGGCGAACGCCGGCGAGATCACCGCCACCTTCTTGATGCCGCGCCCCGGCAGCGCCTCCATGGTCTTGTCGAGATAGGGCTGCAGCCACTCCTCGCGGCCGAAGCGCGACTGGAAGCAGACCATCATCCGCTCGGCCGGCCAGCCGAGCCGCTCGCGCACGAGACGCGTCGTCTTCTGGCAGTGGCAATGGTAGGGATCGCCGCTCAGCAGCAGGCGCTTGGGCATGCCGTGGTAGGAGAACACCAGCAGGTCGGGTTCCCAGTCCAGGCCGGCCAGATGGGAGCGGATGCTGTCGGCCAGGGCCGCGATGAACCGCGGATGGTCGTGGTAGGGGCCCATCGTCCGCAGCGCCGGCTGCCAACGCATCGTCTTCAGCGCGTCGAACGCCTTGTCGTAGGCCGTGGCTGTCGTGGGGGCGGCATACTGCGGGTAGAGCGCCATCAGCAGGAGCCGATGGCAGCCTGCGGCGACCAGGCGGTCGAGCACATCCTTGATGCTCGGGTTGCCGTAGCGCATCGCCCAGTCGACCATGAGCCGCGGCGAGCGGGCCTCGAGGCGCCGAGCCAGCTTGTCCGCCTGGCTGCGCGTGACGGTCTTGAGCGGGCTCTCGTCGAGCTCCTTGTTCCAGATGCTGTCGTAGTCCCGGCCCTTGCTCGCCGGCCGCTTGCTGAGGATGACCAGCTGCAGCAGCGGCTGCCACAGCCAGGACGGGTAGTCGATGACCCGCTTGTCGGACAGGAACTCGCTCAGATAGCGCCGCATCGACCAGTAGTCGGTGGCGTCGGGCGTGCCGAGATTGAGCAAGACCACGCCGATCCGCTCCGGCCCGACGGCCGGATGCTCGGCGGGAAGCGGGCCGGTCGCTGCGGCCGCGCGTTGCGGCGCTGGCACGCCGTGCTGCCCCGGACCCACGATGCTCAGCTCCTCCATCCGTCCCACCTCGCTCGTCCCCGCCGCCGCCACGCAGATAGCTCCTGCCCAAGCACAGGCAAGCCGACACCGGCAAGCCCACAGCTCCGCGCAAGGCAGGGGCCCGCGTCCGCCTCGCGGGTTCGATTGCTGCCGGGAGCAACGACGGCTACAGTGGCCAGCAACTATGCAACGGGTGGCTGAAGTCGACGTTTTCCGGTCATCCGACCTCAGGAGCAGCTCGATGGCCGTGGCGCCCAATTCCCTTCAGGCGCGGGATATCCTTCACACCGTTCATCCTTACACCAACCTGCGGCAGCACGAGCGGCAGGGGCCGCTGGTGATCACGGGTGGCGATGGCGTCTATGTCGTCGACGATGACGGCAAGCGCTACATCGAGGGTCTGGCCGGCCTCTGGTGCACGGGCTTGGGTTTCAGCGACAAGCGGTTGGCCGAGGTGGCACGCCGGCAGATGGAGAGGCTGCCCTATTCCCACAGCTTCTCGCACCGCTCGACCGAGCCGATGATCGAGCTCGCCGAGAAGCTCGCCAGCATCGCACCGCCGCCGATCACCCGCTCCTACTTCGTCAATTCGGGCTCCGAGGCGATCGACACCGCGCTCAAGCTGATCTGGTACTACAACAACGCACGCGGGCTGCCGGAGAAGAAGACGATCATCGCGCGCAAGCGCGCCTATCACGGCATCACCGTCGCCGGCGGCCACCTCACCTCGTCCCTGGCCTACACCTCGAGCGGCTTCGACCTGCCGATGCTCGACCGTTTCCGCCACCTCACCACGCCCTCCTTCTATCGCGACGGACTGCCGGGCGAGAGCGAGGCCGAGTTCGTCGATCGGCTGGCGCGTGAGCTCGAGGATCTGATCCTGGCCGAGGGGCCGGGCACCGTGGCCGCATTCTTCGCCGAGCCGGTGCAGGGCGCCGGCGGGGTGATCGTGCCGCCGGCCGGCTATTTCGCCAAGGTGCAGGCGATCCTCAAGAAGTACGACATCCTCTTCGTCGCCGACGAGGTGATCTGCGGCTTCGGCCGGACCGGCAACTGGTGGGGCTGCGACACCTTCGAGCTGCGGCCCGATCTCGTCACCTGCGCCAAGCAGCTCTCCTCGGCCTACCTGCCGATCGCGGCGCTGCTGATGAGCGATGCGTTCTATCAGGTGCTGGCCGATCAGAGCGAGAAGCTCGGCACGCTGGGCATGGGCTACACCTACGGCGCCCACCCGGTGGCGGCCGCGGTGGCGGTCGAGACCCTGCGCATCTACGAGAGCGACCGCGTCATCGAGCACGTGCGCGAGGTGGAGCCGCAGTTCCTGCGCCGCTTGGCCCGGCTCGGCGAGCACCCGCTGGTCGGCGAGGCCCGCGGGGTCGGGCTGCTCGGCGGCCTCGAGCTCGTGCGCGACAAGACGAGCAAGGAGCAGTTCGATCCAGCGCTCAAGGTCAACGCTCAGGTCGTGGCCAGGTGCCAGGCGCATGGGCTGCTCGTGCGGCCGTTGCCCGGCGACACGATCGGCATCTGCCCGCCGATGATCATCAGCAGCAGCGAGATCGACCTCCTGTTCGATCGCCTGGAGGCGGGACTCGACGAGTCTCTGGACAGCCTGCCGATGGCGGCCTGAGCCGGTGCCCGCAACCCCGCATCCGTGGCTGATGCCGCTGCATCGGCGGGTGTTCGCCTTGGGGCTGGCCGTGGCCTGGGTAGCCGTCGAGACCTGGATGGAGCCGGGCGGGCTCTGGTTCTGGCTCGCCCTCGGCATCGTCGTCTATGGTATCTGGGACTTCTTCCTGTCCGGGAACTACCCGCTCGGCAATGCCCCGCCGGCGGGCGGAGATCCCGCGTGAGCGTCGAGCAGGCGGTGGCCGAACATTACGGCCAGCCGGATCTCCTGCAGCGGATCGAGGCGGCGCTGCGCGACAGCGGCAAGGACCCGGCTCATCCGACCGTCGACGACCTGGCCGGGGTCGACGAGTTCCACGCGCGCGGCCGCGAGGCGACGCTGGAACTCGCCGCCTGGCTGCCGGTCGATCCCTCGACCGAGATCCTCGACATCGGCAGCGGCCTCGGCGGACCGGCGCGGTTCCTCGCCGCCAGCCGCGGCTGGCGCATCGTCGGGATCGACCTGACCCCGTCCTATGTTGAGACCGCGAACGAGCTGACCCGCCGCTGCGGCCTCGCCGACCGGGCGCGCTTCCTGACCGGCAACGCGCTGAGCCTGCCGTTCGAGGACGGCAGCCTTGCCGCCGCGTACACGCAGCACGTGGCGATGAACATCCCGGACAAGGCGACCCTTTACGCCGAGGCCGCGCGCGTGCTGCGGCCCGGGGCCACCTTCGTCGTCTACGACATGCTGCGCGGTCCCGGCGGTCCGGTCCGCTTCCCCACGCCCTGGTCCGCGGACGGCACGACCAGCTTCCTGGTCGATCTGCAGGAGTTGCAGCGCCTGCTCGAGGCTGCCGGCTTCGCCGTCGAGGAGCAGCGCGACAGCCGCGAGGCGGCGGTGGGCTGGTTCGAGGCCCGCATGGCGGCGGCTGCCGCCGGCAAGGCGCCCCTGGTCAGCATCCGGCTCCTGCTCGGCCAGCAGATGGCGCCGGCGTTCGCCAATCTCGTCGCCAACCTGCGTGCGGCTGCCGTGGTGCCGACGATGGTACGGGCGGTGCGCCGTTGAGCTAGCGCGTGCAGGCGACGACCGGCGGATCCTCGATGCCGATCGGCCGCAGGACCATGTCGTGCGCCGTCAGCTTCAGGATGTTGCCGGCGCCCTGCAGCTGGCTGCTGCTCATGCTGTTGACGAGCGACGAGCCGATCCCGGCCAGCGCGTTGGTGAAGGCATCGGTCGAGCTGGCCGCCGTCTTGACCTCGCTGGTGGCGAGCGCCCCGTCCTGGACCGACCATTTGCCGGTCACGTTCACGGTCATCGCGCCGAAGCCCTCCCGTGCCTGCGTGTGCGCGACCGAATGGAAGGTGCCGTCACCGGCATAGGTGATCGCGCTCGTCTGCGCCGGCAGCTCGGGAAATGGATTGAGCTCGTGGCATTGCCAGGTGCCGATGATCTGGCTGCGGTCGACCGTGGTGACCTGGTCGGGTACGTCCACCGGTGGTCGCCTGGGATGCTCGCCACCCCCGGTGGCGCAGCCGGCAAGCATCGCGACCGTGGCCAGGGCCGCCCCGCACGACTGCCAGCGCATGCCGATCTCCTTCCCGAGCCCGTTCGCCGGTCGTCGTAGGCGGCCGCCGCGGCCCTGGCAAGTACCGCGGCGGTCAGCGCGTGCAGGCGAGAACGGCCGGGTCCTCGACGCCGACCGGCCGCAGCACCAGCCGGTCCGGGGCGAGCTGCAGGATCTCGGCGGTGTTGGGGCTGGCGGCGCTCAAGGCATCGACCATCTGCGCCCCGGCCTTGGCCAGAAGGTCGGTCTGTGGATCGCCGTCGGCGGCGCGGGCCTCCGTGTGCACGTCGCGCGTGACCAGCTGGGCGGACTGGATCGTCCACCGGCCGCGGCCCGTGGCGACGATGGGGCCGATGCGGCCGCGCGCGGCCGTGCTCGATTCGGTGACGAAGCTGCCGTCGGCGTCGTAGGTCGCGACGAGCGTCTGTTCCGGCTGCTCCGGATAGGGATTGAGGTCGCGACAGCTCCAGCGGCCGATCAGCAAGCCCGGGTCGATGGTGGCCGCGGGCTCGGGCAGAGCCACCGCCGGGCGTGGCGGCAGCTCGCCGCGCGTGGCGCAGGCGGCCAGAACCAGGAAGAGCCATGGCGCACGGACGCGGAGCCTCAAGCGTCCGGTCCCAGCCGGTCGCGTCCATGCGGGGTGCCATAGTCGATCAGCGGGCCTTTGGGCACGATGCCGGTCGGGTTCACCGTCAGGTGGCTGGCGTAGTAGTGATGCTTGATGTGCACGAGATCGACGGTCTCGGCGACGCCCGGCCATTGGTACAGCTCGCGCAGGTAGCCCCACAGGTTCGGGTAGTCGACGAGCCGGCGCAGGTTGCACTTGAAGTGGCCGTGATAGACCGGGTCGAAGCGGACGAGCGTCGTGAACAGCCGCCAGTCGGCCTCGGTGACGCGCGCGCCGGCAAGGTAGCGGCGCCGGCCCAGCAGCTCCTCCAGCCAGTCGAGGCTCGCGAACAGCTCGCTCACCGCCTCGTCGTAGGCCGTCTGCGTCGTGGCGAAGCCGGCGCGGTACACCCCGTTGTTGACGGTGGCGTAGACACGCGCGTTGATCGCGTCGATCTCCGGGCGCAGTTCGGCCGGGTAGTAGTCGCCCGGTGTGGCCCCGGCCGTGTCGAACGCCGTGTTCAGCATGCGGATGATCTCGGCCGATTCGTTGCTGACGATCGTCTGCCGCTGCTTGTCCCACAGCACCGGCACGGTGACCCGGCCGGTGTGGTCGGGTCGGGCGCGGGTGTAGATCTCGTGCAGGTAGGCGCTGCCATAGAGCCGGTCGCCGGTGGCGCCGCGGGTGGCGGCGAAGGTCCAGCCCTGCTCGCGCATCAGCCAGTGCACCACCGAGACGTCGATCATCCGCTCGAGGCCCTTGAGCTTGCGGAAGATCAGCGTCCGGTGCGCCCATGGGCAGGCCAGCGAGACGTAGAGATGGTAGCGCCCGGCCTCGGCCGCGAAGCCGCCCGTACCGGAAGGGCCCGGGCTGCCGTCGGCGGTGATCCAGTTGCGGAAGGGGGCTTCGCTGCGCACGAACCGGCCGCCGGAGCTGCCGGTATCGTACCACTGGTCGTGCCATTTGCCGTCGACGAGCAGGCCCATGTGACGTCTCCCGAGAAACTGGTTAGCTGCCGATCCCGGCTTTCGCCAGTCCATCGCGCAGGTGTGCGCGATCGGTTTCGGCGCGGAACAGGCTGACGAACAGGTGGGGATCGAAGAACGGCGATATCCTGGCGAGCTCGGCGCGTGCCCGGGCCGCGGCGGCGGCATCGCCCGACTGCGCGTAGCTGGCCGCGAGCGCGGCCAGATTGAACGCGCTCGCCTGCGGGCTGCGCTCGATCGGCAGGCTGCGGATCAATGCCGAGATGGCGTCGCCATACCTGCCTTCGAGGTAGTAGATCATCCCGAGATCGCCATGCGCGGCAGCAGGATTGAGCTTCTGCGCCGCTTCCAGCGACGCGATGGCAGCCGCATGGTCACCGGACCACATCAAGGCATCGCCTTGCGCCTCGTAGCTCTGGGCGTCGCTCGGGTTCGTCGCCAGTGCCCGCCCGAGTTCCGCCAGCGCGAGGTCGTACTGGCCACGGCCAAGATGGATCCGGCCGAGCAGGCGGTTGGCACTGACTTGGTCCGGGTCCAGGGCCAGGGCCGCGTTGGCGGCCCGCTCCGCCGCCGCCGCGGCTTCCGCGCGGAACTCCGCCCAACCGTTGATCGCGTGCTCGAACAAAGCCTGCCCGAGAGCGGCATGCGCGGGCGCATAGCTCGGATCCGCGGCGATCGCCTCGGCGAGGACGCGGCGTGCCTCCCGATTGGCGGCCCGCGTTCCCTCGCTGATCAGCCGACGGCCCTGCAGGACCAGGTCGTAGGTTTCGATACTGCCTGGCGGCGTGGCCGCGACCCGGGCCTGCTCGAGCTGGTCGAGGCGGACGCTCATCGCGCCGGCGAGCTGCCACGAGACGTCGTCCTGAACCGCAAAGACGTCGTCCAGTGCCGTATCGTAACGCTTGGTCCAGAGGATGGCCCCGGTCCGCACGTCGCTGAGCTGCGCCGTCACCCGAATCTGCGCGCCGTCGCGACGGACCGTACCGCGCACCACGTAGCGCGCGCCGAGCGCGTGGCCCACGGCGGTGATGTCGGTGGCATCACGCTGGGCGAACGCGGCTGCGGGGTCGATGACGGCAAGCTCGCCGAACTTGGCCAGAGCGGCCGCGATGTCTTCGGTCAGGCCATCGCTGAAATAGGCATCGGCTGGGTCGGCCAGATTGGCGAACGGCAGCACGGCCACGGCCGGACGCTCGATGACCGGAGATTCCTGGGGCTGCAGGTGGGGCGCCCCGAGCGAATGCACCCACCAATACCAAGTGCCGGCTGCGAGCGCGACCAGCACGGGGATGACCGCTGCATGCCGGCGCCAGCTCGTCCGGCTGCGTATGGCGGCCGGCGTGGGGCCGGCCGGTGCGACGGCATAGACGCGCAGCGGGCGGGCGATGTTCTTCAGCGCACGCTCGCCCAGATCACGGAACGACCATGGCAGCTTGCCGGCCACCTGCTCGAAGGCGGCCGCGGACAGCACGACGCCGCCGGGCTCCGCCAGCCCTTCGAGGCGGGCGGCGATGTTGACGCCGTCGCCGTACAGGTCGTCGCCCTCGACCAGCACGTCACCGAGGTTGATGCCGATGCGCAGGCGAATGGTGTCGTCGTCGGCGCGACCCGCCTCGCGCTGCCGCATGCCTTGCTGGATGGCCATCGCGCACTCGACCGCCGCCACCACGCTCGGGAACTCGATCAGGGCGCCGTCGCCCATGAGCTTGATCAGGCGGCCGCCATGCTCGGCCAGCAGGGGATCGATCAGCTCGCTCCGATGGGATTTGAGGCGGGTGAGCGTCGCCGCCTCGGCGGTGCCCATCAGCCGGCTGTAGCCGACCACGTCGGCCGCCAGGATCGCCGCCAGCCGCCGTTTCGCCGCCTCGGGCATGGTCCTCCGTCCCATCCGTCGGAGCGGTGCCAGTCTAGCCCCGGTGAGCCTGCGTGCGGTGGGAAAATGAGCGTTGCACGGCGCGTCGGTGGTGCGATGATGCGCGCTTGCCGTTCTCGCGACGATGGGTGGTGGAATCGGAGGATCGGGTGCATGTCCAGATTCCTCGGACGCGGCGGGTTGGTGATGGCCCTTCTTGCCGCTTGCGGAGCCTTTGCCGGGGAGACCGCGCCGCGTGTCGCGATCAAGGGCTACGATCCCGTGGCCTATTTCACGCCGGGCCGGCCGACACCGGGATCGTCCGCGATCAGCTACGAATGGGATGGCGCCGTCTGGCAGTTCGCGGATGCGGCGCACCGCTCGCTGTTCGAGCACAACCCGGAGGCCTATGCGCCGCAGTATGGCGGCTACTGCGCGCTCGGCATGATCACCGACCAGCGCGGTGAGATCGATCCCGACGCCTGGGCCATCGTCGACGGCAAGCTCTACCTGACCTACGACAAGGCGAGCCTTGCGGAGTGGCGGCAGGACCAGGCTGCCAACATCGCCCGCGCCGACCGGGAATGGGCCAGGATCGGCCGGTGAGCCGGCAGAAAGGCCGGCGCACCGTTCATGCGGCCGGGCCTCAGCCCTTGAGCTTCTTCGCGATCTCGGCGACGTGCTTGCCCTGGTAGCGGGCCATGCCCTTCTCCTGCTCGGAGGGCTGACGCTCGCCCTGTCCGCCGGCGATGGTGGTGACCCCGTAGGGCGAGCCGCCCTTGATCTCGTCCAGGCCCATCTGCGCCTGGCAGGCAT
>JBDHTW010000002.1:0-103932 GCA_039808865.1 Geminicoccaceae bacterium
ATCGTCTAAAGTAGGATCAATCAAATAATGCCTATTGATCTTATCGAGTTTATGCGAGATAACCCGGCCAGACGAGACCAGTTGCACGGACGACCACGATGACCACCGCCACCCTCCTCCTTTGGGCACCCGCAGCCGATCGGGCCGCGCGTGAGGTGCGTGACCGTTCGGACGTCCGGCGGCTGCCGGCACCGAGCCTGGGCTTGGCCTTGATGGGTGCGGCGGCCTTGTGGGTCGGGATCGGCACGACCGTGGCCCTGCTCTTGGCCTGATCCGCAGGCCACGGCCCCATTCCACCGGGTTTCGTCTCGTTACATCCTTTGACTGCACGTCAAGCGTTGTTCCCGCCGACTAGGCCGTTCCTGCCGCTGATTGCGGTTCGGGCGGCCTCTTTTTCGTGGCGGTCTCAGCTCGTCGCGCGGCGCAGACGATGCGTCGCGAACCATCCGCAGCCACGCAGGTCGACCTCACCCAGAGGCTCGGTGCGGTAGGATCCACGCAGGCCGAGGCGGGTGGCATCGGATATGGTGATGTGCCCCGGCGCCGCCTGCGTCTGCAGGCGCGAGGCGACGTTCACCGTGTCGCCCCAGACGTCGTAGCTGAACTTGCGCCGGCCGATCACCCCGGCGAGCACCGGTCCCGAATGCAGGCCGACGCGCAGCTCGTACGTCGCGTTCAGCTCGGGGGCCAAGTCCTCGACGACCTCGGTCATCCGCAGCGCCATCTCGGCCGCGGCATCGGCATGGGCCGGGCAGGGCTCCGGGACGCCCGCCACGGCCAGGTAGGCGTCGCCCACGGTCTTGATCTTCTCGACCCCGAGTTCGGCGGCCAGCTCGTCGAACCGGCCGACGATCCGATCGAGATCGGCCACCAGCAGCGCCGCCGGCAGCCGGGCCGCGATCGCGGTGAAGCCCACGATGTCGGCGAACAGCACCGTCGTCGCTTCGATCCGGTCGGCGATGGTCCGCTCGCCCTGCCCCAGCCGTGCCACCACCGCACGCGGCAGGATGCTGTCGAGCAGCGCCTCCGCCCGCTGCTTCTCCGCCTGCAGCCTGGCGAGATAGACCTGCTCGCGGTCGCGCAGACGCTTGCGTTCGAGCGTGGCCGCGATCCGCGCCCGCAGGATCGTGGCGTCGAACGGCTTGCGGATGAAGTCCTGCGCGCCGGCGGCGAGGCACTGGCCGATCATGTCGGAATTGTCGACGCCGGACAGCACCACGACCGGCAGATCGGCGAGCCGTGGCTTGGCGCGGATGGCCACGAGCACCTCGAGCCCGTTGAGCCGTGGCATCAGGAGGTCGAGCAGGACGAGGTCGAACGGCGCCTGCTCCAGCCGGGCCAGCCCGGCGGCACCCGAGGCCGCGGCCTCGACCACGTGGCCCGCCAGCCCCAGAATGTCCTGCAGCAGCAGCCGGTTGTTCTCGTGATCGTCGATCACCAAGAGGCGCCCCGTGGTCGCCCGCATCTCGGCCAGGGGTTCCAGCCGGTCGGCGGTGGCGGCGAGCGCCGCAGCCAGCTCATGGGCGCCGTCCCCGGTGGTCAGGTCGTACTCGGGGCCCGTCTGGCCCAGCGTCTCGACCCAGGCCACGATCTCGCGCACGCGCCGCAGCAGGCGCTCGAGATCGGCAGCCGGCGCTGCTCCCTCCTCGAGCAGCAGCTCGGCATAGCCTTTGATCGCGGACAGTGGCGTGCGCAGATCATGGTGCAGGGCCCGGAGCTGCGCCGGCTCGGCTTCGTCGTCGGTGACCGCGACCAGCTCCGACGGGGCGTCGGCCAGCAGCGCCACGACCTCCCGCGCGCAGGCGACGATGCGCGCGACGTCCTCCTCGACCTGCAGCGAGCTGCCGCCTGCCGTGCTGTCCTGCAGGAGCTGGCTGTAGGCCAGGATCGCGTTCGCCGGAACCAGCAGCCGTTCGCGCAGGCGCGCCCGTCGAGCACTATCCTGCAAAGCCTCGTCGCGGCGGCCGGCGGGCTCAGCCATCCTTGCTCCCCATGCTGCCCAGCAGGTGCTCGATCTTATGCAACAGCCGGGTCAGGTCGACCGGCTTGGTGTCCAGATCGGCGCAGCCGGCGGCCAATGCCTGCTCGCGGTCGGCCGAGGAGACGTGGGCCGTCAACGCCAGGACGGGGATCGACGCGGTGGCCGCGGTCTGCTTCAGCCGCCGGGTCGCGTCGAAGCCGTCGAGCACCGGCAGGCTGAGATCCATGAGCACGAGATCGGGCCGCGCGCGCAGCGCCAGCGTCACCGCCTCCAGGCCGTTGGTCGCCTGCACGACCGTGAAGCCGCGTCGCGTCAGACGGCGCGCCAGCATGTCGCGGTTCAGATCGTTGTCCTCGACCAGGAGAATCGTGGCCACGGCCATCATCTGCCCCCTGTCGCGCCGCGGAAGCGGCCAAGCCATCCACTACGCCTATGGCAGCCGCAGCGAAAGCACCGCAAGATGCCGGCAACGCGGATGCAGGCGGGTGCCGGCGCGTCGCCGGATCCGGCAAGCCATTGGGGGAACTAGGGGTGAAACGAGCGTGCGGAGTCGCCGAGGCGATTGCGCTGATCCCCGACGGAGCCACGGTGATGATCGGGGGCTTCATGGGCGTGGGCACGCCGGAGCGACTGGTCGACGGTCTCGTCGCTGCCGGGCGCGCCGGCCTCACCGTCATCGGCAACGACACGGCCCGCCCCGGTGTCGGCATCGGCAAGCTGATCGATGCGCGCCGCTGCGCCCGGGTGATCGTCTCGCACATCGGCACCAACCCCGAGACCCAGCGGCAGATGATCGCGGGCGAACTCGCGGTCGAGCTGGTGCCGCAGGGAACGCTGGCCGAGCGCGTGCGGGCGGCGGGCTTTGGCCTGGGCGGGGTGCTCACCCCGACCGGCCTCGGCACGCTCGCCGCCGAAGGCAAGCCGACGCTCGACGTCGATGGCCGCACCTTCCTCGTCGAGAAGCCGCTACGGGCCGAATTCGCGCTGATCATGGCCAAGGAAGCCGACTACAACGCCAACCTGAACTACACCCTGACATCCTACAATTTCAACCCTTTGATGGCGATGGCGGCGGACGTGGTGATCGCCGAGGCCGAGACCATCGTCCCCGTCGGCGTGATCACGCCGGACGACGTCGATACCCCGGGGATCCTCGTCGATTACCTGGTCGGGAGGCCGGTCTGAATGGATGCCAAGACCATCATCGTGAAGCGCATCGCGCTCGAGCTGCGCGACCGCTCGCTGGTCAACCTCGGCATCGGCATGCCGACCGAGGTCGCCAACCACGTTCCGCCGGGCATCACCGTGTTCTTCCAGTCGGAGAACGGCATCATCGGCATGGGCGGCCGGCCGCCGGAAGGCATGACCGACCATCACCTGACCGATGCCGGCGGGCAGCCGATCACCGCCCTGCCGGGTGCGGCGAGCTTCGACAGTGCGATGTCCTTCGGGCTGATCCGTGGCGGTCATCTCGACATGACGGTGCTGGGCGGCCTGCAGGTCGACGCCAAGGGCCGCCTCGCCAACTGGATGATTCCGGGCAAGATGGTACCCGGCATGGGTGGCGCCATGGACCTGGTGACCGGCGCCAAGCGCGTCGTGGTGGCCATGACGCACACCGCCAAGGGTGCGTCCAAGGTGGTCGAGCAATGCGATCTGCCGTTGACCTCGGTCCGGCCCGTCAGCCTCGTCGTCACCGAACTCGCCGTGATCGAGCCCACCCCGGATGGGCTGGTGCTGCGGGAGCGCGCCCCGGGCGTGTCCGTTGCCGACGTCCTGCAGGCGACGGCCGCTCCTTTGCGCATTCCGGACGAGGTGCCCGAGATGCGGTTGGCCGACTGACCGTCACCATGGAGCAGATACGATGAGCGGGACCGTCCTGGTCGTCAACGCCGGCTCGTCCAGCGTCAAGTTTCAGCTCTTCGAGCGCCTGCCGGGTGACGAGCTTGAGCTCGAGTTCAAGGGGCAGATGGAGGGTATCGGCACCAGACCGCGGCTGCAGGCCAAGAGCGCCGTGGGCAAGGTGCTGGTGGAGGCCAGCTACCAGCCCGGACTGCTGGACGATCTGCCGGATGCGCTCGGCAAGGTCGGCGAATGGCTGCGCGCGCAGCTCGCCGGGGTCGAGCCCGACGCGATCGGGCACAGGGTCGTGCACGGCGGGCCGGAGTTCGGCGCGCCGGTGCTGATCGACGACACGGTCCTGGCCAAGCTCGAGACCCTGGTGCCGTTGGCGCCGCTGCATCAGGGCAACAACCTGCTGCCGATCCGGATCATCCGCGAGCGCTACCCGAACATCCCCCAGGTGGCGTGCTTCGATACGGCGTTCCATCGCGGCCACCCCGAGGTGGCGGACCGATTCGCCATTGCGGAGCAGTACTATCGCGAGGGCGTGCGCCGTTACGGCTTTCACGGCCTGTCCTACGAGTACGTCTCCCAGCATTTGGCCCAGATCGATCCTGCCGCGGCGGCAGGGCGGGTGGTCGTCTGCCATCTCGGCAACGGGGCATCGATGTGCGCGATCGTGGCCGGGCGCAGCGTCGACAGCACGATGGGCTTCACCGCCGTCGACGGCCTGCCGATGGGCACGCGTACCGGTCAGCTCGATCCCGGGGTCGTTCTCTACCTTTTGCAGAGCAAGGGCTTCGACGCGGCGGCGATCGAACGGTTCCTGTACAAGGAAGGCGGACTGAAGGGGCTGTCCGGACTCAGCAGCGACGTGCGCGAGTTGCTGGCCAGCGACAGCGAAGGCGCGAGGCTGGCGCTCGACTATTTCGTCTACCGCATCGTGCGCGAAGCCGGGGCGCTGGCCGCGGCGATGGGCGGACTCGATGCGATCGTGTTCACCGCCGGGGTCGGCGAGAACAGCGCGCTGATCCGCGCGCGCGTCGTCGAACGGCTGGCATGGCTGGGGCTCGAACTCGATGCAGCGGCCAATACCGGCAACGGACCGCTGATCTCGACGCCCGCGAGCCGGATCCGCGCCTACGTCGTGCCCACCAACGAAGAGCTGATGATCGCGCGCCACACGCTGCGTCTGATCGCGGCCGGCTGACCCGGCCATGCCGTGGCCGCCGTCCAAGAGCGGCTTGGACGGCGGCCGGCCGTCTTGGCACCATCGACTTCGCCGGACCTTCGACGTCGGCATTCGTACAAATCGCATGCTGTCAAATTAACCATGCCACTGTCTCAATTCTGGTAATGGTTATCGACTGTAAATATATCTGCCTACCATGATGTGGATTCGTCAACGCATTCTTCATTGCTAAGAAAAATCAACCGTATCAAACTGCCATGGTCATTTTGGCTCGCATGCCGTGACGACATTCGATCGAATGTCTTCGCTGCCAGAATGTACGACTGGCTTATATGTAGCTAAGGAAACTATGGCGATGGCTGCGGTTCCGATAAGGACTCCGAAGGCTCATGTATTTTCTATCATCGGCAGCAGTGCATGCATGTTGGTTTTTGCGCATGACATCCTAGCGTCCTTTCTGTCCGTAATCGTGGCCGTCATCGCGGTTGGCAATGTCGAGTTCCTACCGGATTTCATGAGTGGCAACATCTACGCGGCCTGCATGTTCGCTGGACTGTTCTGGGCCGTTTCGCTCAACTCGAACATTCACCGCAGCATGTGGCGGCATGCCTCGATCGGTGATCTGGTCAGAATCGTGCTGCTCGCGGCGGTGTCGGTTCTGCTCTTCTATTCGGCACTGTTCCTGGTTAACCGCATGCAGGCCGTGCCGCGCTCCGTGCCGGTCGTTCAGCTGTGCCTGCTGATCGGCATGCTCGGCGGATCCCGCCTGGCGTGGCGGCTGTGGCAGACCCGATGCTCTTCCCCGGCTACGACGAGCCATGAGCGCGCCGCGTTGCCCGTCCTTCTGGTCGGCACGGGGGAGGGCAGCCGACTGTTCATCGAAGCCATGCAGCGTGATCCCGACGCCCCCTACCGTGTGGTGGGCCTGGTCGGGCTCGACCGGCGCGACGTCGGTCGACTCCTTCACGACACACCGGTGTTGGGCGAGGTCGCCGAGCTCCATCGGATCGTGCGCGATCTCGGCGAGAACGGCCGCTACCCATGTCGTCTGGTGATCACCGGTGCCGCCGACGGCAAGCTGCTGCGGCACGTCACCAACGAGGCGGGCCGGCTCGGGCTGGTGACGTCGCGGCTGCCCAGCCTGACCGAGTTCAAGGCGGCGATCGACGACGGCCGGCTCGAGCTACGCCCGATCGCGCTGACCGAGCTGCTCGGGCGGCCCCAGGCCAGGCTCGACCATGCCGCGATCGATCGGCTGATCGAGGGCCGGCGGGTACTGGTGACCGGCGCCGGCGGCAGCATCGGCAGCGAGCTCACCCGGCAGATCGCGGCACGCCGGCCGGCCCTGATCGTGATGCTCGATCACAGCGAGTTCAATCTCTACACGGTCGACATGGAGCTGCACGTGCATTTCCCGACTGTGCCGCGTGTGGCGGTGCTGTGCGACGTGCGCGAACGGCAGCGGCTCGAGCAGGTGTTCGTGGAGCACAAGCCGGATCTCGTCTTCCATGCCGCAGCGCTCAAGCACGTGCCGATGGTCGAGCTGAACCCGGTCGAAGGCACCCTGACGAACGTGATCGGCACGCGGAACGTGGCCGATGCGGCCATGCGGCATCGGGCGCTGGCCATGGTCCAGATCTCGACCGACAAGGCGGTCAACCCGACCAGTGTCATGGGGGCGAGCAAGCGCCTGGCGGAACTCTATGCCCAGGCGCTCGACCTCGAGGGTGCGCTGCCGTCCGGCAATGGCCGGCATGCGCCGACGCGCTTCATGACCGTACGCTTCGGCAACGTGCTGGGCTCGAGTGGATCGGTCGTGCCATTGTTCCGTCGGCAACTCGAGCAGCGCGGTCCGCTGACCGTCACCCATCCCGAGATCACCCGCTACTTCATGACGGTTCAGGAGGCGGTGCAGCTCGTGTTGCAGGCCTCGAGCCATGGCGTGCGCCATCCCGGCCGGCGCGGCGAGGTGTTCGTGCTCGACATGGGCGAGCCGATGAAGATCATCGACGTCGCGAGGCAGATGATCCGCCTGGCCGGCCTCAAGCCCGATGTCGACATCAAGATCGAGATCGTCGGCCTGCGCCCCGGCGAGAAGCTGTACGAAGAGCTGTTCGACGATCAGGAGCAGCGGCTCGACGCCGGCATCGAGGGCGTGTTCGCCGCAAGCTGCCGTGGCATCGGCCTCGCGACGATGCGTGAGATGCTCGATGACCTGCAGCGCGCCTGCGAACGTCAGGACGCCGCCCAGGTGGCCACGCTGGTGCGGTGTTGCCTGGAGCGTGTGACCGGGACGCCGGACGGCAGTGAGACCGCCACGCCGAACCGGCAATGCGAGGCGCACGCGGCATGATCGGCGCACCCGCGCCCACAAGGGCGCGGGTGCTGCGACTCATGCGACCAAAAGTGCATGCGGCGCCTTGTTGATCCATGGTCTTCCGAGCATAGCTGCTGACCAATCAGATATGACGCTCGGGAGCTGGTGAATGGACTCGCTCGATGCCGTCTTGTTGGCGCGGCTTCAGTTTGCGTTCACGGTCAGTTTCCACATCGTGTTTCCGGCCTTCTCCATCGGGCTTGCCAGCTATCTGGCAGTGCTGAACGGCCTCTGGCTGTGGACGGGCCGCGGCGTGTATCTGGATCTGTTCAACTATTGGAAGAAGATTTTCGCCGTCGCCTTCGGCATGGGCGTCGTCTCGGGGCTGGTGATGAGCTACCAGTTCGGGACCAACTGGAGCGTGTACGCCGACAAGGTGGGGCCGGTCCTCGGGCCGCTGATGGGCTACGAGGTGATGTCGGCCTTCTTCCTGGAGGCCGGCTTCCTGGGCGTGATGCTGTTCGGCCTGCATCGGGTCGGCAAGCGGCTGCACTTCTTCGCCACCGCGATGGTGGCGTTCGGCACCTTCATGTCGGCGTTCTGGATTCTCTCGGTCAACAGCTGGATGCAGACACCGGCCGGGTACGGGTTCAACGAGGCCGGCCAGTTCATTCCGCTCGACTGGTGGGCGGTGATCTTCAACCCGTCCTTCCCGTATCGCCTCGTGCACATGGTGCTCGCGGCCTACCTGACCACCGCGCTCGTGGTCGGCGCGGTCGGCGCCTACCATCTGCTCCGCTACCAGGGCGAGGCGACGGCGCGCGTGATGTTCTCGATGGCGATGTGGATGGCGGCCATCGTGGCGCCGATCCAGATCGTGGCCGGCGACGCGCACGGGTTGAACACGCTCGAGCATCAGCCGGCCAAGATCGCCGCCATGGAAGGCCATTTCGAGACGCACGCCGGCGCGCCGCTCCTGCTGTTCGGCATTCCCGACATGGAGCAGGAACGCACGCTGTATGCGGTGGGCATTCCGAAGCTCGGCAGCCTGATCCTGACCCACGAATGGGACGGGGTGGTCAAGGGCCTCGACGCCTGGCCCAAGGACCAGTGGCCGAACGCGACGCTGATCTTCTGGACCTTCCGCGTGATGGTCGGCCTGGGCTTCGCGATCGCCGCGTTGGGCTTCTGGAGCCTCTTCCTGCGCTGGCGCGGCCGCCTCTACGAATCGCCGTGGCTGCACCGGGCGGCGATCTGCATGGGACCGATGGGCTTCGTCGCCGTGCTGGCGGGCTGGATCACGACCGAGGTCGGCCGGCAGCCCTATACGGTGTACGGCCTGCTGACGACGGCCGATTCGGTCTCGCCGATCGCCGCCGCCGGTGTCGGTGCCTCGCTGGTCGCCTTCGTCCTGGTCTATTTCGCGGTGTTCGGGGCCGGGGTGTTCTACATCCTGCGGCTGATGTCGCACCTGCCGGCGGTGGCCGAGCCCGAGGTGCTGGAGGAAGGACCGATCCGGACCGCGGGCATCATGCCCGCTCCGGCCGAGGCGTTGGCGGCGGGCGAGTAAGAGGCAGCGATGATCATCGATCTGGCATTCGTCTGGGCTGGGCTGATCGCCTTCGCGGTTCTGGCCTACGTCGTCCTCGACGGTTTCGATCTCGGCGTCGGCATCCTGTTCCTGTTCCTCGAGGAGGAGGAGGAGCGGGACCAGATGATGAACTCGGTGGCGCCGGTGTGGGACGGCAACGAGACGTGGCTCGTGCTCGGCGGCGGCGGCCTGTTCGCCGTGTTCCCGCTGGCCTACGCGGTCATCATGCCGGCCCTCTATGTGCCGATCATCGTCATGCTGCTGGGGCTGATCTTTCGCGGGGTCGCATTCGAGTACCGGTGGCGCACCAAGCGCGGCAAGTTCCTGTGGGACTGGGCCTTCGCCTTCGGCTCGATCGCGGCGGCTCTGGCTCAGGGCGTGGCGCTGGGGGCGCTCGTCCAGGGCATTCCGGTGGAAGGCCGCGCCTATGCCGGCGGCTGGTGGGACTGGCTCACACCGTTCAGCCTGCTGACCGGCGTGGCGCTCGTCGTCGGCTACACGCTGCTCGGCGCCACGTGGCTGCTGCGCAAGACCGAAGGTGGCGTGCAGGGGCGCGCCTACGGCTTCGCCTGGACCGCCGGTGCGGCGACGTTGGTGCTGATCGCCGCGGTCAGCCTGTGGACGCCGTTTTTGAACCCGATCTTCATGACCCGTTGGCTCGGCTGGCCGCAGATCCTCTACACCATACCGGTGCCGCTGATGGTGCTGGCCTGTGCCTGGGTGCTGTTCGACAGCCTTGCCAAGCGGAACGAAGGCCGTCCGTTCCTGGCCGCGCTGGCGCTGTTCGTGATCTCCTATGTCGGACTCGGCATCAGCTTCTATCCGTTCATCGTGCCGCACTCGATCACGATCTGGGACGCGGCCGCGCCCGATACCAGCCTCGCCTTCCTCCTGGTCGGCGCGGCGGTGCTGATTCCGCTGATCCTGGCCTACACGGCCTATGCCTACTGGGTGTTCCGCGGCAAGGTCGATACCGCCAGCGGCTATCACTGATGGACCGGGGGCATGGCCCGGCCGATGCTGCACCGTTGCGCTCGCGCCTGCTGTGGTTCGCCGGCTTGTGGGTGGCGAGTGTGCTGGGCCTCGGCGTGGTGGCCTTCCTGCTCCGCTCGGTCCTGCTCTAGAGCTGCCGCTCAGCCGAGCAGGCGGGTCAGGATGGTGGCCGCCTCGTCGATGTCGGCCTGCAGGGCCGAGCGTGCCGCGGCGCCGTCGCCATTGGCCAACGCATCGCGGATCGCGCGGTGCTGACGGTTGGCGACGCGCCAGTTGCCCGAGCCGCGCAGCAGGCTGAGATAGGGACCGATCTGCAGCCATAGCGGCTCGATCACCGCCATCAGGCTCTCCGAGCCGGCCGCGCGGTAGATCGTGAAATGGAATTCGCGATTGGCCGGCACGAAGGAGAGGCGATCGGCATCGGCCGTGGCGCTCTCCATCTTGGCCATGAGCGCATCGAGCCGGGCGATCAGCTCGGGCGTGGCGTTGGCGGCGGCCCAGGCGGCGGCCAGCCCTTCGATCTCGCCCCGGACACGCCGCAGATCCTCGAGGCGCTCGACGCTCAAGGGCGGGATGCCGACGGAGCGGCCGGCCACCACGGTGAGGGCCTGCGCCGCCGTCAGACGGTGCAGCGCCTCCCGCACGGGCATGGCGCTGACCGCGAAGGCCTCGGCCAGGCTCTGGATGGTCACCGTCCGGCCGGGTGCGATCTCGCCGTCGAGGATCAGCTCCTTCAGCTGACGGAACACCTGTTCTTGGACCGTGTCGCGGGCCACCGGCCGGTAGGCAGGTCGGCCGCGAGGAAGCGCCGCCACCGTCTCGCCGTCATCGCTCATAGCCTGCCCGATCCTTCTCACGAGCCCATTGCAGGTCTGATTGATCTGTGATCTATGATCAAAAGTGTTCAGGGTCAATCGGTGGGTGCCAGCGCCGAGCCCTGGGCGAGCAGGGGAGGCAAAGCAATGAAGCGTTCGAGCCATCTCGCGGGCGTCGCCGCGGCCGTGCTGATCGCTGCCGGGAGCGGCCCGGCCGTGGCGGCCGACAAGCACAAGATCTTCCTGTCGATGAGCTATATCGGCAACGACTGGCAGGCCGAGGCCGCCAACATGGTCAAGGCCATGGCCGCGCATGCCGACTTCAAGGACAAGGTCGATCTCCAGGTCCAGGTCGCCGGGCCCAACGCCCAGCGTCAGATCCAGCAGATCAACGCCATGGTCCAGCAGGGCGCCGAGGCCATCGTCGTCTTCCCGATCTCGCCGACGGCCCTGAACCAGGTGGTCAAGAACGCCTGCGACAAGGGCGTGATGGTGATCGCCTACGACGCCGAGATCACCGAACCTTGCGCCTACAACGTGTCGATCGACCAGGAGGAGGCCGGGCGGGTCACCGCGCAGTGGCTGGTCGACAAGTTGGGCGGCAAGGGCAACATCGTGGCCATCACCGGCGTGCCGGGCACGTCGGTCGACACCTTGCGGACCAAGGCGGCCAAGGAGGTCTTCGCCAAGCATCCCGACATCAAGATCCTCGCCGAGGCGGCCGGGATGTGGAGCCAGGCCGTGGCTCGCACCGAGCTGTCGAAGATTCTCGCCACCCATTCCTGGGACAAGATCGACGGCCTGTGGATGCAGGCCGGCTGCTTCACCGCCAACTCGATGCAGATCGAGGCCGGCAAGACTCCCGACCAGCTCAAGCCGTGCGCCGGCGAGGGCTCGAACGGCGGCCGCATCCAGATGCTGCCGATCGGCACCGAGGTCGAGGGAGCCAGCGGCACCTACGCGCCCATGGGCGCACCACGCATCTCCTATGCCTCGCCACCCTACTCCGGCGGCCTGGCGCTGAAGCTCGCCGTGCAGAAGCTGGAGGGCAAGGACATCCCCAAGCGGGTCACGCTGCCCCTGCCGGTGGTGACCAACGATACCGTCAAGCTCTGCGCGGAAGGCACGTGGAAGGAGATGGAAGCCGGCTGCAACGTGTTCCTGCCGTCCCTGGTCTCCAACCCCGGCTGGTTCGCCTCGATCTACTCGGCGCAGACGCCCGAGATCGGCCTGCAGGCGGCCCTGGTCGGCCAGCCCGAGAGCTGAGCCGCCTGAGTTGGGCGGGCCGCCCGTGTCCTTCCTACGCGCTGTCGCGGAATCTGCGCCCATGACGGAACAGGCGATAGCCCTGCGTGTCGACCGGGTCGCCAAGGCCTATGGTGCGACCGTAGCGCTGAACGGCGCGTCGTTCAGCGCGCGCGCAGGCGAGGTGCACGCCCTGCTCGGCGAGAACGGCGCCGGCAAGTCGACCATGGTCAAGCTGCTCTCCGGCCTGGTCCAGCCCGATGCCGGCACGATCGAGCTTGCCGGCCAGCCGGTACGGCTGCGCCGGCCGGCCGATGCGCAGCGTCACGGCATCCAGACCGCCTTCCAGGAGATGACGCTGGTCAAGGACCTCAGCGTCACCGAGAACATGCTGCTGCCCAACGCCCCGTCGCGTTGGGGCCAGCTGCAGCGGCGTCACGGCGAGAGGCTGGTCGCCGCGCATTTGGCCGCGCTCAAGCTCGACCATATCGATCCACGCGCCGAGCTGGGCGAGCTCGAGCTGCCGCAGCGGCAGAAGATCGAGATCGCGCGCGCCCTGTTCCGCCGGCCGCGCCTTCTGCTGCTCGACGAGCCCACCTCCACCCTGTCCGGTCGCGACATCGACTGGCTGGGCGCGCTGATCGAGCAGGTCCGCGGCGACGGCGTCACCGTCGTGTTCATCTCGCACCGGCTGCCCGAGGTGCGGCAGTTCTGCGACCGCCTGACCGTGCTGCGCAACGGCCGCGACATCGGCACGGCCGACGTCGACGCGATCGGCGACGACGAGGTGATCCGAATGATCATCGGCCGCTCGCTGGCAGCGACCTTCCCTGCGAAGCCCGAGGCGCGGGCCGAGAATCCGGGCGAGGCGCCCGTGCTGGAGGCGCGCAATCTCGCGACCGACGGCAAGCTCGCCGATGCCGGCTTCCGTCTGCGCCGAGGCGAGATTCTCGGCGTGGCCGGCCTGCAGGGCATGGGCCAGCAGGAACTCTTCCTCGCCTGCTTCGGCATGGCGGCGCTGCGCCGCGGCGAGATCCTGGTGGACGGACGTCGCGTGACGCTGGCGTCACCGCGCGACGCGATCCGGGCCAATATCGGCATCAGCCTGGTGCCGGAGGACCGCAAGACCGAGGGCCTGTTCTTGCGCCTCGACGGCTGTTCCAACATCTCCCTGCCGGTGATCGACCGGTTCGCGCGCTGGGGGCTGATCGACGGTCCGGCGGAGACCCGCGCCGTCGCCGGCATTCTCGGTGCCGTCGAGGTCCAGCCGCGCGCGCTCTACACCCGGGCCGGCGCCTTCAGCGGCGGCAACCAGCAGAAGATCGCGATCGGCAAGTGGCTCCTCGCCGGCAGCCGCGTGCTCTTGATGTTCGACCCGACGCGTGGCGTCGATGTCGGCACCAAGCACCAGCTTTACGTGCTGATGCGGCGCTTCGCCGATGCCGGTGGTGCGGTCCTGTTCCATTCGACCGAGATCGCGGAGCTGGTCAATCTCTGCGACCGGGTGCTCGTGCTCTATGCCGGGCGCGTCGCGACGGAACTTGCCGGCGAGGCGATCACCGAAGAGACGATCATGCGCGCGGCGCTGGGGGAAAGCCTGCGCCCGGGCGGGCTCGCCGCATGAGCGCCATGGCCTTGCCGCTTGCGCCACGCCGTGCCCGGCGGCCGAAGCTCGGCCGGCATCGTGGTCTGCTCGTCGCCGGTGCCGTCTTCGTGGCGCTGTTCCTCTTCGTCGATGCCATCACGCCGGGACCGTTCAGCTATTTCGAGTTCAGCTTCATGTCCGCGGGCGGCGCCACGCTGGCCCTGGCGGCCATGGGCCAGACGGTCGTCGTGCTGACCGGTGGCTTCGACCTCTCGGCCGGGGCCGTCGTCTCGCTGGTCAACGTCGTGCTCGGCACCTGGATGGGGCCGGAGCCGTCGAGCCAGATCATGTTCGGGCTGGCCGCCCTGGCGATCGGCGGGGCCGTCGGGCTGGTCAACGGCATCTTCGTGGCGATCGTCCGCCTGCAGCCGATCGTCGTCACACTGTCCTCCATGTTCATCGTCCAGGGCATCACCCTGCTGATCATGGACAAGCCGGGCGGCATGATCGCGCCCGAGTTCTCGGCCTTCCTCGCCGGGGACGCCATTCCCGGCCTGTTGCCGGCGCCGGTGCTGGTGCTGGCGGCCGCGCTGCTGCTGTGGCGGCTGATCAAGAACACCCGCTTCGGTGTCGGCCTCTATGCCGTGGGCTCGGACGAGGATTCCGCCCATGCCGCCGGCATTCCCACCCGCAGCGTGAAGCTCGGCGCCTACGTGCTGGCCGGCCTGTTCTACGGGGCGGCCGGCGCCTTCATCTCGGCCCAGACCGGTTCCGCCGATCCCCTGATCGGCCGGCCGATGCTGCTGCAGATCTTCACCGCCGTCGTTCTCGGCGGCACCTTGCTGGGTGGCGGACGTGGTGGCTGCCTCGGGACCGTGATCGGCGCCTACACCCTGGTCCTCGTCGTCAACATCCTGCTCGTGCTGAACGTCTCGGCCTACTACAGCTCCGTCGCCGAAGGCACGATCCTGGTGCTTGCCGTGCTCGCGGCGTCGCTGAACCGCCGTTCGGCCGTGGCCGACTACCTCCGGCTCGGCTGGCTGAAGCTGCGCGCCCGCCGCGACGGTAGCGCGCCGTCGGCGCTGCCGTCTCCGGCACGGCCGTTCGCGCTGGCCCATCCGGCCGCGGCCGTGGTGCCGCCACCCTGGCTCGCGCGGCACCGCGAGGCGTTGCGCTACGTCCTGCCGGCCTACGCCGGCTTCGTCGTCGTCCTGCTCGCGACCCATCTGGTCTACGGCAACACGCTGACCAACCCCGGCTACTTCAACTCGCTGATCGTGCTGGGCTCGTTCCTCGCCGTGCTCGCATTGGGCCAGGGTGCCGCGATCCTCACCGGCGGTCTCGACCTGTCGCTGCCCTGGATGATCGGCTTCTGCGGCATCCTGGTCGCCGGGCTGGTGCGCGGCTCGGACGAGGCCGCCTTGTGGGCGATCCCGCTCGGCCTGCTTCTCGGCACGGCGCTGGGGGCGCTCAACGGCGCCGGCATCGTGCTCCTCGGCCTGCCGCCGATCGTGATGACGCTGGCGATGAACGGCATCCTGCAGGGTCTGGCCCTGGTCTACAGCAACGGCACGCCCGATGGCTTCGCCTCGCCGGGCATGCGCTGGTTCATGACCGGGCGGCTGCTCGGCGCCACGCCGGTCGTCTGGTTCATGGCCGCGTTCGTGGTCGCGGCGCTGACGGTGCTGGGCCGGACGACGTTCGGTCGGCGCATCTATGCCGTGGGCAACAGCTCCCTCGTCGCCAAGCTGAGCGGTGTCGGTGTCGGCGGCACGCTGATCGGGGTCTATGCGCTGTCGGGCCTCTGCGCCGCCCTGGTCGGCGTCATGCTGGCCGGCTTCAGCGGTCAGGCCAGCCTCGGCATGGGCGACGAGTATCTGCTGCCGTCGATCGCCGTGGTCGTGGTCGGTGGGACGCTGATCACCGGTGGCCGGGGCTACTATCTCGGCATGCTCGGCGGAGCCCTGCTCTTGACCGCGCTGTCGACCCTGCTCGCCGGCACGACCCTGCCGTTCGCGGTGCGGGACATCATCTACGGGCTCGTCGTGCTCGGCGCCGTCCTGGCGCTGCGCGAGCGTAGCGCCTGAGCAAGGAAGGGAGGAGTCCGTGGCCGAGCTGAGAGCGGACGGACAGCGTGTCCTCGTCACCGCCGGTGCCAGCGGCATCGGCCGGGCCATCGTGGCGGCGCTCGTCGAGGCCGGCGCGCGCGTCCACGTCTGCGATGTCGACGAGACGGCGCTGACGGGCTTCCGCGCAGCGGTCCCGGATGCCGGGACGACGCTCTGCGACGTCGCGGACGAGGGGGCGGTCGACCGCCTGTTCGCCGAGGTCCGGGAGCGGCTCGGCGGCCTCGACGCGCTGGTCAACAATGCCGGCATCGCCGGGCCGACGGGGCCGATCGAGGAGATCGATCCCGCCGACTGGCGCCGTTGCCTCGAGATCGACCTCACCGGTCAATTCCTGTGCGCCCGCCGCGCGGTGCCGATGCTGAAGGCGGCGGGCGGCGGGGCCGTGATCAACCTGTCCTCGGCCGCCGGCCGGTTCGGCTACGCGTTCCGCACTCCCTACGCCGCCGCCAAATGGGGGGTGATCGGCCTGACCCAGAGCCTCGCCAAGGAACTGGGCCCGCACAACATCACGGTGAACGCGATCCTGCCCGGCATCGTCGCCGGGCCGCGCATGGACGGCGTGATCGATGCCCGCGCCAGGCAGCTCGGCCTGTCCCATGCCGACATGGAGCGGCAATACCTCGAGAAGGTCAGCCTGCGCCGGATGGTGACGCCACAGGAGGTCGCCGACATGGCCCTGTTCCTGATCTCCCCGCTCGGGCGTGGCATTTCGGGTCAATCCCTGGGCGTGTGCGGCAATGTCGAGGCGCTCTGACATGGCGGGGACGGTCGCCATCGTGGGCGCCGGCCTGATCGGCCGGGCCTGGGCCATCGCCTTCGCGCGCAGCGGCTGGCAGGTGCGGCTGTGGGACCCCAACCCCGATGCGCCGGCCGCTGCCCTGGCCGCGATCGACGGCCTGCTCGCCGATCTCGCCGCCCAGGAGATGCTGAACGACACGCCGGCCACCGACGTGCTCGGCCGCATGCTGGCGGTGCCGACGCTCGCCGAAGCATTGGCCGGTGCCGACTGGATGCAGGAGAACGCGCCCGAGGATCTCGAGGTGAAGCGGGCGCTGTGGCGCGAGATCGATGAGCTGGCCGACGCCGGCACGCTGCTCGCGAGCTCGACCTCGGCCATCGTGCCGTCGAAATTCACCGAGCCTTTGGCGAACCGCGCCCATTGCTTCACCTGCCACCCGATCAACCCGCCCTATCTCGTGCCGGCGGTCGAGCTGGTGCCGGCGCCGTGGACCTCGGCGGAGACCATGGCGCGCGCCGAAGCGGCGATCCGCAGCATCGGGCAGGCGCCGATCGTGATGCGGCGCGAGCTGGACGGGTTCGTGATGAACCGCATGCAGGGCGCGCTGCTCGAGGAGGCGTTCCGCCTCGTCGCCGATGGCTACTGCACCATCGAGGACGTCGACGTCGGCATCAGGGAGGGTCTGGCGTTGCGTTGGTCGTTCATGGGGCCGTTCGAGACCATCGACCTCAACGCCCCCGCCGGAGTGCGCGACTATGTCGAGCGCTACCAGTCGATCTACGAGCGCCTGTTCCCGTCGATGCAGCGGCGCGTCGACTGGGCGGGACCCGTGCTGACGACGGTCGAGCAGCAGCGTCGCGCCAAGCTGGCGGCGGATCGGCTGGGCGAGCGCCAGCGCTGGCGCGACCGCCGGCTGATGGCGCTGCTGCGCCACAAGCGCAACGCGGCCAGGGACATCGGCAACTGAGGGAGAGCCAGGTGGCGCACAGCCGAAAGGTCATCATCACCTGCGCCGTCACCGGCGCCATCCACACGCCGTCCATGTCGCCGCATCTGCCGGTGACGCCCGAGGAGATCGCCGATGCGGCCATCGGCGCCGCCGCGGCCGGGGCGGCCATCGTGCATCTGCATGCGCGCGATCCGGTGAACGGCAGGCCCGACCAGACGCCGGAAGCGTTCGCGCCGTTCCTGCGGGTGATCAAGCAGCGCAGCGACTGCGTGATCAACCTGACCACGGGCGGCGCGCCCTACATGACGATCGAGGAGCGGGTCCGGCCCGCAGCCACCTTCAAGCCCGAGGTCGCCTCGCTCAACATGGGCTCGATGAACTTCGGCCTGTTCCCGATGCTGAACCGCTTCAAGGAGTTCAAGCACGAGTGGGAACGGCAGGCGCTCGAGAACAGCCGCAATCTCGTCTTCAAGAACACCTACCAGGACATCGAGTACATCCTGCGCACCTGCGCCGAGAACGGCACCCGGTTCGAGTTCGAGTGCTACGACACGAGCCATCTCTACAATCTCGCCCATTTCCTCGAGCGTGGCGTGGTCGAGGCGCCGCTGTTCGTGCAGACCGTGTTCGGCATCCTGGGCGGCATCGGTCCGCATCCCGAGGACGTGCTGCACATGAAGCGCACCGCCGACCGGCTGTTCGGGCGCGACTACCGCTGGTCGGTGCTGGGCGCCGGCCGCAACCAGATGCCGATCGCCGCCATGGCCGCCGCGATGGGCGGCAATGTCCGGGTCGGGCTCGAGGACTCGTTGTGGGACGGGCCGGGCAGGCTTGCCGCGAGCAATGCCGTGCAGGTCAGCCGTGCCCGGCAGATTCTCGAAGGGCTCGGGCTGGAGATCGCGACGCCGGCCGAGGCGCGCGAGATCCTGGCGCTCAAGGGCGGGGATCAGGTGGGCTTCTGAGATGGGTGCGCCGTGTACGCCGCAGCAGCGCGACGGTGAGCAGGGCTCCTGCGGGCCACAGAAACCAGGGCTCCCGCGCCCCGCTGGCCAGATTGACCAGCGCCAGGGCCATCGTGATCACGGCATAGCGTGCGAGCGCGACGTCGAACCAGCCGCGTGCCACCAGGGGTGCCGCCTGCAGGCCGAGTGCGGCGAGGAACGCGATCCCGGGCCAGACCGACCAGAATGCGCGACCGGTCACCATGTCGATCGCGAACAGCGCTCCCCAGATGATCCCGAGCCGTTGCGCCGTGCGCACGACACGCGCGCGGGGATCGGCTTGTGCACCTTCGCCCGTGGCGACGTGGCGGTCGGCGGACGGCGCCCCGGTCGCGCCTGCCGTCGGCCTCGGTGCGCCACCGTCGGTGTCCGGTGCCGCGCCGTCCAGCAGCAGGCGGTAGACCGTCACCGCTTCGATGAGGTTCTTCGGCTGGCGTGGGCCGAGCAGCTGGTAGCCGATGGCGAGCTTGGCGCGGACCTGATCGTAGACGGCCTGCGAGATCAGTACCCCTCCGGGCTCCGCCATGCTCTGCAGCCGGGCGGCGAGGTTCACGCCCTCGCCGAACAGATCGCCGCCATCGACCATCACGTCGCCGAGATGCACGCCGATACGGAAGCGCATGGCCTGGCCCGGATCCTGGTGGCCGTTGCGCGCCGCGAGCTCGGTCTGCACCTCGACCGCGCACTGCACCGCCTCGACCACGCTCGGGAAGTCGGCGATCAGCCCGTCGCCGGCCGTGTTGGCGATACGGCCACGATGGCGCTCGATGAGCCGGGCGAACACGGCCCGCGATTCCTTCAGCGCCGTCATCGCGCCGACCTCGTCGAGCTGCATCAGCCGGCTGTAGCCCTCGACGTCGGCCGCGAGGATGGTCGTCAGCTTGCGCTCGATGCCGGTGGCCATCGGCGACCGCCTCCTTGCTGGCACCGGCACGGGACCGCTGCCGTCCGCAGCGTCCACATGCCGGGATCGATGCGCCGGATCAAGCTGCGCCGCCCTGCGGGCGGCGAGAATACCATCGTCCACACCATGCCGGAGTACGCGCAACCATGACCAGCCCCGAGATCGGTGCGCAAGCCGAGGTCGAGCTCATCGTGGCACCGGCGGACACCGCCGCGCGGCTTGGGATCGAGCCGGGGGAGGTCTACCCGGAGGTGCTGGCGACCCGCACCATGATCGGTGAGATGGAGCGCGCCGCCGCCAAGCTGCTGCGCCCCCATCTGGAGCCGGGCCAGCTCTCGGTCGGCGTCCGGGTCGAGATCGAGCACCTGGCGCCGACGCCCGTCGGTGCCCGGGTCGTCACCCGCGCTCGCTACCTGGGGCGCGACGGCAAGCTGTTCCTGTTCGAGGTCGAGGCTTCGGATCCCGGCGGCGCGATCGGGCGCGGCCGGCATGCGCGCGGCGTGGTCGACGAGGCGCGGCTGCTGGCCGGCGCCGCCCGGCGCCACGGCTGAAGCCCGGGGAGGGCGGCGATGCTGCGTGTCGAGCTTCTGGTCGATGCCAGGAACGAGCTGGGCGAAGGCCCGTTGTGGGACGTGCAGGAGCAACGGCTCTACTGGATCGACAGCCATGGCAAGCTGATCCAGCGCTGCGATGCGCAGGGCCGCGGCATCGAGCGCTGGTGCGTCCCCGAGCATATCGGCTCCTTCTGCCTGCGCGCGCAGGGCGGCGCCGTCGTGGCCCTGCGCGACGGCTTTCATCTGTTCGATTTCGCGACCGGCGCCACGCGGCCCATCGCCGACCCGGAGCGCGACATCCTGCGCACCCGCCTCAACGACGGCAAGGTCGACCGGCAGGGCCGGTTCGTCGCCGGCTACATGGACTACGAGGAGAAGGATCCGCTGGGCGGCCTCTACCGCCTCGATCCGAATCTCGAGGTGAGCAAGCTCGACGGCGGGATCATCGTCAGCAACGGCCCGTGCTTCAGTCTGGACGGCGCCACCTTGTACTTCGCCGACAGCTGGACCCGTTGCATCTTCGCCTACGGCTACGACACCGCCACGGGCGCCGTGGTCAGCCGCAAGCTGTTCACCAACTTCGCCGAGGCCGGTCTGCGCGGCTATCCGGACGGCGCCACGGTCGACGCCGACGGCTTCGTCTGGAGTGCCGAGGTCTATGGCGGCCGGCTGGTCCGCTTCGCGCCGGACGGCACGGTCGACCGGCTGGTCGGCATGCCGGTCGACAGCGTCACCAGCCTCACCTTTGGCGGCGCCGACCTCGACATCCTCTACGTCACGTCGATGGCGCGGCCGTTCCGCTGCCAGCGGCGTCAGGAGCGCGAGGCCGGCGGCCTGTTCGCGGTGCACGGGCTGGGCGTGCGCGGCGTGCCGGAGCCACGCTTCGAGGGCTGAGCAGGGAGGGAAGACATGCGCATCGAGATCCTGGTCGACGTCAAGACGACCTTGGGCGAAGGCCCGTTGTGGGACGTGGACGAGCAGCGGCTCTACTGGATCGACAGCTTCGACGGGCGGGTGTTCCGCTGCACCGCGGACGGCCGCGAGGTGCGCGCCTGGGACGTGCCGATGAAGATCGGCTCGATGTGCCTGCGCCGCGGTGGCGGCGCGGTGGTGTCGCTGGCGCGCGGCTTCCATTTCCTCGACTTCGCCACGGGCGAGGTCACGCTGATCCACGACCCGGAGCCGGACAAGCCGAACAATCGCCTCAACGACGGCAAGGTCGACAAGCGCGGCCGCTTCGTCGCGGGCTCGATGGACACCATGGAGGCGGGTGGCAACGGCAGCCTCTACCGCCTCGATCCCGATCTCCAGGTGAGCAGGCTCGAAGGCGGCATCATCGTCAGCAACGGGCCGTGCTGGAGCCCCGACGGCCGCACGTTCTACTTCACCGATTCCTGGTCGGGGGAGATCTCGGCCTACGATTACGATCTGGACAGCGGCGCCATCGCCAACAAGCGGACCTTCGCGCGGATGGAGTATCCGGGTGGCGCCTTCGACGGTGCCACCGTCGATGCCGAGGGCGGCGTGTGGAGCGCCATCGTCTATGTCGGCAAGCTGGTCCGCTACACGCCCGACGGCCGGGTCGACCGCGTGATCGACATGCCGGTCAAGAAGGTGACGAGCGTCAATTTCGGTGGCCCCGACCTCGACATCCTCTACGTGACCTCGATGGCGAAGCCGCCCTTGCCGCGCTTCCCGGACGATCCGCAGCCGCGCGGCGCCCTGTTCGCGCTCCACGGCCTGGGCGTGCGCGGCGTGCCCGAGCCGCGCTTCGCGGGCTAGGACATCCTGCCGCCGAGCGTGGCTGGCGCGAGTGGGCCAGATAGTTGGCGCACTCGACAGCTTTGTGGAGCAGGGCCCCGAGCCTTGGCGCGGGCCCGCCCGATCGGGTCGGGGGCGGGCGAGGGGGCGGCCAATGGCGCAGCTCGGCGCCTTGGCGGGCATCGAGGTCGCATAAGGGCTGCGCAGCGTCGTGCAGCCGGATGGGCTGCCGCCAGTCGGGCTTGACGGCGCAGGCAGCGGCGGTGTCGATGGGCCGACCCAACCCGGGGGAACCCATCAGCCATGGCGGACAACGCGGCGAGCTCGCCCAAGCTGCACTTCATCTCCGGCCTGCCGCGCTCGGGCTCGACTCTGCTCGCCGGCATCCTGCGGCAGAACCCACGCTTCCATGCGGCGATGACCGGGCCGGTCGGCACGCTGTTCGGGGTGATGCTCAATGCCATGGGGGCGCACAACGAGACGGCGCTGTTCCTGCGGGAGGGCCAGAAGCGGGATCTGTTGCGCGGGCTGTTCGAAGCCTACTACCGGCCGCAGGCGGGGAAGGCCGTCATCTTCGACACCAACCGTGCCTGGACCGCGCGCCTGCCGGCGCTGCTCGATCTCTACCCGGAGGCCAAGCTGCTGTGTTGCGTGCGCGACGTGGCCTGGGTCATGGACAGCATCGAACGGCTGGTGCGCAAGAATGCGTTCGAGCCGTCGCGGCTGTTCGGCAGCGCCGAGGAGCGGGCCACCGTGTTCAGCCGCATCGAGGCCCTGGCCCACCGTGACCGGCTGGTGGGCTTCGCCTGGTCGGCCCTGAAGGAAGCCTATTACGGCGAGCACTCGCGCTCGCTCCTGCTGATCGAGTACGACATCCTGTGCCAGCGGCCGCGCGACACCCTCAAGCTGGTCTACGAGTTCCTGGGCGAGCCGTGGCACGAGCACGATTTCGACCAGGTCGAGTATGCCGAGCCCGAGTTCGACGCCCAGCTCGCCACGCCGGGCCTGCACACGGTCAAGGCCAAGGTACAGTTCACGCCGCGGCGGACCGTGCTGCCGCCCGACCTGTTCGAGAAGTATGCCGGGCTGGCGTTCTGGCGCGACCCCGCCAACTCTGCCGCGTGGCGGATCACCGCCCAGCCCGAGGTCAGACCGGCGTGACGGGACCCGCCAGCATCGCGGTATCTCTGCCCACGGCCTCGACCACGTGGTCGAAGCCGTCGCGGGCGAGGCAGGCGTCCAGCTCGGCCGCGACGCGTTCGGCGATACCCGGGCCGGCATAGATCATCGCGGTGTAGATCTGCACCGCCGTGGCGCCGGCACGGATCTTGGCGTAGGCGTCGGCGCCGCTGGCGATGCCGCCCACGCCGACGAGCGGCACCCGGCCGGCGAGGCGCGCCGCCATGCGGGCGAGGAGCAGGGTCGAGCGCTCGCGCAGTGGACGGCCGCTGAGACCGCCCGCCTCCCGCGCCTGCGGCGAGAGCAGGGTCTCCGGCCGTGCCAGCGTGGTGTTGCCGACGATCAGGGCCGAGACCCGATGCGCGACGCACAAGGCGGCGATGTCGGCCTCGTCCTCGGGCTCGAGATCGGGCGCGATCTTGAGGAACAAGGGCGTGCCGGCGCGTGCCGGCAGCAGGCGGGCCAGGAGCTCGTCCAATGCCGCCCGCTTCTGCAGCGCGCGCAGGCCGGGCGTGTTGGGCGAGGACACGTTGACCGTGATGTAGTCGGCGAGCGGCGCGAAGGTGCGCAGGCCGTGCAGGTAGTCGGCCGCGGCGTCCGTGGTGTCCTTGTTGATGCCGATGTTCACGCCGACGACGCCGCGGCTGCGGTCGCGTGTGGCGAGGCGCGCCGCCAGCGCCGCGGCACCTTCGTTGTTGAAGCCCATCCGGTTGACGATCGCCAAGTCGGGAGCCAGCCGGAACAGCCGGGGGCGCGGGTTGCCCGCCTGCGGTCGCGGCGTCACGGTGCCGACCTCGACGAACGCGAAGCCCTGCCGCAGCATGGCGGCGAAGACGTGGCCGTCCTTGTCGAAGCCCGCGGCCAATCCCACCGGGTGCGGCAGGTCGAGGCCGGCCAGCCGCGTGCGCAGGCGCGGACGGGCGGGCAGCGCCCGCCCCGGCAGCAGCGGCAGCAGGCGCAGGGCCAGCCGGTGCGCGGTCTCGGGCGGCAGCAGGTGCAGCAGGCGCACCGGCAGCGACGGTGCCGCCGGCACGGCTGCCCCGGTCAAGCGCCGAAGGCGATGAAGCCGGGATTGCGGAAGCCCGGCTTGACGTAGAGGAAGGGCTCGCCGTCGGTGGTCAGCACGCGGCCGCCCGCCGCCCGCAGCACGGCATCACCAGCGGCCGTGTCCCACTCCATGGTCGGCCCGAAGCGCGGGTAGACGTCGGCCTTGCCTTCGGCGACGAGACAGAACTTCAGCGAGCTGCCGGCCGAGACGGTATCCTCGATGCCTTCGGTCTGCAGCCAGGCGTCGGTGGCGGCATCGCGGTGCGAGCGGCTGGCCACGGCCACGGCGCCCGCGGACGGCCGCGGACGAACCTTGATCTCGTGCACGATGCCGGCCTCGCGACGATGTGCACCCTGCCCCGCCATGCCCCACCAGGCGAGGCCCCGGGCCGGGGCCAGCACCACCCCGAGGATCGGGACGCGATGCTCGATCAGGCCGATATTGACCGTGAACTCGCCGTTGCGCGAGATGAACTCCTTGGTGCCGTCCAGCGGATCGACCAGCCAGAACGGCGCGTCGCCGACATCGGGAATCTCGCCCTTCGCCACCGCCTCCTCGGCCACGATCGGCACGTCCGGGGTCAACGCCCGCAGCGCGGCCAGGATCACGGCTTCGCCGGCCTCGTCCGCGGCGGTGACCGGCGATGCGTCGGCCTTGGCACGGATCTCGGTCCCGGCATGGTAATGCTCGAGGATCACGACCCCTGCCTGCTCGGCGATCTCCAGCACTTTCGGTAGAAGCCGCTCGGGAGCTTGCATGAGATACCTCGGGGTGGGGAGGGTCGCGGTCCGGCGCTGCGCCAAGTCCAATCGGCCCGCCGGTAACAGGTCGCCCGAGCGCTGTAAAGGCGGCCCAGGCCAGAGACGGCCGCGGCGGCGTCGGCCAACATGCCCGCTGAGGCGCTCGGGCTGGCGCCGATGTCGGGCGGACACCATATCTCGGCCATTCGTGTACCAACTGTGGATAGCTGCCATCCGTTCGCCTCGCCCATTTCGAGCGCCTGCCAAGGTATGAGTTCCCGCCGTTTCCAATTGCGTGCGCGCACGGCCCGACTGCATGCCGAACTCGATGCCGCCGTAGGCGCGTTCGATTCGCAGCAGGCCTATCGTTGCTACCTGCGCCGGCTGCTGGCGTTCCGGGAGCCGGTCGAGCAGGCCTTCGCCATGCTGCGCCTGCCGTGCAGGTTGGTGAGCTGTTGCCCGCACCAGCTCGGCGATGCCATCCGCCGCGACATGGCCGACCTGCAGGTTCCGCCGCCCGTCAGGCCGCCGACGCCAAAGCACTTGGTCGAGCTGCTGCGCGCGGTTCCGGGCGTGCTCGGTACGACCTACGTGCTGGAAGGCTCCACCCTGGGCGCCAAGCTGCTCTACCGCCGGGCCCAAGCGCTCGGGCTCACCGACACCTTCGCAGCACGACATCTGGCCCAGCAGGCGACGGCCAACCGTTGGGTGCCTTTCCTCGATCTTCTCGAGCGCGAGCCCGACCTCGACATGGAAGCCGTGATCCATGCCGCGACCGTGCTGTTCGAATTGGCGCGTCGCGCGTTCGTGGACGGTGCCTTGGCGCAGGACCGTCAAGTGCGCGAGTAAGTCCGACACGGCCGATGCTTCCAGCATCGGCGCCGAGCCGCAGGCTCGCCCGATTGTGCGCACGATAGAGGTAAATGCTCGCTTGATGTCGGCTTGCGACGCTCGATGCACGATGTGAGATTCCTCATAGCCGCGTCTCGCGCCTGCTTCTTAATGCGGCCCAGGTGGTCACGGTTGGCGGACCGGGCACGAAGGACCGATGTTGGCAATGAGACCATCGCGAGCTTGCTACGGACGTTGATCTTTTCCCATTCTTCCTGATCCACATAATTCCACGTGTCCCATGTCTTACCCCGCTCGCGCCTTTCGTGCCGTGCCGGTGCACGGCGCAGCCCGCCGCCATCCGGCCGCCGGATGAACGACCGGAATCAGGAGTAGGGATCATGGCATCTACGCGCACGCGTGTTCCGTCGGCAACCGCCGAGGCGGGGCGCAGGCTACGTTCGCATGACGGTCTCCTCGCCGGCGCCATGGCGCTCGCGTTCGGCCTCGGCCTGGCCGGCTGGGCGACGCCGGCGCGGGCGGAGATCGTCAGCCTGTCGGCGACGGGTTTCGTGCGGCATTGCCCGTGCGTCGAGGACGGGACGCAGGAATCGAACACGCACGACGGCGTGGTGGAGATGACCGGGCAGTTCTCGACCTTCTACGCCGCGGTCGACTTTCCCAAGGACGGGCAGAAGGTGTGCAGCGTGAGCCTGGTCTACCGCGACGTGAACGGCAACGACGCGATCCGGGCGCGGCTGTACAAGAAGAGCTTCACCAACGGCGGCCCGGCCTTTGCCGCCCCGACGCTGATGGCCACCGCGACCAGCGCCGCGGGCACCCCGGACACGGTGCGCATCGCCAAGACCAGCGTGATCAACCAGCCCTCGATCGCCCAGGCCAACGCCTTCTACTATGTCCTGGTCGACGCGCCGACCATCAACCTCGCCTTCCTCGGCGTGCAGATCGACGTCAAGGGAACCTGCTGAACCCGGCACCGCCGCGGCCCGCCCTCTCCCGACGCGGGCCCGGTGGCGACGCATGGCTGGAAGTCGCGTGCCGGACGGCCGGGGCGCTTGCGCGCTGGCCGTACCACGGGCAAAAGCACGACCCTTGGACTCAGGCCCCGCGATCCGCGACCGCGGGGCCGGATCATGCCGGGCAACAGGATCGTCGCATGCCAGCCTATCGCTCCCGCACCACCACCCATGGCCGCAACATGGCCGGCGCCCGTGGCCTCTGGCGCGCCACCGGCATGAAGGACGGCGATTTTGGCAAGCCGATCATCGCGGTCGTGAACTCGTTCACGCAGTTCGTGCCGGGCCACGTGCATCTGAAGGATCTGGGTCAGCTCGTCGCGCGCGAGATCGAGGCCGCCGGCGGCGTCGCCAAGGAGTTCAACACCATCGCGGTCGACGACGGCATCGCGATGGGCCACGACGGCATGCTCTACTCGCTGCCCTCGCGCGAGCTGATCGCCGACGCGGTCGAGTACATGGTCAACGCGCACTGCGCCGATGCCATGGTCTGCATCTCGAACTGCGACAAGATCACCCCCGGCATGCTGATGGCGGCGCTGCGGCTCAACATCCCGGCCGTCTTCGTCTCCGGCGGGCCGATGGAGGCCGGCAAGATCCTGCTCAAGGGCAAGCAGGTGGCGCTCGATCTGGTCGACGCGATGGTGGCCGCGGCCGACGAGAAGGTCTCCGAGCAGGAGATCAAGATCATCGAGCGCTCGGCTTGCCCGACCTGCGGTTCCTGCTCGGGCATGTTCACGGCCAATTCGATGAACTGCCTGACCGAGGCTCTGGGCCTGTCCCTGCCCGGCAACGGCTCGATGCTGGCCACCCATGCCGACCGGCGCAAGCTGTTCATGGAGGCCGGCCACCTGATCGTCGATCTCGCCCGCCGCTACTACGAGCAGGACGATGCCGGCGTGCTGCCGCGCTCGATCGCGAGCTTCACCGCCTTCGAGAACGCGATGACGCTGGACATCGCCATGGGTGGCTCGACCAACACGGTCCTGCACCTGCTCGCGGCGGCGCACGAGGCCGAGCTCGGCTTCACCATGGCCGACATCGACCGGCTGTCGCGCCGGGTGCCGGTGCTGTGCAAGGTGGCGCCCTCGAAGTCCGACGTGCACATGGAAGACGTGCACCGCGCCGGCGGCATCATGGCGATCCTGGGCGAGCTCGAGCGGGCCGGGCTGATCGACAGCTCGGTCGGCAGCGTGCACGCGGCGACGCTCGGCCAGGCGCTCGAGCAGTGGGACGTGGTGCGCAGCGAGCGGGAGAGCGTGCACGAGTTCTACCGTGCGGCGCCGGGCGGCGTGCCGACCCAGGTCGCGTTCAGCCAGGACCGCCGCTACGCCGAACTTGACCTCGACCGCGAGGCGGGAGTGATCCGCTCGGCCGAGCACGCGTTCTCCACGGACGGCGGGCTCGCGGTGCTCTACGGCAACCTTGCCGAGGACGGCTCGATCGTGAAGACGACGGGCGTCGACGAATCGATCCTGGTCTTCGCCGGCCCGGCCATCGTCTTCGAGAGCCAGGATGCGGCCGTGAAGGGCATCCTGTCGGGGGAGGTCAAGGCCGGCGACGTCGTGGTGATCCGCTACGAGGGCCCGCGCGGCGGACCGGGCATGCAGGAGATGCTCTACCCGACGAGCTACCTGAAGTCGAAGGGGCTCGGCAAGGCCTGCGCGCTGATCACCGACGGCCGCTTCTCGGGCGGCTCCTCCGGCCTGTCGATCGGCCACGTCTCGCCGGAGGCGGCCGAGGGCGGGCTGATCGCGCTGGTCGAGACCGGCGACCGGATCGAGATCGACATTCCCAACCGCAAGCTGCATCTGGCGGTCGCCGCTGCCGAGATCGCCCGCCGCCGCGAGGCGATGGCCGCACGCGGCGGTGCGGCCTGGAAGCCGGTCGAGCAGCGGCCCCGGCGGGTCAGCACGGCGCTGCGCGCCTACGCCGCCATGGCGACCAGCGCCGCCAAGGGCGCGGTGCGCATCGTGCCCGAGTAGGCGCGCGCACCGGCTCGTCCGCCCGCGAAAGTTGCCGCTTTTGCGGGATTAGACCACGCGCCCGCGCGTATACGGTGCATGAAGCCGAAAGCACCGCAGCCCGACATCGAGCCGCATCTGGAGGTTCTGCGCCGCTACGCGCTGGTGCTGACCCGCGGCGGCGACGAGGCCGAGGACCTCGTGCAGGAGGCCCTGGTCCGGGCGATGGCGGCGGCGCACACGTGGCGCCCCGGGCGCGACGTCCGGCCCTGGCTGCTGTCCATTCTGCACAATGCCCACGTCTCGCGTCGGCGGCGGCAGCAGGTCGAGGCCGCGTGGGCACGCGAGCAGGCGGCATCGCCGCCCCTGGCGACGCCGCCGGCGCAGCTCGCCCGTGTCCAGTTCAGCCAGACCATGACGGCGCTATTGAGCCTGCCCGAGGAGCAGCGCGAGGTGCTGCTGCTCGTGGCCATCGACGGGCTTTCCTACAAGGACGTCGCCGAGATTCTCGGCCTGCCGATGGGCACGGTGATGTCGCGGCTCGGCCGCGCGCGCGAGGCCTTGCGCCGCGCCACCGGCCACGAGCGGCCCGCGGACGCGGAACGGCCGAACCTGCGTGTGGTGAGGTGAAGCATGACCGAGCCGGTCCGTGATGCCGATCTCCAGGCCTATGTCGACGACCAGCTCGACATGGCCGGGCGCATCGAGGTCGAGCGTTGGCTGCAGCATCGGCCCGAGGCGGCGGCCGAGGTCATGGAGAGCCTGCGCCTGCGCGACGAGATCAAGCTGTTTCTCGCCGCCGACGACTACCGGGCGGCCCCGGCTACGGTGGCGCTGGCACGGCAGCTGCACCGGCAGCTCAACCGTCGTGCGCTGACGGTGCAGGCGCGGCGCTGGGTCGCCGCGGCGGTTCTGGTCGCGGCGGGTTGGGCCGCGCATGCGGAGTGGGGGCTGTTCGTCGACGAGGTCGCGGCGGCGCATCCGCCACCGGCGGTGGCCGAGGCCGCGGCGGCGACCTTCGCCGCGATGCGGCGGCAGGTCGCCGCCGGGCACCCGCCCGATGCGCATCCGGTCGCGCTGGTGGCCCGCGGCACGGGCGAACTCGTGCCGTTGCCCTCGCTCGGCGAGGGGCTGCGCCGTGTCGGCACCGCCACCGTGCCGTGGGCGGGCGGGACGGCCGTGGTCGTGCTCTTCCACACCGCCGCGGGCGAACTCGTCTGCCTGTTCGCGGCCGAGGACGGCAGCTTTGCCGTGTCCTCGCCGGAGACGGCGCCCGTGCACGATCCCAACACCGTGCTCTGGCAGACCGGGCCGTTCGTCTACGCGCTCACCGCGAGCCTGCCGGAGACCAAGCTGCTCGAGCTCGCGCGCCACGCGGCACCCCGCCCATGGACCGGCTTCGAGCCCACATCGTCCAACGAGGGAGCTACCCATGGCTGAACCCTATCTCAACCGCTACGCCACGACGGGCTGGGCCAGCAGCGTCGAGTTCGACGTGGGCCTGCGGCGGCACATGCTGCAGGTCTACAACTACATGATGCTCGGCCTGGCGCTCACGGGCATCGTCGCCTACGTCGTCGGCACGACGCCCGCGCTGTACATGCCGATCTTCGGCTCGCCGCTGAAGTGGGTGGTGATGCTGGCACCGCTGGCGTTCGTGTTCTTCTTTTCGTTCAAGATCCAGACCATGTCGGCCAGCACCGCGCAGATGACGTTCTGGGCGTTCTGCGCGGTGATGGGGCTGTCGATGGCCTCGATCTTCCTGGTGTTCACCGGCGCCAGCATCGCCCGGGTGTTCTTCATCACCGCCGGCATGTTCGGCGCGGCCAGCCTCTACGGCTACACGACCAAGGCCGACCTCACCAAGATGGGCTCGTTCCTGTTCATGGGCCTGATCGGCATCGTGATCGCGAGCCTGGTCAACATCTTCGTCGGCTCCAGCGCGGTCCAGTTCGCGATCTCGGTCATCGGCGTGATCGTGTTCACCGGCCTCGCCGCCTACGACACGCAGACGATCAAGGAGACCTACGCCGAGAACGCGGGCGTCGAGGCCAACAGCAAGCTCGCCGTGTTCGGCGCCCTGTCGCTCTACCTGAGCTTCATCAACCTGTTCCAGATGCTGCTGCAACTCTTCGGCGTCACGCGCGAGGAGTAACCGTTCGCCTTCGACTGCAGGCCCGGCCGGCGCGTTCCGGCCGGGCCTTTTTTTGTGCCCGCGGCGGTCGGCTGCGGGCGATGGCATGACCCTTGCCTACCGACAAGGCGTGAGAGAAAACGGAGGGATGGCGCCGCCCACCACGACGTGCATGGTCGGGTCCGGTGGGGCGGATGGCGCCGGTGCAGCCGGGGGGGACCACGCTGAGCAGCGAAACGGCGTTCGTCCAGTTCAAGGACGTACAAAAGACCTACGATGGCCAGTCCTTGGTGGTGAAGAGCCTCAACCTGGACATCGCGCGCGGCGAGTTCTTGACCATGCTCGGGCCGTCGGGCTCGGGCAAGACGACCTGCCTGATGATGCTCGCCGGATTCGAGGCCGCCACCCATGGCGAGATCTATCTCGACGGGCAGCCGATCAACGACGTGCCGCCCTACCGGCGCGACATCGGCATGGTGTTCCAGAACTACGCGCTGTTCCCGCACATGACGGTCGGCGAGAATCTCGCCTTTCCGCTGCAGGTGCGCAAGATCGCCAGGGCCGAGGTCGACGAGCGGGTCAAGCGGGCGCTCGACATGGTGCAGCTCGGCCGGTTCGCCAACCGGCGTCCGGGCCAGATGTCCGGCGGCCAGCAGCAGCGCGTGGCGTTGGCCCGGGCGCTGGTGTTCGAGCCCAAGCTCGTGCTGATGGACGAGCCGCTGGGCGCGCTCGACAAGCAGCTGCGCGAGAACATGCAGTACGAGATCAAGCACCTGCACGACCGGCTCGGCCTGACCGTGGTCTACGTCACCCACGACCAGGGCGAGGCGCTGACGATGTCGGATCGTGTGGCGGTGTTCAACGAGGGCCGCATCCAGCAGCTGGCGCCGCCGGACCAGCTCTACGAGAATCCGAGCAACGCCTTCGTCGCCCAGTTCATCGGGGAGAACAACCGGCTGCTCGGGCGGGTCAGCCGGATCGACGGCCCGCGCTGCGAGGTCGATGTCGGCGGCGCGGTGGTGCAGGCGACGGCGGTCAATGTCGGCGGTCCGGGCACCGGCACGACATTGTCGCTGCGCCCGGAGCGCGTGGCGCTCGGCGACGGCGCCGATGGCTACCCGAACCGCTTCCCGGGGCGGATCGAGGAGCTGATCTACCACGGTGACCATATCCGCACGCGGGTGAGCCTGCTCGGGCACGACGATTTCATCGTCAAGGTGCCCAACCGGGCCAACCATGCGGCGCTGCGTCCGGGCGATGCCGTGACCGTCGCCTGGCTTGCGGAGGATTGTCGGGCGTTGGACCTGCAGCACGCCTGATCGCAACCGGCGGGCCGCATCGGCGCCGCGACGAGAAGGATCGAAGAACAATGACAAGAACAGCGCGGCTTTGGTGCGGCATCGCCGCCGCCGCGATCGCCATGGCGGCGATGGCCCAAGCGCAGGCACGCGATCTGACCGTGACGTCCTGGGGTGGTGCCTATCAGGATGCGCAGCGCAAGGTCTTCTTCGAGCCGTTCACCCAGGCGACCGGAATCAAGCTGGTCGAGGACAGCTGGGATGGCGGCATCGGCCCGTTGCGGGCCAAGACGGCGGGCGCTCCGACCTGGGATCTGGTGCAGGTCGAGGCGGACGAGCTGGTGCTCGGCTGCGACGAGGGCATCATCGAGCCGATCGACTTCAGCAAGCTCGGCGGCGAGGACGCGTTCCTGCCGCAGGCGGTGCACGAGTGCGGCGTCGGCGCCATCGTCTGGGGCACGGTGCTCGCCTATGACGGCGACAAGTTCAAGGATGGCGGGCCGCAGAGCTGGGCCGACTTCTTCGACACCAAGAAGTTCCCGGGCAAGCGCGCGCTGCGCAAGGGGCCGCGGCAGGCGCTCGAGTTCGCGCTGATGGCCGACGGCGTGCCGCTCGATCAGATCTACGCGACGCTGAAGACGCCGGAGGGCGTCGACCGGGCGTTCAAGAAGCTCGACTCGATCAAGGGCGATCTGGTCTTCTGGGAGGCGGGCGCGCAGCCGCCGCAGCTCCTGGGCTCGGGCGAGGTGGTGATGACCTCGGCCTACAACGGCCGCGTCACCGCCGCGAACAAGACCGACCACAAGAACTTCAAGATCGCCTGGCCGGCTGGCTTCGTCTACCAGATCGACAGCTGGGTCATCCCCATGAACTCCGACAAGAAGGAGGAGGCGATGACGCTGCTGGCCTACATGACGGCACCCGAGCACCAGAAGCTCCTGCCGCCCTACATTCCATACGGCCCGACCAACAAGGCGGCCGCCGCGCAGGTCGATCCGGCGGTCATGCCGGACGTGCCGACGGCGCCTGAGAACCTGCCGCACGGCCTGTTCTACGGGCGCGACTTCTGGGTCGACAATGTCGAGGCGCTGAACGAGCGCTTCAACAGCTGGGCCGCCCAGAAGTGAGCGTCGCGGCCCGGCCGGACCTCGTCCCGAGCACGGAAGAAGATGCCGTCGCCGACGGCAAGGCGCTCCGCCGCTCGCTGCGCCGGGCCGAGCGTCGCCGCCTGCTCGGCAATCTCAGCCTGACCTTGCCGCTGCTGGCTTTCCTGCTGGTGTTCTTCGTGTTGCCCATCGTGAGCGTGCTCACGCGCAGCATCGACAACAGCGAGGTCAGCTCGGTCCTGCCCGAGACCGCGCTGGCCTTGCGCGGCTGGGACGGGCAGGGGCTGCCCGACGAGGCGATCATGGCCACCTTCGCCCGCGAGGCGGCGGCGGCGCAGAAGGCGAAGACGCTCGCCGAGGTCGCCAAGCGTCTGAACAACGAGCGCAGCGGCTGGCGCAGCGTGGTCATGGCCGCCGGTCGCGGGGCGGCCGCGCCGCCGAACGGCACCTGGACCCAGACGCTGGCCGCGATCGACCCTGCCTGGGGCGATCCCGCGATCTGGCAGACGCTGCAGCGCGCTTCCGCCCCCTACACCGACCTCTACCTGCTGGCCGCGGTGGACCTCGAGCGCGACGCCGCCGGCAGCATCGTTTCCGTGCCCGCGGATCAGGCGATCTACCGCACCGTGCTCGTGCGCACCTTGTGGATCAGCGGCATGGTCACGCTGGCCTGCCTCGTGCTCGGCTACCCGCTGGCCTACCGGCTGGCGACGTTGCCCGAGGGCACCGCCAACCTTTTGATGATCCTGGTCCTGCTGCCGTTCTGGACGTCGCTCCTGGTGCGCACGGCAAGCTGGATCGTGCTGCTGCAGCGGGAAGGCCCGATCAACGAGGCCCTGCAGTGGCTCGGCCTGATCAACGAGCCCCTGGCGCTGGTCTACAATCGGGCGGGCGTCTACATCGCCATGACCCACGTGCTGCTGCCGTTCATGGTCCTGCCGCTCTACAGCGTGATGCGCGGAATCCCGCCCAACTTCGTGCGCGCGGCGCTGTCCCTGGGGGCGAGGCCGACCACGGCGTTCCTGCGCGTCTACCTGCCTTTGTCGATGCCGGGGGTCGCCGCCGGCTGCCTGCTCGTGTTCATCCTGGCCATCGGCTACTACATCACCCCGGCCCTGGTCGGTGGACAGTCCGACCAGATGATCAGCTACTTCGTCGCCTTCTTCACGCTGCAGACGGTCAACTGGGGCATGGCCGCCGCGCTCGGCAGCGTGCTCCTCGCCGGAACGGTCGTCCTCTACATGCTCTATGCGCGGCTGGTCGGCATCGACCGGCTGCGGCTGGGTTGACGCGCATGGCCGCCACCAGCTCGACCCTGCCGACCAGCCGCGCCGGCCGCATCCTGCTCTGGATCGTGTCCGGCCTCGTCCTGGCCTTCCTCGTCACGCCGCTCCTGGTGATCGTGCCCTTGTCCCTGAGCTCGGGCACGATGCTGACGCTGCCGCTGCCCGGCCTGTCGCTGCGCTGGTACGCCGAGCTTGCGAGTTCGGCGCCGTGGCAGAACTCCCTGCTCAACAGCCTGATCGTCGGCTCGATCGCCACCGTGCTGGCGACGGTGCTGGGCACACTCGCCGCCTTGGGCCTGACCCGGGCCGATTTCCCCGGCAAGAGCCTGCTCATGGGCATCCTGATCTCGCCCATGATCGTCCCGCTCGTCATCGTCGCCGCCGGCGCCTACTTCTTCCTGCTGCCCCTGGGCCTCACCAACAGCCTGTTCGGCCTGGCGCTCGTGCACGCCGCGTTGGGAGCGCCGTTCGTGCTGATCACGGTCTCGGCGACGCTCTCCGGCCTCGACCAGTCGCTGCCGCGTGCGGCCGCGAGCCTGGGCGCCAACCCGGCGGTGGTCTTCCGCCGGGTCATCCTGCCCTTGATCGCCCCGGGTGTGATCTCCGGCGGCCTGTTCGCGTTCATCACCTCGTTCGACGAGGTGGTCGTCGCGATGTTCCTGACCGGCCCGCAGAACCGCACCCTGCCGCGCCAGATGTTCGACGGCCTGCGGGACAATATCAGCCCGACCATCCTGGCCGTCGCCACTTTGCTGATCATCGTCGCCATGCTGCTGCTGGCGACCGTCGAGCTGCTCCGCCGCCGCAACCTGCGCCTGCGCGGGATCGCCTGAACGGACGGCACGGCGGGGGGCCGCCCCCGCCGTGCGCGTCGCCTCGCTGCCGCCGATCCGCCCGCCTAGAGCAGGCTGCACGACGCGGCGCCGTGCAGCGCACGCGCGCGCGTGCAGGCGAGGTTGTACATGGCCGTGAAGTTGTTGGCGTTGCCGGGGCCGGACAGGGAGGAGGCGCCCTGGATCTTGAGCCGCTCGTCCACGTAGCCCCACGAGGTCACACCGAAGACGATGTTGCGATAGGGCCACTGGCCGAGGCTGGACGACGAATCGACGAGGGCACCGATGTTGGCGACGTGCGGCCCGCCGCTCGAGCCGCCCTGCATGCCCGAGCCGTAGACGTAGTCGCGGGAATCCGACCGCTCGATGTGCTCGCCCTGGGTGAGCTTGGTGCCGGCATAGTAGTTGCCCGGATAGCCGAGCTGCGACAGCGACCAGTAGTTCTGCAGGCAGTTGCTGGCGCAGAAGCCGAACCAGCCAGTATTGGTGCCGATCTCCTGGCTGGTGCCGGCGCGCTTGTTCAGCACGACGATGCCGACATCGTAGCCCTGGTCGAGTGCGCCGGTGTTGGCCCAGCCGCCGGTGGTCACGACATAGTTCGCGCTGGCCGAGCCGAAGGTCGTCGACGGCCCGTCGCGGTAGGCCGGGTAGTAGGTGCCGGAGGTGATGAAGCGCGAGCTGCCGCCACCGCCCTGATGCACGCAATGGCCGGCCGTGACCGCGATCGACTTGGAGATCAGCGACGCCGTGCAGCGGAACTGCGCCCCGCCCGGATAGGTGAAGACGAACCAGCCGGTGTAGCGATGCGGTGCATCGTTGCGCAGCTTGCTGCTGACCAAATAGTCGCTGTAATGATAGAAAGTATTGAGATTGTTCAAGCCATAATTCATCGTACCGATCGATGTCCCGTCATCGGCGGCGCCGGCTTCCATGGCGACCTTGGGCCCGGCATTGCCTTGCACGATGCGCATCTTGCCGGGGCTGGCCAGCGTCATCTTGGCGTCGGCGAGGGCTTCACGTGGAGCAGCATTGAGCGTCGGCAGCATCGGCGTGGCGGTTGCCGCGGACACCGCGGAGGTGCCGCCCTGCCCGGACAGTTGCTTTGCAACCTGAGCTTGCGCCGTCGAGATCATTGCCAGTGCCGTCAGCGACGTAGCACCGAAGATACCAAGCATCCTCAAATGCCTGCGCATGGGATAACTACTCCTGTTCCAAAATCGATTGGTTTGGCCGCGCGATTTCGACGAGTTCCAGCGAGATTTTCTCGCTGGCCTCACGAATAAACTATCGAGTTGCCTGCCGACACGATGTGGCAAACTTCACAATTATGTCGGCAAGATTAAGAGGCGATTACAATTCAGATTGGAGCAACGTCGAGTCGACGGAGCGCCGGCGGAGAAGCGCGGTTTGCCTGGCGCGTCGACCGGTCCGGGACCGGTCGACGTCGATCCGCCCCGATGATCGAGCGGAGCCTTCTCGCGTTGCGGCGACGGCTGCGGTCGGGCTACGCTGTCAGCAGCCGAGCTGCTGGTCAGTACACGTCCTGGCCGCCATTCACCGGGATTTCGGCGCCGGTGATGTAGGAGGCTTCCTCGCTGCACAGGTAGAAGATCGCGGCGGCCACCTCGTCGGGCGAGCCCAGGCGCTTGAGCGGGATGCGCTCGACGATCGCATCCGTGCCCGGCGAGAGGATGGCCGTGTTGATCTCGCCCGGGCAGACGGCGTTGGCCCGGATGCCGAGATGCGCGAGGTCGGCGGCGAGCTCGCGGGTCAGCGCGGTCAGCGCCGCCTTCGACGTGCTGTAGGCGCTGCCGGCGAACGGGTGCACGCGGCTGCCGGCGATCGAGGTGATGTTGACGATCGAGCCGCCGGTCTCGGCCAGGAGCGGCGCGCAGGCGCGGCTGAAATAGACCGGGGCGAAGAAGTTGATGGCGAAGGTCTGCAACCAGGTATCGAGATCGCCGTCGAGGCAGCCCAGCCGGGCGCCGCCTTCGCCCTTCGGCGAGAAGCCGGCATTGTTGACCAGGGCATGCAGCGCCTGGCCCTCGAGGATGTTGTGCAGCCGCTCGATCGTCCCCGGCAGCGCGTCGGTCCGCTCGAGGTCGACCGTGATGTGGGCGTGGCGCTCGTTGCGCGGGCACTGTGGCGGAACCTCGTCGCGCGAGGCGGTGACGGCGCGCCAGCCACGGCGGACGAAATAGGCCGCGGTCGCATGCCCGATGCCCCGGCTGGCCCCGGTGATGAAGACCGTCTTGCGCTCGCTCATCGGCTAACCTCGGATGAAGCCGTCGTCATGGGCAGGTCATAGCACGTCAAGGCGCCAAACGCTCGATCCGCCACGCCACGCCGTTCCGTGTGTAGCGCAGCCGGTCGTGCAGCCGGCTCCGCCGCCCCTGCCAGAACTCGAACTGCTCGGGGCGGATGCGGTAGCCGCCCCAATGCGGCGGCCGCGGCACGTCGTTCGGGTACTGCACCGCGAGCTCGGCCACGCGCGCCTCGAGAGGGCCGCGGTCGGGCAGGATCCGGCTTTGCGGCGAGGCCAACGCCCCGATGCGGCTGCCATAAGGACGGCTCGCGAAGTAGGCCTCGACCTCGGCCGTGCTGACCGGATCGGCCGCGCCCTCGACCCGGACCTGGCGATGCAGGCGGTCCCACCAGAACAGCAGCGCCGCGCGGGGGTTGCCGGCCAGCTCGATACCCTTGCGGCTCTCGGTGTTGGTGTAGAAGACGAAGCCGTCGGCATCGAAGCCCTTGAGCAGGACCATGCGCAGCGACGGCTGGCCGTCGGCCGCCACGGTCGCCACGGCCATGGCGTTGGGCTCGTAGATCTCGCCCGCGAGCGCCTCCTCGAACCAACGCTGGAACTGGCGGACCGGATCGGGGTCGGCGTGCGCCTCGAGCAGCACGTCACGGTCGTAGTCTTGCCGCAGATCGGCCGGATGGTGGCTCATGGCTGCTCCCGTGCAAGGCACCCCGCGCCTGAGATAGGCAGCGGCGTCGATGCTGTCGAGCTTGCGTCCGGCCCTTGCTCGCGCTTTGAAGGGGCATGCAGGACGGTATCCTCTCGATCCAGTCGGCGGTGGCGTACGGCCACGTCGGCAACAGTGCCGCGGTGTTCCCGCTGCAGCGCCTCGGCTTCGAGGTCTGGCCGGTGAACACCGTGCTGTTCAGCAACCATACCGGCTACGGCGCGTGGCGCGGGCGGGTGGTGAGCCTGGATTGGGTCGAGGATATCCTCGAGGGCATGGCCGAGCGCGGTGCCATCCCGCGAACCCGGGCGGTGCTCTCGGGCTATCTCGGCGATCCGACGCTCGGGGCGGCGGTGCTGCGGGCGGTGGCGCGCGTGCGCGCCGAGCGGCCCGACATGCTCTATGCCTGCGACCCGGTGATGGGCGACGAGGGCAGGGGCTTCTTCGTCAAGCCCGGCATCCCCGAGTTCTTCCGCGATCGGGCCGTGCCGGCGGCGGACATCGTCACGCCCAATCAATTCGAGCTGGCCTGGCTCGCCGACCGGAGCATCGTGAGCCTCGATGACGCGCTCGCGGCGGCGGCGGCCGTGCGCGCCAGCGGACCACGGATCGTCGTCTGCACCAGCCTCGATCTCGGCGACCCGACCGAGCTCGGCATCCTCGCCCATAGCGCCGAGGCGAGCTGGCTCTGCCGGACGCCACGCCTGCCGATCACCCTGAACGGCACGGGGGATGCCTTCACCGCGCTGTTTCTCGGCTACTGGCTGAAGACCGGCACGCTCGACGCCACGTTGGCGCATGCGGTGGCCGCGATGTACGCGCTGGTCGACGCGACGCATCGGGCCGGCTCGCGCGAGCTCGAGCTGATCGCTGCCCAGGACCAGCTGATCGCGCCCGCAGCCGCCTTTCCACCCGTGCGCGTGGCCTGACGTCCGCCGTGGCCCGACGCTACTGCCGGGCCCGCAGCCGCTGGCCGAGGGCGCGGCAGCTCGCCGCGAGATCCTCGCTCGTGCAGGCGGCCCCGCCGAGCAGGCTGCGCAGGCTGCGCGTGTCGAGCGTGAACGCATCGCGCTCGTCGGGGCGCTCGACGACCAGGCGGCCGCGGCCGTAGCCCTCGATCAGCCACAAGGCCATCCGGCCCACCGGCAAGGCGACGCCGGAGCCGACGTTGAGCACGCCGCCCGGCGGCCGGCGGGCCAGCTCGGCGAGCCAGCGGGCGCAGATCTCGACCGGCAGGAAGTCGCGACGGACGAACGGGCTGACGTCGAAGCGGACCTCGTCGTAGCGGCTGAGCCCGAACAGCATCCGGGCCATGAAGGTCGTGCGGCCGGTGCGCATCTCGTCGCCGAAGATGTTGGCGAGACGCAGCCGGGTCAGACGCGGGCCGAGCATGGCCGCCAGCGCATGCTCGAGCTCCAGCTTCTGCCGACCGTAAAGGTCGACCGGGCCGATCCGGTCGGTTTCGTGCAACGGCGCGACCGCCGGCGCATAGACCTTGCGGGTGCCCAGGCTGAGGAAGCTTGCCTGGGCCGCTGCCGCGGCACGGGCCAGCACGAACTCGGCATCGTGCTCCAGCCGCCAGGCGTCGGTGCCGAGCAGCGGGCTGCGGCCGGCATACAGCACGGTGGCGACGCCCCGCAGCAAGTCGGGCCCGCCGACCGCATCGTGCCCGACCACCCGCAGCTCGCCGGGAGGCAGCGCGGCGGCGACGGCCCGTCCGATGAAGCCGCGGCCGACCAGGAGGATGCGGCTCACGGCGGGCCGTCGAGCCTGATCACGACCGGCTTGCGCCCACGGATGGCCAGGGCGAGGCGGCCGGCCTTGAGCGCCAGCGCGTCCTCGCCGAAAATCTGCCGGCGCCAGCCGTGCAGGGCCGGCACGTCGGCGGCGTCGTCGACCGCGATCGCTTCGAGATCGGAGGTGCCGGCGACCAGGCGCTGCGCCACGTCCGCCTCCTCGCACTTGAACTTCAGCAGCACCCGCAGCAGCTCGACCGTGGGGCCCACGCCGCGCGGCAGGGTCGGCGGCTCCGGCAGCCGGGGCAGCTGCTCCTTCGGCAGGGCCATCACCTCGCGGATCGCCGCCATGATGCCGGCGGCGCTCTCCTTGTCGACGTTGACCCGTTCCAGGCCACGCAGCGCTTCCGCCGTCTGCGGCCGGTTGGCCGCGACCTCGAGCAGCAGGTCGTCGCGCAGGATGCGCGAGCGGGGCAGGTCGCGCCGCCGCGCCTCGCGCTCGCGCCATGCCGCCAGCGCCTGCGCCACGGCCACGAAGCGGGCGTCGCGCGAGCGCAGCTTGAGCCGCCGCCACGCCTCCTCCGGCGGCTGGGTATAGAGCCCGGGCGCGAGCAGCGCCTCGAACTCCTCCGACACCCAGTCGATCCGCCCTTCCTTGTCGATGCGCGCGGCCAGCCGCTCGTAGATGACGCGCAGATGCGTCACATCGCCCAGCGCGTACTGGATCTGCGCCGACGACAGCGGCCGGCGCGCCCAGTCGGTGAAGCGCGAGCTTTTGTCGACCTGGGCGCCGGCAAGCCGGCTCACCAGCGTGTCGTAGGCGACCTCTTCGCCGAAGCCGCAGACCATGGCCGCGATCTGGGTGTCGAAGAACGGCCGGGGCAGGTGGCCGAGATGAAAGAAGATCTCGAGGTCCTGCCGCGCGGCGTGCATGACCTTCAAGACGGCCTCGTCGACGAGCAACGCAAGGAGTGGCGCCAGATCGATGTCCGGGGCCAGCGGATCGATCGCTACCGCTTCCTTCGCCCCGGCGACCTGGACCAGGCAGAGCTTGGGGAAATAGGTGCGGTCGCGCATGAACTCGGTGTCGATGGTGACGAACTGCTCGGTGCGCATCCGGGCGCAGAACGCCGCCAGGGCATTGGTATCGGTGATCAGCGACATGGATTGCGTATCATCTCCGGCCCGTCACCTCGCTTGACACCGCAACGGCACTCGTGCCCTTTGCCCGCCGTCTCGGCCGCCACGGCCAAGAGGGGCGTTGGTCAGCGACGGAATTCAGCATGCATCCTTATCGTACGCACCGCTGCGGCGACCTCCGGCATGGCGACGTCGGCACCGAAGTCCGCCTGAGCGGATGGGTACACCGGAAGCGGGATCACGGCCAGCTACTCTTCATCGATCTGCGCGACCATGCCGGCATCGTGCAGGTCGTGTTCCAGCCGGGCACGGCGCCCTTCGCCGAGGCCGAGGCGGTTCGGGTCGAGAGCGTCGTCACCGTCACCGGCAAGGTCGTCGCGCGCACCGCCGACACCGTCAACCCGGCCCTGCCCACCGGCGAGATCGAGCTGGTGGCGGCGACGCTCGTCCTCGACTCGCCGGCCGACCAGCTGCCGCTGCAGGTCAACAGCGAGCGCGACTACCCGGAGGAGACCCGGCTCAAGTACCGCTTCCTCGACCTGCGCCGCGAGAAGATGCAAAAGAACATCCTGCTGCGCTCGCGGATCATCGCCAGCATCCGGCGCCGCATGCAGGACCAGGGCTTCGTCGAGTTCCAGACGCCGATCCTCACCGCCTCCTCGCCCGAGGGCGCCCGCGATTTCCTCGTGCCGTCGCGGCTGCATCCGGGCAAGTTCTACGCGCTGCCGCAAGCGCCGCAGCAGTACAAGCAGCTCTACATGATCTCCGGCTTCGACCGGTACTTCCAGATTGCGCCCTGCTTCCGTGACGAGGACGCCCGTGCTGACCGCAGCCCGGGCGAGTTCTACCAGCTCGACATCGAGATGAGCTTCGTCACGCAGGAGGACGTGTTTGCTGCGGTCGAGCCCGTCATGCACGGGCTGTTCACCGAGTTCTCGGACTGGGAGGTCACGCCGGCGCCGTTCCCGCGCCTGGCCTACCGCGACGCGCTGCTGAAGTACGGCACCGACAAGCCCGACCTGCGCAACCCGATCGTCATCGCCGACGTGAGCGAGGTCTTCCGCGGCTCGGGCTTCAAGGTGTTCGCCGGCGCGGTGGAGAAGGGTGCCGTCGTGCGCGCCGTTCCGGCCCCGGCGGCGGTCGGGCGGCCGCGCAGCTTCTTCGATCAGATGGTGGCCTACGCGCAGAGCCAGGGCGCGCCGGGCCTCGGCTGGATCAGCCTCGGCGAGAACGACGCCAAGGGACCGATCGCCAAGTTCCTCGACGAGGACCGGCTGCAGCAGCTGCGCGCCGCTGCCGGGATCGGTGCGGGCGATGCGGTGTTCTTCGTCTGCGACCAGGCGGAAGGGGCGGCCAAGCTCGCCGGTCTGATTCGCACCCGCGTCGGCGAAGAGCTCGGCCTGATCGCCACGAACTGCTACCGGTTCTGCTGGATCGTCGACTTTCCGATGTACGAGTGGGATGAGGAGAGCAAGGCGGTCACCTTCTCCCACAACCCGTTCTCGATGCCGCAGGGCGGGATGGAGGCACTGCAGCACCAGGATCCGCTCGCGATCCTGGCCTACCAGTACGACATCGTCTGCAACGGCATCGAGCTCAGCTCGGGCGCGATCCGCAACCATCGCCCCGACATCATGCTCAAGGCGTTCGCGATCGCCGGCTACGGGCGCGAGGTGCTCGAGGAGAAGTTCGGCGGCATGTTCCGCGCGCTGCAGTACGGCGCACCGCCGCACGGTGGCATCGCCCCGGGCGTCGACCGGATCGTGATGCTGCTGGCGGACACGCCCAACCTGCGCGAGGTGACGGCCTTCCCGCTGTCGCAGCGGGCGGAGGAGCTTCTGCTCGGTGCGCCAGGACGGGTGAACGACAAGCAGCTCAAGGAGCTCAACATCCAGCTGTCGCTCACTGCCCGCGAGCGGTTGCGGGAGGAAGCCGGCGGCGACGCTGTGGCGGGCGCCGGCTGACCCGACGGGTTCAGCTTGCCTGGCGCTGCGTCTCCGTCAGCAGGTTGCGCAGATCGTCGGAGGCACGCTCGAGAAAGGTCAGGATGCGGGCGTCGCCATAGTCGTAGAACACGTCGCCCGGGTCGGTGACGGTCTGGGTGCGGAACCGGCTGACGGCCATGTCGAGCACGGCCTGGATGCCGTCCAGCGAGCGCGCGGGCGTGCTCAGCAGAAGGTTCTCGAGCTCCTCGATCTGCTGATCGAGCTGCTCCAGCTCGCGCTCGAGATCCTCGAGGCCCGCCTGCTTCTCGGCCTCGGAGAGGTCGCTCATCAGGCCTTGGATCTCGCTCGCCGTGAGGCCGACCAGCTGGAGCGGTGCCAGCGCCCACTGCGGCAGACTGCCGCGCAGCCGGTCCTGCCGCTCGACGACGGCCTCTCTTCGACGCCGGACCTCGCCGATCCGGCGGATGAGGAGGGTCGTGTTGGTGATCACGGTCATCCGCTCTCTCCACCTGCAATTAGATTGTCATGCCGCTGCACCAAGCCCGACAAACGTCGATGATCTGTCGAACCGGTAGTATTGCTCTCTGTAGCTACCAAAGCTCAGCGGTTAATTGGTGTCAACATTTGCAAATTATGTTGAGTTCAGCATGACATTGAATAAAAATTCGCTACAATTTTATACGATTTTGATCTCGGGCGGATTGTCCGGCGCGGCTTGTATTTTGGCGGTGGGGCCAGGTCGGGCACGCGCCCGGGGACGGAGGTTGCCGCTAGGCCGCGCCGCGCTATGGTGCCTCTGGCAAGCGGAGCGCAAAGCTTGAGCATGAGGTCGAATCGAACCGGCGAGGCCGGTGCGGATGCGGATGGACCCCCGGGCGACCGGACCGAACCGCATCATCCCGGCCGCGCCACGCTGACGCAGCGGCTACGCAACTACCTGCTCGCCGGCATCATCGTCTCGGCGCCGATCACCATCACCCTGTTCATCGTCTGGCAGGTGCTGAGCTACGTCGACAAGACGGTGACGCCGTTCATCCCGGCCGCCTACAACCCCGAGAACTACCTGCCGTTCGGCCTGCCGGGGATCGGCCTGCTGGTGATCCTCGGTCTGCTGACCTTGATCGGCTGGCTGGCCGCAGGGCTGGTCGGCCGGACGATCATGAGCACCAGCGAGCGCCTGCTCGACCGCACGCCGATCGTGCGCGGCATCTACGGCACGCTGAAGCAGCTGTTCGAGACCGTGCTGTCGCAGACCTCGCGCACGTTCCGCGAGGTCGTGCTGATCGAGTACCCGCGCCGCGGCATCTGGTCGGTCGCCTTCGTGACCGGTGAGCCGCCGAGCGATGTCGCCCGGGCGCACGATGGCGAGCTGATCAGCGTGTTCGTGCCGACGACGCCGATTCCGGCCTACGGCTTCTTGATGTTCGTCGCCCGCAGCGAGGCCCGGCGGCTCGACATGACCGTCGAGGAGGGCATGAAGCTCGTGATCTCCGGCGGCATCGTGCTGCCGCCCGATCGCTCGGCGCGCACGGCGCCGCCGGCCACGCGCTCAACCGGCGGCCAGCAGGCGCACGGCGTCGTGCCGCTCGAACAGGTGAAGGAGGACGCGTAGCGCCGCGGCCCGGCCGGCGTCGCGCGGGGCCGCAGGGCCGGCCAGCCGCTCGGCCAAGTCCCGGGCCGGCGCCAGCAGCTCCTGGTGGCGGGCGAGATCGACGAAGCGGAAGCCCGGCAGCCCGCTCTGCCGCTGGCCGAGCACCTCGCCCGGGCCGCGCAGGCGCAGATCCTCCTCGGCGACGACGAAGCCGTCCTCGGTCGAGCGCAGGATCTCCAGCCGGGCGCGCGCCATCCGGGCCAGCGGCGCCTCGTAGAGCAGCAGGCACGCCGACGGGCGGCTGCCGCGCCCGACCCGGCCGCGCAGCTGATGGAGCTGGGCAAGGCCGAAGCGCTCGGCATGCTCGATCACGATGATGCTGGCTTCGGGCACGTCGACGCCGACCTCGACCACGGTGGTGGCGACCAGCAGCGGTGTCGTGCCGGCGGCGAAGGCGGCCAGGGCCGCTTCCTTGTCACGGCTGGTCTGCCGCCCGTGCGCCAAGCCGACGGCGGCGCCGAAGCGCTCGGCAAGCTGGCGATGCCGCTCGACCGCGGCCATCGCCGGGTCGTGCTCGCCGGTCTCGACGACGGGGCAGATCCAGTAGATCCGCTGTCCGTCGCCGAGTGCGCGGGCCGTCGCCGCCAGCACCTCCTGGATCCGCTCGAGCGGTACCGCGCGGGTGACGATCGGCGCCCGTCCCGGGGGCTTGTCGGTCAGATGGGTGCAGGCGATGTCGCCATAGGCGGCGAGCACGAGACTGCGCGGTATCGGGGTCGCGGTCATGAGCAGGACGTCGACGGCTTGCCCCTTGCCGACGAGATCCAGGCGTTGGCCCACGCCGAAGCGATGCTGCTCGTCGATGACCGCCAGCCCCAGATCCTTGAAGCTCACGCCGGTCTGGAACAGCGCATGCGTGCCCACGGCAAGGGCGCTGGCACCGCCGGCCAGACGTTCGAGCGCCGCACGGCGCTTCGCCGGCTGGTCGCGGCCGACCAGCAGCTCGACCTGCAGGTGCAAGGGCTCGAGCAGACGGCGCAGCGTCGCCGCGTGCTGGCGCGCCAGGACTTCGGTCGGCACCATCAGCGCGGCCTGCGCGCCGGCCTCGACCGCCTGCAGCATGGCCACCGCCGCGACCAGGGTCTTGCCACTGCCGACATCGCCCTGCAGCAGCCGCAGCATGGGCAGCGTGGCCGCCATGTCCGTGCCGATCTCGGCCATCGCCCGGGTCTGGCTTGCGGTCGGCGCAAACGGCAGGGCCGTCAGCAGCGCCGTGCGCAGCCGGCCGTCGCCGGCCAGGGAACGTCCCGGCAGCCGGATCCGCGCCTGACGCATCAGCTGCAGGGCGAGCTGGCTCGCCAGCAGCTCGTCGAACGCCAAGCGCTGCCGGGCGGGGGCGCCGGGGGCGAGCGCCGCCGCGTTGGCGGGACGGTGCGCGGCTCGGATCGCCGCCATCCAGCTCGGCCATGCCCGCGCCCCGACGAGCTCGGCCGGCAGCCATTCGGGCAGGTCCGGCAGGCTGTCCAGCGCGGCGCCGACGATCAGACGGAAGCGGTACTGGTTGAGGCCTCTGCCGAGCGGATAGACCGGCAGCCAGCCTTCGGCGTTGCGGCGCTGGTCCAGGAGCTGCGGATGCGCCATCCGCCAGCGGTCGCCGTAGCGCCCGAGCTGGCCGTGCACGACCACGGTCGAGCCCGGCTCGAGGCGCGCCTGCAGATAGGCCGTGCGGCCACCGAAGAAGACGAGGTCGAGCGCTTCGCCGGCGATCCGGGCCGCGACCCGGTAGGGTGCTCGGCCGCCGCTCGCGCCGGGGCGATGGCTCTCGATCTCGGCCAGGAGCGTCACCATCTCTCCGGGTGCCACGCCGGCCAGGCTGTCGCGCGGGATCGGATCGATGGCGTCGTTGGGCAGATGGGCGAGCAGGTCGAGTGCGCGGGGTTCGGGCCGTTGCAGCAGGCGGGCGGCTGCGGCGACCACGGCCGGACCCGCGCCGGGCAGGCTCGCGACGCCGGCGAACAGCGGATGCAGCGCATCCGGGCGCAACTCGATCTCGCCGGCCGCAACCTTGGCTGGCGAGGGGGATTGCGGTAGATCGCGGGTCCCGACGGCGGACATGGTCATTGTCGTAGGTGGAGAGGGCTCTTGAACGATCCAGAGGAAGTCCGCCGCAAGCGGCTGGCGCATCGTAGCCGCTATCGTGGCGCCAAGGAGAGCGATCTCTTGTTCGGTCGGTTCGCGGATACGTATCTGGGCCAGCTCGATGCCGCGCAGCTCGACCGCTACGAGGCGCTGGTGGACGAGCCGGACCAGGACGTGCTGGCCTGGGTCTACGGCCGGGTACCGCTGCCGGCCCGCCACGACAACGACGTCTTCGCCTTGCTGCGCCGCTTCGAGCCCCAGGCGTGAGCAGCGGCGCCACCGACGCGGCCTTGGTCGAGCCGGCCACGGAGCAGCACGCCCCCGCCCCGGACGCACCGGGCGGGGCCGTGCTGCTGGCCAACGCGCTCGAGGGCCTCGACGCCAAGTATCTCGCCGCGCGGCTGCGGCGCGGGCATGCGTCGAGCCTTCTGCACGTCTGCCGCGACGGTGCGCGCCTGCAGTTCCTCGCCCGGGTGGTGCCGTTCTTCGCGCCCGAGCTGGAGATCGTCAGCCTGCCGGCATGGGACTGCCTGCCTTACGACCGCATCTCGCCCAGCGCGCCGGTCATGGCCGAGCGGCTGCGCGCGCTGGTCAAGCTGGCCGCTGGGCCGTCGCGCCGGCCGCGGCTGGTGCTGACCTCCGCCAACGCCTTCGTGCAGAAGGTCCCGCCGCCGGCGGCGATGCGGCATGCCGAGCTACGGGCGCGCAGCGGTGCGCGGGTCGATCGCGAGGCGCTGCTCGCCTATCTCGAGCGCAATGGCTACCACCGCACCAGCGCCGTCGTCGAAGCCGGCGACTATGCCGTGCGCGGCGGACTCGTCGACATCTTCCCGAGCGGCCTCGACCAGCCGGTGCGGCTGGATTTCTTCGGCTCGACCCTGGAATCGATCCGCAGCTTCGATCCGCTCTCGCAGCGCTCGCTCGGCAAGGTCGACAAGCTCGAGCTGATCCCGGTCAGCGAGGTGCTGCTCGACGACAGCGCCGGCGAACGGTTCAAGGCCGGCTACCTGCGCCTGTTCGGCGCCGTCACCGGCGATCCGCTGCTCGAGGCGGTGGAGGCCGGGCGCACGTTTCCGGGCATGGAGCATTGGCTGCCGCTGTTCCATCCCGACCTCGTGCCGCTCACCGACTATCTCGACGCCGAGTGCGAGATCGGCCTCGACCATCTGGCGCTCGACGCCATCAAGGCACGGGCGGGTCTGATCGGCGAGCACTACCAGGCCCGGCTCCAGCCGCCGGTGGCGGGGACCAATTTCGGCGCCACGCCGTACCGGGCCATACCGCCCGAGCTGCTCTACCTCGACGAGGGCGGGGCGCAGCGGACCGTGGAGCGGCATCGGCGCTTCCAGCTCTCGACCTTCGGCCCGCCGCCGCGGCCGCCGGCGGGGATCGCGCAGGTCCGCGACCTGGGCGGCCACCCGGCACGCGACTTCGCGCCCGAGCGCGCCGACCGCGCGGTCAACCTGTTCGACGCCATCGTGGCCCATCTGCGCGAGCTCGTGGCCGCCGGCGAGCGGCCGTTGCTCGCCGCCTACAGCGAAGGGGCTCTCGAGCGGCTGAAGCAGGTTCTCGCCGACCACGGCTTCGACACGCTGACCCGGATCGACCGCTGGGGCGGCATGGCCGGCTCGGCCGGGGCTGCCATCGCCGTCTTGCCGCTGGAGCGTGGCTTCAAGGCGCCGGGCATCCACGTGCTGGGCGAGCACGACCTGCTCGGCGACCGGCTGGGCGGCACGACACGGCGTGCGCGCAAGGCGGCCGACAAGTTCATCCAGGACATCGCGGCCTTGGGCGAGGGCGACCCGGTCGTGCATGCCGAGCACGGCATCGGCCGGTTCGAGGGCCTGGAGACGCTGGAGATCGGCGGCGCGCCGCACGACTGCCTGAAGCTGGTCTATCACGGCGGCGACAAGCTGTTCGTTCCGGTCGAGAATCTCGACGTTCTCTCGCGCTACGGCCATGCCGATCAGGAGGTCGTGCTCGACCGGCTGGGCGGCGTCGGCTGGCAGACCCGCAAGGCCAAGGTCAAGGAGCGGATCCGCGAGCTCGCCGGCGAGCTGATCAAGGTCGCGGCCGAGCGCCAGCTGCGCAAGGGTACGCTGCTCGACCTGCCGCCGGGAGTCTACGAGGAGTTCGCGGCGAGATTCCCTTACGAGGAGACCGAGGACCAGCTCGCCACGATCGAGGCCGTGCTCGAGGACATGGCCAGCGGCCGGCCGATGGACCGGCTGATCTGCGGCGACGTCGGCTTCGGCAAGACCGAGGTGGCGCTGCGCGCGGCCTTCGTCGCCGCGATGGCCGGCAAGCAGGTGGCGCTGCTGGCCCCGACGACGCTGCTGGTCCGCCAGCACTACCGGCTGTTCGCGAGCCGGTTCGAAGGCCTGCCGGTGCGCGTGGCGCAGCTGTCGCGCTTCGTCTCGGCCAAGGACGCGAACGAGGTCAAGAAGGGCCTCGCCGCCGGCCAGGTCGACATCGTCGTCGGGACCCACGCGCTGCTCGGCAAGGGGGTCCAGTTCAAGGATCTGGGCCTGGTCATCGTCGACGAGGAGCAGCATTTCGGCGTCGCGCACAAGGAGAAGCTGAAGCAGCTGCGCGCCGAGGTGCATGTCCTGACCATGACCGCGACCCCGATCCCGCGCACGCTGCACATGGCGCTGGGCGGGATGAAGGATCTCTCGATCATCGCCACGCCCCCGGTCGACCGGCTGGCGGTCCGCACCTTCGTGATGCCGGCCGATCCCGTCGTGCTGCGCGAGGCGATGATGCGCGAGCATTGGCGCGGCGGGCAGTCGTTCTACGTCTGCCCGCGGGTCAGCGACCAGGCGAAGCTGAAGCAGGATCTGGACAAGCTGGTGCCCGAGCTGAAGATCGCCATCGCCAACGGGCAGATGCCGGCGGTCGAGCTCGAACGGGTCATGGGCGAGTTCTACGACCGCAAGCTCGACCTGCTGATCGCCACCAACATCATCGAGAGCGGCCTCGACATCCCGACCGCGAACACGCTGATCGTGCACCGGGCCGACCTGTTCGGCCTGGCCCAGCTCTACCAGCTGCGCGGCCGCGTGGGACGCTCCAAGGTCCGCGGCTATGCCTACTTCACGGTCCCGGCCAACAAGGTGATGGCGGAGACCGCCGAGCGGCGGCTGGGCGTCATCCAGTCGCTGGAGGGGCTGGGGGCGGGCTTCCAGCTCGCCAGCCACGACCTCGACATCCGTGGCGCCGGCAACCTGCTCGGCGACGAGCAGTCCGGGCAGATCCGCGAGGTCGGCTTCGAGCTCTACAACCACATGCTCGAGGAGGCGGTGGCCGAGCTGCGCGCGCAGCAGGCGGGTGCTGCGGCCGAGCGGTCCTCGGCCGAGTGGACGCCGCAGATCACCATCGATGCCGCGGCGCTGATGCCCGAGAGCTTCATCGGCGATCTCGACCTGCGCCTCGCCATGTACCGCCGTCTCGCCAGCCTCGGCACGCCGGAAGAGCTCGAGGGCTTCGCGGCCGAGCTGATCGACCGCTTCGGCAAGCTGCCGCCGGAGACCGAGCAGCTCCTTCAGCTCGTGGCGATCAAGCAGCTTTGCCGCCGCGCCAACGTCGCCAAGCTCGACGCCGGTCCCAAGGGCATCGTCCTCTCGTTCCACGACAACACGTTCGCCAAGCCGGAACGGCTGGTGCGCCTGATCGCCGAGAGCAAGGGCCAGATGAAGGTGCGCCCGGATCACAAGCTGGTCCTGCTGCGCGAGACCGCGAGCCCGCGCGAGCGGCTGAAGACCGCGCGCAAGCTGATGGGCGAGCTGGCGGCCCTGGCGGCCTGAATATCGCCGGCACCCGTGGCCCGAAGCCTCGGCCGGCCTATTTTGCGGATTGGGCTCGGCGTACGCATGGCTTATGAGAGACGCAGTCCGGCACCGACCCCGTAGCTCAACCGGATAGAGCACCAGCCTTCTAAGCTGGGGGTTGCAGGTTCGATTCCTGCCGGGGTCGCCATGATGACGGTGGCTTGGCGGCGCCGAGCTACCGCCGCGGTCCGATGGCCGCGCATGGCGGCACGCCGCGGACCGTAGCGCGGGAGTGTTGGACATGCAGCAGCGGCAGCACCGCATCGAGGTGACGACGCGCGGGCGCGGGCTGGTGGAGATCACCGGCGAGATCCTGCGCTGGCTCGCCGCGCAGGGGATGGCGACCGGCCTGCTGACCGTCTGGTGCCGACACACCTCCGCCTCGCTTCTGGTGCAGGAGAACGCGTCCCCGGACGTCCGTGCCGATCTGGAGGACTTCTTCCAGCGCCTCGTGCCGGACGGCGGCGGCTACTACCGGCACGCGGACGAGGGGCCGGACGACATGCCGGCGCACATCCGGGCGGCCCTCACGCTGACGCAGCTTTCCATCCCGGTGCAGCAAGGACGACCGGTGCTGGGCACGTGGCAGGGGATTTACCTCTACGAGCACCGGACCCGGCCCCATCGGCGGGAGCTGGTCTTGCACCTCATCGGCGAGGCCGGCTGAGGCAAGGGCCGCCTTCCACCTCGCGGCGACAGGCAAGCGCCTCCCGGGGGCAGTGGAGCAAGCGTCCGGGTGCTTCCCGACGGCCACCCCGCTTCCGCGTGCGCGCTTGCCGGCTAGATCGTGACCTGCGTGCCCAGCTCGACCACGCGTCCGGCCGGAATGTTGAAGAAGTCGCTGGCGTTGCTCGCCTGTCGCGCCAGGGCGAGGAACAGATTGTCCTGCCAGACCGGCATGGCCGACTTCACCGCCGGCTTGATCGTGCGGCGGCCGACGAAGAACGACGTCTTCATGATGTCGAACTTGAGCCCCAGCCGGCGGGCGAGCACGAGGGCTGCGGGGATGTTCGGCTTCTCCATGTAGCCGAAGGTCAAGATCACCCGGCTGAAGTGCGGCGACAGGCGCTCGATCTTGACCCGCTCGGCATCGTCGACGCGCGGGATCGGCGCCGTGCGCACGTTCATGACGATGTTCTGCTCGTGCAGCACCATGTTGTGCTTGAGGTTGTGCAGGAGCGCGGTGGGGACGACGTCGGCGTCGCTGGAGAGGAAGATGGCCGTGTTGGGCACCCGTGTCGGCGGCTTCTTCTCGAGATGCTGGATCAGCTCGAGCAGCGGCATGCCGGTATGGGTCTTGTGGAAGATCACGCCCATGCCGCGAACCCAGGTCCACATGGCCAGCACGATGCCGGACGCGATCAGGATCGGCACGTAGCCGCCATCCAGGATCTTCAGCAGGTTGGCGCCGAGAAAGGTCGCATCGAGCACCAGGAACGGCGCGATGAACAGCGCCGCCAGCGGCAAGGGCCAGCGCCAGGCCTTCCAGACGACGACGAAGGCGAGGCAGGTCGTCACCACCATGGTGCCGGTGACCGCGATGCCGTAGGCCGAGGCGAGGGCGCTGGAGGTCTTGAACAGGAGGACGATGGCCAGCACGCCGAGCAGGAGCAGCCGGTTGACGTCGGGCATGAAGAACTGCCCGGCGTGCTGATCGGAGGTGTACTGGATCTCCATCCGCGGCAGCAGGCCGAGCTGGATCGCCTGCTGGGTGATCGAGAAGGCGCCGGTGATCACGGCCTGGCTGGCGATCACGGTGGCGACCGTGGCCAGCAGCACCATCGGCAGCAGCGCCCAGTCCGGCGCCAAGAGGAAGAACGGGTTGGCCAGGGCTTCGGGGTGCTTCAGGATCAGCGCCCCCTGGCCCAGATAGTTCAAGGCCAGCGCCGGAAAGACGAGGATGATCCACGCCGCCTGGATCGGGCCGCGGCCGAAATGGCCCATGTCGGCGTAAAGCGCCTCGGCGCCGGTCACGGCGAGAAAGACGCTGCCCAGCACGACGAAGCCGATCACGCCGTGGTCGAACATGAAGCGCACGGCATGCACCGGGTTGAACGCGTGCAGCACCCCGGGGTCGTCGCCGACATGCCGCAGGCCCAGGACCGCCATCGCCACGAACCAGACCGCGGTGATCGGGCCGAAGAACGCCGCGACCTTGCCGGTGCCGTGCCGCTGCACCGCGAACAGGCCGACCAGGATCGCCACCGTGATCGGGATCACGTAGGGGTCGAAGATCGGCGTCACCAGCTTCAGGCCCTCGACCGCGGACAGCACCGAGATGGCGGGCGTGATCATCGCGTCGCCATAGAACAGCGCCGCCCCCGCGACGCCGAGCACGAACACGGCGGTGGTCGCCCGGCCGAGGGCGCCCTGGGCCAGGGCCATCAACGACAACGTGCCGCCCTCGCCGCGGTTGTCCGCATGCAGCAGGAACAGCACGTACTTGATCGTGACCACGAACAGGAGCGCCCACAGCAGCAGCGAGGTCACGCCCAGGACCTCCTCGCGGGTGATGCCGCCCTCCTGGGCGTGGATCAGGGCCTCGCGCATGGCATAGAGCGGGCTCGTGCCGATGTCGCCGTAGACCACGCCGACGGAGCCCAGGGCCAGGGCCCAGAAGCCGGCCTGGACCGGGATCGCGTGCCGGTCGCCTGCCGCCGGCTCGGTGGTGGCGTGGGGCATGGTTACGGACATGGGCGTTTTCTCTCCGGAGCGTGACCGCTCTCGGCTCTGGGCATAGGCTGAACCGGTGGCGCGGGCTAGCCGAACACCTGTCGCGGCAGCCAGGTTGCCAAGGCCGGCCACCACCAGACCAGCAACAGACCTGCCAGCTGCAGCCAGGTCGGCGTGACCGAGCCCCACCAGATGTCGGCCGTGGTGATCGACGCCGGCGTGGCGCTGCGCAGGTAGAACAGCGTCGCCCCGAACGGCGGGGTGAGAAAGCTCGTCTGCAGGTTCAGCCCGATCATGACGCCGAGCCAGAGCGGGTCGTAGCCGAGCAGGATCAGCGGTGGCCCGAACACCGGCACCATGATGAAGATGATCTCGAAGGTGTCGAGGAAGAAGCCCAGCACGAACATCACCGCCATGAACACGGCCATGGCGCCGGTGGCACCGCCGGGCATCGCGCGCAGCGCCTCCTCGACCAGCGCCTCGCCGCCGAGGCCGCGGAACACCAGGGAGAACAAGGATGCGCCGAGCAGGATGGTGAAGATCATCGACGAGGTGAGCGCCGTGCGCAGGCAGGCCTCGCGCACGAGGGCGAAGCTCAGCCTGCCGCGCAGGGCGGTGCAGAGGACCGCCCCGACGGCGCCGAGCGAGGCCGATTCGGTGGCGGTGGCGAGGCCCGCAAGGATCGAGCCCAGCACGCTGACGATCAGCAGCGCGGGGACCAGAAGGCTGACGAGGATACCGCGCCGAAGCGCCGTGCGCTCGGCCTCGGGCAGCACCAGCGGCGGGCAGCTCGACGGATCGCGCCAGGCGCGCACGGCGATCCACAGCAGGTAGAGCGCGACCAGGACGAGGCCGGGCAGGAAGGCGCCGGCGAACAGGTCGCCGACCGAGACCGGCGTCGGCGCCATGTTGCCGAGCCGGAGCTGCGCCGTCTGGTTCACGCCCTGCAGCATGTCGGCGACGAAGATGAGGACGGTCGAGGGCGGGATGATCTGGGCCAGCGTCGCCGAGGCGCCGATCACGCCGGTCGCCAGCCGCGGATCGTAGCCGGCACGCAGCATGGTCGGCAGGCTGATCAGGCTCATCGTGATGACGACGGCCCCGACGACGCCGGTCGAGGCGGCGAGGATCGCGCCCACGATGACCACGGCGTAGCCGAGTCCGCCGGGCAAGCCGCCGAACAGCACGCCCAGCGTGCGCAGCAGATCCTCGGCGATCCGCGAGCGCTCGAGCACGAAACCCATGAAGATGAACAAGGGCACGGCGACGAGCGTCTCGTTCAGCATGACCCCGAAATAGCGAGGGGCGAGGCTCAAGAAGAAGACGAAGTCGAAATGGCCGAGCAGATGGCCCAGGCCCGCGACCAGGAGGGACAGCCCGGCCAGCGTGAACGCCACCGGGAAACCCAAGAGCAGCGCCACGCAGATGCCGACGAACAGCGCCAGCGCCAGAAGCTCGCCGATGGCGTCGATCATGCGCCCGAACCGGCCGCGGGCGGCAGCAGATCGGTTCGACCGGCGAGGAACAGGATCTTGCGGCCGATCATCGCCAGCGTCTGGACGAGCATGAGCACCGCGAACACCGGAATCACGGTCTTGACCAGGTAGAGGCCGGGCAGGCCGCCGGGCTGCGCCGATGGCTCGTGCACCTGCCAGGCCAGGCGCACGAACGGCAGGCTCGCCCACAGCACGAGCGCCAGCCAGGGGATCAGCAGCACGACGCAGCCGGCGATTTCGACCCAGGCACGGGTCCGCTCCGACCAGTGCTGCTGCAGGATCTCGATCCGGATATGGCTGTCGGTGGCATAGGCATAGGGCGCCACCAGCATGAAGCTGACGGCGAAACAGACGACGTAGAGTTCCTGCAGCCAAATCCGGCCGAAGCCGAGCAGGTAGCGGCCGAGCGCCACGGCAGCGCAGATCAGGACGGTGGCGAGGATGAGCCACGCCGCACTCCTGCCGACGAGACGGATCGACCAATCGGCGGCGCGGACGAAGGTGGCGAGGGCGGACATGCGTGGGCTCCGGCGGATGCAACCTCCAAGCGCCGCGCCGCTGGGCCGGTCAAGATGAAAATCCTGTCGGCCAGCCCTTGTCGAAAGCGTCACTTGAGTCATATATCACCCATAGTGGGCGAAATCATTGCAGGAGGTCGATATGGCGGAGGATACGGACCGCGGTCTTCTGCCTCTGCAGTGCCGTGCGGCCAGGGCCATGCTGCGCTGGAGCCAGGAGCAGCTGGCGCAGCACGCTTCGGTGGCACGAGCCACGATTCGCGACTTCGAGAACGGCCGGCATCGGCTCCACCGCAGCACGGAGACGCTGATCATCGCCGCTTTGACCGCTGCCGGGGTGACCTTCCTGGGCGATCCCGACATCGGCCTCGGCGTGTTCTGGCGGCCGGGCAGCGGCGACGACGGCGCCTGAAGCCAGCCGGCCGACCGTTCGACGTTTTTCACCAACCGGAGAGCACCTGATGGATCGTAACGAGCAGCAGATCATCGATGGCCTGTTCGATCGGCTGCGGCAGGCGGAGAGCGGCTCGCCCGCCCGTGAACCTGCAGCCCAGCAGCGCATCGAGGACCATCTGCGCCGGCAGCCCGCGGCCCCCTACTACATGGCCCAGGCGATCGTGGTGCAGGAGCAGGCGCTGCAATCGGCCCAGGAGCGCATCCAGCAGCTCGAGCAGGAGGTGAGCCGGCGGCCGGCCGCCGGCGGCGGCTTCCTCGGCGGGTTGTTCGGTGGCGGTGCCGGCTCGGTGCCGCGGCCGATGCCGTCGCCGCGCACGCAGCAGCTCGCCCAGTACCAGCAGCAGGGCGGTGGCGGCTTCCTCGCCGGCGCCATGCAGACGGCCATGGGCGTGGCGGGCGGCATGATGTTGGGCAGCCTGCTGATGGACGCCTTCGGCAGCGACGAGGCGGCGGCCGCCGAGCCCGAGCCGGTGCCCGAAGAGGATCCCGGCGCCGATTTCGGCGGCTTCGAGGAGGAGTTCTAGGGCTAGCCCGATTCAGGCCTCGATCGGTACCGGGCCGATCGGACCGAGGACGGATGGGGAGGCATCGTGAATCTGCAAGACAGACGGGTGTGGTACGTGCTGGGCGCGATCGTCGTCGTGCTGCTGCTCGGCTGGTCGCTCGGCTGGTTCGGTGCGACGCCACCGGCCAGTCCGCCGGCACCGGCGCCTAATCCGTAGCCAAGCCGACCTTGGCCCGGTCGGTGACCGACGTGGTCGCCGACCGGCCGGGACCGATCCCGGGGGCAGCTACGGCAGCTGGGCCCCGTTCGCGTGGGTCAGCACGGCGTAGAGGCTGGTCGTGCCGCAGATATAGAGCCGGTTCCGCTTCACCCCGCCGAAGCAGACGTTGGCCACGACCTCGGGTACCCGGATCTTGCCCAGCAGATCGCCCGACGGCGCATAGACGTGGACACCGTCGGCGGCACTGGTCCACACGTTGCCATGGGTATCGCAACGGAAGCCGTCGAACAGGCCGGCGTCACAGGTGGCGAAGATGCGGCCGTTCTTCAGCTTGCCCTTCTCGGTGACGTCGAAGGCGCGGATGTGCCGCGGCCCGTCGGGATCGTGGCTGGCGCCGGTGTCGGCGATGTAGAGGATCTTCTCGTCGGGCGAGAAGGCGATCCCATTCGGCTTGACGAAGTCGTCGGCGGCGACGCGCAGGTCGCCCGTCGCCGGGTCGAGACGGAACACGTGGCAGGCGCCGTACTCGAGCTCCCCCTGCCAACCCTCGAGATCGGTCAGGATGCCGTAGGGCGGGTCGGTGAACCAGACCGTGCCGTCGGACTTGACGACGACGTCGTTGGGCGAGTTGAGCCGCTTGCCGTTCCAGCTGTCGGCGAGCACCGTGACGGTGCCGTCGAGCTCGGTGCGCGACACCCGGCGGCCGCCATGCTCGCAGGATACCAGCCGGCCCTCGCGATCCCGGGTGTGGCCGTTGGTGTTGTTGGACGGCTGGCGATAGACGCTGACCGTGCCGGCGAGGCCGGTGTGGTCCGGCACGAAGCGCATGATCCGGTTGTTCGGGATGTCGCTGAACAAGAGATAGTCGCCGTCGCGGAAATAGACCGGGCCCTCGGCCCAGGCGGCACCGGTCCACAGGCGGTGCAACCGCATATTGCCGTTGATCAGCCGCTTGAAGTGCGGATCGACGATCAGATACTCGCTGGTGCCTTCGGCCATCGTCGGTGCCTCCCTGTTCTGTTTTGTCGTCCGCTGGTCAGCCCAGCGGCTCCACTTGCGGCGCCGTGTCGCCGGGGAACCTGACCCGGTAGCGCCCGTCGCTGCAGGTGAGGAGCCACACCACCTCGTCCGGGCGGCTGGCCGCCTCGTCGCGCGTGGCGGAAACCACCTGTGCGCAGGCATAGCCGCGATCGCGCACGGCATCGGCCACGACGTCCGCCGCATCGCCGGCCGCCCGCGCCGGCAGGCTCGGGCTCGAGGCGAGCAGGACCAGGATCGCAGCCATGCGGTATGCCGCCTTGGTGATCATCGGCGCTCCCTCCGGCCGGTCAGATCGCGACCTTCATCATCTGCAGCAGCGACGGCGTCACGTTGCCGGTCGTCGGCAGACCGCGCGACTTCTGGAACTCGGCGACGGCGACCGAGGTCTGCGGCCCGTTGCTGCCGTCGATCGGGCCATTGTAGAGACCGAGCACGGTCAGCATGCGCTGCGCCGTCATGACGTCGGCCGGGGCATTGACCGGCCCGCCATAACCCTTGGTCTCGCCCCACTGCTGATAGAGATTCTGGCTTTCCAGCTGCTGGTTCAACGCTTCCTGCTGCGCCAGCTGGTTCTGCGAGTAGCTCAGCTGCTGGGAGAGCTGCTGATTCTGGTTCTGCTGGGTCTTGTGCTGGTCGTAGACCTCGCTGCCGACCAGCCCACCCAGGCCACCGATCAGCGCCCCGCCGAGCATGGCCTCCGTGTTGCCGTGGCTGCCGGCGATCAGCCTGCCGGCCAGGGCGCCGAGACCGGCGCCGCCCACGGCACCGGCCACCGGCGACACCTCGCCGCCCGAACCGCCATAGCCGTAGCCGTCATCGCCGCCACCCTGCTGGCAGGCGGCGAGCACGAACAAAGTCGCGGCCAGACCCGAGGCCGCCATGGTCCTGCGAATCGTCAGCATCGGCGGCACCTCATTTCACCCCGTCGAACTCGATCACCTCGTCGACCAGCACGCAGCCGCGCTTGGTCTTGTCGGCCTTGGCGAAATCGACTTCCTTGACCGTCATCACCTCGAGGAAGGAGATGCTGCCGTCGGCATCGCGATCGACGCGCGCGAAGGCGCCGGCGTCGGCGGCCTGCAGCTCCTCTTTCGACAACTTCCCGTCGTGATCGCGGTCCAGCGCCGCGAACCGCAGCGCCGTCGCATGGGCAAGCTCGGCGAGATCGACGCAGCCATCGTGATTGGTGTCCGCCAGGATGAACGCCTGGCGCCGCTCGGCGACCACGTCCTGCTGCGCCTGTGCCCGCGGTGTGGCGGCCAAGGCGGCCAGCATCAGGCCAGCGCCGAGCAGGATCATCCGTTGGCCCAACATCCCCGTCCTTTCGCCGTTGGATCGGTGGTGGCATAGGCGGGCATCAGGGTGATGGCAAGACGCAGCGGGCGCTGCCGCCTTGCCGCGCGGCCGGCCTCCGCTATGGTCCGCCACCAAGCCATCAGGGATCACGAAGGAAGGCACGCCCATGCTGCACCAGAATCTCATCGACGGCGCTTGGCGCGACGGCGTCTCCGCCAGCCGCAACATCAACCCGTCCAACACCGACGACGTCGTGGGCGAGTACGCGCAGGCGGACCGGGCGCAGGCACTGGAGGCGGTGGCGGCGGCCAAGGCGGCGTTCCCGGGCTGGCGCGCGGCGACGCCGCAGGTCCGCGCCGATGCGCTGGACAAGATCGGCACCGAGATCCTGGCCCGCAAGGAGGAGCTCGGCCGGCTCCTGTCGCGCGAGGAAGGCAAGACCCTGCCGGAAGGCATCGGCGAGGCGGCGCGCGCCGGGCAGATCTTCAAGTTCTTCGCCGGCCAGGCGCTCACCGGCGGTGAGCTCCTGCCTTCGGTGCGGCCCGGAATCACGGTCGAGATCACCCGCGAGCCCCTGGGTGTCGTCGGCCTGATCACGCCCTGGAACTTTCCGATCGCGATCCCGGCCTGGAAGATCGCGCCGGCGCTGGCCTTCGGCAACTGCGTGGTGCTCAAGCCCGCCGATCTGGTCCCCGGCTCGGCCTGGGCCCTGGCCGAGATCATCGGCCGCTCGGGCATTCCGGCCGGCGTGTTCAACCTGGTCATGGGCCGGGGCTCGGTCGTGGGCGAGGCCATGATCGGATCGCCGGACGTGCAGGCGATCAGCTTCACGGGCTCCGTCGACACCGGCCGCGCCATCGGCGCCAAGTGCTTTGCCGGGATGAAGAAGTTCCAGCTCGAGATGGGCGGCAAGAATCCGCTCGTCGTGCTCGACGACGCCGATCTCAAGACCGCCGTCGCCTGCGCGGTGCAGGGGGCCTACTACTCGACCGGCCAGCGCTGCACCGCGAGCTCGCGGCTGATCGTGGCCAAGGGCATCCACGACCGGTTCGTGCGCGCGGTCACCGACGAGCTGCAGAGCCTCGTCGTCGGCGACGCCCTGGCCGCGGGCACGCAGATCGGCCCGGTGGTCGATCAGAAGCAGCTCGACCAGGATCTGCGCTACATCGAGATCGGCCGCGGCGAGGGCGCCAGCCTCGCCTGGGGCGGCGAGCGGCTGAACCGGGAGACCCCGGGCTTCTACCTGCAGCCGGCGCTGTTCACCGAGACCAGCAACGCGATGCGCATCAACCGCGAGGAAATCTTCGGCCCGGTCGCGACCGTGATCCCGGTCGGCGGCTACGAGGAGGCGCTGGCCGTCGCCAACGAGACCGAGTTCGGCCTCTCCGCCGGCATCTGCACGACCTCCTTGAAGCACGCGCAGCACTTCAAGCAGAACAGCGAGGCCGGCATGGTCATGGTCAACCTCGCCACCGCCGGCGTCGACTACCACGTGCCGTTCGGGGGGCGAAAGGGCAGCTCGTACGGCCCGCGCGAGCAGGGTCGCTACGCGGTCGAGTTCTACACCACGGTCAAGACCAGCTACACGCTCCCGGTCTGATGCGGCCGTTGCGCCGTCGGGCAGCGCTCGCCGCGGCCGGTGTCCTGCTGGCCGGGCGGGTCATGGCCCAGATGCCGATCCTGCCCCTCGGCGCAACGCTGCGGCCGGGCCAGTATGCCTGGCAGCCCGAGACCTCGCCGAGCGGACCGGTGCTGATCCTGGTCAGCGTGGCCGAGCAGCTCGCGCGCGTCTACCGCAACGGCATCGAGATCGCGATCAGCACGGTCAGCACCGGCCGCGACGGCTACGTCACGCCGACCGGTGTGTTCACCATCCTGCAGAAGGCGCGCGAGCACCATTCCAGCACCTACGACGAGGCCTCGATGCCGTTCACGGAGCGGCTGACCTGGGATGGCGTCGCGCTGCATGCCGGGGCGGTGCCGGGCTATCCCAGCAGCCATGGCTGCGTGCACCTGCCACTCGCGTTCGCTCAACTGCTGTTCGGGATCACCGAGGTCGGCACGACGGTGGTGATCGCCGCCGCGCACACCCAGCCCGAGGACCTCGTCCATCCGGGCCTGGTCCTGCCCACGGCGGAAATGCCGGCGGCGACCGGCGCGTATGTCTGGGCGCCGGAACGCTCGCCCACGGGACCGTGCAGCCTCCTGGTCAGCATCGCCGACCGCCGGCTGTACGCCTTGCGCAACGGGGTCGAGATCGGCTCGGCGGACGTCACCTTTGCGCAACCGGAGGAGCCGCTGCAACCCGGCGTGTTCGTCGTGCTCGACCGGGCCTCGGGCCGGGAGGACCCGGGCCGGCCGGGTCGGGCGATGCCGGTCTGGACCGAGGTCGGCCTCACCGATGGCAGCGCGCCGGCGCGGCGCTCGGACGTGCTCGACCGGATGACGCTGCCGCCGGCCTTCTCGGCCGAGCTGCTGCCGCTGCTGGTGCCCGGCACCTCGCTCTACTGCGCGCTCGCACCCGCCAATGCCGACACGCGCACCGGACCCGGCTTCACCGTCATGGCGACGCAGGCGAGCTGAGATGACGCAGGGGCTGCGCATCCGCGCCGCGGTCGAGGACGATGCGGCGGCGCTTGCCGTGATGATCGAGGAGCTGAACGTGCACCAGGGCGAGCCCACCGGCTTCGTCACCGCCGACGCGGTACGCCGGGACGGATTCGGCCCGAAGCCGGAATTCCGCGTGCTGCTCGCCGAGCTGGACGGCCGGCCCGTGGGCTACGCGTTGTTCCATCCGAGCTGGTCGACCGAGGTCGGGGCCAGGGGATTTTATCTCTACGACCTCTACGTCCGCACCCAAGCCCGCGGGCACGGCGCCGGCCGGGCGCTGCTGGTGGCGCTGGCGGGCTTGGCCAAGGCCGAGGGGCGCAGCTTTTTGTGGTGGTCGTCGAAGGCGTGGAACACCGACGCGCAGGCGTTCTACCGCAAGCTCGGCGCCGTCGAGGAGACGGTCGTGTCGCATGCCCTGTTCGACGACGCGTTCGAGGCGTTGGCCGCGGAGGCGAGCCGAGGCCCACCGGCCGACGGCTGAGCACAGGCTTGGCGGCACGGGCATTGCTTGCCGCTCGCTCGGGACGGAACGGCGGGGAACGGGGACGATGGCGCAGCGACATGCCGGCGGCGTGCGATATGTCGACGTCGAGGCGGGTTATTTCGAGAAGCGCGGTCTGCGCCGCTATGCCGGCATCTGGTCGCTGTGGGCGCTCGGCGTGGGTGCCGTCATCTCGGGCCACTATTCCGGCTGGAACCTGGGCCTCGCCCAGGGCGGCTGGGGCGGGATGGCGATCGCGACCGCGCTGATCATGGTCATGTACCTGGGCCTCATTTTCTCGATCGCGGAGATGAGCCCGGCCCTGCCGCACACCGGCGCCGCCTACTCGTTCGCCCGGACGGCGATGGGCCCGTGGGGCGGCTTCGTCACCGGGCTCGCCGAGAACGTCGAGTACGTGCTGACGCCGCCGGTGATCGTCTTCTTCATCGGCTCCTACATGACCGGGATCTTCGGCACCCCCGCGGCGCTGCAGCCGCTGTGGTGGGTCGCCTGCTACCTCGTGTTCGTCGGGCTCAACGTCGTGGGCGTCGAGCTGTCGTTCCGGGTGACGCTCGCCGTGACCCTGGCGGCCCTGCTGGTGTTGATCGTGTTCTGGGTCAGCGCGCTGCCCAACGTCGCGTTCGCGCGCTGGGCGCTGGACATCGGGCCGGGCGGCGAGGTCCTGCCCGACGGCAACGGGCCGTTCCTGCCGATGGGCTTCACCGGCGCCTTGGCCGCGCTGCCGTTCGCGGTCTGGCTGTTCCTCGCGATCGAGCAGCTGCCGCTGGCGGCCGAGGAGAGCCACGATCCCAAGCGCGACATGCCCAAGGGCATCATCGCCGGGATGTGCACCCTGATCGTCTCGGCGCTGATGATCCTGTGGCTCAACCCATCCCTGGCCGGCGTCGGCGCCTTTGCCCTGGGGCGCTCGGGCGAGCCGCTGCTCGACGGCTTTCGCGCCATCTTCGGCGGTGGCCTGGCCAAGCTCCTGGCGCTGGTCGCCGTGGTCGGGCTGGTCGCGAGCCTGCACACGATCATCTTCGCGCAAGGCCGGCAGATCTACTCGCTGTCCCGCGCCGGCTACTTTCCGAAGATCCTGTCGCTCACGCACGGGCGGCACCGCACCCCGCACGTGGCCATGCTGGCCGGCGCCACGCTCGGTCTGGTCGTGATGCTGACGATCTGGCTGGGGCTGGGGCCCGAACGCGGCAGCGCGCTGATCGGCGGGATGCTGCTCAACATGGCCGTGTTCGGGGCCATGTTCTCCTACATCCTGCAGGCCGTGTCGTTTCTGCTGCTGCGCCGCCGGATGCCGGACATCGAACGCCCCTACCGCAGCCCGCTGGGCGAGCCGGGTGCCATGGCCACCATCGTGATCGCCATGGTCACCCTCTGCTTCCAGCTGCTCGACCCGGTCTATCGGTCAGGCGTGCTGGGCGTGGCCGTCTGGTTCGTCGCGCTCATCGCCTATTTCGCGCTCTATGCCCGGCACCGCATGGTCCGCTCGCCCGAGGAGGAGTTCGCGATCACCGGCCGGCACATCGAAGGCGCGCTCTGAACCGAAGCGGCGCGGACGCCGTGCCGCTCAGCGGATGCCGGCCTCGATCAGCGGCACCAGCTCGCCGATGGTCTGCGGCGTGACCACCCCGGCACCGGTGTTCAAGGCCAGGCCGGGCATCTTGTAGGCCTTGGTCAGCACGCACTGCAGGACCGGCATGAAGCCCTGCAGGTAGAGCAGCTGGTCCAGGGTGACGTTGACGTAGCCGGACTGCAGGCCGTCGATCGTGGCCGGCGCCAGATCGATGCCGCCCACGGTGATCTCGCCCGGGCGCTTGCCGGCCTTCTTCAGCACCTCGGCGAGCACGCCGGTGATGCCGCCATGCTGGGTGCCGATCGCCTTGAGCTGTGGGTGGGCCTGGACGTAGGCCGCGAGCACGGGCACGGCGAGCGAGGCGTCGCTGTTGGCCTCGGGCGTGATTTCCAGCCGGTCGACCTTGAGGCCGGCCGCCTCCAGCGTGTCGGCCAGGCCCTTCTCGGACTGGCCGCGCTCGGCCTGGCTGAACACGCCGTAGACCATGGCCTCGTCGCCGGACTTGAGCTGACCGGCCTCGAGCATCCGCTGGGCGGTGAGCTTGCCGCCCTGGTAGAGATCGACCCCGGCATAGCCGAAGCCCTTGGGGCCATAGGCGGCCTGCAGCTCGGACAGGGGCGCGTTGCCGTCGGTGACGGCGACACCCTGGTCGAAGGCCTGCTTGACCAGGTCGGCGAAGGCCTCGTTGCCGGGATGGCCCATGATCACGATGCAGGACGGCTTGGCCGCCAGGGCCTGCTTGAACTGCTCGAGCATCTTCTCCGGCGCCCAGCCGGAGAACTGCTCGTTCAGCGCCGCCACTCCCAGGGCCTTCGCGGCGGCCGCGGCCCCGGTCTGGCGAGCGAGCGTGGCGCCGTCGCCCGGATTGCCGCCCATCTGCATGTAGATCGTGACGCCCTGGCCCGGGGTCGGCGGATCGGCGGCGAGCGCGGCGCCGGCGGCGAGCGCCGTCGCCGCCGCGGTGGCGAGGAAAAGGGCACGCATGGCTTCTTCAGTCTCCCTGACGGTCAGAGCCGCTTCAGGCGCTGCAGCAGCACCGCCCGCCGCTGCGGCTCGTCGACGAGCAGATAGAACACGATCGCGGCGAGGAAAACGAGCCCCTGCACGGTGCGCACCCAGGCGCCGGTCAGGCCGGAGGCGACCAGCCCGGCCTCGATCATGCCGATGCAGAAGCAGCCGAACACGGTGCCGATCACCGTGGCGCGGCCGCCGAAGATCGAGGTGCCGCCGATCAGCACCGAGGCGATCGCGGTCAGCAGGTAGCCCTGGCCCTGGTTGCCGAAGAAGTTCTTGTTCTCGAGCGTCAGCAGCATGGCGGCCAGCGCCGCGAGCACCCCCATCAGGCAGAACAGCTTGATCTTCTCGCGCGCGACGTCGATGCCGACGACCCGGGCGACGTCGTTGCTGTCGCCGATGAACAGGACGTGCTCGCCGAACCGGTGCCGATTCAGCACCAGCCAGAGGAAGGCCACGATCAGCGCCGTCCACAATGCCTGGGCGGAGAGCTGGTTGCCCCACCAGAACGCGTCGGCGGAAAATTGCGGCCGCCCGACCAGCAGCTGCCAGACCGAGGAATCCTCGGCGCCGCGCAGCGCGTAGGACTTCCCGCCCGAGAGCACGGTCGCCATGCCGGCCCAGAAGAACTGGGTCGCCAGGGTGGCGATGAAGGAGGGGATACCGATCACGGCGATCAGGAAGCCGTTGACGAGACCGATCAGGAGGCCGCTGGCGAGGGCGAGCACGACCGCGAGCCAGCCCAGCTCGTACTCCTTGAACGCCAGCGCGAAGACGAAGCCCGAGAAGGCGATCACCGATGGGAAGGAAAGGTCGATCTCCCCGGCGCCGATCACGAAGGTCAGCCCGACGGCCAGCAGCACCAGGGGCGGCAGCGTCGAGAGGAAGGTCGTGTAGATGTTGGGAGCGAGGAACACGGCCGGTGCCGTCGCCATGAACAGCACCAGCAGCAGCGCGAAGACCAGCATGATCGGCAGGCCCTCGATGCGGGCGAGCCGGCGGAGCGGCGAGACGGCCGGGGCAGGGGATGCTGGGCTCACGGCTGGCGCTGCAGGCCGATCAGATAGTCGGTGAGCTCGGCCACGCTGAGTTCCTTCGGTGCGAGCTGGGCCACGATCCGGCCGCGGTCGACGATCACCAGACGGTCGGCCACGGCGTGCACGTGGGCGAGGTTGTGCTCGATGTAGACGCAGGCCCGGCCGCTGGCCTTGATCTGGCCGACGAAGTCCAGGACCTTTCTCACTTCCTTCACCGCCAGCGCCGCGGTCGGCTCGTCGAGCACGATCAGGTCGGCGTCGAAATGCATCGCCCGGCCGATCGCGATCCCCTGGCGCTCGCCGCCGGACAGCTGCCGCACGGTCGATTCGGCCGAGATGCCGACGCCGCGGAAGCCGATGGCCTTGGTCAGGATCTCGGCGGCGATCGCCTTCTCGCGCGCGACGTCGATGAAGCCCCAGCGGTTGGTGATCTGCCGGCCGACGAAGAAATTGCGCCACAAGGGCTGCTGCTCGCCCAGGGACTTGTCCTGGTAGACGGTCTCGATCGCGAGCTCGTGCGCCATCCGCACCGAATAGTCGTCGAGGTCGAGCTTTTCGTCCCGGATCCAGATCGTGCCCGCCGTCGGCTTCAGGACACCGGTCATCACCTTGATCAGCGTCGACTTGCCGGCGCCGTTGTCGCCGATCAGGCCCACGATCTCGTTGCGGCCGATGGCGAGATCGATGTCGCGCAGCGCCTGCACCGCGCCGAACGCCATCTGCACGCCCTCGAGACGGACGATGTGCTCAAAGCGGGCAGCGGCACGGCGCGCCGATGCCGCCGGCGCCTCAACGGTCATGCTGCCTCCCTCGTGCCGACCGCGTCGTCGCGACGGCACGAGAGCGCCCTACGCCTCGGCGATTGTCAAGCGGTAGGACGGCCGGACCCCTCGGCCGGCAGATCACGCGGCGACGGTCGAAGCGACGCGCGGGGCTGCAGCATCACCCGTGGCGCTACTCCGCGTCGTTCTCGCTGTCGGCTGTCCACACGGCATCCTGGAACTCGTCGAGATCCGTCTCGGCATCCAGGAACCCGGTCCGAAGCGCCGACGCGCCTCTGGCCAGGGCCTTGATCTCGGCGTCCGCTTTCAGTCGCGCGATGGCGGCCTCGGTGTCTGACCTGGTCTTGGCGGCAGCCAGGAACTGGTCGCAGTAGCGGGCGATCGCGGGCATTCCGGACCCCGCTGCGGAGCCGGCTTGGCCGCTGGCCCGATATTGGGGATGCTGCGCGTACCAGATCATGCAGGCACCGACGATGGTGCTCGGATTGCTGTCGGATTGCTCGCGTTGCACGATGCGCTCGATCTGGTTGCGCTCGTTCTCGCCCAGCTCGGGACGAACCGAGCCGGCCTGCCGCCGGGCTGCCTCGACACTTCCCTGTGCGGTGAGGCGTTCCGTTCGGGCGCTCGCAGCGGCGTTCTCGGCCTCCGTCTTTTCCGCATTGGCCGATTTCAGCTGTTCGTTGACGGCATCGAGGCGCGCTCCGAGTGCCGCTGCTTGTGCCGCTGCTGCCGTTTGCTCCGCACTCGAAGATCCGCCGCGTGCGGCCAAATCCTCCAGACGGACGATCTCACGATCCTGCTCGGCCTTCTGGTCCTCGAGGCCCTCGATCTCGGCTTCCGCCCGGGCGATTGCGAGCTTCGCCGCGGCATGCTCGTTCGCGCGCGAAGCGTCGTCGACGATCGCCTGCTGCGCGGCGATCTCACCTCTCTTGGTCGTTATCTGCGCTCCGAAGGCGCTCGATTTCTCTCTTGCCGCCGGGAGTTTGGTCACCGCCTCGCTCGACGCGGTCGCCGCCGCCGCGGCGATCGTCTTGCTCGACTCGGCACGCGCCTTATCGGCGCTCAGCCGCGTCGCTTGCTCGGTCAGGCTGGTGACACGATTGTTCGCCGCTACCAGCCTGCCATCGGCTTCGCCGACTTTTTGACCTGCGGTTTGCAGTTTTTCCTCGGCGGCGATCGCCTCGTTGACCAACTGCGTATCGTCCGGACTCAGCGTCCCCCGCCCCAGGGCCTCGATCGCGACCAAGGTGACCATGGTATCGTCGATCTTGTTCAGAATGAGCGCATAGCCGAAATTGTCGACGACACCGTTGGCGTAGCTCTCGCACGCCCGATACAGATTATCGCGCAAAAGCTGGATGGTCGGTGTCCGCTCGCCGAGCACCCGGCCGGTTTCCGACAGCGAGCGGCTCAGCTCGCCGCTCACGGCACCTTTGCCCGCAAGTTCGCCGTTGATCGCCGTCGACAGGGCCGTCGAGAACGTGACCAGCGCATCCGGGCTCGGCTCGGCGCAGAGAATCTGCTGCTTCTCGACATGGCGCGTCTCGACCCCATACTCGTCGCGTCCGGGCAGCATCTGCCGCACGGGACGGGTCGGCGCCCAGATGAAGCGCGATTTCGCGTCCGCGGCCAAGCCGGGCACACTTTCTTTGTCGTCGACCAGCCTGCCGGATGCCGATCGCTGACCGATCGCGACATTGTCAACCTTGAACGTCTCTTTCGTAAGATTGCCGCACCCGGCAAGGGTGACCGGGGCCATGATCGCGGCGATTACGACGGCTGATGAAACATCGGACCTAGGGCACCGGACCTCAGAGTTCATATGGATATTTCTTTCATTGGTATGGTTGATGTGAGCTGGCTGTATCGGCCTGCCATCCACTATGGATGGGCGCGCACTTGCTTCTCTGTCGCACCCGCCTGAAAGAACAGCGCGCTGACGTCCACCGCGGCCACGTTGATCAGCGCGTTCTCCAGGCTTTCCTGCCTCTCGACCCCTGCGACGATGGTGAGAATGGGGGCGAGCGGGCTCGGCCGGGCCGGATTGGCCTCTTTGCTCAAGACCAGGTCCTCGGCGAAGAATGTCAGTAGGAATTCGTCCGCATTGGCCGCGTCGCTCTGCGGCCCGCCGTCGGCCAATGGCCACGTGCGCGTGGCGTGGGCCGCGCCGAACTGGACGCCGATCCAGCCCCGCGCGCCGCTCGACAGACTAGCGCCGCCGCGGACGTGAACGAGATAGCCGGCGAGACTGCATGCGTCGGGAAGCTCTACGGGTAGCCGGCAAGCCGCCATGACCAGATCGAACGGCGCGCCCTTCGGCCGGCTTTCCACGACCAGGGAGTCGAACAAAATCGAGATCTCCAGCCCGTCGGGGCTGACGCCGGCACGAAGCTCGCGCGGGCTGATCACCCGTGGTTCCACGGGAACGAGTGTCGTGAAGATGCTCATGTCGAGGCGCCCATGCCGGAGATGGAATGGTGACGGAGTTTGCGGCTGTCGGGCGAGCTGTAACTTTTTGTTAATCTAAATGTAATCTTGGACAGCTTGAGCTGTCAATTGCCGTCCGTAGTGGCAGCGACCCTGCTATTCCGGTCGCGATCATCGCATCGTGTGCTGCCCCGCGTGGCCTTGGCCGGTATTCGGAAAGGATGGGTCAGCTTGGTGGCGATGTCGCGGAGCCGTGTCGCGGCGCCAGGACGATGCTGGTCTGGCCGTTGCGTGTACTTTCTCCGACACCAGCCAGGACAACCCGTGAGCACGGAAGGGCCGGGAGGATGACCGAGTCGACCATCGAGCTGCTGGTGCGCCGGCAAGAGCAACTGCTGGACGGGATCAAGGCGCTGCGCGCCGAGCTCGACGACGTGCGGGGCATCCTCGCCGCCCAAGCCGCCGCCATCCAACGGCTGGAGCAGGGAGCGGCCGCCGTCATGCCGGAGGCGCGGGCGCAGCAGGAGCGCCAGCAGCAGCGCCACAAGCGGTTGCGTGCGCTGATCGGGCGAAGCGGCGATGGCGAGAAGCCGTCATAGCCGGCCGCGGCACGCCATCCGGCCGTCCGCTGCGGGCGAGCAGGCCGGCCGCGGGCGCACGACCATCGCCAAGAACGCCGCCGCGGCCCGGCTGCGATGCCGCTCGGGATGGCGCAGAACATGGAACGCCCGCTCCGGCAGGGTGAAGGGAACCAGCCAGAGCCGACCGGCCTGAAGGCCGGCGGCGGCGATGGCGTCGGAGATCGCGGTGGCGCCGAGCCCGTCCTCCACCGCCGCCAGGATGGCCTCGTTGGAGGGCAGCTCCAGCTCGACATGCAGCGATCCCGGCGCGACGCCAAGTCCGGCCAGCGCATGCTCGAACGCCGAGCGGGTGCCCGAGCCGGGCTCGCGCAGCACCCAGCCGCCACGGGCAAGCTCCACCACCGTGCGCGGTGGGCTCGCGATCCAGGGATGGTGCCTGCCGACGACCACGACCAGCCGGTCGCGGGCGACCGCGGTGACGAGAAGATCCGGGTTGTCGACGGCGCCCTCGACGAAGCCGAGATCCGCGGCACCGCTCGCGACCGCCGCCGCAACCTGGGCGGTGTTGCCGACCATCAAGCGGAGATCGAGCTGCGGGTGGGCGCGCCGGAAGGCGACGAGGTGGCGGGGCAGCCAGTAGCCGGCGATGGTCTGGCTGGCGTGCAGCGTGAGGCTGCCGCGGGTCAGCGTGCCGAACGCGCCGAGAACCCGTTCGGCCGCCTCGGCCCGCGCCAGGACGGCCCTGGCTTCGTCCAGAAAGACGCGTCCGGCCTCGGTCAGCTCGATGCGGCGACCGATCCGGTCGAACAGCCGCACGCCGTAGCGTGCCTCCAGCATGGCGATGGCGCTGCTCGCCGCGGACTGTGCCAGCCGGAGCGCCTCGGCCGCTCTGGTGACGTGCTGGCGCTCGGCCACCGCCACGAAGATCCGCAGCTGCTCCAGGGTCAACGACGACTTCCCGCTTGCCGTGCCAATACATATTAAATGCAGATCATTATGACCAAAAACATCCATTGGATCGATTGATTTGTCCTCGCTAGATCCGTCCCAGCGGCCCGATCAGTTCCGCATCGGCGGAATCCGGGGCCGCCCCGTGGATACGGGTAGTCCGGGACGGCCCGACCGGCCGAGCGAATCTGTCATGAGCGAGCAAGTCTTGAACGGCGCGGGCGTCATGCTGATGCCCACGCTTCCGATGACGGCGGCGGGCGGGGGCCTGCGCGAGGTGATCCGTCGCTTCACCCCGAATTGGTTCGCCGCCACCATGGGCACCGGCGTGCTGGCGCTCGCGCTGAACCAGCTTCCCCTGCCGATTCCCGGCCTGCGAGCGATCGGTACCGGCCTCTGGCTCGGCAATATCGGCTTGTTCGTCCTCTTCGTCGTGCTCTACGCGGCGCGCTGGGTGCTCTATTACGACGAGGCTCGACGCATCTTCGCCCATTCGGCGGTCTCGATGTTCTTCGGAACGATCCCGATGGGCCTCGCCACGATCGTGAACGGCTTTTTGGCCTTCGGGCCACCGCTCATCGGCGACGACGCGATCGTCATCGCCGACGGCCTGTGGCGCCTCGACGCGCTGCTCGCGGTCATCGTCGGCGTCGCGGTGCCGTTCTTGATGTTCACCCGCCAGGACCATTCGATGGAGAAGATGACGGCGATCTGGCTGCTGCCGATCGTGGCCGCCGAGGTCGCGGCGGCGAGCGGCGGCCTGCTCGCCGGCCATCTCGCGCCCGGCGCCGCGTTCGAGGTCACGGTGGTGTCCTACGTGCTGTGGGCGCTGTCCGTCCCGCTGGCGCTGAGCGTGCTGGTCATCCTCCTGCTCCGTCTGGTGCTGCACAAGCTGCCGGGGTGCGACATGGCGGCGTCCGGCTGGCTGGCGCTCGGCCCGCTCGGCACCGGCGCCTTCGCGCTCATCGTGCTCGGCGGCAATGCCCCGGCCACCTTCGCGGCCGCCGGCCTCGCCGAGGTCGGCCGCGTCGCCCAGGGTTTGGGCATCGTGGGCGGACTGTTGCTGTGGGGCTATGGCGCCTGGTGGCTGATGCTCGCCGTGCTCAAGACGGTCCACTATGTACGCCGGGGCATGCCGTTCAACCTCGGCTGGTGGGGCTTCACCTTCCCGCTCGGCGTCTACGCGCTCGCCACCCTGGCGCTGGCCAACGCGACCGGCCTCGCCTTGTTCCTGGGGATTGGCACGGTCCTGGTGCTCTGCCTTGCCGCCTTTTGGGCCGTGGTCGCCGTGCGCACCCTCCGTGGTGCCCTCTCCGGCGAGCTGTTCGTGTCGCCCTGCCTGATGCGGACCGCGGCCGAAGCCCAGTCCGACATGGTGTGATCCCGGTCAGCCGGTGCCGCTACGACGTGCCGCCTTGCCGGCTCCGGGCCACGTGCTAGTCACAAGGCGTGTGTCGCCTCGGTCGGAACGAATCGCATGACGTCATGGCTCGGTCTCGCGGTGGCTCTTGCTCTGCCGGCATGGGCGGCTGCGTCGGCCCTCGCGCAGGATCAGGCCACGGTCCGGCCCGCGGCGGCATCCGGCGAGGTTCCGCTGCGCATCCTGGCGATCAACGACTTTCATGGTAACCTTCTGCCGCCCGCGGGCGGCATCAAGATTCCCGATCCGGCGAACCCCGGCAAGACGCTCGCCGTTCCGGCCGGCGGCGCCGAGGCGATGGCGACCCTGGTCGCCCAGCTTCGCGCACCTGCAGCGAACACGATCTTCGTCGCGGCCGGGGACCTGATCGGGGCCAGCCCGCTTCTTTCGGGCATTCTGCACGACGAGCCCACCATCGAGAGCCTGTCGCTGATGGGTCTGGAGGTCAGCGCCGTCGGCAACCACGAGTTCGACGATGGCCTGGCCGAACTCCTGCGCCTGCAGAACGGCGGCTGCCCGCCGGACGGCGATGGCTGCGCCGACGCCGACCGCTTCAAGGGAGCCGGCTTCCAGTACCTGGCCGCGAGCACCATCGACGACGCGACCGGCAGGCCGGTCCTGCCGCCCTACTACGTCAAGGAGTTCGACGGCATCCCGGTGGCGTTCATCGGCCTCACCCTGAAAGCGACACCCGACATCGTCATCCCGTCGGGCGTGGCCGGCCTGACCTTCAAGGACGAGGCGGACACGGTCAACGCGCTGGTGCCAGAGCTGCAAAGCAAAGGCATCGAGGCGATCGTGGTCCTGCTCCACGAGGGCGGCTTCCCGACCGGCGGGATGAACGAATGCCCCGGTATCTCCGGGCCGATCACCGAGATCGTGCCCAGGCTGGACCGCGCCGTGGACCTCGTGGTCAGCGGCCACACCCACAAGGCCTATACCTGCGTGATCGATGGCCGGCTGGTCACCAGCGGCGACAAGTTCGGCACGCTGGTGACGGAGATCGACCTCACCCTCGACCGCGCGTCGCGCGACGTGACCTCGGCGCGGGCCGAGAACATCATCGTCCGCACCGAGGAACTCGCCAAGGACCCGCAGCAGACAGCGCTGATCACGCACTACCAGCAGATCGTGCAGCCACTGGCCGAGCGTGTGGTCGGCCGCCTGACCGTGGCGCTGACCAAGGAGGAGACCCCCGCCGGTGAGACCGCGCTCGGCGACGTGATCGCCGATGCGCAGCTCGCCGCGACCAGGGCCGCGATCGCCAGCGGTGCGGAGATCGCGTTCACCAACCCCGGCGGGGTGCGCACCGAACTGCCCTACAAGAACGGCGGCATCGTGACCTATGCCGACCTGTACGCCACGCAGCCGTTCGGCAACTCGCTGGTGACGATGCAGCTGACCGGTGGCCAGATCGAGCGCATGCTGGAGCAGCAGTGGGTGGACCAGCCGAAACCACGCATCCTCCATGTCTCGAACGGTTTCACCTACGATTGGGACGGCAGCAAGCCGCCGGGCGAACGCGTCGATCCGGCCAGCCTCCAGCTCGACGGCAAGCCGATCGATCCGAACGGCGCCTATCGGATCACGGTGAACAGCTACCTCGCCGACGGGGGCGACGGCTTCTCCGTGCTCAAGGAAGGTACCGACCGGGTCACCGGCCCCTACGACGTCAACGCTCTCGCCGACTATTTCGGCGCCTTGAGAGTGGTGGAGCCTCCGCCGCGGGACCGGATCCGTCGCGTCGACCTCGCGAACTAGCCTCGACGCGCGCTGGATTGCCGACTTCCGGCATTGGGCAAGTCAAGCGGATGACGCCGCAAGCAACGGCAGCGGAACTGCACCGAGCAACTTGTCGAATAGTCGGCGCATGGCGCCATCGCCACGGCCCTTGCCACCCGTCACCGCCGCGCCGATAACCCTCCGACTGGATCGTCGATCTCGGCCGGGAGCATCTCAGTGTCGGTGCTGTTCTATACCCATCCGGTGGCCCTGCAGCACGATGCCGGGCCGGGCCACCCGGAATCGCCGCTCCGGCTGAAGGCGATCCTCGCCGCGGTCGAGGCGGCGGCGATCCCCGGCCTCGAGCGCCACGAGGCGCCGCTGGCCGAGCTGGAGCAGGTCCAGCGCGTGCATCCCGAGCGCTACACGACGCGGATGCTGGGCTCGGTTCCGGAGCGCGGCTATGTCCGCGTCGATGCCGACACGGTGCTGAATCCGTATAGCGGCGAGGCCGCGCTGCGCGGGGCGGGCGCTGCCTGCGCCGCGGTCGACGCGGTGATGACGGGTCCGGCACGCCGCGCCTTCTGCGCGATGCGCCCGCCCGGCCACCACGCCGAGGCCATGGAGGCCATGGGCTTTTGCGTGTTCAACAACGTCGCCATCGCTGCGCTGCAGGCGCGCGCGGTGCATCAGCTGTCCAGGCTCGCCATCTTCGATTTCGACGTGCATCACGGCAACGGCACCCAGGCCATCTTCTGGGACGATCCCGACACCCTCTACGTCTCGACGCACCAGTCGCCGCTCTATCCCGGCACCGGCCATCTCGGCGAGCGCGGCATCAAGGGCAACATCCTGAACCGGCCGCTGCCTCCCGGCACCGGCAGCGATGCCTGGCGCATGGTGGTGCAGAGCGAGGTGCTGCCGATCATCGAACGCTGGCGGCCCGAATTGGTCCTGGTCTCGGCCGGGTTCGACGCCCATGCCGACGATCCGCTGGCGAGCATGGCGCTGGTCGACGACGATTACGCCTGGGTCACCCGCGAGCTGTGCCGGATCGCCGACCGGCACGCCCATGGGCGGATTGTGTCCGTGCTGGAGGGCGGCTATGACCCGCCGGCGCTGGCGCGCAGCGTCGTGGCGCATTTGCGGGTGATGGCGGAGAGCTGAGGCCGATGGCGGAGCCTTTCATCGGGCGGGAGAGCGAGGCGGCGACCGAGCCGGTGGGTCAGCTCAGTTTCGAGCAGGCGCTGGCCGAACTCGAGGGCATCGTGCAGAAGCTCGAGCGCGGCCAGCTCGATCTGGAGAGCTCGATCCAGGCCTACGAGCGCGGCACGGCGCTGCGTCAGCATTGCGCCGAGAAGCTGCGGCAGGTGCAGCTGCGCGTCGAGAAGCTGAGCCTCGACCGCGACGGCAACGCCAAGCTCCAGCCCTTCGAGGCGCAGTGAGCGCTCGGCCGCGTGCAAGGATGGTCGCATGACCGGGCCGGCGCTGGACACCGCCCTGGCGACCATGGCGGCCGCCGTCGAGGCCGAGCTCGAGCGGCTGCTGCCCACGGCCGCAGGTGGCGAGGAGCGCCTGCCCGAGGCGATGCGCTATGCGGTGCTGGGCGGCGGCAAGCGCCTGCGGGCGTTCCTCGTCGCCGCCACGGCGCAGCTGTTCGCGGCACCGGGGGCGGTGCGCGTCGGGGCCGCGATCGAGCTTCTGCACGCCTTCTCGCTGGTGCACGACGATCTGCCGGCGATGGACGACGCTGCGCTGCGTCGCGGTCGGCCATCCTGCCATCGGGCTTACGACGAGGCGACGGCGCTCCTGGTCGGGGACGCGCTGCAGGCGCTGGCGTTCGAGGTTCTGGCCGCGTCCGATTATGGCGTCGAGCCCGCGACCCGTCTGGCGCTCGTCGCCGGCCTCGCCCGGGCGGCCGGGGCGCAGGGCATGTGCGGTGGCCAGATGCTCGATCTGCTGGCCGAGCGCCAGGCGTTGACCCTGGCGGAGATCACCCGGCTGCAGCAGCTCAAGACCGGGGCGCTGATCGGCTTCGCCTGCGACGCCGGTGCCCTGCTCGGCCGGGCGTCGGCGGACCAGAGGTCGGCGCTCGCCGGCTACGCCGCCGACCTCGGCCTCGCCTTCCAGATCAAGGACGATCTGCTCGACGGCGAGAGCGACAGCACCGTGACCGGCAAGGACGCCGGCCGCGACCACGCCGTCGGCAAGGCGACCTTCGTGCGCCTGCTGGGGGCGGACGGCGCGCGTGCCGAGCTGGACCGCCTGCGCGGCACGGCGCTGGCCCGCCTTGACATTTTCGGTGCACGCTCCACGCTTTTGCGCCAGTGTTTCGACTTCGTCATCAACCGGAAATCATAACCGCCCGGGCCTGAGAGTTCGTCACGACATGGTTTCGACGCCGCTCCTCGACCAGATCCGTGAGCCTGCGGACCTGCGCCGCCTCGATCGTGCCAGCCTGCCGCAACTGGCGCACGAGTTGCGGCAGGAGACCATCGACGCCGTCTCGGTGACCGGCGGTCATCTCGGCGCCGGTCTCGGCGTGATCGAGCTGACCGTGGCCCTGCACCACGTGTTCGACACCCCCGACGATCGCCTGATCTGGGACGTCGGGCACCAGTGCTACCCGCACAAGATCCTGACCGGGCGCCGCGAGCGGATCCGCACGCTGCGCCAGCCGGGCGGCCTGTCCGGCTTCACCCGCCGGGCGGAGAGCGACTACGACCCGTTCGGGGCCGCGCACAGCTCGACCTCGATCTCGGCCGGCCTCGGCATGGCGACCGCGGCCAAGCTCGCCGGCGTCACGCGCAACGTCATCGCCGTGATCGGCGACGGTGCCATGAGCGCCGGCATGGCCTACGAGGCCATGAACAATACCGGGGCGATGCGTGGCCGGCTGATCGTCATCCTGAACGACAACGACATGTCGATCGCGCCCCCGGTGGGCGCGATGAGCGCCTACCTGTCCAAGGTGGTCTCCTCGCACACCTATCGCGGCTTCCGCCACATCGCCAAGCAGCTCTCCGAGTATTTCCCGAAGCGCCTGCAGACGGTGGCGGAGCGGGCCGAGGGCTTCGCGCGTGGCCTCGCCACCGGCGGCACCTTGTTCGAGGAGATGGGCTTCTACTATATCGGCCCGCTCGACGGCCACAATCTCGACCACCTGATCCCGGTGCTGGAGAACGTCCGCGACGAGGCCGACCGCGGTCCGGTGCTGATCCACGTCGTCACGCAGAAGGGCAAGGGCTACCCGCCGGCCGAGAACGCGGCCGACAAGTATCACGGCGTCAACCGGTTCGACGTCGTGACCGGCACGCAGCACAAGGCCAAGTCGAACGCCCCGTCCTACACCTCGGTCTTCGCCCGCGCGCTGCTGACCGAGGCGCAGGCCGACGACCGGATCGTGGCCATCACGGCGGCGATGCCGGCCGGCACCGGGCTCGACCTGTTCGGCAACGTGTTCCCGGACCGCTGCTTCGACGTCGGCATCGCCGAGCAGCACGCGGTGACGTTCGCCGCCGGTCTCGCCACCGAAGGCTTCCGACCGTTCTGCGCCATCTACTCGACCTTCCTGCAGCGCGCCTACGACCAGGTCGTGCACGACGTGGCGATCCAGGGCCTGCCGGTGCGCTTCGCCATCGACCGGGCCGGGCTCGTCGGCGCCGACGGCGCCACCCATGCGGGCTCGTTCGACATCGCGTACCTGTGCTGCCTGCCCGGCTTCGTGGTCATGGCCGCGGCCGACGAGCTCGAGCTGATGCGCATGGTGGCGACGGCCGCCCGCTACGATGCCGGCCCGATCGCGTTCCGCTACCCGCGTGGCGACGGGATCGGGATGGAGCTGCCGGAGCGGGCGGAGCCCTTGGCCATCGGCAAGGGGCGGATCGTGCGCGAAGGCTCGCGGGCGGCGATCCTGTCCTTCGGCGCGCGCCTGCAGGAGGCTTTGAAGGCGGCGGACGAGCTGGCCGCGCGCGGCATCTCGACCACGGTGGCCGATGCCCGTTTCGCGAAGCCGCTCGATCTCGAGTTGCTGGACCGGCTGGCGCATGATCACGAGTTGCTGGTGACCATCGAGGAGGGCTCGATCGGCGGCTTCGGCAGCCAGGTGCAGCAGCATCTGCTCGACACCGGACGGCTCGACGCCGGCACGCTGAAGCTGCGCAGCCTCATCCTGCCCGACCAGTTTCTCGATCATGGCACGCCGGCGGGCCAGTACGAGGAGGCCGGCCTGAGCAAGTCCGGCATCGTCGCCACGGTGCTCAAGGCGTTGGGCGAGCAGCGCCCCGCCAAGCCTCGCCGGGCCGGGGCCGCCTGACCGGCCCGCGCCGCCCACCATGGGCATGGTCTTCACCATCGGCTACCAGGAGGCGACGCTGGATGCGGTGCAGGGCACGCTCGCGGCGGCCGGGGTAGCCTTGCTCGTCGACGTGCGGGCGGTGGCCGCGTCGCGCCGTCCAGGCTTCTCCAAGCGGCAGCTCGCGGCCGGCATGGCGACGGCCGGGATCGACTACCTGCACCTGCGCGGATTGGGGACGCCGGCCGACGGCAGGCTGGCCGCCCGATCCGGTCGCCATGCCGACATGCGGCGCATCTTCGAGGCGCATCTTGCCACCGACCCAGCGCAGGAGGAGTTCGCCGAGCTGGTCCGGCTGGTGACGAGCGGCCAACCATTGTGCCTTCTGTGCTTCGAGCGCCACGCCGACCATTGTCATCGCAGGATCCTGACCGAACGACTGACGGAGCGGCTGGGCGCCCGGATCGTCGACCTCGCGCCATGACCGGACATCCGCCACGGCCGTCGGGCAAGGTGCGGCTCGACCAGCTCTTGGTGGCGCGCGGTCTCGCCGACAGCCGGGCCAGAGCGCAGGCGCTGATCCTGGCCGGCCGCGTCTTTCACGGCGAGATGCGCCTGGACAAGCCCGGAACGTCGGTTGCCGGCGACCTCGCGGTCACGGTGCGGACCGTCGACAGCTACGTCTCCCGCGGCGCGCACAAGCTGGTGGCCGGGCTCGAGGCGTTCGCGATCGATCCCACCGGTCTGGTCTGCCTGGATGTCGGCGCATCGACCGGCGGCTTCACCGACGTGCTGCTGCGGCTTGGCGCCGCCCGCGTCTATGCCGTCGACGTCGGCTACGGTCAGCTCGACGCCAAGCTGCGCGTCGATCCCCGCGTCGTGGTCCGCGAGCGCGTCAATGCCCGGCACCTGACCGCGGCCGAGGTGCAAGAGCCCGTCGACCTTGTGGTCTGCGACGCGAGCTTCATCTCGCTGAAGCTCGTCCTGCCGGCGGCCCTGACGCTGACGCGAGCGCAGGCTCGGCTCGTCGCCTTGATCAAGCCGCAGTTCGAGGTCGGCAAGGGCAAGGTCGGCAAGGGCGGCGTGGTGCGCGATCCCGCGCTCCATGCCGCCGTCTGCGCCGACATCGGCACCTGGCTCGCAAGCCAGCCCGGCTGGGCCGTGCTGGGCATCGTGCCGAGCCCGCTGCTCGGACCGGCCGGGAACCGCGAGTTCCTGATCGGCGCCCACCGCCAGGGCTGAGCCGAACCGAGGTCCGCACCACGTTTGTTAAGGTAACATATTAGATCAGGAGGCAGCGTTAAGTCGCTGAAATCCGTGATCGAGATCACGAATCAGGTCGCTCGGCTCCTCGAGCCCGACATGGATGCGCAAGGCGACGCCATCGTGCTGCCACGACGTTGCCGTGCGTGAGGTCCCGGGATGGATCGGGATCAGCAGGCTCTCGTAGCCACCCCAGCTCCAGCCCATCCCGAACAGCTCCATATGGTCGAGCATCGCGGCCACGGCGGGCTTCGTGTATCGCTTGAGCATGATCCCGAAAAGACCTGTCGCACCACGACAATCCCGCTTCCAGAGTGCATGGCCGGGATCGTCTGGCAGGGCAGGGTAGCGCACGGCCACGACCTCCGGGCGCGCCTGGAGCCACTCGGCCACGATCCGAGCGCTGCGCTGGTGCCGTTCCAGGCGCGCCGTCAGGGTGCGCAGGCCACGCAGCGCCAGGTAGCAGTCGTCCGGGGCGGCGGCGCTCGACAGCTCCGCCACGCCGCGCCGCAGGCGGTCGTGCACCGCCTCGGTCGAGGTGATGGTGCCCATCATCAGGTCCGAGTGGCCGCCGATATATTTCGTCGCCGCCTGGATCGAGATGTCGGCTCCCAGCTCGAACGGCTTGCAATACAACGGCGAAGCCCAGGTGTTGTCGACGATCACGAGGCAGCCCCGCGCATGGGCGGCCGTGGCGATGGCCGGGATGTCCTGCATCTCGAAGGTGAGCGAGCCCGGGCTCTCCGCGAACACGATCCGCGTCTGCGGACGGATCAGTTCGGCGATGGCGGCGCCGATCGTCGGATCGTAGAACGTCGTCTCGATGCCGAACCTGGACAGCGTGCCGGTGCAAAAGTGGCGGGTCGGCGCATAGACCGCATCGGTCACCAGCAGATGGTCGCCCGTGCGCAGCAGGGCCAGCAGCGTCGAGGTGATGGCGGTCTTGCCCGAGCCGACCGCGATCGCACGGTGGCCGCCCTCGAGCTTGGCGACGGCTTCCTCGAGCGCGAACGTGGTCGGCGTGCCGTACCGGCCGTAGGACACGCCCTGATGCGGGCGCGAGGCTTCCATGTCCGCTACCGTCGGAAACAGAATGGTCGAAGCATGGTAGACGGCGGGATTCACGACGCCGTGTTGCTGCTCGGGATGGCGGCCGGCGACCGTCACCAAAGTGGCGTCGTCCATAAACTCTGTCCTTATTTTGGGCAACCTGCCCGGCTACTTAGCACGCAAGGCCAGATGCGCATATAGTAGGCGATTTTCATGCGCTGCATGCCCTTTACCGATTGGCAGCCGTAGTCCAGCGTGCCACAGTTCGGCCATCGTTGCGATGGCGGCCCGCGCGGCCGCCCGAAGACGAGTCGGCTAGAACGCCAAGAAAGACAAACGGACGGAAGGGTCAGACATGCGCCTTTCAGCTATGCTCCTGGCCGGTGCGGCCGTCACGGTGAGCGCCATGGTCGCGACGGACGCCTTTGCCGGCGCCACGCTCGACAATGTGAAGACCAAGGGATTTGTGCAGTGCGGGGTGAATTCCTCCGGCCTGCCGGGCTTCGCCACCGTCGATAGCAACAACAACTGGGCGGGCATCGACATCGACGTCTGCCGTGCGGTCGCTGCCGGTCTGCTGGGTGACGCCACCAAGGTGAAGTACACGCCGCTCAACGCCAAGGAACGGTTCACGGCGCTGCAGTCGGGCGAGATCGACGTGCTGTCGCGCAACACGACCTGGACCAGCTCCCGCGAAGGCTCGCTCGGCCTCAACTTCGTCGGCGTCAACTATTACGATGGCCAGGGCTTCATGGCCAAGAAGGCGCTGGGCGTCACCAGCGCGCTCGAGCTCGACGGCGCCTCGGTATGCGTCCAGGCCGGCACGACGACCGAACTCAACTTGGCCGACTATTTCCGCGCCAACAACATGAAGTTCACCCCGGTCGTGTTCGAGAACAACGACGAGGTCAACAAGGCCTACGAGGCCGGCCGCTGCGACGTGCTGACGACCGACCAGTCGGGCCTGTACGCGACCCGCGTGAAGACGGCCAATCCGGACGAGCACGTGATTCTGCCGGAGGTGATCTCGAAGGAGCCGCTGGGCCCGGCGGTCCGTCAGGGCGACGACGAGTGGGCGGACGTGGTGCGCTGGTCGTTGTTCGCGATGCTGCAGGCCGAGGAGTTCGGCATCACCGCGCAGAACATCGACCAGATCAAGACCGAGACGACCAACCCCGACATCCAGCGCTTCCTCGGGGTGATCGAGGAGAAGGGCAAGGAGCTCGGCATGCCCAATGACTTCGCGGTGCAGATCGTGAAGCAGGTGGGCAATTACGGCGAGAGCTTCGCGCGCAATCTCGGCCCCGACACGCCGCTGAAGATCGAGCGCGGCCTGAACGCGCTTTGGAAGGACGGCGGCCTCATGTACAATCCGCCCTTCCGCTGAGCCTATGCCGACGGGCGGCCTGAGCGCCGCCCGTCCCACCCGGGGTCGAATGCCCGCGATGCCTGCAGGGGCTGATCGCCATGAGAGCCGAGCTTTCCACCACTGACGCTCCGCGCGTCGCCTTCTACCGCGATCCACGGATTCGAGCGATCTTCTATCAGATATTGGTAGTGGTGCTCGTCGTTCTCGCCGGTTTCTACCTTGTCAGCAACACGATGGCGAATCTGGCCAGGCTCGGCGTCGCCGGCGGGTTCGAGTTCCTGTCGCGGCCGGCCGGATTCGACATCGGCCAGTCGCTGATCGACTACACCTCGTCCAACTCGTTCGGCCGCGCCTTCGTCGTCGGCTTCCTCAACACCATCCTGGTGGCGATCGTCGGCATCGTGCTGGCGACCATCGTCGGGTTCACGATGGGCATCGCCCGGCTGTCGCACAATTGGCTGATCTCGACGCTGGCGACCATCTACGTCGAGACCGTCCGCAACATCCCGCTCCTGCTGCAGCTCTTGCTGATCTACGCCATTCTCCTGCATACCCTGCCGCAGGCGCGGGAGAGCGCCGTCGTCCTCAACGTCGTGCTGCTGAACACAGGCGGGCTGTTCCTGCCCAAGCCGCTGCCGCAACCGGGCTTCGGCGCGGTCGCAATCGTCTTCCTGCTGGTGCTGATCGCGATCCCGGTGGTGCTGCGCTACGCCGCCAAGCGGCGCGAGCAGACCGGCAAGCCGATGCCGACCTTGCCCATCATCCTGGGTCTCGTCGCGCTGATCCCGATCAGCTACTTCGTCGTCGGGCAGCCCTTGGGTCTCGACTATCCGACCATGGGCCGCTTCCGCCCCAGCGGCGGGTTCGTCGTCCAGCCCGAGTTCGTGGCGCTGGTGGTGGGCTTGGCGATCTATACCGGCGCCTTCATCGCCGAGATCGTCCGCTCGGGCATCCTCGCCGTCAGCAAGGGGCAATGGGAGGCGGCGCAGTCGCTCGGCCTGTCGCGCGGCGCCACCCTGCGGCTGATCGTGGTGCCGCAAGCGCTGCGGGTGATCATCCCGCCGCAGACCAACCAGTACCTGAACCTGACCAAGAACAGCTCGCTGGCCGTCGCCATCGGCTACCCGGACTTCTTCAACGTCGCCGGCACCATCAACAACCAGACCGGCCAGGCGGTCGAGGTCGTGGCGATCACGATGGGGGTCTACCTGCTGCTGAGCCTGCTCACCTCGACGTTCATGAACTGGTACAACAACCGTATCGCACTGGTGGAGCGGTAGGCCATGGCAACCGAATCGATCAGCATGGCGCCACCCGTCGCCGAGCGTCCGGGCGTCATCGGCTGGATGCGGCGCAACCTGTTCGCGACTCCGTTCGACATCATCCTCACGCTGCTCGTCATCGTGGTGCTGGTTCTCGTGGTGCCGCCCTTGTTCCGCTGGGCGATCTTGAACGCGAACTGGACGGCCACGAACCGCGACGCCTGCCCGGCGGACGGTGCCTGCTGGGGCATCATCCCGAACCGGTTCCATCAGTACATGTTCGGCCTCTACCCGGTGGATCAGTACTGGCGGATCTTCCTCGGCGGCATCCTGCTCGTCGTCGGCTGCATCCCGCTCGCGCTGCCGCAGATGCCGCGCAAGGCGCTCTACGGCGTCTGCTTCGCCATCATCTACCCGATCATCGCGGCCATGCTGTTCGAAGGTGGCTGGTTCGTGCAGCCGGTGGTCGAGACGCCGCTCTGGGGTGGCCTGTTCCTGACCTTGATCATCGCCATCGTCGGGATCGTGGCCTCGTTCCCGATCGGCATCGTCCTGGCCCTGGGCCGTCGCTCGCAGATGCCGGCGGTCAAGACGCTCTGCGTCTCGTTCATCGAGCTGGTCCGTGGCGTGCCGCTGGTCACCGTGCTGTTCATGGCCTCGGTGATGCTCCCCTTGTTCTTTCCGCCCGGCTGGACCATCGACAAGATCATGCGCGCCCTGATCGGCGTGTCCCTGTTCTCCGGCGCCTACATGGCCGAGGTGATCCGCGGCGGGCTGCAGGCGATCCCCAAGGGCCAGTACGAGGCCGGTGACGCGCTGGGGCTGACCTACTGGCAGAAGATGCGGCTGGTCATCCTGCCGCAGGCGCTGCGGCTGGTGATCCCGGGCGTGGTCAACTCGTTCATCTCGCTGTTCAAGGACACCACGCTCGTGTTCATCATGGGCCTCTACGACCTGCTCGGAATCGGCCGGCTCATCACCACCGGCCAGGATTGGCTCGGGCACGACGTCGAGAGCTACATTTTCTGCGCCTTCGGCTTCTGGATCTTCTGTTTCGCCATGTCGCGCTACAGCCAAAGGCTGGAGCGACGGCTGAAGAAGGCCACGACCCACTGAAGCCCGGCAACTGGACCCTCGCATCGGATCGGAACCAACCATGGCGACAGCTCCCAACGGCGGCCCGAGCATCGTGCTGCGCGACGTCAACAAGTGGTACGGCGAGTTCCATGTGCTGCGGAACGTCAACCTCGAGGTCATGAAGGGCCAGAAGGTGGTCATCTGCGGCCCGTCGGGCTCGGGCAAGTCGACGATGATCCGCTGCATCAACCGGCTCGAGGAGCACCAGAAGGGCCACATCATCGTCGACGGGATCGAGCTCACCAACGACGTGAAGAACATCGATGCGATCCGGCGCGAGGTCGGCATGGTGTTCCAGCACTTCAACCTGTTCCCGCATCTGACGATCATGGAGAACCTGACGCTGGCGCCGATCTGGGTCCGCGGCATCCCCAAGAAGGAGGCCGAGGAGACGGCGATGCACTATCTGCGCCGGGTGCGGATTCCCGAGCAGGCCAACAAGTATCCGGGCCAGCTCTCGGGTGGCCAGCAGCAGCGCGTGGCCATCGCGCGGGCCTTGTGCATGAAGCCGAAGATCATGCTGTTCGACGAGCCGACCTCGGCCCTCGACCCGGAAATGGTCAAGGAGGTGCTGGATACCATGATCAGCCTCGCCAACGAGGGCATGACCATGATGTGCGTGACCCACGAGATGGGCTTCGCCAAGTCGGTCGCCGACTTCGTCATCTTCATGGACCGCGGCGAGGTGGTCGAGATGGACAAGCCGGACGAGTTCTTCGCGCATCCGAAGTCGGACCGGACCAAGCTGTTCCTCAGCCAGATCCTGCAGCACTAGCCGGTCCGGGACTGCGTCTGGATCGCGGCTAGGCCGGGCGGGGACGGCCGCGCCAGATGCGGCGCAAGGCACCGCCCCGCCGGCCGAACAGGAGCGACAGGACGTAGATCGTGCTCGCGGTCAGCACGATGGCCGGACCCGACGGCAGCCCCAGATGGAACGACGCCAGCAGGCCCAGCAGGCCGGCGGCGAAGGCGATGCCGCTGCTGATCAGCGCCAAGGTCCACACCTCGTCGCCCCAGAACCGCGCCGCCGCCGCGGGCACCATCATCAGCCCGACCGCCATCAGCGTGCCCAGGGCCTGGAACGACGCCACGAGATTGAGCACGACGAGAACGAGAAAGACGAAGTGGTACAGCCCACCACGGGCACCCTGGGCGCGCAGGAAGCCCGGGTCGAAGCACTCGATCACGAGCGGCCGGTAGATGGCGGCGAGGCCGAGCAGGGTAACGCTGGTGATCGCGCCGATCAGCAGCAAGGCGCCGTCGTCGACGGCCAGCACCGAGCCGAACAGCACGTGCAGCAGGTCGATGTTGCTGCCGTGCAGCGAGATCAGCAGCACGCCCAGCGCCAGCGAGGTCAGGTAGAACGCGGCGAAGCTCGCGTCCTCGCGCAGCGGCGTCAACCGGGTGACCAAGCCGGCGAGAAGCGCCACCGCGAGCCCGGCGACGAAGCCGCCGACGCTCATCGCCCCGAGCGACAGGCCGGCCACGACGAAGCCCGCACCGGCACCCGGCAGCACGGCATGCGACAAAGCATCGCCCATCAGGCTCATGCGCCGCAGCAGCAAGACGATGCCGATCGGGCCGCACCCCAGCGCCAGCGCCAGGCAGGCGACGAGCGCGCGGCGCATGAAGGCATAGTCGGCGAACGGCGCCAGCAGGAGGTCGTAGACCGTCATGCCGGAGCGCCGACGGGGCAGGGGGCCGGTGCCGGCGGCTCGTCCCACAGCGGTGGCACGCCCCAGGCGCGCAGCAGATGGTCGCGGGTCAGCGCGGCCTCGGTCGGGCCCCAGGCGACCACGTTCTGCGCCAGCAGGAGCGTGGACGGGAACTGCGCCCGGACCATCGCCAGATCGTGCAGCACCGCCACCACCGTCCGACCTTGTCGATGCCACCGCTGGATCAGGCGCAGAAGATCGGTCGTGGTCGGCATATCCATGCCCGCGAACGGCTCATCGAGCAGGATCACCGCGGAGTCCTGCAGCACGATGCGCGCGAACAGCACGCGCTGCAGCTGGCCTGCCGACAGGTTGCCGATGGCGCGGCGGGCGAAGCCGTCGAGGCCGACCTCCATCAGCGCCGCCTCGGCGGCAGCACGGCTGGCGGCGCTGACCCGGCCGAACGCCCCCGAACGTCGCCAGTCGCCCAAGAGCACGACATCGAGCACCGAAATCGGGAAGGTCCGGTCGATATCCGCCTGCTGCGGCAGGTAGGCGATCTGCTCCCGGCCGACACCGTCCAGGTCGACGCGTCCGGCCTGCGGGCGCACCAGACCCATGATGGCCTTGAGCAGCGTGCTCTTGCCGCCACCATTGGGCCCGACGATCGCGTGCAGTCCGGGTGCGGTGAAGCTGCCCGAGACCTCGCGCACGGCCGGACGACCATCGTAGCCGACCGTCAGGCCGTGGATGGCGATGGTCGGCATCCGGGCGCCGGTCAGCCGCCGATCCAGCCGAGGACGGCCGCTATCGCCAGCCAGAGGCCGCCCAGGGCCGTCGCCACGATCGTCATGCGGCCCGCCGCACCGAACATCAAAAACGTCGGCGCGACCTCGGTGTCGATCGGAGCGACCCGCGTCAGCGGCCGGACAGCATGCATGCGCGCTCACACATTGAAACGTTATAACGTAACCGGAGGAAATAACGAGTACCGCTGATCATGGCAAGTGGGTCCTTGCGTCCGCGAGCTTGCGCGGTCGAGCGAACCATGGAGCACATCACCTGGCGCGAGATGCCCACGAACGCTAGCACCCTACAGATCAGCGAGCGCGATACGGAAATCCAGAATTGCCTCCATCAACCACTATTGGATCATGGACCTCGACGGGCGCTAGGAACGAGTGTCGGACGAGCGTGGATTATTTCGTATTCTCATGGCCTTAAGCGATCAACGGTGCAGATGGCGCATTCTCGCGTCGGTATGGTCCTTTAAGATTCACATATATTTTCAGCCAAGTCTTAACCACGCCAATTTCAGTGGGAACGGCAGAAGAACACGCGGCGCGGTGATATTGTCGACCGCGGTAGCTTGGCGCATCATGGCACGTGCAGCGGCTCCATACTGCTGCCAGTTCTGATCGAACGTCGTATCCTCCAGATCCAATGTCGAAATCGTCATGTCCACTGGCATCTTGGGACTTGCCTTTTCGTGAATCGACATGATATCTGGCGCAAAGTTCCCGAAGTCACAACTAGGAAGGACCAAGAGAATGGACGACGGACCAAAGCACCAGGATCTTCTAAGTCTCACGACCGAGATCGTTGCTTCCTTTGCCGGCAACAATACGGTCGCGGTCAGCGATCTCCCCGGAATCATCTCCAACGTCTACGAGGCTTTACGCACGGTCGGCACGGTCAAGGAGGAGAAGCCGGTCGAGACGCTGGTTCCGGCAGTACCGGTCAAGAAGTCGGTCGGCACCGACTATATCATCTGCCTCGAGGACGGCAAAAAGCTGAAGATGCTCAAGCGGCATCTCGCGACGCGCTATGATTTGACCCCGGAAGCTTACCGGCGCCGCTGGGGGTTGCCCGACGATTATCCGATGGTGGCACCGGCCTATGCCGCCCAGCGCTCGGAACTCGCCAAGCAGATCGGCCTTGGCCGCAAGCCGGCCGAGCCGCCGGCGCCGGCACCGGTCGCGCCGGAACCGGCGCCGCGTCGGGTCGTAGGCCGGCGTCTGCCGAAGGCCGCTGCACGCGCCGCTGCCCGCTAAGGAACCGTTGCCCGGAGCCGCCGCCAGCGTGCGGCTCCGGCAAACGGCACCTTACTTTCCATAACGTAGATTATCCGATTCCTGATTGCAGCTGAATCAGGACGCTCCTTCGCAGCTCAGCGCCATCAGGCAACGCTTGCGCCAAGCATGGATGTCGTTGGCGCGCACCGAGTCGAGAAGCCGGCGATGGCGCTCCTGGCGCTCGGGCAACGGCATGGTCAGCGCTTGGTGCATCGCTGCGGCGACCCCGCCCACATCGTAAGGGTTGACGATCAGCGCCCCCTCCAGGCAGGACGCAGCGCCGGCGAACCGCGACAAGACCAGCACGCCCGGATCGTCGGGGTCCTGCGCCACGACATACTCCTCGGCCACGAGGTTCAGGCCGTCGCGCAGCGGCGTCACCAGCCCGACGCGCGCGGTACGGTAGTAGCCGGCCAGTGTCCGCCGCGAATAAGCCCGGTTCAGATAGCGCAGCGGAATCCAGTCGGCCTCGCCGAAACGGCCGATCGCATGACCGGCGAGCCGCTCGATCGCGCGCCGCATGTCGCGGTATTCCGGCAGATCCTCGCGACTCGGGGCCGAAATCTGCATGTAGACGACGTTGCGGCGGTGCTGCGGATGCTCGCTGAGCAGCATCTGGTAGGCTCGCAGGCGCTCGGCGATGCCTTTGCTGTAGTCGAGGCGGTCGACGCCGATGATCAGCGCCCGGTCGGCCAGCGTACCGCGCAGCGTCGCCGCATGGCGCCGCGCCTCAGCGGACGTGGTCAGCCGCTCGACCTCCTTGACGTCGATGCCGATGGGACAGGCCTGGGCCAGGATTCGCCGTCCCGCCACGCGCACGCGATGCTCGTCCAACGGCTCGGCGAGCAGCTCCCGGCGCGCATAGTCCAAGAAATGGTCGCGATCCGTCGGAGTCTGAAACGCCACCGCGTCGTAGGCACACAAATCCTCGCCGAGCTCGTGATGCCAAGGCATGGTCATGAACAATTGCGTCGGCGGGAACGGGATGTGCAGAAAGAACCCGATCCGGCCCGCGAACCCCAACCGCCGGAGCTCCTGCCCCAGTGGAATGAGATGGAAATCCTGCACCCAGACCCGATCGTTGGGTTGGAGCAGCGGCAGCAGATGCTCGGCGAAGCGCTGGTTGACGTCCCGGTAGATCCGGTACCAATCGTGCTCGAACGAGGTCAGGTCGATCCGATAGTGGAACAACGGCCACAAGGTGCGGTTGGCCATGCCGCCATAGTGACCGGCATATTCGGCCTCGGTCAGATCGAGCAAGGCATAGTCGATCTTGCCGCGCTCGATCCGCCTGAGCTGCCGATCGGCCGCGTCGGGCACCGTATCGCCACTCCAGCCGAACCAAGTGCCACCCTTGTCGCGCAATGCCGCGAGCACGCCCACGGCGAGACCACCCGCCGTGGCGCCACGCTGGCCGGTAGGCGGCGTGACCCGGTTCGAGATCACGAACAGCCGACCACCGGGCATCACGCTCCCTCCTGCGGCAGCGATCGCGCCAACCACGCCCGGAACCCGGCGATATCGGCGATGACGTGGCTGGCGTCGGTGACGGTGTCCGGAACGCCGATGCGGATGCTGCATCCACCCAGCTCGTTGACGGCGCGAAAGCCCGCTTCGTCGGTCACGTCGTCGCCGACGAAAATCGGCCGGCGGCCGACGAAGTCAGGGCATCGCAGCAGATCGACGATAGCCCGGCCCTTGTCACGACCGGACGGCAGCAGTTCCACGACCATTTTCCCCCGCTGGATGCGTAAAAGATCCGAGCTTTGCTCCGCCAGGCGCCCGGCCACGGCTTCCGCGACGGGCCCCGCCTCGGGCGCCTGGCGGAAATGCAACGCGAGACTCAAACGCTTGTCCTCGAGCAGGGTTCCCGGATAGCGCTCAACCAGAGCGCCAAGCTCGGCGCGAGCGGCATCGAGCAGGGCCGCGGGAGGCGCGTGCTCGATGAGCTCGCCGTCGCGCAAGCGCAGCTGCAGGCCGTGCAGGCCGGCCACGGTCAACCGCAAGGGCGCCAGGAACTGGTCGATGTCGGCCACCGGCCGTCCGGTCACCACCGCGAGCGCACCGTCGAGCCCTGCCTGCAACTGCACCAGCCTCGAGCGCAGGACATCGTCGGCCACGGCCTCGGACGGCGTCGGCGCGATCGGCACCAGCGTGCCGTCATAGTCGAGAAACAGGGCCCAGCCGTCGAAGTCGAGCGGTGGAAGATCGCTGGCGATCGTCTTGCTCATGCGTTGTACCTACCCACATTCGAACCGACCCGAGCGAGCCCGAGAGGAGACCTTCATGTCCTTGCCGCGCTGTGCAATCCTTGCGGGCCGCAGCATCCTGCGGCTGACCGGGTCGGACACGCGCGTCTTCCTGCAAGGGCTGATCAGCAACGACATCACGGCGCTGACGCCCGATCATGCGCTCTACGCCGCCCTGCTGACGCCCCAGGGCAAATATCTGTTCGACTTCCTGCTCTACGATACTCCTTCCGGCATTCTGCTCGACGGCGAGCGGGAACGTCTGCCCGCGCTGGCCCAGCGTCTCTCCATGTACCGGCTCCGGGCCAAGGTGGCGATCGAAAACACCGATGGCGAGCTGGTCGTGCTGGCAGTGTTCGGCGGCGATGCGCTGGCCCGGCTGAAGCTCGCGCCAGCCGTCGGCGCCGCCCGGGTCGAGAATGGGGTGACCATCGCGGTCGATCCGCGCTTGGCCGCGCTCGGCGCACGCGTCGTGCTGCCGCACGCGGAGGTGGATGCGTTCATGACGGCCCATGGGCTGGCCCCTGCCCCAGCGGCCGACTACGACCGGCACCGCCTGGCCCTCGGCGTGCCCGACGGCAGCCGCGACCTGATCGTCGACAAGTCGCTCCTGCTCGAGAGCGGCTTTGAGGAGCTCAACGGCGTCAGCTTCAGCAAGGGCTGCTTCGTCGGCCAGGAACTGACCGCGCGGACCAAGCACCGGGCGCTGATCAAGAAGCGGCTGGTTCCGGTGACGGTGCAGGGGCCGTTGCCGGCGCCCGGTACCCCCGTCACGCGCGGCGAGCGCGACGCCGGCGAGATGCGCTCAGGGGTCGAGGGTATCGCCTTGGCCCTGCTGCGCCTGGAGCGGCTCGCCGATGCCGAGCGTGCTCCGCTGCGAGCTGGCGAGGCCGTGCTCGCGCCCGTGCCGCCACCCTGGTTGCGGCTGGCCGCCGAGCATTGAGCCGGACCCGGGCGGTACTAGGACGAAGCGCAGGCCGCTCGCGCTAGCCGGCCTCGTCCATGGCCGCGACCCGCTGCAGCCAGCGGAACGGCGAGACGCCCCGGTCCATGGCGACCGCGACGAGGCGGTCCTTGTGCCGCCTCATTCCCCGCCGGCCGAACTCCTCGCGCACCCAGCGCTCCAGCCACAGCCGGCCCTGGTCCGCGCGCTTGCTGGGCAGGCGGCCTTCCAGGGCCACGGTGTGGCGGTCGATGGCCTCCACGAGCGCGTCGACCCCCTGCCCGGTCGTAGCCGAGGCCAGCAGCACCGGCGGCTGCCAGCCGGCAGCCCCGCCGCCGGTGAGCCCCAAGGCGCTCTCGAGATCGCGCTGCGCCCGTTCGGCGATGCGGCCCATGTCGGCCTTGGTCACCACGGCGACGTCGGGAATCTCGACGATGCCGGCCTTGATGAACTGCAGGCTGTCGCCCGAGCCCGGCTGCACCGCGAACAGCACGGTGTCGACCAGATCCGCCACCTCGGTCTCGGACTGGCCGACGCCCACGGTCTCGACCAGCACCACGTCGAACACCGCACGCATCAGCACCATGGCCGCGGCGCACAGATCGGCCAGCCCGCCCAGCCGCTCGCGTGCCGCCATCGAGCGCACGAACACGCCCTGGTCCATCGGGTCGACGTCGATCCGGGTGCGATCGCCGAGCAGGGCACCGCGGGTCCGCCGCGAGGACGGATCGACCGCGATGACGCCCACCGTCCGTCCGCGCGCCCGCCACGCCCCGACCAGGGCCGAGACCAGGGTCGACTTGCCGACGCCGGGCGGGCCGGTGAGGCCGATCACGGCCGCCCGCGGCGTCGCCCAGGCCGCATCCAGGAGCGCCAGCACGTCCGGGTCCTGAGGCTGGGACTCGATGCGCGCCAGCGCCCGCGCCAGGCCGGCCTTGCCGCCCTGGCGCAACGTCGCCAACGGGTCCATCCGGTCCACGTTCAGTGCGGCAGCTTGGCCTTCACGGCCGCCTGGGCCGCGGCCAGCCGGGCGATCGGCACGCGGTAGGGCGAGCAGGACACGTAGTCGAGGCCGACCCGGTCGCAAAAACCGACCGAGGCCGGATCGCCGCCATGCTCGCCGCAGATGCCGAGCTTGAGGTCCGGCCTCGCCGCGCGGCCGCGCTCCGCCGCGAGCTGGACCAGCTCGCCGACGCCGCTCTGGTCCAGGGTCTGGAACGGGTCGCCGTGAAAGATGTCGGCGCGCACGTAGGCGTCGAGGAACTTGCCGCTGTCGTCGCGCGACAGGCCGAGACTCATCTGGGTGAGATCGTTGGTGCCGAAGCTGAAGAAGGCCGCGTGCGCGGCGATGTGCCCCGCCTGGAGTGCGGCGCGCGGCAGCTCGATCATGGTGCCGACGAGATAGTCCAGCTTCCCGCCACGCTCCTTGCCGACCTCGACCGCCACGGCGTCGATCCGCTCCTTGATCAGCTGCAGCTCGCGCGCGGCCAGGATCAGCGGGATCATCACCTCCGGCACGACCGTGCGCCCGGTCTCGGCCTCGACGTGGAACGCGGCCTCGAAGATGGCGCGCGCCTGCATCTCGTAGATCTCGGGGAACAGGATGCCGAGCCGGCAGCCGCGCAGGCCGAGCATCGGGTTGGATTCCTTGAGGTCGGCCAGTCGGCGGCGCACCACCTTGACCTCGACGCCGGCCGAGCGCGCCACCGTCTCGAGTCCGGCCTCGTCGTGCGGCAGGAACTCGTGCAGCGGCGGGTCGAGCAGACGGATCGTCACCGGCAGGCCGGCCATGATCTCGAACAGCTCGACGAAGTCGGCGCGCTGCATCGGCAGGAGCTTGGCCAGGGCCTTCCGCCGGCCCTCGACATCGTCGGCGAGGATCATCTCCTGCATGGCGACGATGCGGTCGGGCTGGAAGAACATGTGCTCGGTCCGGCACAGGCCGATGCCCTCGGCGCCGAACTTCACCGCGGTGCGCGCATCCAGCGGCGTCTCCGCGTTGGTGCGCACCTTCAGCCGCCGGCGCGCGTCCGCCCACGTCATCAGGGTGGCGAAATCGTCGGACAGCTGCGGATCGACCGTGGGCACGCGGCCGAGCATCACGGTGCCCTCGGCGCCGTCGATGGTGATCACCTCGCCTTCGGCGACCTTGACCCCCTTCACCGTGAACGCCTTCTCGGCATAGGAGATCATCACGTCGCTGGCGCCGCAGACGCAGGCCTTGCCCATGCCGCGGGCAACCACGGCGGCATGGCTGGTCATGCCGCCGCGCGAGGTGAGGATGCCCTTGGCGGCATGCATGCCGTGAATGTCGTCGGGCGAGGTCTCGATCCGCACCAGGATCACCGCCTCGCCGGCGGCGGCCATCTTCTCGGCGTGATCGGCATTGAAGACCACCTTGCCGGAGACCGCGCCCGGCGATGCCGGCAGGCCCTTGGCGATGACCTTGCGCTCGGCCTTGGGATCGAGCGTCGGATGGAGAAGCTGGTCGAGCGACGCCGGATCGACGCGCAGGATCGCCTCCTCCTCGGTGATCACGCCATCGGCGGCCATGTCGACCGCGATCTTCAGCGCCGCCGGCGCCGTCCGCTTCCCCGAGCGGGTCTGCAGGATGTAGAGCTTGCCGCGCTGGATCGTGAACTCGATGTCCTGCATCTCGCGGTAGTGCCGCTCGAGCCGGTCGAACACGGCCGCGAGTTCGGCGAAGGCCTCGGGCAGGGCCTCCTCCATCGCCTGGCCTTCCGCGCCGCTGCCATCGGCCATGGCCCTGGTCAAAGGCTGCGGCGTGCGGATGCCGGCGACCACGTCCTCGCCTTGCGCGTTGATCAGGAACTCGCCGTAGAAGGAGCGCTCGCCGGTCGAGGGATTGCGGGTGAAGGCGACGCCGGTGGCGCAGTCCTGGCCCATGTTGCCGAAGACCATCGCCTGCACCGTGACGGCGGTGCCCATGTCGTTGGCGATGTTGTTGAGCCGGCGGTAGGTCACCGCGCGCGCGGTCTGCCAGGAGCCGAACACCGCGCCGATGGCGCCCCAGAGCTGGATCCTGGGGTCCTGCGGGAACGGCTTGCCGGTGCTCTTGAGCACGATCTTCTTGTAGGTCTCGACCAGCTCGGCCAGGGCCCCGGCGTCGAGCTCGGTATCGTAGCGGCAGCCGCGGGCCTGCTTGCTCTCCTCGATCGCCTCCTCGAAGGCGTAGTGGTCGGCCTCGAGGACGACGTCGGCGTACATCTGGATGAAGCGGCGGTAGCTGTCGTAGGCGAAGCGTGCGTCGCCGCTGGCCGCGGCCAGGCCCTCGACGGTCCGGTCGTTGAGGCCGAGATTGAGCACGGTGTCCATCATGCCCGGCATCGAGACCGGCGCGCCGGAGCGCACCGAGACCAGCAGCGGCCGATCCGGATCGCCGAACTTGGCGCCCAGCGCCCGCTCGACCGCCGCCATGGCGGCGTCGACCTGTGGCGTCAGATCGTCCGGGTAGGACCGGTCATGGGCATAGAAATAGGTGCAGACCTCGGTCGAGATGGTGAAGCCCGGCGGCACCGGCAGGCCCAGATTGCTCATCTCCGCCAGATTGGCACCCTTGCCGCCGAGCAGCGCCTTCATCGAGGCGGTGCCGTCGGCCTGCCCGCCACCGAACCCGTAGACCCACTTCGCCATCCGTCGTTACCTTCCAGCGTCGGAAATACGTGCGCGGCGCGCAATCTACGGCGTCCGTTGCCCTCGCGAACCTCCGGCCGGCGTCGCAACTACACCGCGATCGACGCCCGGATCTCGTCGTAGCCGAGCCACAGCCCCGCTTGGTCACGCGTCACGAGGCCTGCGGCGACCAGCGCCTCGACGTCCTCGTGCACGCGCTTGTAATCACGCTGCAACGCTCGCGCGAGTGCTGCGATGCTCGCTGCCGGATGATGTCGCAGGTGACGCAGCAGCTCGAGCCGCCGCTCGGTCAGGATTCGGCGCAAACCTTCCCAGCTCTCGAACGACAGATGCCGCTCGTGCACGGGCTCGCCACGCTCGGCGCGATGCCAGGCATCGACGAACCGTGCCGCCATCGCCTCGGCGCTCTGCTCGACGTGGATCTCGATCTCGCTCGTCATCGCAACCCTCGCACCCGACCTACGTCGGCCAGGAAATCCGCCATCAGACGCTCGACGGACACGAACGCGTACGGCAGCTCCCGTGACCCGAGATGTCGATGGTCCCCCTTGCCCCGCTCGTTGTCGTAGGCAACCAGCCGCTGGCCGGGCCGGCCATAGAACAAGCTGTACTTCAACCCGTGCGTGGTCGGGGGAACCGCTGTCGGCACACGCCAGATCGTCATTTCCATGATCGCGCCATCGTCGAACAACCGGCGCTCCCGGAACAGCAGCGTAGCCTTCATATGGCACATAATGCCATAGGCGGCCTATGGCGTCAAATGCCATAGGCCGCCCGGTCGTACGGGCGAGCGAGCGCTTAGCCGATGTCTTCGATCAGTGCGAAGTCGGCGACCTGCGCCAGGCTCGCACGGATCTGGGCCAGCAGCAGCAGGCGGTTCACCCGCAGGTCGGGTTCGGTCACGTTGACCATCACGGCATCGAAGAACCGGTCGACCGGATGGCGCAGGGCCGCCAGCACCGCCATGGCGCCGGCGAAGTCCTCGGCCGACAATGCCTGCGCGATCTGCCGGCGCGCATCCCCCAGCGCGGCATAAAGCAGCTCTTCGGCCGGATCGACCAGGGCGCCGGCGACCGGATGGCCGTCGTAGCGCCGGCCGTCCTTCTTCTCCTCGATGGCGACGATGCTGCTGGCCCGCCGATAGGCGGTGAGCAGGTTGCGCCCGTCCTCGCTGCCCAAGAACGCCTGCAGAGCCTCCGCCCTGGCGATCAGCCGGACCAGATCGTCCTCGCCACCGACGGCGAAGGCGGCCGCGATCACGTCGTGGCGCACGCCGCGGTCGCGCAGGTGGACCTTGAGCCGATCGGCGAGGAAGGCCACCAACTCGTCCGCGGTGGCTTCGGCCGTGGCGGCGAGCCTGCCGGCATAGAGGCCGTGCGCCGTGCGCAGGACGGGTCGCAAGGGCACGCGCAGACCGTTCTCCAGCACGAGCCGGATCACGCCGAGGCCGGCGCGACGCAGCGCGAACGGGTCCTTCGAGCCGGTCGGCCGGATGCCGGCGCCGAAGAAGCCGACGAGCGTGTCGAGCTTGTCGGCCAGGGCCACGACCATGCTGTCCGGTGCCGCGGGACAGCCGTCGTCGGGGCCCTTGGGAGAATAGTGCTCGCGCACGGCATCCACGACGGCGGCGGCCTCGCCCTGGGCCCGGGCGTAATGGCCGCCCATGATGCCCTGCAGCTCGGGAAACTCGCCGACCATCCCGGTGACGAGATCGGCCTTGGCGAGCAGCGCCGCGCGCTCGGCCAGGGTGCGGTCCGCCCCGGGCACGTGCGGCACCAGCGCGCCCGCAAGCGCCACCAGCCGCTCGACGCGCTGGCCCTGCGAGCCGAGGTCGGCGTGGAACACCATCTTGTCCAGCGCCGGCAGCCGGCTCTCGAGCGGTGCCCGGCGATCCTGCTCCCAGAAGAAGCGCGCATCCCACAGGCGCGCGCGCAGGACGCGCTCGTTGCCGGCGACGATGGCCGCACCGCCGTCGCTGGCCAGATTGTTCGCGACCAGCACGAAGCGCGGCGCGAGCCTGCCCTCGGCCGTGCGCAGCGTCAGGTATTTCTGGTTCGCGCGCATGGTCCCGACCAGCACCTCGGCCGGCAGCTCCATGAACGCGGCATCGATCGAGGCCATGAGCGGCACCGGCCATTCGACGAGGCCGGTCACCTCGTCGAGCAGCGCGGGATCCTCGGCGAGGGTGAGCCCCTCGGCGGCCGCCAGCTCGGCGGCACCGCGTGCGATCAGGCCGCGCCGCTCGGCGCCGTCCAGGATCACCCGGGCCTCGCGCAGCCGGATCACGTAGTCGGTGAAATCGCGCACCGCGAACGGCGCCGGCGCCATGAACCGGTGCCCGCGGGTGGTGGCGGCAGCGGCGATCCCGCCCAGCTCGAACGGCACCACCTGGCCGTCGAGCAGGCAGAGGATGCCCTGGAGCGGCCTGACCCAGCGGAACTCACCGGCACCCCAGCGCATGGATTTCGGCCAGGGCAGCCGCCGGATCGCCTCCGGCAGGAGCTCGGCCAGCATGTCGGCGACCGCGCGGCCGCGCTCGCGCACGAGCGCGAACACCACCCTCGCCTTCTTGTCGTCGCGCTCCTCGAGCGTGTAGTCGAGCCCGGCCAGCCCGCGCAGGAAGCCGGCCCGCGCCTGCTCCGGCGCGTCGACGCGCGGGCCCTTGCGCTCGATCACCCGGTCCGCCTGCTGCAGCGGCAGGCCGGTCGCGACGATGGTCAGCCGGCGCGGCGTCGCGAAGGCGCGGATCGGCGGCTCGAAGCCGATCCCGGCGGTCGTCAGCAGCTCGGCCACGGCGCGCGCCAGATCCTGGCCGGCGCGCTCCTGCATCCGCGCCGGAATCTCCTCGGAGCGCAGCTCCAGCAGCAGCTCAGCCATGGGCGCCGTCCCGGCGCGAGGCGATCCAGGCCTCGGCGCAGGCCTTGGCCAGCGTCCGCACGCGACCGATATAGGCCTGCCGCTCGGTCACGCTGATGACCCCGCGCGCATCCAGCAGGTTGAACAGATGGCTGGCCTTCAGGCACTGGTCGTAGGCCGGCAGGGCGAGGCCGCGCTCGAGGATCAGAGCACAGTGCCGCTCGGCGTCGGCGAAGTGGCGGAACAGCAGCTCGGTGTCGGCGACCTCGAAGTTGAACGCCGAATATTCCTTTTCAGCCTGCAGGAAGACCTGGCCGTAGGTGTAGCCCTGGCCGTTGAAGTCGAGATCGTAGACGTTCTCGACCCCCTGCACGTACATGGCCAGACGCTCGAGGCCATAGGTCAGCTCGCCCGAGACCGGCCGGCAGTCGATGCCGCCCACCTGCTGGAAGTAGGTGAACTGCGACACTTCCATGCCGTCGCACCAGACCTCCCAGCCGAGGCCCCAGGCGCCGAGCGTCGGACTCTCCCAGTCGTCCTCGACGAAGCGCAGGTCGTGCACGGCCGGATCGATGCCCAGTGCGTACAGGCTCTGCAGGTAGAGCTCCTGCAGATCCGACGGCGACGGCTTCATGATCACCTGGAACTGGTAATAGTGCTGCAGCCGGTTCGGATTGAGCCCGTAGCGGCCGTCGGTGGGCCGCCGCGAGGGCTGCACGTAGGCGGCATTCCAGGGCTCGGGGCCCAGCGCGCGCAAGGTCGTCGCCGGATGGAAGGTGCCTGCCCCGACCTCGATGTCGTAGGGCTGCAGCAGCACGCAGCCGCGCTCGCCCCAATAGCGCTGCAGGCGCAGGATCAGGTCTTGAAAGCTGGGAGGACGCACGACGGTCACGCGGGCAGTGTCTTCGGCGGTGGCAGGGGCGCCGCACCCTAGGCAGGCGGCCCCGGCCGGTCAAGGCGAGCCGGATCGCTCAGCCGCGGTGGAACTGGCACTGCTCGGTGCTGCGGCAGGTGGTGCCGTTGGGCACGAACAGGCCGCAGCGCGGGCATTCGACGAGATCGGTGGCCCTGGGACCCGGTGCCGGCGGCCGCGGCCGCGCGTTGGCTTCCGCGAGCTTGCTCTGCACCTGCAGATAAAGACGGTAGCCACGCCAGGCGACGACGATGACCAGCACCGTCATCAGGAGCTTGCTGAAGCTGATCGTGAACATGCTTTCCGCTGCCCGTGCGGCTACAGGCCGAAACGCCGCCAGTGGGCGCGCGCCTCGAGGACCCCCAGGACATCGTCCAGCATATGCGCAGCCTCGCTGCCGAAACGCAACCGGCGCAGCAGCCAGCCCCGCTTGGGATTGGCCACGACGAGGCGGGCGTTCTTGCCGAAGCGCTGGCGGATCGTGGCCCGGGCCTCGCCCAGGCCGTCGATCAGCCCCAGCGGCAGGGCCGCATCGCCGGTCCAGATCCGGCCGTCGAACAATTCGGCGTCGTCGCCGCGCAGCCGATCGCCGCGGCGTGCCCGCACATGCGCGACGAAGCGGGTCAGGATGTCCGCCTGGACGTCGCGCAGCAGCACGAGATCGTCGGGCCGCTCCGGCTGGAACGGGTCGAGCATCGCCTTGCGTGCGCCGGTGGTGTGCACGCGCCGCTCGATGCCGAGCCGGGCGATGGCGTCCTGAAAGCCGAAGCCGGCGCTGACGACGCCGATCGAGCCGACGATCGAGGACGGATCGGCGAAGATCTCGTCGGCGGCGCAAGCCAGCCAGTAGCCGCCGGACGCCGCCACGTCCTCGACGAAGGCCAGCACCGGCAGCTTCTTCTCCTCGGCCAGCGCGCGAATGCGGCCGGCGATCAGCGCCGACTGGACCGGCGAGCCGCCGGGGCTGTTGATCAGCAGGGCCACGGCCGGGGCGCGCTTGTGCGCGAAGGCGGCGTCGATCGCGCGCTCGAGCCCGGCCAGGGTGAGGCCACGCCCGCCGAGGCCGGCGCTGCCGATGACTCCGGCCAGCCGGATCGCCGGCACCACCGTCGGGCGCAGCCGACGGCGCAGGAACTTGGGCAGGGTGAATGGCCACATGCTGGATCGCGTGCTCGCAGTTGGAGGTCAGGTCGACAAAGGGCCGGCGTCGCGCAGGACGGCCTCGGCAGCCGGCGTGAACCGGCCGTCGGGCCCGTGCAGCACGAGGCCGCGGCCGAGGCGCAGCGGGCCACGACCGGTCTTGCGCGCGGACACGATCACCCGCCTGGCGGCGGTATCGGCGTCGGGCCACACCGGGCAGAGCTTGATGTCGCCGGCCCGGCCGACCAGGGCGGCCAGGATCACGTCGAGTTGATCGGCGCGATGGATCAGCGTGAGCCAGCCACGCGGGCGCAGCCGCGCCAGGCAGGCCTGAATCCAGAGCGCGAGATCGCTCTCGGTCACGTGCGCGGCACGGCCCGTGGGCGTGCGCGGCGGCGTGGCGCTGCCGCTGGCGTGGAACGGCGGGTTGGTCATCACGTGGTCGAAGGCCACCGCCGTGAGCTGCGTCGGGGGGGCGAACAGGTCGCCCGCCACCAGCTCCAGCCGCTCGGGTTGGCCATCGCCGGCAAAGTTCAGCCGGGCGATCGCGAGCAGCTCGGGCTCGCGCTCCAGCCCGACCACGCGGCAGCCGGCCACCCGTGCTGCGAGGCACAGCGCCGCAGCCCCGGTGCCGGTGCCGACATCGAGCACCACGGCACCCGGTGCCGGCTCGACCGCGGCGGCCAGCAGCACGGGATCGATGGCGACCCGGTAGCCATGGCGCGGCTGCCAGAGGCGCACGCGGCCGCCGAGCAGCCGGTCCTCGGTGAGTTCCACCTCAGTGTGGCCCGTCATCGATCCGCGCCGCGGCGGCTTCCGCCAAAAGCTGCAGCGCGCGCTGCCGATCCTCCTCCGACACCAGCAGCCGCCGCGGAAAGGCGCCGATGCCGCCTTCGACGCTGCTGATGTGCGCGTCGGCGAGGAGAAACGGGATTCCCGCCGCCGTCAGCATGGCCTGGACCCATGACAGGTGGACAAGATCGTTGCTGCGAACCAATTCCACCAAGTGCGCACCTGCCTCGACGTCGCTTCGGGGGCGCGGGTTTGCTATCCCTCGGGGTGCGTGATAGCAACGCCAGAACGTAAGGCCAAATCGGGCTACAGCGCTCGTGCGAGGGAGAACGCCGCTTGACCGCTCTGCCGGCAGCACCTCTGTCCGACACGAGTTCCGCCGACAAGCTCGAGGCAATCCGTGCCCTCGTCGACAGCGAGCTCCAGGACGTCAACCGGATCATTCTGGACAAGATGCAGAGCGAGGTCAGCCTCATTCCCGAGCTGGCCCGCCACATCATCGCTGCCGGCGGCAAGCGCATCCGCCCGATTCTGACGCTGCTGTCGGCTCGGATGTGCGGCTACCGTGGCACGCGCCAGCTCGGGCTCGCGGCGTGCGTCGAGTTCATCCACACCGCCACCCTCCTGCACGACGACGTCGTCGACGGCAGCGACCTGCGCCGCGGTTCGGCCACGGCCAACGCCATGTGGGGCAACAAGGCGCCGGTCCTGGTCGGCGACTTCCTGTTCAGCCGCGCCTTCCAGCTCATGGTGGCCGACGGCAATCTGCGGGTGCTGGAGATCCTGTCCAACGCGTCGGCGGTGATCGCCGAAGGCGAGGTGCACCAGCTCATCACCGCCAACGACACCGCGACCACCGAGCAGGACTATCTCGAGGTCATCTCGGCCAAGACCGGCGCCCTGTTCAAGGCCGCCTGCCAGATCGGCGCCGTGGTCGGCGAGCGGCCGCAGGCCGAGGAGATGGCGCTCGCCACCTATGGCGACAATCTGGGCATCGCCTTCCAGGTCATCGACGACGCCTTGGACTACAGCGCGCGGCAGGCCCTGCTCGGCAAGAGCGTCGGCGACGACTTCCGCGAGGGCAAGATCACGCTGCCGGTCGTGCTGGCCTACAACGCGGGCAGCGAGACCGAGCGTGCCTTCTGGCGCCGCACGCTCGAGGATCTGGAGCAGGGGCCCGACGATCTCGGGCATGCCCAGGACCTTCTGTCCCGTCATCGCGCGATCGAAGCCACCGTCGCCAGGGCCGAGGACTTCGCGCATCAGGCGCGGCACAGCCTCGCGATCTTCCCCTACTCCCGCTACAAGCAGGCCTTGCTCGATCTGCTCGATTTCTGTGTCGCGCGCGCCTACTGACCGCATCCGGTCCGCAGACCGTCGGTGACGATGTCGGCGGTGCCGCCGCATCCTCGATGGTGGTCACGGCATCGTCGATCATGGCCGGCACGCCCGCGTCGAGCGATCGCCCGATCGTCGGCCGTGCCCTTGAACTCGCGGTGAGCGCGTCGGGTGACTGCGGCCTGCACCGAACAGCGGGCTTGCTTCGCCTGCTTCACCCCACTATAGAACCGCGCACGCGATCGGAGTGTAGCTCAGTCTGGTAGAGCACAGCGTTCGGGACGCTGGGGTCGCAGGTTCAAATCCTGCCACTCCGACCACTCCTTCGAGGATCTGGTCGGTCGCGTTTTCGCTCATTTCGGCTCGGCGCCATCGATGGCGCGCCAAGCATCCCGGTAATCTGGCTGGTCGAACGACGCAAACGCCGTTCCACAGCGAACACCGTCGTCATGTCGCCTGCTCAAGCGGCGACGCTCGGTTCCTCGATCCACGCCACGCGCGCGATGCCACGGTGCTTGGCCTCCACCTGCACCCGGGCATGCATCGCATCGCGGGTCATGGCTTGCCCGACGAGGATACAGCGGAGTTCGCACTTGCGAATACGTGCGGGTTCGCCTTCGGTGCGATGCGAGAGAAGGCTCACCCGCAACAGGTCGGGCTGCTCGGGATCGGCACGGTAGCGAACCACCAGGGTGGCACCGCCGAGGTCGATATCGCCAGGGGGAATCGCTTCGAGCATGGCCCGTTGCCCTCGCCTATGTGCCTGGTCCACCCGCAATACCCGTCTCGTCAGGCCGCCTGGAAAGTCGCCGGGCCCGAAGGCCCGGCCAAGCTGATCAGGGAGACTAAAGTCCGGGCAACCATGAGAGCTACACCGGCCCTCACCGACACGATGGCGCGAAATCGCGTGTGCTGCAATGCAGTATTTCGTCTTGGGCGTTTTCTCGCCTCGTCGGCCTCCGGCTCATCCGGTCACCAGTCGGCAAGATCCGCAAAGCCGGCGTAAACCTATTCCTCTGGTTGATTTTGCTGGTCCTAAGTTTAGCGAATGTAGATCGATAGGAGGCATCGAGATCGGGTCGGGCAGCGGCGAAGCTCGCTGAAGCCGGTGGCGCGGCCGACTCCGGCCGGAACCCGACCAGAAGCTGCCGGTTCGAAAGGTGAACCGGAACTGGAGGCTTCACCGATGCCCTACCCCGAGCAGAACCGCAACGAAGCCCAGGCGAAGCTGTGGGCGATGATCAAGGACATCAAGGTAGCGATGCTGACCAGCTGGGATGGTCAGCAGATGCATTCCCGGCCGATGCACGGCTACCAGGAAGAGTTCGAGGGCCGGCTCTACTTCTTCACCAAGCAGGCCTCAGGCAAGACCGCCGAGATCGGCCGCTTCGACAAGATCAACCTGGCCTATGCCGACATCGCTCACAACAATTACGTCTCGATCGCCGGCGCGGGCCGGATCGTCACCGATCGGGCCCGCATGGAAAAGTACTGGAGTCCGATGGTGAGCGCCTGGTTCCCCAAGGGTCTCGACGATCCCGATCTCGCCCTGCTGGAGGTCGATGTCGACAGTGCCCAATACTGGGATTCGACCGACAGCACCATGCGTTATCTCTGGGAAGTCGCGACGGCCAACCTGACCGGCCGCGAACCCGACATGGGCGACACCGCCAAGCTCGATCTCAAGTCGCACGCCGCGGCCTGAGATACCAAGCCGTGGTGAGGTTGCGGCCTCGATGTGGCCGCCTGCGCCTCCCGCACGGACCGGTGCCACGACCGTTGCGGTCCGTAGCCCGTTCTTCGATACCCGAACGACGATCAGCGGCATGGTCGATGGCGAAACACGAACTCTGGCGCGGCGAAGCTGCGCAGCGTTACCGGATCATGGAGGACATGGAACAAAATCGCGCCGAACGTGAGGCACGCGTGCTCGGTAACGACGATCCACGGCGCCCGGCCATGGCGGCCCGTCACGATCGCGCGGCGGAAACGCGGGCCGGCGACCGCGGCCGGACCATCGTGGTCGCCGGCCCGCGTGGCTATCAGCGTACCGACGAGCGGATCTCGGACGAGGTGCACGACCGCCTCACCGACGACCGGGAACTCGATGCCAGCGAGATGCAGGTCACCGTGACCGGTGGCGAGATGACCCTGACTGGCGTCGTCGGCGATCGCGGCGCCCGTCGCCGCGCGGAGGACGTCGCCGAAAGCGTGTCCGGCGTGCGCTACGTGCTGAACAATATCCGCGTCCGCCAGCCGGGCACCGCCGGTGCCACCGGCTGAGACGTGGTGGCCGCCAAGGGCTTTGTCGTTCAGCCGATGCGAACGATCCGCGAGACGGATGGCACGCCCTGGGCATTGAGCAGGAAGAGCATGTAGTGCCCGGGCGGCGCCACCTTGCCGTTCGCCGGCGCAGTCACGGTCAGCCCGGTCTCGGTCGGCACGAAGCGCAGCCGGCTGAAACGCTGACCGGAATTGAAGTCATGCGTCACCGACGACAGCCCGATCCAGGTGACGCCGGTGATCGACGCCGGGTCTGGGGTGCCGACGTCGAACGTTTGGCCATAGCCGATGCTCTCGGGGGCCGAGGTCAGCAGTGGGCGGTCGCCGGCGAACAGATAGGGCGGTGAATAGATCTCGGCGTTGAGGTTGTTGACACCGTTCGTCGAGGGCGGCCTGCCGCCACCCGCCGACAGCACCCTGCCGTCCGGCAGCAGCA
>JBDHTW010000003.1:0-99834 GCA_039808865.1 Geminicoccaceae bacterium
CGGCCGCTCGCCCAATGATGCGCGATCCCGAAGCTTCGAGAAGGTGGGCCGATCGGTTTCTCGCCTGCCTCCGGCGACGGCGACCTCTCGCTAGCCGCCGGACCCGAGCAGCGTGCGATCCGCCGGGCTGAGCCGATCCTGGGCGGTCTTCGCCTGGTGCCAGTAGGGATAGAGCAGTGGCGGTCGGGAGACCTCGTCGAGCCGCGCCTGCTCCGCGTCGTCGAGCTTCAGCTCGACGGCACCGAGACTGCCCTCGAGCTGCTGCACGTCGCGGGCACCGACGACGAGCGTGCACACGCCCGGCCGCCCCAGCAGCCAGGCCAGCGCCACCTGCGCTGGCGGCACGCCGCGCGCGGCTCCGATCTCGACCAGGACCTCGATGATGGCATAGAGCCTGTCCTGATCGCGGATCGGCGGCTCGCCCCAGTCGTTCAGGTGACGGGAGCCCGGCGGATGGGGCTGGCCACGACGATACTTGCCGGTCAGCAGACCGCCGGCGAGCGGGCTCCACACCATGATGCCGACGCCCTGATCGACAGCGATCGGCACCAGCTCGTACTCGGCTTCGCGCGCCTCCAGCGTGTAGTGGATCTGCTGGCTGACGAACCGCTGCCAGCCATGGGCATCGGCGATCGCCAGCGCCTTCATCAGATGCCAGCCGGAATAGTTCGAGGCACCGACATAGCGGACCTTGCCGGAGCGTACGAGCGTGTCCAGGGCCTCGAGCGTCTCGTCGAGCGGCGTGGCGCCATCCCACTCGTGCACCTGGTAGAGATCGATCCAGTCGGTGCCCAGCCGCTGCAGGCTGGCCTCGCATGCGCGAATCAGGTGATGCCGCGACAGCCCGGCATCGTTGGGCCCGTCGCCCATCTTCATCCGCGCCTTGGTCGTGATCAGCACCTGCTCGCGCCGGCCCCGCAACGCCTGGCCGAGGATCTCCTCCGAGACACCCCAGGAATAGATGTTGGCCGTGTCGAAGAGGTTGATCCCGCCGGCGATGGCCGCATCGATCAGGCGCCGCGCGCCGGCGACGTCGGTATCGCCGGTCTTGGCGAACACGCCCTTGCCGCCGAAGGTCATCGTGCCGAGCGTCAGGGCCGAGACCCGCAGGCCCGAGCGGCCGAGTTGGCGATAGAGCATGGGCGAGCCTCCCGATCCGACGCGGACGCTGCCGCGCGCCTCGAGACTAGTGCGGCCCGGGGCCGGGTGCCAGCCGCATCGGTCACGACCAGCGGATCAGCACCACGCCCGCGACGAGGCACAAAACGCCCAGCGCGCGCGGCACGTCGAGCGGATGGACCGGCACCCCGAGCCAGCCATGATGGTCGAGCAGAAGCGAGGCCGCGAGCTGACCGCCGATGAACAGCATCACCGTCGTGGCGGCACCCAGCCGCGGGGTCGCGGTGAGCGCGGTCAGCACGACGAAGGCGCCGATGACGCCACCGGTCCAACTCCATACCGGCTGGGCGCCGACATTGCGCAGATCGGGCAACGGCAGGCGCAGCAACACGGCCGCGAGCAGCATCGTGAGCGAGCTGACCACGACCGAGAACATGGCACCGTAGATCGCATGTCCGGCTGCGCTGGCAACCTTTGCATTGAGCAGCGGCTGGATCGCCAGCAGGGCACCCATGATCACGACGGCAGTGCCGATGAGCCAGAGCATGTCGGTTGCCGTCCTCGCTTGCCCGAATCCGATCGGGCGCGACGTTAGGCGCGCCTACGGGAGCCGGCAACGGGGCGGGCGCACGCGATCCTGCCCTACGGCATCGACGCTTGACCGCGGACCCGTTCCGGGCTCCACCCGTGGGCAACGACGAAGGAGCGTGGGAGGCGCAGATGAGCAGCGACCGGGCCGTAGCGGCCGGCGGGGACGCGGCGGCGCGGCGGGACATCGACTGGTTCGGGCTGCTCGCGAGGTTCGCCCCGTTGATCTTCCTGCTCGTGCTGATGGCGATCTTCGCCGTCGTCGAGCCACGCTTCCTGAAGCCGCTCAACCTGTTCAACGTCATGCGGCAGGTCTCGATCTACGGCCTGCTCGCGATCGGCATGACCTTCGTCATCCTGACCCGCGGCATCGACCTGTCGGTGGGCTCGGTCGTGGCGCTGGCCGGGCTCGCGGCGGCGATGGTGGCCAAGGGCGGGCTCGAGAGCCGCTTTGCCGTCGGCACCGAGAGCGAGGCGCACGGCTGGGGCTGGCCCCTGGCGCTGGTCGCCGCCTGCGTGATCGGCACCGCCTGCGGCTGGCTGCAGGGGCTGGCCATCACCAAGCTCAAGGTGCCGCCGTTCGTCGTCACGCTGGGCGGCATGTCGGCATTCCGCGGCCTCGCCCTCTACATCGCCGGCGGCGGACCGATCAGCGGCTTCGACGAAGGCTATCGCTGGCTCGGCCAGGGCTATGTCGGGCCGGTGCCGGTGCCGGTGATCGTCTTTCTGGCGTTCGCGATCCTGGCGCACGTCGTGCTGAGCTCGACCCGCTACGGCCGCAGCGTCTACGCGGTCGGCGGCAACCCCGAGGCCGCACGGCTGTCCGGGCTCGACGTCGACCGGATCACGACGTCGGTCTACGTGATCATCGGCTTCATGGCCGGGCTCGGCGGCTTCGTGCTGTCGGCACGCCTGAACTCGGCCGAGGCCGTGGCGGGCGCCACCTACGAGCTCACCGTGATCGCGTCGGTGGTGATCGGCGGCACCTCCCTGTTCGGCGGCATCGGCACGATCTTCGGCACCGTGGTCGGCACCGTGCTGATCGGCGTGCTCTTGAACGGCCTCGTGCTCAACAACGTGTCGAGCTACATCCAGCAGATCATCATCGGCATCATCATCGTCCTGGCGGTAGCGTTCGACACGTTCGCGAAATCGCGGCGCCGGCGGGCGTGAGCGCTCAGGGCGCGCTCCATGCCCCGAGCGCACGGAGCTGGGCGACGGCCTCGGCGGACTGGCCCGCGGCGGCGAGGCGGTAGAGGCGGATGGCCTCGGCCCGATCGCCAGGGACGCCGCTCCCGCCTGCATAGAGGCGGGCAAGATCGTACTGGGCCTCGGGCGAGCCGGCATCGGCCGCTGCTTTGAGCCAGCGCGCGGCCTGGACCGGATCGGCCTCGATCCCGTTGCCGTCGCGGAACATCCTGCCCAGTGCCAGCGCCGCGTCGGCTTGGCCGGCGTCGGCCGCCTTGCGATACCAGCGTGCCGCTTCGGTCATGTCCTTCGGTAGCGGGCCGGCAACGTAGGCGCGGTCGAACAGCCTAGCACGGAGCAGGGCGGCGTCCTTCTCGCCGGCTTCGGAACGGCGTAGCAGATCGATGATGTCGATCGGTGGTAGTGGTGCTGGCGTACCGCCATAGCGTGCCTCGTCATATAGCGCCACGAGCTGGTCGACACTGAGATAGCCGTTGGGCGTGGCACCAGAGCGGGTCTGGAATTCGCGGATCGCCCGCCGCACCGCCAAGGAGAAGCGACCGTCGTCGGCGCCGGCGTAGAGCCCGATCCGTGCCAAGGCCCGCTGAACGGCTTGACGTTCGAGCAAGGTCAGCTCGTTGTCCAACGCCTCGGCGACTGCTTGGGGCTCGACCAGGAAAATCCGCTCACCACCCAGCGAGCCCCAATAGTCCGGGCGCTGCCGCTGTTGGGAGGTCTTGGCCACGGTATCGATGATCTTGCCGACGACGATCCGCACGTCGTCCGGCTCGGCCAGATGCTCGAGCACCGCCGTCGTGAACGGGCTGTTGCGGCCGTCGCCGTCGGCCGCAGTCTGCGTGGCCCCGGTAGCGTAGGCCACCAGCACGCGCGGTGGCACCACCGGCGCCGCCAGCCCACGCGCCGCAGATCCCGCCGAGCGCGAGGTGCTGCCGAGCGAGCGTGCCAACACGGCTTCGAACGGGTTGTCGCGGCAGGCGTCGACCATCACCAGCCCGAATCGATCGGCACGGCCGGTATCTCGGACCATGTCGTCGAGTCTGATCAGTCGCCGCAGGTCAAACTCGTCCTTGATGGCGGCATCGACAGGGATGAGGTAGTTGGTGCCCTCGACCTGGATTCCATGCCCGGCATAGAATGCCACCGCCACCTCGGCCTTGGACGCCGCTTTGGCGAACCGGATCATCAGGTCCTCCATGGCGTCGCGGCCGAGGTCGGTGCCGTCGAGTACGGTAAAGCCCATGCGGGCGAGAAGTGCGGCGACGTCGGCCGCGTCGTTGCGTGGATTCGCCAGCCGTGGCGCGTGGTGATAGCCACTGTTGCCGATCACCAGGGCAATGCGGCTGGGACCCGATTGGTCGGACGCCTGCTGGATCTCGTCGATCGCTCCAGCACCCGCCTGCAGTGCCGCCGCGGCGACCCCGGCAGGTGCGACGACCGGCTGCATCGGCTCGCGTCGTGCGCCGCCACCGAACGGCAGGTCGCCGGCATCTTGCCCCTGATCAACGGGACTTTCGGTCTGAGGCGGTTCCAGCTCGGCCTTTGCGCGTGGCGGCTCAACTTCTTGGGCCGTCTGTTGGGCAGCCTTGGCAAGGTGCTCTTGCTCGGCCGCCTGCCGCTCATCTGCGGCAGCCAGTTGCTCGGCCATCTTGGCAGCCGCTGCCGCCTTCACACGCTGTTGCTCGGCAGCTACCCGTTCCGCCTCGGCTCTAGCGCGACGCGCCTCCGCTGCCTGCGCGGCCTGCTCGGCCTGCTCGGCAGCCGCGGCAGCACGCTCTTCCTCCGCCGCCAGTTCCTCGGCCATCTTGGCAGCCGCTGCCGCCCTGGCGCGTTCAGCATTCCGTCTTTCGGCCGCCAAGTGTTCTGCTGCCGCGGCCTTTTCGGCAGCGTCGGCATCGGACCGCCTTGTGGCGCTTTGTGAGGCGGCCAGCAAATCAACGGCTGAGCGATACTGGGCCTGAATCGTGTCGTAGTCCAATGCCTCCCCGGAAGACTGGCACGACCACTTAAACTTGCAGTTGTGCGCGTCCTGTTCGATACGACTGATGGCATTACGCGCCTGCGTTGCCACTTGCTGGAGATCCTGCTGCGCTTCGGCGGTGTTGCCCAATTCGATGTTGTGGCGCGCGCGGGCGATGCGCAGAGCGCGACGGTTGATGTCGGAGATGAACCAGCCTTCCAAAGCGCGATTGCAGGCCGTGACGGCGGCCGAATGGCTGCCACCCTGCTGCAGGCACAATTGATCATCGGCAGCAACCGCCGAAGGGGCATTGATCGATAGGAGCAGACTCCAGATCATCGCCGATGCGACCAGAAGCAGACAACGCAAATCCGCCTGCGATCGTGGCTCACTCGAGGCTTTGCTGCGACCCAATATCATTCTGCCTGCCCTTGTCCGATCGGCCTTGCTTCCTTTCCCCTTGCGGGCCGAATTCCATTTGCCGACCGTGTGAACCTTGCGGACGCGAAGATTGTTCGTCAGCTTGGGGGGACACGCAAGCAGATTGAACATGGCGCCGGTGTATTCCACCCGGCCCTTTTTCCACTGGCCGAAGCACAGGTCGACCCGGTTCGGGCCGGCGACCAGGCCCATCAGCGTCACGGCACCGCCGGATTACCGCAGATAATGGCCCCACAATGCCGGAACCGCCGTTTCACGCCCGACCAAGCCACCGGTGATCGCCGCTGTCCGGTTCGGATTGCCCTCGACGTGATCGTGTCGGTCGGTGACGAACGTGCCCCCGCGCAGGGGCAAGAGTTCGCCCCCTTGCGGCCCAGATCGACCTCCTCGATCTGGGCCTGCCCGCAGTCGGGCCGATCCCTCGAGAAGGGCAGGAAGATGCGGGTGGCACGCCGGGAACGGACAATCGAGCCGCGCACTCTTGACGCACCCGGCTCACCCGGCCCACGCTGATCCTCGGATTTTCGTGGAGACAGGCCATGGCGCTGGCGCAGATTGGGCTCGACGACCGCTACGCGCTCGAGCACGGCCGGGTGCTCTTGACCGGCATCCAGGCCCTGGTGCGCTTGCCGATGCTGCAACGGCAGCGCGATCGAGCCGAGGGGCTGAACACCGCCGGATTCATTTCCGGCTATCGCGGCTCGCCCTTGGGCGGACTCGACCAAGCCTTGTGGCGGGCGCGCAAGTTCCTCGACCGGAACCAGATCGTGTTCCAGCCCGGGATCAACGAGGATCTGGCCGCGACGGCCGTCTGGGGCTCGCAGCAGGTCGGACTGTTTCCCGGCGCGAAGCACGACGGCGTGTTCGCCATGTGGTACGGCAAGGGTCCGGGCGTCGACCGGTCGCTCGACGTGCTCAAGCACGGCAACCATGCCGGCACCTCGCGCCACGGCGGCGTTCTCGTCGTCGCCGGCGACGACCATGCCGCCAAGTCGTCGACCCTGCCGCACCAGTCCGACCACGTCTTCGCCGCTGCCGTCATCCCGGTCATGAATCCGGCGGGCGTGCAGGACTATCTCGACCTCGGCATCCACGGCTGGGCGATGTCGCGCTACTCGGGCTGCTGGGTGGCGCTGAAGGCGGTGACCGACACCGTCGAGAGCACCGCGATCGTCGACGTCGACCCGCACCGGATCGAGGTCCGCACCCCCGGCGATTTCGTGATGCCCCCGGGGGGGCTGTCGATCCGCTGGCCCGATCCGCCGCTCGTGCAAGAGAGCCGGATGCAGCAGCAGAAGGCCTATGCCGCCCTCGCCTACTGCCGCGCCAACCGGCTCAACCACATCGTCATCGACAGCCCGCGGCCACGCCTCGGCATCATCACCGCCGGCAAGTCCTATCTCGACGTCCGCCAGGCGCTGGACGACCTGGGCATCGACGAGCGGCTCGCGGCGGAGATCGGCCTGCGGGTGATGAAGGTCGGCATGACCTGGCCGCTCGAGCCCGAAGGTACCCGGCACTTCGCCGAAGGGCTCGAGGAGATCCTGGTCGTCGAGGAGAAGCGGCAGCATCTCGAGTACCAGCTCAAGGAAGAACTCTACAACTGGAACGAAGCCGTCCGCCCGCGCGTGATCGGCAAGTTCGACGAGAAGGGCGAGTGGTCGCTGCCGCAGGGCGGCTGGCTCCTGCCGGCCGCGGCCGAGCTGACCCCGGCCATGATCGCGCGTGCCATCGCCGGCCGGATCGCCCGCTTCCACACCAGCGAGACGATCCAGCGTCGCCTCGGCTTCATCGCCGACAAGGAGGCGGCCCTGGCGCGGCAGCGGCTAGCCGTCCTGCGCGTGCCACACTACTGCTCGGGCTGCCCGCACAACACCAGCACCCGCGTGCCCGAGGGCAGCCGGGCGCTGGCCGGCATCGGCTGCCACTACATGGCGACGTGGATCTACCCGACCACGACGCAGACGTTCAGCCAGATGGGTGGCGAGGGCGTCGCCTGGATCGGCCAGGCGCCGTTCACCGAGACGCCGCACGTGTTCGCCAATCTCGGTGACGGCACCTACTTCCATTCCGGAATTCTGGCTATCCGCGCTGCGGCCGCCGCCAAGGTGAACATCACCTACAAGATCCTCTACAACGACGCCGTCGCCATGACCGGCGGCCAGCCACTCGAGGGCGCGCTCAGCGTGGCCCAGCTCGTGGGTCAGCTCGCGGCCGAGGGGCTCGAGCGGATCGAGGTCGTTGCCGACGCGACCGAGGCCGCGCACATCGGCCAGCTGCCGGCGGGCGTCCGGGTCCGTCCGCGCGACCAGCTCGAGACGGTGCAGAAGTCGCTGCGCGAGACCAAGGGCACCACGGCGCTGATCTACGTGCAGACCTGCGCCGCCGAGAAGCGCCGGCGCCGCAAGCGTGGCGGCTTCCCCGACCCCGCCCGGCGGGTGGTGATCAACGAGCTGGTCTGCGAGGGCTGCGGCGACTGCAGCAACAAGTCGAACTGCGTCTCGGTGCTGCCGGTCGCCACCGAATGGGGCCGCAAGCGAGAGATCGACCAGTCCAACTGCAACAAGGACTATTCGTGCCTCGGCGGCTTCTGTCCGAGCTTCGTCACCGTCGAAGGCGGCAGCCTGCGCAAGGGCAAGGCGGCAGGCAAGGCGGCCGAGCTGCCGGCCCTGCCCGAACCCGCCCTGCCCGGCCTGGAGCAGCCCTGGGGCATCCTGATCACCGGCGTGGGCGGGACCGGGGTCGTCACCATCGGTGCCATCCTGGCGATGGCGGCGCATCTCGAGGGCAAGGGGGTGACGGCGCTCGACATGGCCGGCCTCGCGCAGAAAGGCGGTGCGGTCTGGTCGCACATCCGCATCGCCGCCGAGCCGGGCCAGCTCTGGGCGCCACGGATCGCCGCCGGCGAGGCCGACGCGGTGATCGGGTGCGACATCGTCACCACGGTCAGCGACGAATCGCTGGCGAAGATGCAGCTCGGCCGCACGCGGGCCGTGGTCAACAGCGATGCCTCGGTCACCAGCGAGTTCGTGCGCACGGTGGCCGAGCAGGCGCGGACGGGCGATCTCAGCCGCTTCCGCGACCCCGAACTCCCGACCCGGGCCATGGAGGACCAGATCGTCGATGCCGTGGGCCAGGACGCGGCGGCGTTCCTCGACGCCACCGACCTCGCCACCGCCCTCATGGGCGACGCCATCGCCACCAACATGTTCATGCTGGGTTACGCTTGGCAGCAGGGGATGGTGCCCCTGAGCGAGGCCGCCATCCTGCGGGCGATCGAGCTGAACGGCGCCGCGGTCGAGCTGAACAAGGCGGCGCTGCGGTGGGGCCGGCAGGCGGCCAACGACTTGGCCCTGGTCGAGCGTCTGGCCGAGCCCGCGGGCAGCATTCCCGACAACCGCCGGCTTTCCGCCAGCCTCGACGAAGCGATCGAGCGTCGGGTCGCCTACCTGACCGCCTACCAGGACGCGGCCTACGCCGCCCGCTATCGCAGCCTCGTCGAGCGCGTGCGCCGGGCGGAATCCGAGATCATGCCGGGCAGCACGGCGCTCACCGAAGCGGTGGCCAGAAACTACCACAAGCTGCTCGCCTACAAGGACGAGTACGAGGTCGCGCGTCTCTACACCGAAACGGACTTCCTGCAGCGGGTCGGTGCGATGTTCGAAGGCTCCTGGAAGCTGCGCTTCCATCTGGCGCCGCCGCTGCTGGAGCGCCCCGACCCGACGACGGGCGAGCCACGCAAGCGTAGCTATGGACCGTGGATGCTGCGGGCTTTCCGGCTGCTGGCACGGCTCAAGGGGCTACGCGGCACACGACTCGACCTTTTTGGCTACTCGGCGGAGCGGCGGGGCGAGCGGGCACTGATCGGCGAGTACGAGCGGCTGCTCGACGAGGTGCTGGGCGGTCTCACCACGGCGAGCCATGCCACGGCGGTCGAGCTGGCCGCGATCCCCGACCGCATTCGCGGCTTCGGGCCGGTCAAGGAGCGGTTTCTGCGGCATGCCAAGCTGCGCGAGGCCGAGTTGCTGGCGGCGTTCCGCAGCCGCAGTCCCGCCCCCGAGGGGCAGGGTCGTCCTGCCCGGGGGGTTGCGGTGATGGCCGGCTAGCAGCGCTGCCCTTGCCAGGCTGCGGCCTGGAGCTCAGGCGACGGTCTGCGCGTGCCGGCGGGCAAGCGCCGGGAAGTCGCCGCGGCCGATCGCGAGATCGTTCAGATCACGCTCGTCGAGGCTGCCAAGCTCGCGCATTGCACGGTAGTAAGCCAATTCCTGCTTGCCGTACCGCCAGGCGGCGGCTGCAAGCTTGCTGATGAAGCCGGTCGACGGTGCCGCGGCGGACTGGACATCGGCAATACCGGCCATGCGGATCGTACCGAGAGCGGCCATGAACATTTACGGTCTCCTAGTCTGTCAGTCGATCGACCAGCATGTTGCTTGTCGTCGACGACCAGCATGTTGGTTGCAAGCGCTCATGCAGAACGGCTGATGTTGCAATGCAGCATTGCCGTTCGGGACCATGTTGCTGGATGGTCACGAACGCGTGGTGACTGGTGGGTCGTGCCCGCCGAGCCGAGGATGGCCCCGATGCGCCCGAGAATCCTGCCGCCGCTTGCAAGTTTCCTCCTGTTCGCAGGCTGCGGTGGTCTGGAACCGGGCGCGGTCGCACCGGCGGACATACCCGATCCCACCACGGTCGCGCGCACGGGCCACGCCAACGACTGGCTGATATGCCCGCAGAGCATGTGCACGGCCAAGCCCTCCGCCATGGCCGCGAGCTACGTCGCACCACCGGCCGAGCAGTACGCGGTTTGGCGCGCCGTGCTCGCGGCGCAGCCGCGGGTAACGCCGATCGCCGAAGATCCGTCACGCGGTCTCCTGCTGGTCCAAGATCGCACGCCGCTGCTGCGGTTCGTCGACACGGTCAGCATCCGCGTGCTGCCCGGCGCCGATGGCGGCTCGACCTTCGCGGCTTACAGCAAGAGCAATATCGGCCGGTACGATTTCGGCACCAATCGCCGCCGGCTCGAGCGGTGGGTAGCCGCGGTGACGGCGCGGCTCACGACCCAACCATGACATTCGTTGCCATGACTTGGCGGACTCAAATCATACCATCATACGTTTTGTGAACTTCGGACACTATCCATAATTGTTTGGTGACCACTCCCCAGTCCAATATCCGCGTTCATATTCTGGGGAGGATATGGATGATGCGCAATTGGTCAGGTATTTTCTCGACGGAATGGCGGACCGTTCTGCGCCGCGCCTGCGCACCTGCCTGCATCGCGCTCGCGGGCTGGTTCTGCCTCACGATGCCGGCCGCGGCTGCGACCGACTGGGGCAAGGCCATGGTCGAATCGACCATGCAGCGCTTTCCGGACGCGCGCGCTCTGCCATGGCGCTACCCGCGCGCGCTCTATCTCTACGGTCAGTATCTCGTCTACCAGCGCACCAAGGACGATCGCTACTGGAACTACATCGTGCGCTGGGCGGATGCGCATGTCGACGATGCCGGCAACATGTATTTCGACGCGGCGCGACGGGAGCCGGTCGACCTGAGTTCCGAGCTCGATCACCTGCTGCCCGGACGGCTGATGCTGATCCTCTACCGGGCCACCGGCATCGAGAAGTACCGGCTGGCGGCAGGCAAGCTGCGGCAGCGCTTCGACGACTGGCCACGGACCACGGATGGCGGTCTCCTGCACCGCTGGCGCCTGCCCGGCCAGCTATGGGCCGACGGCACCTACATGGCCCTGCCGTTCCTGGCCGAGTACGGGCAAATGCTGGGCGATGCGACCACGGATCCGGCCGCCGCCGCGGGCCAGCTGCTCCTCTATGGCACCCATCTCCAGGACCCGGGCACGGGCCTGCTCTACCATGGCTACGACGAGACCGGCACAGCCGTCTGGGCGAATGCGACCACGCACCGCTCGCCCGAGTTCTGGTGCCGCGGGGTCGGCTGGTACGCCACGGCCCTGGTCGAGGTTCTCGACGCGCTGCCGGCATCCGATCCGCAACGCAGCTCGCTTCTCGAGCGTTTGCGCGGCCTTGCCGCCGGGATCGTGCGCTTCCAGGACAGCGCGAGCGGGCGCTGGTTCGAGGTCGTCGACAAGGGCACGCTCAAAACCAACTGGCTGGAAACCTCGTGCTCCAGCCTGTTCGCCTACACGCTCGGGCACGCGGTCGAACGCGGCTACCTGCCCGCTACCTACCAGGAAGCGGCGAGTCGCGGCTACCAAGGGGTGCTGGATGCGATCTCGCTCGATGCGGCAGGCCGGACCAGCCTCGTCGGCACGGTGATCGGCACCAGCGTCGGCAATCTCGCCTACTATCTGGGCCAAGCCCGCGCGACCGACGATTGGCACGGTCTCGGCGCGTTCCTGATCATGCACGAGCAGTTCAACCATCGTCCGGCGACCGCCGTCTTCCGCTGGTGGGAGGCCGAGAGCGGCAAGGTGACGGCACCACTGCGCATCAAGGCCGATGCCAAGGCTTCGGGCGGCCGCTTCATCCAGGTCGCCGCCGGCAGCAACAGCGTCGCCAAGCCGCCGAGCAAAGGCATCGCCCGCTACGTCGTCCAGCTCGCGCGGACGAGCCAGTACAGGTTGTGGGGGCGTACCATCGCGCCGACCGCCAAGGCCGACAGCTTCTGGCTGCGGATCGACGGCGGCCCCTGGCGGCCATGGTACGGGATCGCGCTGAGCAAGGCATGGCGCTGGAGCGACGTCCATGCGACGGCGACCGGCGGCCAGCCGGTGGATCTCGCCCTTGCCGCCGGCAGCCACGTGATCGAGATCGCCTACCGTGAGGAAGGTGCGCGCCTGGACAAGCTGCTCTTGACCAACGTGCCGAACTTCGTACCTGGCGGGCCCGGTGGCTGACGGACCCGCCATCACATGGTAGCCATGGCACCGGGCACGGTGCAGCAAGATGCCGGGCGCGGGGAATCATGGAATCGATTCGGCGGCGGGACTTGGTCCTCGGCGGTACGGCATGGCTTACGGCGGCGATGCCACCTGCCGCCGCCGACACGGCACCCGCGGCGCTGCCGCACCCGCCGCGAGCGGCCCGCCGTCTTCTGGCGGGCAGCCGGGCCGAGCTCGTGCTGCGGCTGACCGAGGCACGCCCCGGCGACCACATCCTTCTCGCGCCCGGCGGCGATTTCATCGGCGAGCCGGTCGAGATCGCCAAGAGCGACATCGTTCTGCGCAGCCCCAACCTGCTCCAGACGACCGTCAGGCATGCGTTCCGGCTGCAGCCGACCAGCCGCAACGTCTGGCTGTGGGGTCTCACCGTCAGCGAGGTCTGGAATCCGTTCACGGTCGAGGGTGACGATCACGTGATCGGCCGCTGCCGCATGATCCGGCCGGGTGGCGTCACGGTCGCCGTCGGGAAGAGCCGGCGGCTGCGGGTCTTCGCCTGCGAGTTCCTCGGGCAGATGCCGTGGACCGCGGCCGAGCGCGCGCAGGGCGCGCGTGGCCTGCAGCCGATCCGCATGCACATCCGCTACCAACGCGACTATCCCCGCGGCCTGCGCGTTCTCCGCTGCCTGTTCCGCGGCGGCCTGCGCCGGCCGATCGGAACCGTCTATCGCAGCGGCCAGCCGGATTTCCTCGAGCCGGGCGGCGGCGGCAATCTCGGCGGAACCGAGACCTTCGCCACCTTCGAGTACCTGCTGCTGTCCCGCCATCCCGGCTACAGCCGGCTGCCGGAAAGCGGGGCCGTGTTCGACATCAAGACGAGCCGGGTCACGGCACGGCACATCACCCTCAAGCACACGCGCGGACGACTCGACATCCGGGTCGGGCATGGCAGCGTGCTCGAGGGCATCTGGCTGGACGATGGCTGCGACGGCACCAACATCCACGGCGGCGGCCATCTGGTGAACGGCTGGCGCGTCGGCAGCGGCGGTGGCGCCCTGCGGCTGCTCTCCGGCGACGTGCCGTGGAACGTCAGCAACCGTCACCACGCCTATGCCTATCGCTGCCAGTTGCACCATGTCGACGGGCCGATCGTGCTGGGCTACCGCGGCCTGCCGCTGCCGCCGACCGACAACATGATCTTCAACCATCGCTCGGGCGACATCACCGTCGTCGCCGAGCGCGGCACGCATGTGTATCCCCGCTCGCCGCTGCCGCGCGTCCGCCCGTTCGAGCTCAAGCGCGCCGACGTCGGCTGCCTCTGGGGCCTTTAGCCGGCGGCCGTGGCGCTTGACACGGCTTCGGCGCCCGGGAACGGTGCCGGCCGAGACCGGCCGCCGCACGGCGGCCCACGACGAAGTGGAGGGATTGCGGATGCGAAAGCTGCTGGCGCTCGGAGTCGCAGCGTTGGCGATGCTGACCCTGGCCGGAGGGCCGACCCGGGCCGAGACCCCCAAGGACGGTCTCGTCATCGCCGACTTCATCGACGACATCATCAGCCTCGACCCGGCCGAGGTGTTCGAGTTCTCCGCCGCCGAGGCGCAGGCCCAGATCTACGATCGGCTCGTCACCTACCCCGCCGATGACGTCAGCAAGCTCGAAGGTCTGGTCGCCGAGAGCTGGAGCGTGTCGGACGACGGCCTGAAGGTGACGTTCAAGATCCGCCCGGGCATCAAGTTCCACAGCGGCAACCCGCTCACCGCGCACGACGTCGCCTACTCGCTGCAGCGGGTGGTCAAGCTCAACCTGTCGCCGGGCTTCATCCTGACCCAGTTCGGCTTCACGCCTGAGAACATGGCCGAGACGATCAAGGCCACCGATGCCGACACCGTCGTGCTCACGCTGGACAAGCCCTACGCGCCGACGTTCCTGCTCTACTGCCTGACCGCGGGCGTGGGCTCGGTCGTCGACAGCAAGCTCGTGCAGGAGCACGAGCAGGACGGGGACATGGGTCATGCCTGGCTGAAGACCAACTCCGCCGGCTCCGGCCCGTTCAAGCTGCGCGCCTGGAAGCCGAACGAGAGCATCGCCTACGACGCCAATCCGGACTATTTCCGCGGCGCGCCGAAGTTCAAGCGGGTGATCACCCGCCACATTCCCGAGGCCGCGACCCAGCGGCTGCTGCTCGAGAAGGGTGACGTCGACATCGCCCGCAAGCTGACGCCCGAGGACATCGCCGCGGTCGAGCACAGCGACGCGATCGCGATCACCAGGGTGCCCAAGGGGGCCATCTGGTACATGGGGCTGAACCAGAAGAACCAGTACCTGGCCAAGCCCGAGGTCCGCGAGGCGCTGAAGTGGCTGGTCGACTACGACGCCCTGGTCGGCAGCATCATGCAGGGCAAGGCGGTCGTGCACGAGGCCTTCCTGCCCGAGGGCTTCCTCGGCGCGATCAGCGACAAGCCCTACAAGCTCGACGTCGACAAGGCCAAGGAGCTTCTCGCCAAGGCCGGCCTGCCGGACGGCTTCAAGGTCACGATGAACGTCCGCAACAACTCGCCGAGCAAGGATCTGGCGCAGGCGATCCAGGCGAGCTGGGCACTGGCCGGCGTGCAGGTGGAGATCATCCCCGGCGACGAGAAGCAGAACCTGACCGCCTACCGCGCCCGGCAGCACGACATCTATCTCGGCCGCTGGGGTCCCGACTACCAGGACCCGCACACCAACGCCGAGACCTTCGCCTCCAACCCGAACAACGCCGACGACGCCAAGTCGAAGCCGCTGGCGTGGCGCAACGCCTGGGACATTCCCGAGATGACCAAGGTCACCCAGGCCGCGGTCCTCGAGCGTGATCCGGCCAAGCGGGCAGCGATCTACGAGACCCTGCAGCGCGAGCACCAGCAAATCTCGCCCTTCGTGATCTTCGCGCAGGAGATCGAGGTCGTGGCCGCCCGCGACAACGTCAAAGGCATGATCTGGGGCCCGAGCTTCGACGACAACAAGTATTGGCAGGGCTACAAGGAGTGAGCCGCGGCCGGCGCATCGGGCAGCGAGCCGATGCGCCGACGCTAGCGCAGCATCAGCTTCATGCCCTCGTGCGACGCCTCGAAACCGAGCCGCCGGTAGAAGCGGTGCGCATCCGGACGTCGCTTGTCCGTCGTCAGCTGGACCAGTGCGCAACCGCGCTCGCGCGCCCGCTCGACCGCCCAGCGCATCATGGTGGCGCCGATGCCGCCACCGCGTACCGGGGCCGCGATCCGGACCGACTCGATCTGCGCCCGCCACGCACCGCCGCGGCTGAGCCCCGGCAGGTAGGTGAGCTGGAAGCAGCCGACGATCCGCTCGTCCTGCTCGGCGACGAGCAGCCGATGGTTCGGGTCCTGCTCGATGGCGTGGAATGCCTGCGCATAGGCGGGATCGACCGTCGCCGCCTCGCGCGCGCGACCGAGCACGTCGTCGGCCAGCAGGTCGATGATGGCCGGCAGGTCGGCCGGCACGGCGTCGCGGATGCGTAGTGTGGAGGCTGTGCCCATGCCACTCGGCCCGGATGGTCGTTTGCTGGAAACATCTACCCTGCCCGCGATCGGCGCGGCAGACGAGCAGCATCGGCCACGGATCGTGGCCGTGACAACCCCATGCGCGCACCGGATCGTGCCATGCTCGACGTGCTGACCGCGGCCGCGCGGGTGGCGTTGACGCTGGTCGTGACCTTCATCGGCCTGCTGTTGGTGACGTTCCTGATCGGCCGGGTCGTGCCGATCGATCCCGTCCTCGCCGTCGTCGGCGACCGGGCGACGCCCGAAGTCTACGAGCGGGCACGGCTGGCGCTGGGCCTCGACCTGCCCTTGTGGCAGCAGTTCCTCAACTACCTGCAGCACGTGCTGCACGGCGACTTCGGCACCAGCGTGCTGACCTCGCGCCCGGTGCTCGACGACGTCCGCCGCGTCTTCCCAGCCACCCTGGAACTCGCCACCGTCGCCACGCTGCTCGGCGTCGTGCTCGGCATCCCCATGGGCATCGCCGGCGCGGTCTGGCAGGGCCGTTGGCCCGACCACGTCGTTCGCGTGCTGGGTCTGGTCGGCTATTCCGTGCCGGTGTTCTGGCTGGGCCTGATGGGCCTCCTGCTGTTCTATGCCAAGCTCGGCTGGGTCGAGGGTCCGGGCCGCCTCGACGTGTTCTACGACGATCTGGTGACGCCGGTCACCGGCGTGATCCTGATCGATTCCGCGCTGGCCGGCGACTGGGACGTGTTCCACAACGCGCTGGCGCACATCATTCTGCCGGCTTCGATCCTCGGCTATTTCTCGCTCGCCTACATCGCCCGGATGACCCGCTCGCTGATGCTGGAGCAGCTGCGCCAGGAGTACATCCTGGCCGCGCGTGCCAAGGGCGTCCCGGAATGGCGGATCGTCTGGCACCATGCGCTGAAGAACACCGCCGTGCCGCTGATCACGGTGGTGGCGCTGAGCTATGGCGGCCTGCTGGAGGGTTCCGTGATCACCGAGACCGTGTTCGCCTGGCCGGGACTGGGCGCCTACCTCACCGGCTCCCTGCTCAATGCCGACATGAATGCGGTCCTGGGTGCCACGATCGTGGTCGGCACCGTGTTCATCGGCCTCAACCTGCTCTCCGACCTGCTCTACCGTCTGTTCGATCCGCGGGCCCGCGCATGAGCCACAGCCTCGTCCGTCCGCCGTCGCGGTCGTCCCGCGCCTGGCTCCTGGCCGACACACCCCGCTCGCCGCTGCAGGCCCGGCTGGGCCAGGCCTATGCGTCGTGGCTGATCTTCCGCGCCAACCCGATGGCGATGGTGGGTCTCGGCCTGGTCCTGCTGCTGGTTCTGGTGGCGACCTTGGCCCCGCTCCTCGCACCGCAGTCGCCGACGGTCCAGGACCTGGCGATGCGGTTGCAGCCGCCCTCGGCCGCGCATTGGCTGGGCACGGACGAGCTCGGGCGTGACATCTACGCCCGCATCGTCTGGGGTTCGCGCATCACGCTGGCGATCGTCGCCCTGGTCGCGATCATCGTCGGGCCGGTGGGCCTTCTGGTCGGGACCGTCGCCGGCTATGCCGGCGGCTGGCTGGATACCGTCCTGATGCGGGTCACCGACGTGTTTCTCGCCTTCCCGCGCCTGATCCTGGCGCTGGCTTTCGTCGCGGCCCTTGGTCCCGGCATCGACAATGCGATCATCGCCATCGCGATCACCGCCTGGCCGCCCTACGCGCGTCTCGCCCGGGCCGAGACGTTGGCCATCCGCCATGGTGACTTCATTGCCGCAGCCAAGATGCAGGGTGCCTCGCCGCTGCGGATCGTGCTGGTGCACATCGCACCGCTGTGCACCTCGTCCCTGGTCGTCCGCCTGACGCTGGACATGGCTGGCATCATCCTGACTGCCGCCGGTCTCGGCTTTCTCGGCCTGGGCGCGCAGCCGCCGACGCCCGAATGGGGGGCGATGATCTCGAGCGGACGTCAGTATGTGCTGGACTATTGGTGGGTCGCGGCCATGCCGGGCTTCGCCATCATCCTCGTCAGCCTGGGCTTCAACCTGCTGGGGGATGGCCTGCGCGACGTGCTCGACCCGAAGCAGCGCTAGCGCGCCACCGAGCGGTGAATCTTACGGCTGCGCCTTGCAGCTGCCGTGATGCCATCCGGCGCGAGGATCGGCTGCGACACGTGCATCGACATCGAGACGGACGATCGTCCCGCGTCGGGTCACAGCCGATCCGGGGATACCCCTAAAGCCGTTCGGTACGTACACCGCTTTAGCGCTGCCGGAGGCGTGTGGCCTGCTGGATCGCCTCTTCATGGTACCAGCCGCTGTCGATCGAGGCGGCAACGTACGGCAAGGACAGTTCCATATCGGCATGGAGCTGCTCGCGCCGCAAATTGGCCAGCGCGCGTGCCCGGACCGGGAACTGGTAGATCTTTGCAGACTCCTGCTGCAGACCCGTAGTCATTTCGATCACTCCTGATGATCCCACGCCCCCATGGCATCGGGTGGGTCGCCCTTATAACAGATTCTGCACATGATCAAAGCAGGTTTTGCACTTCTTTTTGGCATATGTTGCACGAAAAGACGGCAAATTTTGGCTCACCTTTGCGCAGTCAATGCTTGGTGCACTCGTTTTATGCAAGTAGACCCGAGCAGAGCTGCATTCCTTTCATGCAGCCGGGATGGAGCTGGATCGATTTTGGGCACATGTCCCGGAATTCCCCGTCGGCTTGGCCGGCGGCAGGAAGGACCGGAGGTTGAGGGAAAGCCTGCATGCAGGCGATTCTATGGCCATGTCGAGCCGATACGGCGCCTGCGTCCGCTAATCGACAGTTGAAACGACGCTGCACCACGATGCGCGGTCCGACGTCGACCGACGCGCTTGCGGCAGGGTGTGCGAGCTGTGTCGCAGCCCCTGCCTCGGCCATGCCGGAGCGGCTGGCATACAAAATGCATTGAGCGGCACAGACCGTTGGCATCACGGCCCGCCTCGCGGCGGCCGGGACGTAACAGGGCGTCGTTGCGCTACGCGTCGTCAACTACGAGAGACTCGGGATGACAAAGTACAAGCTCGAATATATTTGGCTCGACGGTTACACGCCGGTGCCGAATCTGCGTGGCAAGACGCAGATCAAAGAGTTCGACGAGTTTCCCACCCTCGAGCAGCTCCCGCTGTGGGGCTTCGACGGCAGCTCCACGAAGCAGGCCGAGGGGCGCAGCTCGGACTGCGTGCTGAAGCCGATCCGCATCGTCCCGGACGTGACCCGCACCAACGGCGCGCTCGTGCTGTGCGAGGTCATGATGCCCGATGGCGTCACCCCGCATCCCTCGAACAAGCGCGCCACCATCCTCGACGACGAGGGCGCCTGGTTCGGGTTCGAGCAGGAGTACTTCCTCTATAAGGACGGCCGTCCGCTCGGGTTCCCCGAGAACGGCTATCCCGCGCCGCAGGGCCCCTATTATACCGGCGTCGGCTACTCGAAGGTCGGCGACGTCGCGCGCAAGATCGTCGAGGAGCATCTCGACCTCTGCCTTGCCGCCGGCCTGAACCATGAGGGCATCAACGCCGAGGTGGCCAAGGGCCAGTGGGAGTTCCAGATCTTCGGCAAGGGCTCCAAGCGGGCCGCCGACGAGATGTGGCTCGCCCGCTACCTGCTCGAGCGTCTGACCGAGACCTACGGCATCGACGTCGAGTATCACTGCAAGCCGCTCGGCGACACCGACTGGAACGGGTCGGGCATGCACTGCAACTTCTCGACCACCTATCTGCGCGAGGTCGGCGGGAAGGAGTATTTCGAGGCGCTGATGGCCGCGTTCGAGAAGGCGTGCGCCGATCACATCGCCGTCTACGGCCCCGACAACCATCTCCGCCTGACCGGCAAGCACGAGACGCAGTCGATCGACAAGTTCAGCTACGGCGTCGCCGACCGTGGTGCCTCGATCCGGGTGCCGCACAGCTTTGTCAAGAACGGCTACCGTGGCTACCTCGAGGATCGCCGCCCGAACTCCCAGGGCGACCCGTACCAGATCGCCTCGCAGGTGCTGAAGACGATCGCTTCCGTCCCGACCGAGGCTGGCGTCGCCGCGGCGGCCTGAGGCCGAGGCACGCCCACCCACACGAGCGAGTTCCGAACCCGCCTCCTGGCGCGGTTCGGATCTTGCTGCATGCGTACGAGTCGGCAAGCCTAGAGACTTGCCATTAAAGCAGCGGATGCAAGAGCGCGCATCTGGAGTGACTCTCCAGTGCGCGCTTTTCGTCGTCGAGTTGACGTCGGCCGGGCCATCGGTGCCGCCAGCGATGCGGCGCATGCACTCCAGGACGCGTGAAGCATCCCAGCGCGCTGCCGGCTGCCGTTTCGGGAGGATGGGGCGAGCGACGGGACTTGAACCCGCGGCCTCCAGGGCCACAACCTGGCGCTCTAACCAACTGAGCTACGCCCGCCATGCGGCCACGCGCGTCAGCGCGGCGCGGTCGGTCTATTGGCGCAATCCGTCGGCGCCGTCAAGTTCGGCCGCCGCCAATGATATGATGTCGAACGAACCACAATTTGAGCATGCTGCCACATATTTGGGCAGTCACACTGCACAGGAATTGAGCTACGCTGGCCGCATCACCGGCCAGGGAGCGACTTTGGCCCTGGCACGGTCCCTGCTAGACTGGGCGGCAGGACAGCAGGCGATCTTGGCGCCACCGGTAACGGAGAATCTTGCTTCATGAAGAAAATCGAAGCTGTCATCAAGCCGTTCAAGCTCGATGAGGTGAAGGAGGCGCTGCAAGAGGTCGGCCTGAAGGGCATGACCGTGACCGAGGTCAAGGGCTTCGGCCGGCAGAAGGGGCATACCGAGCTCTATCGCGGTGCGGAATACGTGGTCGACTTCCTGCCCAAGGTGAAGATCGAGCTGGTCGTCGACGATGCCCTGGTCGATCGCGCCGTCGAGGCGATCCAGCAGGCAGCGAAGACCGACCGCATCGGTGACGGCAAGGTGTTCATCTCGTCCATCGACGATGCGATCCGCATCCGGACCGGCGAACGCGGCGCGGACGCCCTCTAACCCCATCAAACCGTTAGCTCTAACGCCTCCAATCAATTAAACGACGGTGCGGGTCGCGTCGGGCGGCCCGTACCGCATGGGCATTTGCCCTGCGGCGTCGAGTCAACAAGAATGGAGGCCACCCGATGACGTTGGGTTGTAAGACGTCCAAGGACGTCATGAAGGCGGTCAAGGATCAGGGTGTCGAGATGATCGACATCCGTCTGACCGACATGCCGGGCATGTGGCAGCACATCTCCTATCCGGCGGCCGCCTACGACCAGGACCTGATCGACGAGGGGCATGGCTTCGACGGTTCGTCGATCCGTGGCTTCAAGGTCATCAACGAGTCCGACATGCTGTTGATGCCGGACCCGACCACGGCCTTCATCGACCCGTTCATGGCCCACAAGACCCTGGTCATGATCGCGGACGTGAAGGATCCGGTCACCAAGGAATTCTACAGCCGCGACCCGCGTGGCATCGCCAAGAAGGCCGAAGCCTACCTGAAGAGCAGCGGCATCGGCGACACCGCCTATTTCGGCCCCGAGGCCGAGTTCTTCGTGTTCGACAACGTGCAGTACGGCACGGGCCAGCATTATTCGAGCTACGCCGTGGACTCCAAGGAGGGCCACTGGAACACGAACCGGGACGAGGGTCCGAACCTCGGCTACAAGATCCGGCCGAAGGAAGGCTACTTCCCCGTTCCGCCCAGCGACACGCTGCAGGATCTGCGCGCGCAGATGGCGTTGACCATGATCGGTCTCGGCCTCAACGTCGAGTGCCAGCATCATGAGGTCGCGACCGCCGGCCAGTGCGAGATCGACATGCGGTTCGATTCGCTGCTGGCGATGGCCGACCACCAGATGAAGTACAAGTACGTGGTCAGGAACGTCGCCGCACGGGCCGGCAAGACCGCGACCTTCATGCCCAAGCCGCTCTACGGCGACAACGGCTCGGGCATGCACTGCCACATGTCGATCTGGAAGGGCGGCCAGCCGCTGTTCGCCGACGCTTCGGGCTATGCCGGCCTGTCGCAGCTCTGCAAGTGGTACATCGGCGGTCTGCTGCGCCACGCTCCGGCGATCCTCGCCTTCGCCGCGCCGACGACCAACAGCTACCGCCGGCTGGTCCCGGGCTACGAGGCCCCGGTCAACCTGGCCTGGTCGCTGCGCAACCGCTCGGCCGCCTGCCGCATCCCGATGTACAGCGACAGCCCGAAGGCCAAGCGGGTCGAGTTCCGCTGCCCCGATCCGTCCTGCAACCCCTACCTCGCCTTCGCGGCCATGCTGATGGCCGGCCTCGACGGCATCCGCAACAAGCTCGATCCCGGCGAGCCGGTCGACAAGAACATCTACGACCTGCCTCCGGAGGAGGCCGCCGAGATCAAGCAGGTCCCGGGCTCGCTCGACGCGGCCCTGGCGGCGCTCGAAGCCGACCACGACTTCCTGCTCGAGGGCGGCGTGTTCTCGCCCGACCTGATCTCGACCTACATCGAGTACAAGCGTTCGGTCGAGGTCGACTCGGTCCGGCTGCGGCCGCATCCCTACGAGTACTTCCTCTACTACGACCTCTGAGCCGACGTGCCCGCGCCGCCGCGACGCGGTGCGGGCCTTCGCCACGGCTGCGACCGCCCCACCGGCCGCGTCGTTGTCGGTTGCATTCCGGTATCCCTAACCTCCCGCTAACCAAGACGGCCACCGCCCATCGGGTTACGCCTGCCGCATCAACGGACCCGTCGACGTGGTCCGGATGGTCGGCGGGAGCGATGAACCACCGGTGGCTGCTGGTCACGCTGCTCGTTCTGCTGGCCCGGCTCGGGCACGCGGCCACGTTGCCGGACACGGCGTGGGGGCGGATCGAGGCGCTGGCAACCGGTCGCCTGGTGCCGGGACCGGCGGGCTGGTTGAACTTCTGCCTGGGCGAGCCCGACCGCTGCCGGCCGGCGAGCCGAGCGGTCGAGCTCCACCCGACGTCGCAGCTCCTCGCCCTTCTCCAGCGCGTGCAGGTCGACATCAACCGCCGCATCGTACCCGAGCCGGAGCCCGCCGGGCGCGACCTGTGGCGGATCGCGACCACCGGTGGCGACTGCGAGGACTATGCGCTGGCCAAGCAGGCTCGGCTGCTTGCCGCGGGCCTGCCGGTAGGCGCGGTGCGCCTGGCGACGGCGCACCTGCCCGACGGTGAGCTGCACGCCGTCGTCACCGTAGCGACCGATCGTGGCACGCTCGTCCTCGACAATCTGCAGCCGGACGTCGTGCCCTTGCACATGCTGGACTATGCATGGCTGCGCGTGCAGGGGGTGCAGGGCGATCTGCGCTGGGACGAGTTGCGGGCGCTGGCGGCCGAAGCCGCACCCGGCGCCTCGCACGCGGTACCGGCAGCCACTGCCGACCGGGCTCGACAGGGCAGCCGGCAATCGGAATGACGCTAACGCTAATGGATATTCATCCTTGACTAAAATTAACTTTTGATTGATTTCTGCCTGCGTTTTCGACCTTTCATGTGCGGCGGCGACGCGAGGCACGCATGCGGGCGACACGGCTCCACGACTTCGACATCATCCTGGCGGGCGACTTCCGTGCGCCGGGCGAGGTCACCGAGACGATCGCGTCGCATCTCGACATCCTGGCCAGCACCGGCCTCGAGGTCGGGCTGCTCTGGCTGCGCGATCCGGCCATGCCGGCGACGACCGCCGTTCAGGAGCGGATCGCCGGCCTCGTCCGCCTGCATGCCGCCGTGCCGATCGAGCCGGAAACCGAGACGCTGAGCTGCGCGGTGCTGCTGCTCTACGAGCCGCGCCTGCTCGTGGCCGCCTTGCCCGGCCTGCCCAGCACGCGCGCCGACCGCGTGCTCGTGGTCCTTACCCAGTCGCTGCTGCGCCGCGGCGCGCCGACCTACGATGTGAGCGCGGCCGCCACGGCGATCGCCGAGCGGTTGAGCCGCCGCCAGCTCTGGTGCCCGGCCACGCCGCAGATTCGTCTGCAGTACCGCACGCATGCCGCTGGCCTCGCGCTGGATGCGGCGGAACTCCGGCCCTGTGAGCCGATCGCGACGTGGCGGACGCACCGGATCAGCCAAGCTCGCCGGCGTCCTGTCCTCGGTCGCATCCTCCGCTACGATGACGACCGTCTGCCCGGCAAGCGCGAGGGCATGCTCGCGGCCTACCCCGCCGAGCCCGACATGGAGATGCGCTTCCTGGGCGGCGAGGCGGCGCTACGCGAGCTGGTCAAGCCGCTGCCGGCCACCTGGCAGCTTCTCGCCGTCGACGCCGTCGACCCCAAGCGCTTTTTCGCCCGGCTCGACGCCTACGTGCAGTACCAGGACGACCCTGGCCGTCAGTTCCCGCGCGCGGCATTGCAAGCGATGGCCGCCGGGCGGCTCGTGATCCTGGCCCCCGGCTTCCGCGCGGCGCTCGGGGACGGTCCGGTCTATCGCGAGCCCGATCAGGTGGCCGAGACCATCCGCTACCTGCAGGCCGAGCCGCGCTTCTATGCCCGCTACCTGGCCGAGCAGGATGCGGCGTTGGCGGCACGGTTCTCGCCGCGCGAGCTGCTCGACCGGTTGGGCGAGCCGGCCCGACGGCGCCGGCCGCGCAGGCCGGCTCCCCCGGCGTCCCGCCGCACCGTGGCGTTCTACCCGACCAACGGCGTCGGCCTTGGCCACGTCACCCGGCTCCTCGCCGTCGCCCGCCGCTTGGCACCGAGCTACGACCCGGTTTTCTTCACCCCGTGCCACGCGCTGGCCGTGATCGAGCATGCGGGCTATCGTGCCGAATACGTGCCGGAGCCCCTCTACGACGAGACCGCGCCCGCGGAGCAGGCACGCGGCATCGCACCGCGCCTGGTGGCCGCCTGGCGCTACTACGATCCGGCGGCGATCGTGTTCGACGGCAACGTCCCGCGCGACGCGCTGTTGACGGCCGGCGCCGAGGTTCCGGCGCCGCTGATCTGGGTGCGGCGCGGCATGTGGCGGGGGGATCCGGCCCTCGAGCGGCATCTCGCGCTGAGCCGGCGGTTCGATGCGGTGATCGAGCCGGCCGAGGTGGCGGCCAGCGCCGACGTGGGTGCCACGCGCCGGGCCGAGGACGATCCTCTCACCGTGCCGCCGATCATGCTGCTGGACCGCGGCGACCTGCTCGACGCCGCGAGCGCGCGGCGGGAGCTGGGCCTGGCGCCCGAGCGGCCGGCCGCCCTGGTGCAGCTCGGCAGCGGCAACAACAACGACATCGAGCGTCATCTCGATCATGTGGCGGAAGCGGGGCAGCGGCTCGGCATCCAGCTCCTGATCGCCGAGTGGCTGATCCAGCACCACCCCGTCCGTCGCCGCGGGCTGCGCTACCTCCAAGCCTACCCGAACGCCCGCCATTTCCGCGCCTTCGACTTTGCGGTCAGCGCTGCCGGCTACAACTCGTTCCACGAACTCCTGCACCATGGCGTGCCGAGCATCTTCGTGCCCAACGACAACCAGCAGGTCGACGACCAGCGGGCACGCGCCGCATGGGCGGAAAGCCGTGGCGCCGCGATTTGCGTGCCGCGCGGCGCCGAGAGCGCCCTGCCGACCTACATGGCGGCCATGCTCGATCCCGCCGTGCGCCGTCAGCTCGCCCGGCGTGGCCGGTCCTTGTGCCCGAGCAACGGGGCGACGGCGGCGGCGGCGGCCATCGCCATGCTCGCCGAGCGCGGCTGAGCTCCCGCCATGGCCACCAAGCTCGACCCCGTGCTGCGCCAAGCCGAGATCGTCCAGCTGCGCGGCATGGTCGCGACGCAGCACCGGCAGCTCCGCCTGCTGCGCGACGACAGCGCCGCGGCCGCCGAGGTGGTGGCGGGGAGCCTCCCCGCCACTTGTGCCAAGCCGCGCCTGACCACCGCCGCGGTGACCGGGCTGGTCGAGGCGGCGAGCGCACGCCTCGAGCTTTTGGACACCACGCTGGGCACGGCGCTGCGGGCGCCTTGGCCCGAGCGACGGTCGAGCGTGCCGGTCCTGCGCCCCTCGCCCGGCCTCGCCGCCTACGCGCTGCGCAACGTGCCGAGCCTGCCGAACCTCGTCATGGCCCTGTTCCTGCGCTCCCGCACCGAGGCCAAGGCAGCCGTCGAGCGGGTGGTCGCCGAGCAGCAGTCGGGGGAGCCGTTCCTGCCCGTGTTTCTCACCAACGACAGCGACTTCGGCCCGCTGCGCGAGCAGCGCCTGGTGTTCGAGTACTTCCCGTTCACCCTCGACGCATCGGCGCCGCCACCCGAGCCGCGCTGGGCGGCCTACTTCCAGGCGGTGCTCGAGCTGACCATGCGCCGCTGGGGCGTGCGCCAGGTGGTGCTCTTGTGAACGTCAGCGGCGATCCGGCGGCGTCGACACCCCTGCATCTGGTGGATTCCCTGCTGGCGGCGAATCGACCGGACGAGGCCGAGCAGGTGCTGCGGCGGCTCGCCGGCCACAGCGCGGCCGCTCCCGACGCGCGCGCGTCGTTGGCGGCCCTGCTGGTCGCCGGCGGCAAGTTCGCCGAAGCCGCGCAGCTCGCCGAGGAGCTGCTCGCGGCGGGGCCGCTGCCGGCGCGGCTGGTGACGGCCCTGGCCGACGACCTCGCCCGGGCGCAGCGGGCCGAGGCGGCCGACCGGGCGCTGGCGGCGGCGATCGCCGCCGGCGACCCGGCGCTGGAGCTGCGGGTCAGCCGGGCGCGGCTGGCCGAACGCCGCGGCCGCAGCGATCTCGCCCTGCAGCATTGGCAGCGCGTGCTGGCGCTCGTGCCGGAGCATCTGGAGACGCGGCTCGGCATCGTGCGCACGCTGCGCGCCGAGGGCCGCTACGCCGAGGCCGAGGCCGCGTGCAGGCTGCTCGCGACGACGACCGGCAAGGACCCGCGGCCGCTCGCCGAGCTGGCGCGGCTCGCCCGCGACGCCGGCGAGCCGGTCGAGGCCGAGCACCGCTGGCAGGCTGCCCTGCTCGCCCATCCCGGCCACGCCACCATCCTCGTCGGTCTGGCCCAGGCGCTGACGGCCCAGCATCGCTTCGCCGAGGCGCGCAGCCTCCTGGTCGAGCATGCCCGCGCCAACCCCAACCGCGCCGAGCCGCTCGCGGCCCTGGTGCGCACCCTGCTGCTCGAGGGCGACACCGCGGCGGCGCGCGTCCATGCGCAAGCCCTGGTGGCCAGGGATCCGCGCGGGCTGTCGCCTGCGCTGCTGCTGGGCCGGGTGCTGGAGGCCGCCGGCGAGCTGTCCGCGGCGGCGGCGCACTATGCCCGGCTCGTGGCCGAGCAGCCGCCGGCGTCGGCACCCAGGTTGGCCGCGGCCGAGCTCGCGGCAGGCCGCGGCGATCCGGCCGGGGCGCGCGACGGCTACGCCGGCATCCTCGCGCGACAGCCCCAGCAGCTCGAGGCGCGGCTGGGGCTCGCTGCGGCGCTGGCCGAGCTCGGCCGCGCGGAGGAAGCCGAGGCAGCGGCAGGGGCAGCGGTGGCGCTGGCCCCGAACCAACCGCGCAGCCATCTGCAGAAGGCTGCCGTCGCCGAGAGCCTCGGGCGTATCGACGCGGCCCGCCTCGTCCTGCTGGAGGCGCGCTCGGCCATGCCGCACCGGGTCGAGCCGCTCGTGGAGCTGGCGCGGCTGGCGCTGCGTCATGGCTATCTGGACCCGGCGGCCGAGCATGCAGCCGCCCTGCTGGCCGAGCATCCGCGCAGTCTCGCGGCCCGGCTCCAGGCGGCCGACGTGGCCTTCGCCAGGCAGGAGACCGAAGCCGCCCGGCAGATCGTCGCGGCCCTGGCGTCCGAGCTGCCCGAGCATCGCGAGGTGCAGCTCCGGCGCGCCCGGCTCGACTGGCACGACGGCGCCGTGTCCCGGGCACGGCGCCGGGTGGCGCGGGCCGGCGCCTTCGACCCACGGCTGCATGGACCGCTCGACCCGATCAGCCGCCTCGACCGGCATCCTCTACCCCCGCCGACGGGCGAGATTCGCGTCTTCCTCGTGGTCCGCAACGAGGGCACCCGCCTGCCCTGGCTTCTGGCCTACTACCGTGGCCTCGGCGCGACCCGGTTCCTGATCCTCGACAACGATTCCGACGACGGCACGCGCGACTGGCTGCTGGCGCAGGGGCCGGACGTGCACACCTTCCACACCGACGGGTCGTTCGCGGCCTCCGCGGCCGGCATGCGATGGACCAACCACCTGCTCGACGAGCATGGCAGCGGCGCCTGGTGCCTCACCGTCGATGCCGACGAGGCCCTGGTCTACCCACATTGCGAGCGGCTGCCGCTGCCTGGGCTCACCGCCTACCTCGACAGCCTCGGTGCCGAGGCGTTGCTGGCGCCGATGCTCGACATGTATGCCGACGCGCCGCTCGATGCGGTCACCTACGTGCCGGGGCAGAGCCTGATCGATGCCTTCCCGTGGTTCGACGCGAGCGGCTACGTCCGCCGCGACGCCGCCAAGTTCCCCTACGTCCGCGTGCTCGGCGGCTGCCGGGCGCGCGTCTTCTATGCCACCGCCACCGCCGGCCCGGTGCTGCAGAAGGTGCCGCTGATCCGCTGGACCACCGACATCAAGTACACCTCGAGCAAGCACACCGCACTGCCATGCCGGCTGGCCGACATCTCGGGCGCGCTGCTGCATTTCAAGTTCCTGCCGGACTTCGCGGCGCAGATGCAGGCCGAGGTCGCGCGCGGGCAGCACTATCTGGGGGCCGCCGAGCAGCGCACCTATCTGCGCCGCCTGCAAGCGGGCGAGGCCTTGTCGCTGATGGGCCCGGTCTCCTGCCGCTACCACGATAGCCAGCAGCTCGTGGCGCTGGGCCTGATGCAGAGCTCGAGCCGGTTCGACGCCCATGCCCGTGCCCCCGCCTAGCACCCCGCCTTCGCGCCTCGCCCGGCTTCTGGTCCGGCAGGGCCGGCTGGACGAGGCCGAGGCGGTCCTCGTGCGCACACCCCCGGCGCCCGCCGCTGCCGACGATGTCGCCGCCGAGCTCGCCCGGCTGCTGCAGTCGCAGCGCCGCCTCGGTGCCGCCGAGGAGCACTGGCGCGCGATCCTGGCGACCGCGCCCGAGGACATGGCGGCCATGCAGGGCCTGCTGCGCACGCTGCGCCAGCGGCACCGCTATGCCGATGCGGAACGGGCGATCACGGCCGGCCTCGCCCGGCAGCCCGGCGCGCGCCTCCTGCTCGTCGAGGCCGCCCGCCTCGCGGTGCAGCGCGAGTCCTTCCCCGAGGCGGCGCGGCTCTGCCACGCCGCGCTGGCCGCGGCCGGCTCGGGCGCCACGGCCGAGATTCTGGCGGAGCTGGTCGAGGTCGAGCTGGCGCGGCACCGCTTCGCCATCGCCGAGGCCATCCTGCGGCAGCTGATCGCCGCCGAGCCGCGCAAGGTCGGCTGGCGCGTGGCCCTGGCCAGGGCCGCCGAGGCGGGTGGCGATCTCGAGCCGGCGCTGGACCGCTGGCATGCCGTTCTGCAGCTCGAGGTCGGGCACCTGCGCGCGCGGATCGCGATCGGCCGGCTGCTCGAGGCCGGCGGCCGCATGGCCGAAGCCGAGAGCATCTACCGCGACCTCGTCGAGACGCATCCCGGCGCGGTCGAGCCACCGGTCGAGCTCGGCCGGCTGGCCCTGGCGCAGGCCGAAATGCCGGCCGCCCGACATTGGTTCGGCCGCGCGCTGGCCCTGCGCCCGGACGACTGGCAGGCGGCCTCGCGCCTGGTACGCACCGAGGCCGCGGAGCACCGCTTCGCCCAGGCACGGATGTCGGCCCGCAAGCTTGCCGCACGCCTGCCGGACCATCTCGACGCTCATCTGCTCCTGGCGTGGGTCGAGGAGCGCGCCGGGCGGATCGGCCATGCCGCGCGCGCGATCGAGGCCGTGCAGAATCTGTTCCCGCAAGCGTTCGAACCTGCGCTGAAGCTGGCCGAACTCCATCTGCGCAACCAGGGGCCCGACCGGGCGCGCGACGTGCTCGACGCAGCGTACACCCGGCATCCCCAGACCTTCTCGCTCACCCTCGCGCGCATCGACGCCCGCTTTGCCGCCGGCGACGCGGCGGGCGCCGAGCCACTGGTCGAGGAGCTGCACGCGGCCTTTCCCGAGCACCGTGAGGTGCTGAAGCGGCTGGCACGGATCGAGATCGGCCATCGGCGCTACGTCGCCGCTCGCCGGCTGTGGGCCGATGCCGTCCATCACGACCGCCGCGTCAGCGGCCCACCACTGCATCTCGAGCGTCTGGACACCCGGCCGATACCGCCGGCGGAGGGTGAGATCCGGCTGTTCACCCGGCTGCGCAACGAAGCCCTGCGGCTGCCGTGGCTGTTCGACTTCTACCGCCGTCGGGGCGTGGACCGGTTCTTCGTCGTCGACAACGGCTCCGATGACGGCTCGCGCGACTGGCTCTTGGCCCAGCCCGACACCCACTTGTTCCTCACCACCGATTCCTATGCCGTCTACGGCGGCGGCCAGCGCTGGCTGAACCATCTCCTGGGCCGCCACGGCAGCGGCACCTGGTGCCTGACCGTCGACGTCGACGAGATGCTGACGTACCCGCATGCCGAGCGGCTGGATCTGAAGGGATTGACGACGCATCTCGACCGGCATGGTGCCGAGGCGCTGTTCACGGTCATGCTCGACATGTACGCCGAGAGCGATCTCGCCCAGGTGGCCTATCGGCCCGGCGACGACCCGCTCGCCTTGTGCCCGTGCTTCGACCGCGCCGGCTACGTGCACCGCGACTGCGCGGATTTCCCGTTCCGCCTCGTGGTCGGCGGGCTCGTCGCCCGCTATCTGTTCGACCGCAAGCAGGACGGGGTGTTCCTGCACAAGGTGCCGCTGGTCCGCTGGCAGCCGGGCCTCAACTACGCCGGCAGCACGCACACGCTGTCCCCGGTGCCGCTCGCCGCCGAGACCGGCGTGCTGCTGCATCTGAAGTTCATGGCCGACTTCATCGATCGCGCCGGTATCGAGGCCGCGCGCAAGCAGTACTGGCAGGGCGCCAAGCGCTATTCGGAATTCCATCGGCGCTTCACGACCGCAGCCACGGTCGACTTCCGCTGCGAGCTGACCGAGCGCTTCCGCTCGACGGCGCAGCTCGTCGAGCTCGGCCTGATGCACTCCAGCCCGGCCCTCGACGCGCTTGCGGCGACCTTGCCGCCAGCACGGCCGCTGCCCGGGTCACCGGATCTGGCCGCATGACCACGCCCGCCGTCGTCATTCCAGCCGAGAACGCCCGGCATCGTCTCGGGCGCACCTTGGCCAGCGTCGTTGCCCAGACCGCGCCGGCGGCGCAGATCCTGGTCGTCGGCCACGGCTCGGCCGATGGCCTCGCCGACTGGCTGCGTCTGCGCTGGCCGGCGGCCACCCTGCTCGAGCTACCCGCGGACGGCGGTCTCGACGCGGTGCTGGCGGCGGTGGCAGCTCCGACGATCGCCTTTCTCGAACCCGGCGCCCGCTGGCCACGCGATTACCTGGCCGCGGTCGCCACCGCCTGGGCCGAGGATCGCGCCGGCGACGTGCTGGTCGCACCCGGCGACGGCGACGACGACGACCCGCCTGCCCTGTCCAGGATCAGCGCCCGCACGGCTGCACTGGCCGATCCGCACGTGCGCGCCACCGCCGACGCGATCCGGCGGCATGCCGCCAAATTCGACCGGCGTGCAGTCGCGGCGCCGCCACCCGGCGTCCGCATCGCACGGAACGCAGCCGGTTCGGCCCAGCCGGCACGGGACAGCGACGACCGTACCGCGGGCCTGATCACGGCCATCGCGGGACTGCCCGCGTCGACGGATGCCCTGGTGCTCGATCTGCAGGCCGCAAGTCGCCCGACCGCGTACGCCGAGCTGCTGGGCATGGCCATCGCGCTCGGGCGTAGTGGCCGCACCGTCCGGGCGGCGACGCTGGCCGACCTGCGCTGGCCGGCGCTCGAGGCCGTCTGCACGACCACACCGATCGTCGTCACCAGCACCGGCCCGCTCGATCTGGACCACGCCACCGCCATGCTCCTGGTGCAGGAGATCCTGCGGCGTGCCGGGCAGCGGCCCGTCCGGGTCGCCGCCGCGTCGCTGGTACCTTCGTCACCGAGCCTGCTCGCTGGCCTGCTGGATGCCATCGCCGCCCATCCGGACGCCGAGCTGTGGCTGACCGATCGGGTGAGCCGCCACTATGCCGCGTCGCTCTTGGGCCCCGCGCGCGTTCGGCTCGTTCCGCCGCCGATGCTGATGCTGGCCCCGATCCTGCGCGATGTCAGCGAGCGGGGCCTGATCGAACCGGCCATGCTCGGCCTCGCCCCGGCGAGCGATGCCACCGACCCGGCACTGCCATGGTCGGGCGTCGATCTTGCCGCCGGCCGCCGGCTTGCCCAGGGTCTCGGCCGCGTGCTCGGCCTCTGGCGCTGGATCAAGGGACCGGTGCTGGAAAGATCCTGGCTCGCCACGATCGTCGGCTGGGCGTGGCTGCACGGCCGCAGCGCACCCCTATACACGGACGATACCGGTCTGGCGCTGCTTGCGGCCCTCTGCGGCGCACGCGTCGTGCTCGTGCCCGCATCGCCCAAGACTCGCGACTTTGCCGCGACTTGGCCGGCGACCCTGGAGGCTTTGGGCATCGTCCCAGCACCGACGCCGGCAGGAACCTCGCAATAGTTGTCGGGTTGTGAAAACAAAGCGACCTGTGAGGCGATGTACCGCTCTCACAGGTCGAAGTGCTCAGCCCTCAGCGCGACCCGTTATGCCGTCGGACCGTGCTGCGTTCTGTGTGAAATCTCACATGACGTTCACTTTGTGCGAGAAACAGGTGGGCGTCCCGGCGCAGCGGCTGCAGCGGCGATTTGACGGGGTAGGGCGGGCATGCAATCCACGAGCGCAGGGGGCGCGCAGCAGGGGGCAAAAGCATGACGAGGCGGACGTTCCGGGGGCCGGCCGCAGCGACCGCGGCGTGGTTGGCGATGGCATCGGGGCTGGCCCTGGCGGGTCCTCCCGAGCAGCCGCGGGTGATCGACGGCATCGAGGTGGGCAAGCCCGGTGGCGAGCTGCGCATGCTGATCGGACGCGAGCGTGAGACTCGGTTCTTCAACATTTATGGCTATGCCCATCTGATCGCGTTCGATCGCGACCTCAAGCTCGTCCCGGACATCCTCGCCGGCTACGAGGTCGAGGATGGGCGCATCTTCACCCTGCACCTGCGCAAGGGCCACAAATGGTCGGACGGCGAGCCGTTCACGGCCGAGGACTTCCGCTTCTACTGGGAGGACGTGGCGACCAATCCCGACCTCTCGTTCGCCGGACCCGACATCCAGCTCGTGGCCGATGGCGAGCTGCCCAAGGTCGAGGTCGTGGACGAGCTCACGGTACGCTACACGTGGTCCAAGCCCAACCGCTTCTTCATTCCGGCGCTGGCCGCGGCCAACCAGCTCTTCATCTATCGTCCGGCCCACTACCTGAAGCAGTTCCACAAGAAATACGCCGATCCGGCAGCGCTCGAGAAAACCTTGAAGGAAAACGGCGCCCGCGACTGGGTCCAGCTCTTTCTGCGCAAGGACCGGCTGAACGATTTCGACGATCCGGACATGCCGACGCTGCAGCCCTGGATGCTGACGACGAAGGCACCCGCCCAGCGCTTCGTCGCCGTGAAGAACCCCTACTTCCACCATGTCGACGCCAACGGCCAGCAGCTGCCGTACATCGACAAGTTCATCCTCGACATCGTCGACGGCAAGCTGATCCCGATCAAGACCGGGGCCGGCGACGTCGATCTCCAGGCGCGGCGCCTGGTGTTCAAGGACTATACGTTCTTGAAGGAGAGCGAGGCGCGCAACGGCCTCACGACCCTGCTCTGGCCGGAAGCGCGCTCGGCGCATCTGGCCCTCTACCCCAACCTCAACGCCGAGGACCCGGTCTGGCGCGGCCTGCTCCGCGACCTGCGCTTCCGCAAGGCGCTGGCGCTGGGGCTGGATCGCGACGCGATCGGCCAGTATCTCTACGCTGGTCTCACCGCACCATCGAACAACACCATCCTGCCCGACAGCCCGCTCTGGTCGGACGAGCTCGGCACCGAATGCGCGAGCTTCGACCCCGATACCGCGAACGCACTGCTCGACGAGTTGGGCCTCGACAAGCGCAACGCCGCCGGCATCCGTCTCCTGCCGGACGGGCGGCCGCTCGAGCTGATCGTCGAAACCTCGGGCGAGGACAACGAGCAGTCGGACGTGCTCGAGATCGTGGCCGACCAGTGGGCGCAGATCGGCTTCAAGATCTCGCCCAAGGCCTCCGACCGCCAGATCATGCGCAGCCGCGTCTATGCGGGTGACGCGCTGATGTCGATGTTCTTCGGCATCGACAACGGCGTGCCGACGGCGGCTTTGCCGCCCAAGGATTTCGCGCCGACCAGCCAGGGCGACCAGCTGCAATGGCCGAAATGGGGCCAGTACTACGAGACCAAGGGCGCCGCCGGCGAGCCGCCGGACCTGCCCGAGGCCAAGCAGCTCATGGATCTCTACACCGAGTGGACCACGGCGACCGAGGACCGCCAGGGGGAGATCTGGCGCGAGATGCTGAAGATCTATGCCGGCCAGTGCTACACCATCGGGCTGGTCTCGGGCGTCCTCCAGCCCGTGGCTGCGCGCAAGACGCTGAAGAACCTGCCGCAGGAGGCGATCTTCAACTGGGAGCCGCACGGCCAGTTCGGCATCTACCTGCCGGACACGTTCTGGTACGAGCAGTAGCTAGGCGGGCGGCTCACCGACCGATCGGTCGGTGGTGCGTCGGCAACCGGCTCGCGCGTGTCGACCGGCCGGCTGGCGGCCTCGGCGCGCCCATGGCCGTTCCAGCTCGCCGCCGGATTCCATGCGTATCGTGCTGCGGGCGATGCCATCGCGCCGGCATCGACGCTCTCCTCCATCAATCAGGCGCTGGCGTCCGCCCATGCTACCCCCTCCTTGCCGCCCTGTAAGGCGTCGTGCCTGCCGGTGATGTGGTTGTCGCCTTCGCTGAAGTCGCGCAGCCCCTCCCCACCGACGCGGCGCAAGACGACGGCGACACGGAATGATTTCACGATGTCCGAGCCGGCAAATATCCTTCGCCGCATCACCCGGCGATGGGCGCCAGCCTAGGTCATTCTGCCGCCATTCGAACTGCAGCCGCGGCGCGTCTGTTAAGGAGGAGCCGGTATTGCCCGGGGCTCAGCGCAGGAGGTGGCGCGTACGGATGGCGGCATTCTTGCAGTATCGAGACGATCCCTTGGGGCGGGATCCACGTGCGCATGGGCTGTGGGCGCGGACGGCACCGCCGGCGCCACCGACGCCGCCGCTCGCGGGTGACCAAGCGGCCGAGGTCGTGGTGGTCGGTGGCGGCTACACCGGCCTGTCCACGGCCCTGCATCTGGCCGCGGCCGGGGTCGATGTGGCCGTGCTGGAGGCCCGGGAGATCGGCTTCGGCGGCAGCGGCCGCAATGTCGGCCTGGTGAATGCTGGCATGTGGGTCATGCCGGACGACCTCCCGCAGCGGCTGGGCATGGACCATGGCGGGCGACTGCTGGAGCTATTGGGCGATGCGCCGCGGATCGTCTTCGAGTTGATCGAACGGCACGAGATCGCCTGCGAGGCCGAGCGCGCCGGCACGTTGCATTGCGCCGTTGGCCGTCGCGGCCTGCGGCAGCTCGAGCGCCGGGCCGCGCAGTGGGCCGCGCGCGGCGCGCCGGTGCAGCTGCTCGACGCGGACGAGACGGCGGCCAAGGTCGGCAGCTCGGCCTATGCCGGTGCGCTGCTCGACCTGCGGGCCGGCACGATCCAACCTCTGGCCTACGCCCGAGGCCTCGCCAGGGCCGCCCTCGCCGCCGGTGCGCGGGTGATGACCCGCAGCGCGGTCGTCGACGTGGTGGCGAACGGGTCGCGCTGGACCGTCCGGACCAGTGGCGGGTCGGTCACGGCCGATTGGATCGTCGTCGCCACCAATGCCTATGGCGCGGCACCCTGGCCCGAGATCCGGGCCGAACTCGTGCACCTGCCGTATTTCAACCTCGCCACCGAGCCGCTGCCCGAGCCGCTGCTGGCCTCGATCCTGCCCGAGCGTCAGGGCGCCTGGGACACGTGCCAGGTGCTGACCTCCTTTCGCCTCGACCATCGTGGCCATCTCGTCTTCGGCAGCGTCGGTGCCTTGCGCGGCAGCGGCCTCGCCGTGCACCGCGCCTGGGCCAAGCGGGCGCTGCGACGCCTGTTCCCGCAGCTCAGCGAGATCGGGTTCGTCGCCGAATGGTACGGCAGCATCGGCATGACCGTGGACCATCTGCCACGATTCCACCGGCTGGCCCGCAACGTGGTCGGCTTCAGCGGCTACAACGGCCGCGGCATCGCCCCCGGCACCGTGTTCGGCCGCGTCTTGGCCGAGCTGATCACGGGCCGGATCGACGAGGCGGGGCTGCCGCTGCCGATCACCGCGCCGCGGGCCCCGGCCTTCCGGTTCCTCAAGGAACTGTACTACGAACTCGGCGCGCAGCTGGTCCATCTGGCGCGCCGCTGACCGCCGGCGCGGCTACTCCGTCGCGAATCCGACGATGGTCATCGAGATCTCGCCGTCCGGCTTGTAGATGCGGTACTTGCCGTCGGCGGTCCGGTCGAGCGTGAAGCAGCGCTCGGCGCCGTTGCGCATCCGGTACCATTGCGTGCAGTAGCCGCTTTCCCACAAGCGCCAGGTGCCACGGTCGTTCAGGCCGCCGGTGATGGTCACGGTGCCGTCGGCGTTGAAATGCTCCACCGCCGGGCGGCCGTTGGGCAGCTCGACGTTCCAGACCTTGCCGACCAGCTCCCGCTGCACCTCGTCCGGCCCGACCGGAACCGCTTCCTGCGCCCGAGCCGATATGGCCAGCGTCGTGGCCATCACAGCGGCTCCCATCGCCATCTTCGCCCGCATCACGGCCCTCCCTCGGCTTGAGTTGCGATGAACCATGCCAGCGACCGAGCCTCGACGGCAAGCGCGAGCCACCTCGTGTTCCCCGCTCCCTGTCCGGCCACCGGAAGATTCGGCATCCGCTTTAAGAGAATATTCTAACATTCTAATCTACTAATAAGATAGTATTGCGCTGGGGTCGCCACCATCGCCCGTCAGCTTCGGCAATCGGACTGGCCACGTGTGAAGGTGCGATATGGATGATGCTGCGAGCGAACTGAGCCGAATCCAGCTGGCCATCGATTCGATCATGCAGAAGATCGCGAGCCTGGGCCTCGTCTTGTCGGTCGAACGGGACTTCGGCGGGCTGCGCCAGCTCCTGGTGGCGCAGGGCACCTTCGCCAACCCGACCTACGACCCGGCCGTCAGCCGGTTGGGGCCGGCCGACTTCTGGGTACGGCTGCAGGATCCGGACGGCCGGGATATCGCCTGTTCCGCCGAGCGCCTGCTCGTCGTCGACGATGTCGCGGAGCTGCTGGCCAGCGGCCGGCTGTGGTACGCGGACGGCTTTGCCGATGCCCTGCGGCTCCGCGTGCTGCCGCTGACCCGACGGCTGGGCGGGCGGGTCGGTCACTCCGGCTCGACCTGGGTGCATCCGGACTGGCGCGGCTCCAGCCTTGCCATGCTGATGACCTGGCTGACCCGGGCGCTGAGCTTTCGCAACCTCGCCACCGACATCAACACCGGCATCGTCAAGGACAGCCTCTTCCGCACCTCGGTACCGCGCGAGACCTATGGCTACCGACACGTCGAGCTGGCGTTGGACGGCCATTTTCCGCCATTGGGTGGCCAGGAGAAGATCTATCTCTGCTGGCTGACCCGGAGCGAGTTCGTGGAACAGGTGACGGTCCTGCCGCAGCACCACCGCTGCCCGGTCCCGCTGCAGCGGGCGTCGCCGCCGGCACTGGCCGAACTGGACCTCGCGTCAGCCTGACAGGGACCCGGCCGCCCGAACCGGGCGCCGCTCGCCCAGCACGACGAGCAGGTCGCGCACGCGGGTGCCATCGTCGGCATGGGGCAGCACGAGCTGGCGGCGGACGAGATGAATGCCGGGACCGGTCAAGGTCAGCTCTTGAACCAGCACCGCGCCGGTGAAGCGGATCGCCTCCAGATCCGGGCGCAGCGCCGCGGCCAAGGCGGCGGCACGGTCGACGGGCAGCCCGGCCAGCAGGCCGGCCAAAGGCCCGAGCGACCAGTGCTCGGCCGCGTCGTCCGCCACCTCGATCCAGCCGGCGTCCCGGACCAGGAGACGGAATTCGGGTGTGTCGACCGCCGAGCGAGCCGGCAGCAGGCCACCCCGACGACGGCCGTGCCACCAGCGATGCGCGAAGTCGAGATTGAGGTCGTCCGCATCCAAGGCATGCAGCGGCATCGGCCGCTTGCGCAGGCTGAAGGTCATCCGGGCATCCGTTCGCTCGAGGCGTCACGACAGCACGCCGTCCGTCGCGCAGTTTGTCCAGCCCGGACCAGCGGCCGGTAAACGGCCGATGCCGACCGCCACCGACACATACCCGGATGTATGCGGATGGCGCGGACGGCTACGGTATGGGCAGCTGGGGCCGGCTCGGTTAGAAGGCCGCCAGCATCGAGCCCCGCCGGAGCAAAGGATGCGCCATCCGTTGCCCACCGACCCGACGCGGCTGCGAGGATTCGCTGCCGGGGCCGGCCTCGGCCCGACGAGCCTGCTGGCCCTGCTCGAGCTGTTCGCGGCTTTTCCCCGGAGGGAAGGCATGCTGCACCAGGAGCCGGCCGGGCTCGAGGATGCGCGCCTCGACCAGCGCATCGCCGTCGCGGCGGCACGCACGGGCACTTGAGGCGGGCGAGCGGGCATGGCCGAGCGCGATCTCGTCGCGACATTCAGAGATGCGCGGTCCGACCCCGGCCTCGTGGTGCTCGAAGGGTTTCATCCGCTCAAGCACGCCCTGCGCTTCGGCGCCGAGATCACGCTCGCGGTGTCGTCGAACCCTGCTGCAGCGCAAGAGCTGGCCGCACGTCTGGCCCCGGAGCTGACGCCATGGCTGCGGGACCGCCTGATCGAGGTGCCGCCTTCCCTGTTCGCGGCGCTGGCGCCGGCACCGCCGCCGACCGGGCTGCTGGCCCTGGCGCGGCGGCCGCCGCTGCCGCTCGAGAGGCTGTGGCAGTCGAACTCGCCGGCACCGCTCGTGCTGCTCGAAGCGCCGGGCGACCTCGGCAATATCGGTGCCGTCGTGCGGGTGGCCGCCGCGGCGGCCGCCGCCGCGGTCCTGACGACCGGGCGCCACGATCCCTGGCACCCCGCGGCCGTCCGTGGCGGGGCCGGTCTGCAGTTCGCGCTGCCGGTGGGCCGGGTCGAGCGGCTCCCGGCGACGTCCCGTGCATTGCTGGCCTTGCATCCGGATGGGCAGCGCCTGACACCGGCGGTGATCCCACCGGGAGCGGTGCTGGCATTCGGCACCGAACGACACGGCCTCAGCCCGAGCCTGCTGGCGCGGGCCGATGCCCGGATCAGCATTCCGATGCGGCCCGGCATCTCGAGCTTGAACCTCGCCACCGCGGTGGCGGTAGCGTTGTACACGTGGCGCCTTGCTCAACCGCAAGGCTGACCTATCTGTCACGCGTTAGTCTTCGCATTCGCGGTATTGCATCGCAGCGAATATCGGCGCTTCTTAACGGCAAGGTCGCGATGCCGACATGGGGCACGTCAAGCGGCCACGCCCACAGCTGGAGAGCACCATGGATCATCTGCTCGCCGTCGCCTTCGACAGTCACGACGCCGCTCGTTCTGCCCTGAACGCACTGCGGACGACCGAGGCGGATTTTTCCGAGGCCTGCATCGCCACCCGCGATCTCGAGGGCCTGATCGACGTCACCGTCGCCGAAGGCGCCAAGGCGATGGACGGCGAACTCTGGCGCGGCCTCGTGCACAGCCTGACCGGCGAAGCCGCACAGATCGGTGTTCCCGAGGCCTTCGCCGAGCAGGTCAGCCAGTCCCTCTTGCCCGGCCGCGCGGCACTCTTCGCGCTCACCAACGGCGTCGATCCCGGCGTCCTGCTGGCCAAGCTGGACAATGCCGCCACACCGGCGCGCTGCGCGCTCGGCACGGGCGGCAAGGAGGAGCTGCGCCGGCGCATCGAGAGCATCAACGCCGATCCTTACAGCGACAACCCGATGGGCTGGCAGGCGGGCTTCGGCAGCTTCCAATAGACCGATCGCCGGCGGCGCTTGTCACGTGCAGGGTCCGCGGCTAGGGGTGGCGCCCACGTCCCTCCTGGCTCGCGGGATCCGACCATGCGCCTGGCCTGCCTCTCCGCTCTCGTCCTCGGAATCGTGCTGGCGGATGCTTCCTGCGCGGTCGCGCAGTCGCCGCCCAAAGCGCCGCCGCCGCGCATCGGCGACAAGCTGGTCGGCACCAAATGGCAGGCGCAATCGATCGACGGGCAGGCGGTCGCCGATCCGTCGGCGATGACGATCGATTTCCTGCAGGGCGACCACGTGCGCGGGCAGGCCGGATGCAACCGCTTCGTCGGTCCGTTCGCCAGCCGCGGCGACCGGATCACCCTGGGCATCTTGCGGCAGAGCCGCCTGCAGTGCGAGCCAGCGCAGGCGGCGGAGCAGAAGCGCCTGATCGATCTTCTGCACGACGCCACCCTCGCGGCGCTGGTCGAAGGTAAGCTCGTGCTCACCGGCCGGCATGGCGAGGAGATCCGCTTCGTGCCGCGGCCGTCGTGATCATGGCCATGCCACGACGCCACGCCCTGCTTTCGACCCTCGTCCTGCTCGCCGGATGCACGATGGCCGATGCCGATGCTCCGCTCCCGACCGGTCTCGCGGACACCAACTGGCGGGCGGTGAACCTGGCCGGCAGCCCGCTGCCGGCCGATGCGCAGGTGACGTTGCAGTTCCTCGGCGACGATCGCATCGCCGGCAAGGCCGCCTGCAACCGCTACAGCGGGCCGCTGCGGGTCGTCGACGGCAGGCTCGAGGTCGGCCCGCTCGTGTCGACGCGCATGGCTTGCCCGCCACCGTTGATGGACCTGGAAGCCGCGTTCTTCCGGGTACTCGAGGGTGCCCAGCGCTTCAGTCGCGACAACGCGGCCCTGCTGCTGCACAGCTCGGCCGAGCCCGCGCCGATCCGCTTCGAGCCGTTCACGCCACCTTGAGCCGGCCTGCGGCGGGCCGGCGCGAGCGTCGCGCATTCGGCATTTGACTTCGGCCACGAACGGCGCGACATGCGTGCCGCCGACCAGCCCCGCTTCGGGCCGGACTCGGCTCCAGGAGAATCCATGTCCAGCGACAGTCACAGTCGATCGCCCTCGCCGTCGGAGACGTGCTCGCTGGTCCGGTTCTGATCGATCGGCTCACCGGGAACGCCGCCGACGGCCAAGGCGGCGCCCTGAGGTGAGCCCATGTACGACACGATCGGTTTCGATTCCGAAGCTTACGACGCGGCCGCGCTCGACCCTGCGGCGCTGGCGATGCGGCTGGCCGACGAGCCGGCCGCCGACATCGTCGAGACGCTGAACGGGCGTACGCCCGACGAGGCGGCCCACATCCTGCAGCTTCTACCCGTGGAGCGCGCGGTCGAGGCGCTCGACCAGCCCCATTTCGAGCACGGCGCCGAGATCATGGCGGTGCTGCCGCGCGAGCGGGCCGCGGCCTACCTGACCGCGATGTCGGCCGACCGGGTCGCCGACCTGTTCCGCGAGCTCGAGGACCCGGTGCGCGCCGAGCTGATCACCCGGCTCGACGGCGAGACCCGGACCGCGCTCGAGCGGCTGCTCGCCTACCCCGAGGAGAGCGCCGGCTCGATCATGACCACCGAGTTCGTCTCGGTGCCGTCGACCTGGACCATCGCCCAGGTGCTGCATCACATCCGGATGGTCGAGCGCACGCGGGAGACGGTCTATGCGGTGTACGTCGTCCACCCGGCCAAGCAGACGCTGATCCATGCGGTGTCGCTGCGCCGGCTGATCTCGGGCGACCCGCATGCCAACGTGCTGACCGCGGCGCCCGCCCGCAAGCCGGTGATGATCTCCGCGCTGGCGCCGCGCGACGAGGCGGTCAGGCTGATCTCCAAGTACGATCTGCTGGCCGTGCCGGTGGTCGATGCCAAGCGCCACGTGATCGGCATCGTCACCGTCGACGACGTCATCGACGCCATGGTGCAGCGGCAGACCGAGGAGGTGCAGCGCTTCGGCGGCATGGAGGCGCTCGACGAGCCCTACATGGACATCGGCTTCTGGCACATGATCAAGAAGCGCGCCGGCTGGCTGTGCGCGCTGTTCCTGTCGGAGATGCTGACCGCCTCGGCCATGCAGGGCTTCGAGGGCGAGCTCGAGCGGGCGATCGTCCTGACGCTGTTCATCCCGCTGATCATGAGTTCCGGCGGCAACTCCGGCTCGCAGGCGACCTCGCTGCTGATCAGGGCGCTGGCCTTGCGGCAGCTCCGCCTGCGCGACTGGTGGCGGGTGGCCCTGCGCGAGCTGCCGACCGGCATCACGCTGGGTGCGATCCTGGGTCTGATCGGCATCGTCCGCATCGCGCTCTGGCAACAATTCGGCATCTACGATTACGGCGAGCACTGGCAGCTGGTGGCGCTGACCGTGGGTGCGGCGCTCGTCGGCATCGTCACCTTCGGCTCGATGGCCGGCTCGATGCTGCCGTTCCTGCTGCAGCGCATCGGCTTCGACCCGGCGACGGCTTCGGCACCGTTCGTGGCGACCCTGGTCGACGTCACCGGGCTCGTGATCTACTTCTCCGTGGCGCTGGTGATCTTGCGCGGCACGCTGCTCTAGCGACGGCTTCGGCGTCAGAGCCAGCCCGAGCGGCGGAAACGCCAGTAGAGCAGGCCCGCGGCGCCGAAGATCACCGCGAGCACGACGAAGTAGCCGTAGCGCCAGCCGAGCTCGGGCATGAACTCGAAGTTCATGCCGTAGATGCCGGCGATCGCCGTCGGCACCGCCAGGATCGCGGCCCAGCCGGCGAACCGCTTCGACACGTCGCTCTGGCGGGCCGACTCCAGGAGATGCGCGGCCTCGAACGCGAAGCTCAGCACCTCGCGCAGGCCGTCGATGGTCTCGTTGACCCGAACCACGTGGTCGAGCACGTCCTTGAAGTACGGCCGCATGTTCTTGTCCATGAACGGCAGGTCGACGTGGCGCAGCCGCGAGCAGACCTCGACCATCGGTGCCGCCACCCGCCGCAGCCGGACCAGCTCGCGGCGCAGCTCGTAGATCCGCTCGATGTCGGCGCGGCCGATCTTGTCGGCGAGCAGCCGCTCCTCGATCGCGTCGACCTCCTCGACCACCTCGGCCACGACCGGCATGTAGTTGTCGACGACGTAGTCGAGCAGCGCGTGCAGCACGTAGTCGACGCCGTGCTGCAGCATGCGCGGCGACGCCTCGCAGCGCTGGCGGACCGGTGCGTAGGATTGCGACGAGGCGCCGTGGCGGACGCTGATGATGTAGTCCTGGCCGACGAAGATGTGCGTCTCGCCGAACACCACCTTGCCGTTCTCGAGCGCCGCGGTGCGCAGCACGACGAACAGGGACTCGCCATAGACCTCGAGCTTGGGCACCTGATGCGCGGAGAGCGCGTCCTCGATGGCGAGCTCGTGCAGCCCGAACTGCGACTGCAGCGTGCGCAGGTCGTGCTCGGTCGGCTCCTGGAAGCCGATCCAGACGAAGTCGCCCTTCTCGCGCGCCCAGGCGGCACTGTCGCCGAGCTGGATCTCCGCGACGCGGACACCGCAGCGGTAGGCATAAGCGGCAACGACGCGGCCCATCGGCGTCCCCCTCGCAGGCTTGAGCCCCGCGTCTATAGCGATTCCCCAGGCTGCGCGTCAGCTTGGACCGCCGGCCGCGGGCCGTCTCGGCGCGGTATAAGTGACGGACATGACGCGGTGACAACGTCAAGATTACGGCGGCGTCATGCATGGTCCGGGTGCGTGCGGCCTCACGCGGCGACGGCCGGACGGTCGCCGTGCGCCCCGAACCTCTGCCGCGGCCGACCTGCCGGCGCCGATCGAGCCAACGTCACGCAGCAGCGCCGTTTGCCAACGCCGCCGACCGCGGCTATGCAGCCGCCGCAGCGGAACGAACTCACCAGCGATCGTGCGGAGCAGCGCCATGGCCCATGTCGGAAACATCCTTTTCCTGCCCGGTGACGGGATCGGGGCCGAGGTCATGGTCGAGGTCCGCCGCGTGATCGGCTGGCTTGCCCGGCACGGCATCGAGTTCGGGGTCGAGGAGGATCTGGTCGGCGGCGCCGCCTACGACGTGCACGGCGTGCCGCTGGCACCGGCCACGCTGCAGAAGGCGGTCGAGATCGGCACGGTGATGTTCGGCGCCGTCGGCGGGCCACAGTACGACGACCTGCCGTTCGCGGTGAAGCCCGAGCGCGGACTCCTGGCGCTGCGCAAGGAGCTCGACCTGTTCGCGAACCTGCGTCCGGCCATCGTCTTCCCAGCACTCGCCGAGGCCTCGTCGCTGAAGCCCGAGCTGGTGCAGGGGCTCGACATCATGATCCTGCGCGAGCTGACCGGCGGGGTCTATTTCGGCGAGCCGCGCGGCGTCGAGGAACTACCGGACGGGCAAAAGCGCGCGTTCGACACCCAGGTCTACACGACCGCCGAGATCGAGCGCGTGGCCCGGGTCGGCTTCGAGCTGGCGCGCAAGCGCAGCAACCGGGTGACTTCGGTCGAGAAGGCCAACGTCATGCACACCGGCGTGCTGTGGCGGCAGACCGTGCAGGCGCTGCACGACCGCGACTATGCCGACGTCGAGCTCGACCACCTCTACGCCGACAATTGCGCCATGCAGCTCGTGCGCCGGCCGAAGCAGTTCGACGTCATCGTCACCGACAACCTGTTCGGCGATCTCCTGTCCGACTGCGCGGCCATGCTCACGGGCTCGCTCGGCATGCTGCCCTCCGCGTCGCTGGGCGCGCCGGACGCGTCCGGGCGGCGCAAGGCGATGTACGAGCCCGTGCACGGCTCCGCGCCGGACATCGCGGGCCAGGGCCTGGCCAACCCGATCGCCTGCCTGATGAGTTTCGCCATGCTGCTGCGCTACTCGTTCGATCTCGGCGCCGAGGCCGACCGGCTCGAGAAGGCGATCGGCGCCGTGCTCGATGCCGGCTACCGCACCGCCGACATCGCCCAGCCGGGGACCACGAAGGTGTCCACCTCGGGCATGGGCGATGCCGTCCTGAGCGAGCTCGACCGCTCGCTCGGCTGATATCTCTTTCCTTGCCGGACGGCTTGGCCTAAACGGACCGTCCCCCATCGTAGAGCAGGTGTCGTCATGGGTTACCGCGTCGCCGTCGTCGGAGCCACGGGCAACGTCGGCAACGAGATGTTGCAGATTCTGGCCGAGCGGAAGTTTCCGGTCGACGAGGTGGTGGCACTCGCCTCCGAGCGCTCGACCGGCAAACAGGTCTCGTTCGGCGAGGATCGAACCCTCGACGCCAAGGATCTCGCGACCTTCGACTTCCGCGGCTGGGAGATCGGCCTGTTCTCGCCGGGCGCCAAGGTCTCGGCGCAGTACGCGCCCAAGGCCGCGGCCGCGGGCTGCGTCGTGATCGACAACACCTCGCACTTCCGGATGGATCCGGACGTGCCGCTGGTGGTGCCCGAGGTCAATCGGGCGGCGCTGAAGGGCTTCCACAAGAAGAACATCGTCGCCAACCCGAACTGCTCGACCATCCAGATGGTCGTGGCCTTGAAGCCGTTGCACGAGATCGCGCGGATCAAGCGTGTCGTCGTCTCGACCTACCAGTCGGTCAGCGGCGCCGGGCGGGCCGCGATGGACGAGCTCTTCGAGCACACCAAGGCGATCTACATGAACGACCGCAAGGAGCCCGCGGTGTTCAAGAAGCCGATCCCGTTCAACGTCATTCCCCAGATCGACGTCTTCCAGGAGGATGGCTCGACCAAGGAGGAATGGAAGATGGTGGTCGAGACCAAGAAGATCCTCGACCCCAAGATCGACGTCACCGCCACCTGTGTGCGCGTGCCGGTGTTCGTCGGCCACGCCGAGGCGGTCAATGTCGAGTTCGAGAGCCCGCTCGGTCCCGACGAGGCACGCGAGGCTTTGCGCGAGGCCGAGGGCGTGGTCGTGGTCGATGCCGAGGGCGAGTTCATCACGCCGGTCGAGTGCGTCGGCGAGTATGGCGTGTTCGTCTCGCGCATCCGCAAGGACCCGACGGTGCGCTACGGCTTGAACATGTGGGTGGTCTCGGACAATCTGCGCAAGGGTGCGGCGCTCAACGCCGTGCAGATCGCCGAGGCGATGGTCGAGGACGGGTTGATCTAGCCACGGCAGCGAACGGCCGGAGATATGGTGGCATGGCGGAGGGTCGATGGCTGGGCATGATGGCCATCGCTCTCGCGCTGGCCGGCTGCGCCACCAAGCCTGCGCCGACCCTGAGCCAAGCCGAATTCGAGAACACGCGCGACGCCTTGGCCGCGGATCCCGCGGCGCGCGCGGCCCTGGCCGCCGCATGTCGGGCCGACATGCGGCGCGAGCCGGAGGACGAACGGGCCCTCATCGGTGCGGTGCTCGACGTCGAGACCGACGAGGTCGCCGAGGTCTTCTGCGCCCGCTTCATCGCCGCCATCTCCCGCGGCGACCTGAGCTACGCCGATTTCGAAGCCCTGAAGGCGGACGGCGGCGATCCTGCCGCCCTGCGCCATTTCCTGCGCGTCCTGCGCCGCGATCCGAGCGCCGTGTCGACCTGAGGCGCCGCTAGAGCAGCGTGCCCGCCGCGCGTGCCAGCGCCCACAGGCCGAACCCGGCCAGCGCCGCACCCGAGATGCGATTGACCCAGACGAACAGCGGACCGTCCAGCAGACCGCGCATCCGGTCGACGACGATGGCAAACAGGATCCACCAGCCGGCGGAGCCCAGGGTGACCCCCGCCACGACGGCCATGGCGGTCGCCACGCCGGCCTGCGCCTCGACCAGGCCGAGGCTCGCGAACATCGCGGCGAAGATCATGATCGTCGGCGGGTTGGCCAGGGTCAGCAGGAAGGTGGTGACGAACGTGGCAAGCCCGCGCCTGCGGCCGCCCTCGGCGGCCTTGGTCGGCAAGGGCTGCCGGGCCGTGGTCAGGCCGAACCAGACGAGATAGATTCCGCCCAAGAGGCCCAGCCACACCGACTGGCCGGTCAGCAGCACGGCCGCCGCCTGCAGCCCGAAGGCCGCCACCGAGGCATAGAACGCATCGCCGGCCGCGACGCCCAGACCGCCCATCAGTCCGGGCAGGAAGCCGTGCGCCAGCGTCGTGCGCAGGCACAGCAGCGCCATCGGTCCCACCGGCGCCGCGATCGACAGCCCGAGCAACATGCCCTTGGCGAAGAGAAGTCCGGTCCCGCTCATGCGGCAGACCGCTAGCGGATTCGTGCACCGCCGTCATCAGCGGCGCTGCGGCTCAGACGATCTCGGGCCGACCCAGGAGGGCGTTGTGCACCGCGGCCGGCACGTGCAGGCGCCCGTCCTCGGCGTAGAGACGGCGCAGCGGCGCGGCGGCGGCATCGGGGTCCGCGGTCAGCCGCGCCAGTTCGTCGAACAGGGCGAGCCGCTCGGCATCGATCGGCTCGTCCGGCTCCGGCATCGCGCCCCAGACGTCCCACGGCAGCATCGGCATGTCGTTGAGCGCCGCCAGGTCGCGGACGAGGTTGCCGGCGACGAACCACCACCCGTGCATGTCGAGGATGCCGAAGCGCCGCGGATCGGCGGCGCCCGACCTGCACGCGGCCCATGCCGCGCCGGCGGTGAGAAACCGGTCGGCCGGCACGACGAGCGGGTCGAAGTCGATCCCCAGCCGCTCGCGCTGCAGCCGGTCGAGCTGGGGATCGACCATCACCCAGCGCCCAGGTGGCCCGTCTCGATATTCGCAGACCCAGTGGTCGACGAAGCGGCCGGCCTCGAAATAGGTGGCGAACCCGCATCGGGTCCGCGCCGGCACGCCCTTGGCGCGCAGCATCGCCGCGAGCAGCAGGGAGAAGTCGCGGCATACCCCGATCAGCCGTCGCTCGGGCGGGCGGGCGACGACAAGCGGGCTCGGATCGCGCTCAAGCAGCCGGTCCAGCATCCGCTCGACCGGCCGCAGATGTGCCTCATGCCGCTGCGCCTCGGTCGGCGTCACACCGTAGCTCTCCGCCCAATGCATGTGCAGCACGAGGCCCTGGACGATCACCGCCAGGGCCCGGGGATCGGCCGGCAGCGCCGCCACCTGGGCGGCATGGACGCCGAGCCCGGTCATCGCTCCGGACCGGAACTCGGCACCGGTGGGCTCAGGCGACATGCCGCGCCAGCATGTCGAGGGCACCGCTCCAGCCCGTCTCGTGCGCGTCGCGCGCCGCCTCGTCGAAGAACTGCTCGTGCGTCAGGGTCAGCATCGTACCTTCGTCGTCCCCCCTGAGCGCCACCGTCACCAGCGATTCGCGCTCCGGCGTGCTGCGCCACGCCCAGGTGAACACGAGGCGCTGGTCCGGCACCACCTCGCGGTAGATGCCGCTCACGTCGTGCTCCTCGCCGTCGGGCGTGCGCATCAGAATGCGGAAGCGCCCGCCGACCCGCGCATCGGCCTCCGCCTGCAGCGTCTTGGCACCGGCCGGGCCGAACCACTGCAGCAATTGGCTCGCATCCGTCCAGGCACGGTAGACCTTGGCCGGCGGCGCCTTCAGCCGGCGCTTCAAGGTGAGACTGGGCTTCACGGACATCACAGCTCCCTGGGAGGACGCCTGCATCATTTAACCTAATGGTTAAACAATACGCGCGCCCCAGGTCGTCTGTCAACCTGAGGGGGTCGCGCTCGCCCCGGCTAGCCCTCGACCCAGACGACCTCGTTCGTGGCCACGTCGTGCTCGGCCGCCTTGCCGGCGAGCCAAGCCCGCGCTTCGGCTTCGGTCGCAAAGCGGCGCATGTACTCGCTGTCCGGCGTGAGATCCTCGGCCGGCTCGATCGTGTAGTCGGCCTCGAACACGCCATCCTCGATCTTCTGGATTCGTGCGGTCATCAGCATGGCTCGCCTCCCCTCGCCGACCATCCGGCCCCGGCATCTTCGGCCAAAACCGGACCCGTGCCCAGGCGCGCAGGCCTTCCGGCGATGGCGCCATCGCCGCTGGTGCCGAGGCGCACGCATCTGCTAGATCCCGCGCATGCTCACGACCGCGACCAACCTCGCCGAATACACCGTGACCGAGCTCGCCTTCGCGCTGAAGCGGACGGTCGAGAACGCCTATGGCCTCGTGCGCGTGCGCGGCGAGTTGTCCGGCTTCAAGCGTGCGGCCTCCGGCCATCTCTACTTCGCGCTCAAGGACGAGAAGTCGCTGATCGACGCCGTGGCTTGGCGCGGCACGGTGCCGAAACTCGCCTTCGAGCCCAGCGATGGGCTCGAGGTGATCTGCACCGGCAAGCTCACCACCTACCCGGGCCGCTCGAAGTACCAGCTCGTGGCCGAGCGGATCGAGCCCGCCGGCGTCGGCGCGTTGATGGCGCTGCTCGAGGAGCGGCGTCGCAAGCTCACCGCGGAAGGGCTGTTCGATCCGGCGCGCAAGCGGCCCTTGCCGTTCCTGCCCGAGGTGATCGGCGTCGTGACCTCGCCGACCGGGGCCGTGATCCGCGACATCCTGCACCGGCTCGGCGACCGGTTCCCGCGGCACGTGCTGGTGTGGCCGGTCCTGGTGCAGGGCGAGGGCGCGGCCGAGCAGATCGCGGCCGCGATCCGCGGCTTCGGCGCGCTGCCCGCGGGCGGGCCGGTACCGCGGCCGGACGTGCTGATCGTCGCCCGCGGCGGCGGCTCGATCGAGGATTTGTGGGCGTTCAACGAGGAAGCCGTGGTCCGCGCCGCCGCGGAATCGCCGATCCCGCTGATCTCGGCCGTGGGCCACGAAACCGACACGACGCTGATCGACCACGCGGCCGACCGGCGCGCGCCGACGCCGACGGCGGCGGCCGAGATGGCGGTACCGGTGCGCCGCGACCTGCTGCTGCAACAGAGCGATCTCGACGGACGCCTGGAGCATGCGGTGATGCGGCGGCTGGACCAGCTCGCCCAGCGGCTCGACGGCTTTGCCCGTGGGCTGCCGCGGCCGGAGACGCTGCTCGGCATGGCCGCCCAGCGGCTGGACGATCTGGGCGAGCGGCTGCGGCTGCGCAGTCCCGCGGAGCTGGTCCGCCTGCAGCAGGAGCGCCTGGACATGCGCACGGCCCGGCTGGCCGAGCTGCTGCGCGACCGGTGGCGCCGCGATCGGGCGGATCTCATCGGCTGCGGCAGCCGGCTGGTGCCGGCGCTGATCGCGGCCCGGCTGGAGACGCTGCGCCCGCGTCTGGAGCGCGAGACTGCCGCCATGGCGCAGGCGATGACGGGGGTGACCGCCCGCGCCGCCCAGGCGCTGGACGTCCAGGCCCGACAGCTCGAGGCACTGAGCCACGCACGGGTGCTGGAGCGCGGCTACGCCATCGTGCGCAGCCGGACCTCGGGACACGTGCTGCCGAGCCTGGACGCCGTCGGCAGCGAGAGCGAGCTCGAGCTGCTGTTCGCCGACGGCGAGCTGCCGGTGCGCCGGACGGACACGAAGCCGCGTGCCCGTGGCCAGCGTGCGCCCGCCGAGCAGGGCTCGCTGCTGTGAGCGGCATCGACCGGCTGCTCGAGGTGATGCGGCGGCTGCGCGACCCGCAGAACGGCTGCCCGTGGGACATCGAGCAGAGCTTCGCCACCATCGCCCCCTACACGATCGAGGAGGCGTACGAGGTCGCGGATGCGATCGCGCGCGAGGACTGGCAGGCGTTGCCGGGCGAGATCGGCGATCTTTTGCTGCAGGTGGTCTACTACACCCAGATGGGGGCCGAGACCGGGCGGTTCGATTTCGACGCGGTGGCGCACGGTATCGCCGACAAGATGATCGCGCGCCATCCGCACGTGTTCGGCGAGGACCAGGTCGCGGACGATGCCGCGCTGCGCGCGCTCTGGGAGGAGCGCAAGCAGGCCGAGCGCGCGGCCAAGCCCGGGGGCGATCCGAGCCTGCTCGCCGACGTGCCGGTGGGCTTCCCCGCCCTCACCCGGGCGCTGAAGCTGCAAAGGCGCGCCGCGCGCGCCGGCTTCGACTGGGGCGCGGCGCGGCCCATCCTGGCCAAGCTGCGCGAGGAGATCGCGGAGCTGGAGGAGGCGCTGGACGAGTCCGCCCCCACGGCCGCGCAGGAGCTGGAGCTGGGCGACCTCCTGTTCACCGTGGTCAACCTCGCCCGCCATCTCGAGCTCGACCCGGAAGCGGCCTTGCGCGCCACCAACGCCAAGTTCGAGCGCCGCTTCCGCAGCATCGAGGCGGCAGTGGCCCGCCAGGGCCGCGCGGTGAGCGAGACGAGCCTCGCCGAACTCGAGGTCTTGTGGGAGCAAGCCAAAGCCAGCGAGCGCGAGCCGGGCTGAACGCGCCCACGCGGCACTCAGCCACTCAGTCGATGGTCGCCGGCATTCTTATCGAGTCGGCGTTTCGGCCACCGCGAGCGTCGCTACTGTCACCCTGCACAATATTTCGACCAATCGACCGCGGTCGCGCGCAGCAGCGACATGGATTGGATTTTATCGATCACTTGCGCCGGCTATCGGCACCATCGACCTCATAGGTTGCCGCCGCCCGGATCATATTGTCGGTGAGATTTCCCATAGTGCTCGTCAGCGCATTCGGATATGTTCTCTACTCGGCGTACGGCTTCAGGGGGCTTGGTGCGCAATGCGTTACGCGGATCTCGTGCGGCTCGGCCGGTCAAGCTTTCACCTTCCGCGTGGGTTACGGAACCGGCTGGACGCGACGGCACGCATCGCCGCACGTGGGATAGCGCCCTGGTCCCTCGCGTTGGGGCTGTGCCTTACCCTGACCACGACGTGGGCGCAGGCCGCCTCGGATCCCCCGGACGAGGCGAAGGCCGCGGGCCGCGATGCGGCCTCGTTCCCGCCTGCGGACGTCGACTATTTCAAGGGCATGGACAACGGCATCCCGTTGACGCCGGACGAGGTCAAGGGCCGCAACATGTGGCTGGTGTGGACCGGCGGCAACGACCGGTTCTGGGATCTTTTGACCGACCGGACCTTCGGCGCGTTCGATCTCTTGAAGACGATCTCCTCGCATCCGGCGCTGAAGAACAACCGCGCCAACCGCTGGACCTATCTCGGCCTCACCAACGAGCCCTGCTTCGATCAGGCGAGCGGTCCCGATCCCGACCATTTCGGGCTCTGGCTCGACAGGCGGCGCGCCGACTGCCCACCCGACCCGTTCGCCGACACGCAGAAATATCCGGGCGTGGCCATCGGCGCCCGCGGCAAGAACCTGCCGGTCGGCTCCTATTACGGCGAGCCCACCGGCATCCTCGGCCTGCGCCTGTTCCCCAATCCCGACTTCGACGAGGCGGCCGCGCGCAAGTGGGATGCCAAGCGCTATTACGAGGATCCCAGCTATTACCTGTCCAAGGACCTCGTCCGGCCCTACCGCGTCGGCATGTCCTGTGGCTTCTGCCACGTCGGCCCGAGCCCGATCGCCCCGCCCGAGGACCCGGCCAATCCCAAATGGGAGAACGTGAACTCGACGGTGGGCTCGCAGTATTTCTGGATCGACCGCATCTTCGCGTGGGAGGCCAACCCGCGCAACTACATGTACCAGCTCGTGCACACCTCGCGCCCGGGCACGCTCGACACCTCGCTGGTCTCGACCGACTACATCAACAACCCGCGCACGATGAACGCGATCTACAGCGTCGGGCCACGGCTGGACCTGGCCAGGCGCTGGGGCAAGGAGACCCTGGCCGGTGGCGAGCTGCGCAACAAGCAGTTCAACGATTTCTTCACCTCGAGCCCGCTGAACGCGCTGTTCGAGCCGCCGAACGTCTCCTACTCGCCGCGCGTCCTGAAGGATGCCGCCGATTCGGTCGGCGCGCTCGGCGCGCTGAACCGGGTCTACCTGAACATCGGCCTGTTCAGCGAGGAGTGGCTCCGGCACTTCAACCCGCTGGTCGGGGGGCTGCCGATCTCGCCGATCCCGATCGCGACCGCGCAGGCGAACTCGAGCTATTGGCAGGCGACCGAGCAGCAGACGCCCTACATGGCCGCGTTCTTCCTCAAGGCCGGCCGCCCCGACCATCTGAAGGACGCACCCGGCGGGAACGGCTACCTGACCGCCGATGCCGCCACGCTCGAGCGCGGCAAGATCGTCTTCGCCGAGCGCTGCGCCCGCTGCCATTCGAGCAAGCTGCCCGAGCCCGCGGCCGGTGTCGACCCCGGAGGCTGCGCCGGGCCGGACTACCTGACCTGCTGGAACAAGTACTGGGACTGGACCAAGACCGACGCGTTCAAGGCGAAGATGCGCGACATCGTGCTGGCGCCGGATTTCCTCGACGGCAACTTCCTCTCGACCGAGCTGCGGGTGCCGGTGACGCTGCTGCAGACCAACGCCTGCAGCCCGCTCGCGACCAACGCCATCGCCGGCAACATCTGGGACAATTTCTCCTCGCAGACCTACAAGAGCCTGCCGTCGGTGGGGTCGATCACGGTCTACGACCCGGTGACCGGCGAACCCAGCCAATACGCGATGCCGGCAGGGGGACGCGGCTACACCCGACCGCCGTCGCTGATCAGCCTGTGGTCGACGGCGCCGTACCTGCTCAACAACAGTGTGGGCAAGTTCGACCCGAGCCCATCGGTCGAGGCGCGGATGGCCTCCTTCCAGAACGGCATCGAGCAGATGCTGTGGCCGGAGAAGCGCGACAAGGACCCGGTGCTGGGCGACAAGATTCCGGGCCTGATCGACCGCACCACGGCCACGAGCTACCTCACCATTCCGGCCGGCTTCCAGCCCGACCTGCTGGTGACCCTGCTCAAGCCGTTCCGCGACGACACGCCGGGTCTGGTCGGCGAGAACGGCGACCTCCAGATCGGGCCGATCCCCAAGGGCACGCCGGTCGGGCTGATCTCCAACATCGATCTGCGGCCGGACAAGATGGGGCTGCTTGATCGGGTCAAGCACGACTTCAAGCTCGGCGCGCTCCTGATCGGCGCCCTGCGCGACCTGCGCGCGCTGCCGGAAGGGGCCAGCGACACGGAAGCGCGCAAGGTGTTCGGCGACCTGGTCCCGCAGATGCTCGAACTCAGCAAGTGCCCGGATCTCGTCGTCAATCGCGGCCACTATTTCGGCACCGACCGGTTCGCGGAGGAGCCGGGGCTGAGCGATGCGCAAAAGCGCGACCTGATCGAGTACCTGAAGACGCTTTGAGGGCTGGAGCAAGGCCGTCCCGGCCGGTCGACGATGAGCAGCGGGGCAGATCGATGAACGGGGCGGCCACGGTGGAGGAGTTCGACTACGTGGTCGTGGGCTCGGGCGCGGGCGGCGGCACGGTGGCGGCGCGGCTGGCCGAAGCGGGACGGAAGGTCATGCTGCTGGAGGCGGGTGGCGATCCACGCGTGTTGCGCGGCAGCGTCCCCGGCGCCGCGGCGGCGAACCGCCTGCCCGACGATTACGACGTGCCGGCGTTCCACCCGTTCGCGTCGGAGAACGAGGCGCTGCGCTGGGACTTCTTCGTCCACCATTACGCCGATCCGGAGCGGCGGAAGCTCGATCCCAAATACCGCGAGACCGCGAACGGGCGGCCTGCCGGCGGCGTTCTCTACCCGCGCACGGGTGCGCTCGGCGGCTGCACGGCACACAACGCGATGATCCTGGTCTGCCCGCACGAGGCGGACTGGGACGCGATCGCCACGAGCACCGACGACGCCTCCTGGGCCGCGGCCAGCATGCACCGGTATTTCCGCCGCCTGGAGGCCTGTCGTCATCGACCGGTTCAACGCATGCTCAGCAAGCTCGGCATCGACAGCACCGGGCACGGCTACGACGGCTGGCTGCAGACCGAGAAGGCGATCCCGCGCACGGCCCTGCGCGACCGGCAGCTCCGCGACGCGATCGTCGAATCGGCCGAGGCCACGCTGTTGGCCAGCGGCCGGCCGCTGCAGCGCCTGGCCTGGTTCTTCCAGGGAGCCGGCGATCCCAACGACGAGGATCTGATCCGCGCCAATGCCGAGGGCGTGCGCTACACCCCGCTGACCACGCGCGACCATCGGCGCATGGGCACGCGCGAGCGGGTGCTGGAAACCGCCGCCCGCTACCCCGACCGGCTGCACGTCGAGCTCGACGCGCTGGCGACGCGGGTCGTGCTGGACGAACGGCAGCGTGCCGTGGGGGTCGCCTATCTCAAGGGCGAGCGGCTCTACCGTGCCCATGCGCGGCCCAGCGATGCGCCGGGCGAGCGCCGCGAGGTGCGCGCATCGCGCGAGGTGATCCTGGCCGGCGGCGCCTTCAACACCCCGCAGCTGCTGATGCTCTCGGGCATCGGACCGCGGGCCGAGCTCGAGCGGTTCGGGATCGCGGTCCGCGTCGATTTGCCGGGCGTCGGCCGCAACCTGCAGGACCGCTACGAGGTCTGCGTCGTCAATCGCATGTCGTTCGAGCATTGGGCGGCGCTCGAAGGCGCGCGCTTCGAGACTGGCGATCCGCTCTACGCGGCCTGGGCTGCCGGGCACGAGAGCCTCTATGCCGGCAATGGCGCCGGGCTCGCCGTGATCACGCGCTCCGCGCCCGCACAGCCGCTGCCCGACCTGTTCTGCATGGCGCTGCTGGGGCGCTTCTACGGCTATTTCCCGGGCTACGCGCACGAGCTGGCCAGCCGGCTCAACTACATGAGCTGGGCCATCCTCAAGGCGCACACGGCCAACCGTGCCGGCGAGGTCCGGCTGCGCTCGGCCGATCCGCGCGACCCGCCCGAGGTCGATTTCCACTATTTCGAGGACGGCTCGGACCATGCGGGCGAGGATCTCGACGCCGTGGTCAGCGGCATCCGCTTCGTGCGCAGCATGACCCGGCACCTCAAGGCGGAAGGGCTGATCGCCGAGGAGGAGCTGCCCGGCGAGGCGGTCCAGTCCGACGAGGCGCTGCGCGAGTTCGTGCGCCGCAACGCCTGGGGCCACCATGCCTCGTGCAGCTGCGCCATCGGTGCGCGCGAGCAGAACGGCGTCCTCGACGCGCGCTTTCGTGTCCATGGCGTGAAGGGCCTGCGGGTCGTCGACGCCTCGGTGTTTCCCCGCATCCCGGGCTTCTTCATCGCCAGCGCCGTCTACATGGCCGCCGAAAAGGCGGCCGACGTCATCCTGGCGGATGCCGTTCCATGAGCCATCCGATGCCGACACGCGCAAGGAGAGGACGGAGATGACCTACGATGTCCCGCAGCTCTTGACCCTGTCCCAGGCCGAGCTCGACGCGCTGTTCACGAGCAGCCCCGCCGGGCCGATCCCCAACGGCGAGGCCACGGGCACCGCGATCGTGGCCCCGGGCACCACCTACAGCCCGGCGATCGCTCAGTTCATCAGCACCTTCGCCTGGCAAGGCAAGGTCTTCGACGCCGAGAAGGGCGTCCTGCGCAACAAGATCCTGCCCTTCGGCCTGAACGCGATCATCGCCAAGGTCTACAAGGCCGAGAGCTGGCTCGACGGCAAGGAGTGCATCGTCCTCGACTACGCCGAGACCTCGCTCGTCGCACACTGGATTCGCGACGAGATCCGCGAGATCGGACCCAAGCTCTATTTGGGCAAGGTCTATTGGGCGAAGTCGCGCCTGATCGACTTCGCACTGCAGTTCTAAAAGCGGCGCCGGGGGCGGTCGCCATGACGCCGCAATCGACCTTCATGGTGGTGGCGCCGATCGCGGACGGCCAGCGGCCGAACCTCGAGGCTCTGCTCGCCACGATGACGACGGTCCCGCCGAACGCGGACCCGGCGAACGGGCTGGTGCCTTTCGGCCGCTTTGCCCGCCTCCATTTCGCGCGGTTCGTCATCCTCGACGCGCGCACGGCCGAGGATGTCACCGCCTATGGCATCCCTTCCCGGCCCTGGCCACCGTCGCTCGCGTTCCTGGGCGACATCGATGGCGAGGCGGACGCGTTCCTGCGCGAGCTCGTCGATGTCGCCGGGTCGGGTCTGCGGCAGATCTTCACGCACTGCCGAGGTTTCGCCGGCTCCGATCTCCTCGGCTGGATGAACCGCCACGCGACGCCGCCAGCGGCGAGCTACGTCAACTGGGTAGGGCGCACCGTCACCCAGATCCGCGAGGAGGCGGCGCTGCAGGTGGTGCTGGCCAAGCGGGTACGGGAGCTGGACGGCACGCAGCCACCCGCTCGGCTGCGCGAGCTGCTGGTCGAGTTCGTGGCCGAGGAGCGCCGTGCCGGGCGGCTGCGGCTGACGCCGCCGGCACCGACGCCGGTCGGGTGGGCGTTGCGCGACCTCGCCCATCTCGTCGGCGTGCCGCTGGCCCTGCTGGTGGCGGCACCCTTCCTCCTGCTGGCCTCGCCCGTGCTCGTGGCCCAGCTGCGCCGGCGCGAGCGCACCGACCCCGAAATCGTACCGCGGCCCGACCGCGCCCAGATCGAGGCGCTCGGAGCGCTCGAGGACATCGACGTCACCAACCAGTTCAGCGCCTTCGGCGATGCCAAGCCCGGCGCCTTCCGGCTCTACCTCGTACGCCTGCTCCTGCTGCTGCTCGATTACAGCAGCCGGCACGTCTACAACCACGGCTACCTCACCCGTGTGCAGACGATCCATTTCGCGCGGTGGGTCCTGCTCGACGACCAGCGGCGGATGTTCTTCGCCAGCAACTACGACGGCAGCCTCGAAAGCTACATGGACGACTTCATCAACAAGGTCGCCTGGGGCATCAACGCGGTGTTCGGCAACGGCGTCGGCTTTCCGCGCGTGTCCTGGCTGCTCAAGGGCGGGGCCGAGTTCGAGCAGAAGTACAAGTGCTTCCTGCGCCGGCACCAGCTGCCGACCGCCGTGTGGTACAAGGCCTATCCGGGCCTCACCGCCTTCGACCTTAACCGCAACACCCGCATCCGCGAGGGTCTGGAGCGGGCGCCGCTCAACGACCGGGAGGCCCGCGCATGGCTGGACCTGCTGTGAGCACGGCCGGGATCGACTTTGCCGACATCCAGGGCCTGGTCCGGTTCGGGCACGGCGGGCTGAGCGAGGCGTGCTTCCTGCTGCTCGAGGTCGTCGACGCGCAGGCGGCTCGCGCCTGGCTGCGCACGGCGCCGGTGACGAGCGCCGTCGCCACCGACCCACCCCCCGCTACGGCCCTGCAGATCGCCTTCACGAGCGCGGGCCTCGCCGAGCTCGGCCTGCCCGAGGCGGTCGTCGCGCAGTTCTCGGACGAGTTCATCGCCGGCATGGCCGGCGCGGCCAGCCACTCGCGCCGGCTCGGCGATGTCGGCGAGGATGCGCCCGCGAGCTGGCTCTGGGGCGGGCGGGCCGACACCGTGCCGCATCTTCTGGTCATGCTGTATGCGGCGCCCGGCGGGCTCGGAGCGTGGGAGGCCGCGATCCAGGGACCATACTGGCCGGCGGCGTTCCGGCTGCAGCGGCGGCTCGGCACCGACGACATGGGCGAGATCGAGCCGTTCGGCTTCGCCGACGGGCTGAGCCAGCCGAAGCTCGACTGGGAGCGCCGGCTCGACGTCGACACGCATGGGCGCGCCGGCTACGCCAACGTGCTGGCCCTGGGCGAGGTGCTGCTGGGCTACACCAACGAGTACGGCCAGTACACCGCCCGGCCCCTGCTCGACGCGACGGCAGCCGATCTGCCGCCGGCCGAGGACGCTCCCGACCGGCACGATCTCGGCCGCAACGGCACCTATCTCGTCTTCCGCCATCTGCGCCAGGACGTGCGCGGCTTCTGGCGCTTCCTCGACGCGCAGGCAGGCGGCGACCCAAGGACACGCGAGCGGCTGGGTGCGGCTCTGGTCGGGCGTCACCGCTCCGGTGCCCCGTTGCTCACGATCGGCGGCCCGCCGATCGCGGGCGTCGGCCCGGAGCCCGAGGACGTCGCCGCCAACCAGTTCACCTACGATGCCGACGTCGATGGCAAGGGTTGTCCACTCGGCGCGCATGTGCGGCGCGCGAACCCGCGCACGGGCGACCTGCCGACGGGGGTCGGAGGCCCCCTCTCCCGCCTGTGCCGCATCCTGGGCTTCGTGCGGCCGAGCCTGCGCACCGACACCGTGGCCTCGGTCCGCTTCCACCGCCTGCTGCGCCGCGGCCGCGAGTACGGCGCGCATGTCGAGCCGGAGGCGGCCCTGGGTCCGGCGCCGCCGAGCGAACCCGAGACCGGGCTGCATTTCATCTGCCTCGTCGCCAACATCGCCCGCCAGTTCGAGTTCGTGCAGAACGCCTGGACCGCCAGCAGCAAGTTCAACGGGCTGTCCGGCGAGACCGACCCGCTCCTGGGCAATCGCCAGCCACTGGCGAACGGGGATCGGACGGACGGCTTCACGATCCCGCAGGCGCATGCCACCGCCCGCCGTCTCGAGGGCCTGCCCCGGTTCGTGACGGTGCGCGGCGGGGCCTATTTCTTCCTGCCCGGAATTCGGGCGTTGCGTTACATCGCGAGCGCGCCATGATCACGGCCCCGGTATCCTGCAGCGGACGAACGCCGTGCTGCTGAGGACCATCCACCGCGGGCTCGAGGCCGGGCTGCACGTCGAGCGCCGCCTCGAGCCGTTCTTCCGCCGCGGGCTGAACCGCATCGCGCGCGAGCCGGTTGCCGCCGTGATCCAGCACCTGATCAACCTGCAGCGGCGCGACGAGGGCCTCGCGCTCGCCGAGGAGAGGATCGACCCCGACGAGGAGGCGAGCCTGCGGTCGATCGTCGATTCCTTCGCCGGCTACATGAAGCGGACCTACCGGCCGGGCGAGTTCGAGCGCGGCGGCAACACCAAGACCCATGGGATCGTGCGTGGCGAGGTTGTCGTCCGTGACGACCTGCCGAGCCGGCTGCGCCACGGCATCTTCGCGAGGCCCGGAACCTACCCCGCCTTCGTGCGCTATTCCGGCCCCGGCCCGAACCTGCCGGAGGACATCGAGGACGTCGGCTTCGGCAGCATGACCGTGAAGATCATGGACGTGCCGGGCGCCAAGCTCATGGACGACGAGAAGCACACGCAGGACCTGCTCTGCGTCTCGACGCCGAGCTTCGTCACCCCGAATACCCGCGAGAACGCCAAGCTGCAGATCTGGAGCTTCCAGGATCTGCCGATATTCTATTTCATCAACTTCCGCGACCCGCACATCCTGGATTTTCTGATGCAGGGCCTGTGGAACGAGACGATGTACAATCCGCTGGGTACCCGCTACTGGAGCTGCGTGCCTTACCTGCTCGGCGACGGGCAGGCGATGATGTACTCTTTTTTGCCCCGGTCCGAGGTCATCACCGATATTCCCGGCGTGCCGTTCGGGCGGGTGCCGCCGAACTATCTCGCGGACAACATGGCGGCAACCCTGGCACAGCGGGCGGTCGAGTTCGACCTCGCGCTGCAGGTGCAGACCGATCCGTTCCGGATGCCGATCGAGAACGCATCGGTGCGCTGGCCGGAGAAGCTCTCCCCGTTCGTACCGGCGGCGACGATCCGCATCCCGCGCCAGCGGATCGGCACCCCGACGCATGTGGCGCTCGGCAGGACCCTGTCCTTGAACCCCTGGCATTGCCTGCCCGAGCATCGACCGCTCGGCAACCAGGGACGCGCGCGGCGGCGGATGTACCTCGAGCTTTCCCGCCTGCGCCAGGAACGCAACGGGACACCACACGCCGAGCCGGTGGGCGACGAGCTGGACGCCCACCTGCTGTAGCCCCGACTCCAGCTCCGCCATCCGGCGCAATCGCGCGCGACGTCGGCGACTGGCGGAGCACAATTGGAACTCACGTCGCCTCGCAGGGGCGGCGAAGCGGCACCGGCGCTCAGTTCTTCTTGCGGCGCAGGCCGTCGAAATAGACGATGACGATGATCAGGATGCCGGTGACCACGCGCTGCCAGAACGAGTTGACGTTCAAGAGATTGGCGCCGTTGTTGATCGTGGTCAGGATGAACGAGCCGAGCAGCGGACCGTGCACCGAGCCCACGGCGCCGAACAGGCTGGTGCCGCCGATCACCGAGGAGGCGATCGCCTGCAGCTCCCAGCCCTCCGCCTGGGTCGCGTTGCCGATGCCGATACGGGCCGCGAGCAGCACGCCGACGAAGGCGGCGCAGACGGCCGAGATCGAGTAGGCGACGTAGATCATCCGGTTGACGTTGACGCCCGACAGCCGGGCCGCCTCCATGTTCGAGCCGATCGCGAACAGGTAGCGGCCCCAGCGCGTCTGATGCAGGAACACGTAGGCCGGAACGGCGACCAGCACCGTCATCCAGAACAGGTTGGGCAAGCCGAGGAAGCTGCCGCGCGAGAACGAGGTGAAAGCGTCGTTGGTGATCGAGATCGTGGCACCGTCCGTGATCAAGAGGCCGATGCCGCGCAGCGCGGTCAGGGTGGCCAGCGTCATGATGAACGGCGGCAGACCCAGCCGGACGATGCCGAAACCGTGGAACAGGCCGATGCCGAGCCCGATCGCCAGCGTGATCAGCACCGAGGCCCAGATCGGGAAGTCGTGCGTCAGCAGCCAGGCGATGATCACGGTCGAGAAGCCGACCACGGCACCCACCGACAGGTCGATGCCGGCGGTGATGATCACGAACGTCTCGCCGATCGCCAGGATCGCCGTCATCGCCCCCTGCCGCAGCAGGTTGGTGATGTTGTTCGTGGTCATGAAGGCCTCGGTGCTCAGCGACAGCACCAGCCACATCAGCGCCAGCAGGCCCAGGAGGGTCAGGCTGAGCAGCATGCCGATGCGGGCACGGTTCCTGGCGGCCGCGAGCTTGGCCGCGTCCAGCGCGTCGGGACTCATGCGGCGACGTCCTCCCTCAATGCCTCGTTGGTGACCTCAGACGCCGATCGCCTCGGCCAGGATCGTTTCCGGCGAGCCCTTGCTGCCGACATGGGATGCGACCAGCCGACCGCGGCGGAAAACGTGCAGCGTGTCGGACAGATCGTAGACCTCGGGCAGGTAGGACGAGATCAGGATGATGCCGGCGCCGCTGCGCAGGAGCTTCGCGAACAGCTTGTAGATCTCGACCTTGGTGCCGACGTCGACGCCGACCGTGGGCTCGTCGAAGATGAACAGCTTGGCGCCGTGGTTCAGCCACTTGCCGACCACGATCTTCTGCTGGTTGCCGCCGGACAGGCTCGAGGCCAGCGCGTCGCGCGACGCGGTCTTGATCTGCATGCCGCGGATCTGCTCGTCGGCGGCCAGCGCCTCGGCGGCCCGGCTGATCGTGATCCCCTTGGTCAGGCGGTCATAGACGGTCAGGTTGAGGTTGAGCCCGACGCCCAGATTGAGGCACAGGCCCTGATCGCGGCGGCTCTCCGGCACCAGCGCGATGCCGCGCGCGATGGCGTCGGCCTCGTGGCGGACGACCACCTCCTGACCCTGCCAGAAGATCCGCCCGGCCGTGCTGGGGAAGCGGCCGAACACGCTCTGCACGAACTCGCTGCGTCCGGCGCCGATCAGGCCATAGAGGCCGATCACCTCGCCGGCGCGCACCTGCACCGAGATGTCCTCGAAGCCCTTGCCCGACAGGCTCTCGGTGCGCAGGATCTCCGCGCCGAACGGCACCTCCTCCTTGTAGTGGATCTGCTCGATCGAGCGGTTGATCATGCGTGCGATCAGCGCGTCCTCGTTGGTCTCGTCGACACGCTGCGTCGAGACGAGCTGCCCGTCGCGCAGCACCGAGACGCGGTCCGCGAGCTGGAACACCTCCTCCAGCCGGTGCGAGATGTAGACGATGGTGACGCCCTTGGTCTTCAGCCGGCGGATCAGCGCGAACAGCTGCGCCGCCTCCTGCCGGGTGAGGTAGGCCGTCGGCTCGTCGAAGATCAGGAAGCGGGTGCCGCGCGTGGCGGCCCGGGCGGTGGCGACGAGCTGCTGCTGGCCGATGGTCAGGCTGGAGAGCTGCACGCCGGCCGGCAGCGCGAAGCCGATATCGTCGAGGATCGCCTGGGCGGCACGGACCATGGCGCGGTGCCGCAACAGCCCGAAGCGGACGGTCTCGTCGCCGAGGAACAGGTTGGCCGCCACCGTCAGGTGCGGGCAGAGCACCACCTCCTGGTGGACGGCGTTGATCCCATGGTCGATCGCCTCGTGCGGCGTGGCCAGCGCCACCGGCTGGCCCTCCCACAGGATCTCGCCGCTGGAGCGCGTGTAGACGCCGGTCAGCAGCTTGATCAGCGTCGACTTGCCGGCGCCGTTCTCGCCGACGATGGCGTGAATTTCGCCGGCCTCGAAGGCGAGGTCGACGGCCTTGAGCGCGTGGGTGGCGCCGAACCGCTTGTCCAGCCCGCGCAGGACCAGCAGCGGCGCCGGCTTGGACGAGTCGCGGGCGAGCACCGTGTCGACGTTGGCTGTCATGACCTGCGTCTCCCGCGACCGTCCGTCGGGCTCACTTGATCTTGGGGTTCAGCAGCTCCTGCGAGCGCGGGCTGTCCATGTTGGCCTTGGTGATCAGGTTGGCACCCGTGTCGACATTGGCCGGCACGCTCTCGCCCTTGGAGGCGGCGAGCGCGGTCTTGACGCCGTCATAGCCCATGCGGAACGGGTCCTGGACGACCAGGGCCGCGATCGTGCCGTCGCCGAGGAACTTGACCAGCTTGTCGTCCGAATCGAAGCCGACGAGCTTGATCGAGTCGCCCATGTTGTTCTCGGCCACCGCCTGGCCGGCGCCCTGGGCCATGATCAGGTTCGACGCGAACACGCCGCGCAGGTTCGGGTTGGCGGTGATCAGGTCGGTCATGATGTTGAGGCCGGTCGTGGCCTGCCCGTCGGCGACCTTGTCGGCGACGAGCTTCAGGCCCGGGTACTTGGCGGCCAGCTGCTCCTTGAAGCCCTTGGCGCGCTGGTCGAGCGAGCCCACGCCGGGGATCGAGGTGATCAGCGCGACGTCACCCTCGGCCTTGCCGTACTTGGCCTCGATCGCCGCGGCGAGCCCGTCGGCCGCCACCCTGCCGCCCTCGACATTGTCGGTGGTCAGGAACGAGGTGAATGCCTTCGAGTCCGCGGCCGAGTCGATGCCGATGATCTTCACCGACTTCGCGGCCTCGTCGATCGGCTTGCCGAGGGCGGCGAACTGCGTCGGCGCGATCACGATCGCCGCCGGCTGCTGCGAGACCGCGTTCTCGAGGATCGAGATCTGGCCGTTGATGTCGGATTCGGACTGTGCGCCGAGCTCGGGCACGTTGACGCCCAGATCCTTGCCCGCCTTGCGCGCGCCGGCGAGGACGATCTGCCAGTAGAACGACGTCGTGTCCTTGACGATGATCGGGATCGTCGGCTGCTGGGCCTGGGTCGCCGTGCTGCCCAGGAGCGCCACCGCGGTCACCACGGTCGCAAGCCATAGCTTCTTCATCGTTCGCCTCCGATTGAGTGGCCTATCGGGGACGATGATGGACCCGACCCCTGCGCCGCACGTGCCGGGCCATTGGATGCGCAGGATGGCGGACCCGACGGCAACATGTCGCGAGCGGACGGCATCGATGCCCGGCACCCCCCTTTTTTCCGGCCCGACAAAACGAGGTGGCCCATGCGGCGTCAATCGTTTTTTTGCAGCGGTGGGGCCAACGTCCGGCTGCCGGTACCCTTACGCGCACGAAGTCAGGTGCCGGAGCCCCTTTGCCTGTCACCCGGCTGCCGCTAACGGTGCCGGCATGGAGCGGACGAGCCATCTCGACGACTTGAACGACGCGCAGCGGGCGGCGGTGCTTGCCGGCATCGACGCCACGCAGCCGCTCGTCCCGGGGCCGCCTCTGCTGATCATCGCCGGTGCCGGCTCGGGCAAGACGCTGACCCTGGCCCATCGCGTGGCGCACCTCGTCCTGCGCGGGGCGGACCCGGGCCGCATCCTGCTGCTCACCTTCACCCGTCGCGCCGCCGAGGCCATGGTACGGCGGGTGGAGCGGATCTGCGGCCAGGCCCTCGGCGCCGAGGCCGCTTTCGGCGGGCGGCTCGGCTGGGCCGGAACCTTCCACGCGGTCGGGGCGCGGTTGCTGCGCGAGTACGCCCCGGCGATCGGCCTCGATCCGGCCTTCACCATCCTCGACCGCAGCGATGCCGCGGATCTGCTGGATCTGCTGCGCAGCGAGCACGGGCAGGCACGGACGGACCGGCGATTTCCGAAGAAAGCCACCTGCCTTGCGATCTACTCGCATGCGGTCAACGCGCAGGCGCCGCTGGAGGTCGTTCTGCAGCGGCATTTTCCATGGTGCGCCGAATGGGCGGTCGAGCTCAGGCGGCTGTTCGCGGCCTATGTCGGGGCCAAGCAGCGGCAAGCCGTGCTCGACTATGACGATCTCCTGCTCTGGTGGAGCCGCATGCTCGAGGCGCCGGCTTTGGCGACGGACATGGGCCGGCGGTTCGACCATCTGCTGGTCGACGAGTACCAGGACACCAACCGCCTCCAGGAGGCCATCCTCTTGGCGCTGAAGCCGGAGGGGCGCGGTGTCACCGTGGTCGGCGACGACGCGCAGGCCATCTACGCGTTCCGGGCGGCGACGGTGCGCAACATCCTGGATTTCCCGAGCCGCTTCGCGCCGCCGGCCGAGATGGTCAAGCTCGAGCGGAACTACCGCTCGACGCAGCCGATCCTGGCCGCGGCCAATGCCGTGATCGGCCTCGCCGCCGAGCGCTACGCCAAAGAGCTGTTCTCGACCCGGCACGCGACGCAGCGGCCGCTTCTCGCCATGGTGCGCGACGATCTGGGCCAAGCCGAGCAGGTGGCCGAGCAGGTTCTCGCCCACCGGGAGGCCGGCCTCGCCCTGCGCGAGCAGGCGGTGCTGTTCCGCACCGCGAGCCACAGCGCGGCGCTCGAACTCGAGCTCGGCCGGCGGCGCATCCCTTACGTCAAGTATGGCGGCCTGCGCTTCCTCGAGGCCGCCCACATCAAGGACGTGCTGGCGTTCCTGCGCTGGGCGGAGAATCCGCGCGACCGGATCGCGGCCTTCCGCGCGCTGCAGCTCCTGCCCGGAATCGGCCCGGGCATCGCGCGCCGGCTGCTGGAGGCGAGCGACGGCGACGTCGGCGCGCTTGCCGAGCTGCACCCGCCGCGCGCCGCGGCCGATCTGTGGCCGGGTCTGGTCGGCCTGTTGCGGGCACTGGCGCTGGCGCCCTGGCCCGTGCAGCCGGCGCTCGTCCGTGGTTTCTACGATCCCCTGCTGGCGGACCGCTACGATGCCGTCGCCGGGCGCCGGGCGGATCTCGACCAGCTCGAGCGTCTCGCCGCGGCCTCGCCGTCGCGCGAACGCTTCCTGACCGATCTGACCCTCGACCCGCCGGACGCCGTCGGCGGCGCCGCCGGGCCGCCGCGCAAGGACGAGGACCATCTGATCCTGTCGACGATCCACTCGGCCAAGGGCCAGGAATGGCGCGCCGTGTACATCCTCAACCTGGTCGACGGCTGCATCCCCTCGGACATGGCGACGGGCGACGCCGAGGGGATCGAGGAGGAACGTCGCCTGCTCTACGTCGCCATGACCCGGGCGCGCGACCATCTGTGCCTGCTTCAGCCCGAGCGCTTCTACGTCACCGCACAAGCCACGCACGGCGATCGCCATGTCCGCGCGCCGCGCACGCGCTTCATCCCCAATGCGCTGCTCGGCTATTTCGATCTCGCCGTCCCGCGCCACCACGCATCGCCGCCCGGCCAAGCAGACGCGGCGCTGCCGAAGCTCGATCTCGCGGCGACGATGCGCAAGATGTGGGAATGACCTTCACCGCCACGGCAGCCCGCCCAACGTCATGACATCGTCTCCGGCGGCCGTACGTACGCAATGCATGCCCGGACAAGGGAACTCGACGAGCATTTCTTGTATTGTTCGGATTGCATAAGAGCATTTGGCCGGTTGGCCGGATTACTCGGAAAGCGAAAGAACATGCTTACCTATGATCCGTTGACGATGCTGATCTCAACCTTCGTTCTGCCCACGGCGCTCGCCACGTATTCCGTCTGGAGTCTGTGCCTGGGAGCCCGGGCGCCGTGCGCGCCACGGGGTGAGCCGAGCGACCGGCGTGTCCACCGCCGTCGCGACTGAACCTTCCTTCTCAGCACGGTGCACGGGCCGACCGGCCGTGTCCGTGGACATTCTGCTTCGCCTCGGCCTCGCCGCACTGGTCGGCATGGTCATCGGCCTCAACCGTGATCTCAAGTGAACATGCCGATGCGCTGAGCCGCGTGCCGCGAGGTGTCATCCAGGGTGTCATGGCCGGCGTCGGCTTCATCGGAGCCGGGGTCATTTTCCGTGACAAGCAGCATCACGACGTGCTGAACCCGACCACGGCGGCGACCGTCTGGGTGACGGCCGCGCTTGGCATCGCCTGTGCGCTCGCGGCCTGGAGCATCGTCTGGATCGGGGTCGGTCCGACCTTGCTGAGCCTGCTCTCGGGGCCGCTCGAGCGGGGCGCCTGTCCGATGCGGGGTGGCACCGGAACGGCTCAGCTGCCGTATAGGCAGGGCGGCCGACCATCCGCCGCGGCGCCGCCGGCTTGCGATGCCCCAAAAGAGATGGGCCGGTGCCGAGGTGGAACCGCCCAGTGGACGCAGCGTTGTCCTGGCTCTGCCGCCACGACGCCGAATTCCGGCCGTGGACGAAGTGACAAGCATCCCAGGAGGGCTACATCATGGGTCTGTTCTCGAAAGACATTCAGAGCCTGGACGACCTCTTCGTCCATACGCTGCAAGACATCTACTATGCAGAGAATCAGATCACCAAGGCTCTGCCGAAGATGATCGACAAGGCCACCGATCCGCAGCTTCGTCAGGGATTCCAGGCGCATCTGCACGAGACCCAGGGCCAGATCGAGCGGCTCGAGCAAGTCTTCAAGATGCATGGCCATGCGCCCAAGGGCGTCACCTGCCCGGCGATCAACGGCATCATCGAGGAAGCCGACGACGTGGCCGGGGACGTGGCCGACAAGCCGACCCTCGACGCGGCCCTGATCGCGGCGGCGCAGGCCGTCGAGCACTACGAGATCGCCCGCTACGGCACCCTGATCGAATGGGCGAAGCAGCTCGGCCGCAACGATTGCGCCGCGGTGCTGCAGCAGAACCTCGAGGAAGAGAAGGCGACCGACAAGAAGCTGACCTCTCTGGCGGAAAGCGGTCTGAACCGCCAGGCCGCCTGATCGCCGGCCGATCCCAGAACGTCGGGGGCCACCTGCAAGGGCGGCCTTCGGCTTTCATCCGCGTGCCCTGCCCCAACCAAGCCGTCTTGCAGGCTCTTGGCTCAACCATCGTCTGCCGCCGCACGCGGACGGACAGGCGACAACCTGCCGACGCCGACGGGTACCCGCGTGGCCTCGATCGGCACGATGTCGAGCAGCGGACCGCCCGGCTCGATCATGCCGCCCGGCGCCCGGATGCGCAGGCGGCTCACCGTTCCGGCGATCGGCGCCCGGACCATGCTTCGTGCGAGCCGATCCGCGCTCGTCCGCAGACGCTCCTCGATCGGCGCGCGGCGCGCACGCACCTCGCCAAGCTCGCTTGCCACCCGCGCAGCCTGGCGATCGACCAGAGCCTGCATCTGCCCCTCGGCTTCGGCCAGCGCCCGGCGTGCGTGGGCGATGGCGGCGCGGTTCCGGGTCAGGAACCATAGCTGAGGCCCCGGACGATCGCTCGCCATGGTGCTGCGGCCGTCGACCTCCTCGGCAATCGGCTCGGGTTGCCGCTGCCCACGCGCGGTCTGTGCGTCAAGCTCCCTGATCTCGTCCGCGATCTGACGGACGCGCCGTTGCAGTCCGGCACGCTCGTCGGTCGCGGCAGCAACCCGACGCGCAAGCGCGTCCTGCTCGCCCGCCAGCGTCCTGGCCATCAGCGGATCGACCGCTGCCACCGCCAGGAGATCGGGCGGAAAGGTTACCGTTCGGTCGCCGGCTTGCTCGGCCAGCAGCCGTGCCTCGGTCGCATCCAGGGCCCGCACCTCGGCCAGCAGGGCCGCGTGCCCGGCCCGCGCCACGGTGGCATCGAATTCGAGCAGCCCTTGGCCGGCCACTACCGTGCTGCCATTTTGCACCAGGATGCGCCGCACGATGCCGCCTTCCAGGTGCCGGACGGTCCTGCGGCCGGCGTCCGGCACGATTGCCGGGGCCATGGCCGCACCGGCTGGAGGCGCGCCGACGGTCGAGCCGCCCAGGCCGGCGAGCAAGGCCATGCCGAGCACGGCGCCGGCGAGAAGCGGCGCGTACGGCGCGCTGCGCCATGAGCGCGCTGCTGGTTCGGCGACGGGTGATGGCATGATGCCGGTCCTAGTCGGGTCGGGTCCGCGCGTGATCCATTAGATCCGTCGCGTTTCGATCGTGTCCCCGCCACGGGTCCGCTTGTTTCAGACCCTCGCCGAGCAGCCGCCTTGGATCGATACGGACCTTGCCGGCGCATCGACCGGCTGCCCATGCTGGGCCGCAGCAAGGAAGGCAGAACGATGTCACCAGCAGCAAGCTCGCCGCCCGCGACGACCGACCTGATCGTGTCGGCCAACGACGCCAAGTACCAGCGGGTCGAAGGGCGGGACACCTATCCCGAGGCGGCCGGGCCGGACACGCTCACCGTGCTCGACGCGAGCGGCTTTCCGCCCAGCGTCGTCGCCACCGTCGAGGTCGAACACAGCATCGCCGGCCCGCCGCAGGCGGTGGCGATCACCCCGGACGGGCGCCTCGCCATCGTGGCCGCCCCCGACCGCTACGATCGGGCAGCGGGCAGGACGGTACCGGGAACCTTCCTGCAGCTCGTCGATCTCGCCGCTGCGCCGCCACGGGTCGTCGGGCGGGTCGAGCTCGGCTGCCATCCGCAGGGTCTGGCGATCGCGCCGGACGGGCGCCTGCTGCTCGCGGCCACGCTCGGAGGCAGCCTCGCCGTGCTCGTGATCGACGGCGGCAGGGTGACGCTCAAGACCATGCTCGCGCTGAGCACCGGTCGGCTCTCGGGGGTGGCTTTCACCCCCGATGGCACGGCGGCCCTGGTCGGGCTGCGCGACGAGCAAGGCATCGTGGTTCTCGATGTGCGCGGCAGCGAGGTCACCACCGAGCGCGAGCGCGTGGCGACCGGTGTCGCCCCCTATGCGATCGACGTCTCGCGCGACGGCGGCTGGGCGGTGGTCGGCAATGTGGGCCTGGCCGGGCTCAGCAACCCCGGCCGGCTGTACGGCGATGTCGATACCGTCACCCTGATCGACGTCCGCCGGCGGCCGTTCCGGGCGGTGCAGCATCTGACGGTGCCGGCCCTGCCGGAGGGCGTGGCGCTGTCGCCGGACGGCCGCTGGATCGCGGTGCAGGCCATGGCCGGCTCGAATCTCGCCGTCGACAATCCCGGCCGGCGAGCCAAGGGGCGCGTCCTGCTGTTCGCGATCCGCGACGGCGCGGCCGTGCCGGCCGGCGATCTGCCCGGTGGCGAAGCCGGCCAGGGCATCGTGTTCACGGCGGACAGCCGGTTCGTCATCGCGCAATTCAACGTCGAGCATGAGCTGGCGGTGTTCGCCGTGGATGACGGGGCATTGCGCGACACCGGGGTGCGTATCACGGTTCCGGGCGGTCCGGCATCGATCCGTGCCAAGCCGCGCTGACCCCGAGCATTTCGCAGAATTGTTAGATCGATCTAAAAAACTTGTTGACGCGAGCGTGAAATTGCCTGAGAAAGACGCCAAGAAGCGAGGCTAACCCACCGCCCGTGTTTTGGATCGATCTATGCCGCCATCTCAAGGCTCCGATCAGCGCAGTGGACGCGTCACTCTCACCGACATCGCGGCCCTCGCCGAGGTATCGCGCTCGACGGTGTCGCTCGTTCTGCGCTCGAGCCCGCTCGTGGCACCGGAGACCCGCGCCCGGGTCCAGGCCGCGATGGCGGAGCTGGGCTATGTCTACAACCGCCATGCCGCCAACCTGCGCAGCGGCAGCTCGCGCACGGTCGGCTTCGTCGTCTGCGAGATCACCAACCCGTTCTACGCCCAGCTCACCGCCGGCGTGGACGAGATCCTGGACCGGTCCGGCTACGTCGCGTTCATGGGCAACACGGCCGAGCAGCCCGAGCGCCAGAAGCGCTTTCTGACCCGCATGCACGAGCAGGGCGTCGACGGCGTGCTGCTCTGCGCGGCGGAAGGCACCGGCGCCGACGTGTTGCGCGAGGCGAACTGCAGCGCCCTGCCCTGCGTGCTGGCGTTGCGCCGGATCGAGGGATTTACCGGCGACTATGTCGGGCCCGACTATCGGCTCGGCGTCGAACTCGCCACCGAGCACCTGATCGGACTGGGTCATCGCCATATCGCCTTTGTTGGCGGCAGCCGCCGGATCGCCCCCCTGGCGGAGCGCAAGGCCGGCTTTCGCGCCGCACTGAAGCGGCACGGCCTGATGCCGGCGGCCATGGTGCCGTGCCCGATCACCCGGGCGGCCGCGGCCCAGGCCGTCCAGGAGCTGCTCGACGGCCCGCCACCGCATCCGACGGCGGTCGTCTGCTACAACGACATCGTGGCCTTCGGTGTCATGCTGGGCCTCACGGACCGTGGCCTGCGGCCAGGCACGGACATGGCCGTGATCGGCTGCGACGACGTCGACGAGGCAGTGCTGTCCAGGCCCGCCTTGACCACGATCGCGACCGATCCGCGCCGCGTCGGCGAGGAGGCGGCGCGCCTGCTGCTGCGCCGTTTGGAGAATTCCACCCGCCCGGCGGAGCAGGTGATCCTGCCGCCGCGGCTGATCGTGCGCGAATCCTGCCGCGCGCCGGCTGGCGCCGACCGCCCGGTGCGCATCGCCTAGGCGCCGTGCGCCGCCCGTTCCACCCCTAGCCACTCCTGCCCGGCAGCGACGTTCACCCCGGGCGACGAGAGCGACAACCATCGTCATCAGGGATCACACGCCATGTCGACCCGGCACGTTCCCCGGAATTCGATCGCCAGCGCCTTCCCCAAGCCTCCGCTGCGCCGACCCGCCGCGCCGGCCGGCGTCGAGGGCTGACCATCATGAACTACGTCTTTCAGTTCGGCGAAGTCTTCGCCGCATGGCCCGACCTGCTTTGGGGCGCCTGGCTGACCATCCAGCTATCCGCCAGCGCCATGGCGCTGGGCCTGATCGTCGCCATCTTCGGAGCGCTCGGCAAGACGATGGGTCCGCGACCGGTCCGCTGGCTGGTCGACGTCTATGTCGAGGTCATCCGCAACACGCCGTTCCTGGTGCAGATCTTCATCATCTTCTTCGGCCTGCCCCGGCTCGGCCTGCGGATGAGCGCCAACCAGGCGGCCCTGATCGCGATGGTGGTCAATATCGGTGCCTACGCGACGGAGATCGTGCGTGCCGGAATCGAGACCATCCACAAGGGGCAGATCGAGGCCGGCTTGGCGCTCGGGCTCAAGCCGCTGCAGGTCTTCCGCTACGTCGTCCTGTTCCCGGCCCTGCGCACCGTCTATCCGGCACTGTGCAGCCAGTTCATCCTGCTCATGCTGAGCTCGAGCGTCGTCTCCGCCATCTCGGCGCAGGAGCTGGCCGCCGTCGCCAACAACCTGCAGGCCAAGACCTTCCGCAGCTTCGAGATCTACCTCGTCGTGACGGCGATGTATCTCGCGATGTCGTTGATGTTCTCGGCGGTCTTCGCCGGCATCTACCGCGCCGTGTTCGCACGGCAGGACCGGCGCTGAGGGAGGCCCGCCATGATCCGCCAGTTCACCAGCAACGAGTTCCTGTTCCTGCTGTTCGCCGTGCGTTGGACGCTGCTCCTGTCCCTGATCGCGTTCATCGGCGGCGGCATCGCCGGCCTGTTCGTCGCCCTGGCACGCACCTCGGCCTGGCCGTGGCTGCGCCGCCTCGCCACCGGCTACATCCAGATCTTCCAGGGCACCCCGCTGCTGATGCAGCTCTTCCTGGTCTTCTTCGGGGCGAGCATCCTCGGCGGCAGCATCGATCCGCTGCTCGCGGCGGCGCTCGGCCTCACCCTCAACGCCGCAGCCTTCCTCGGCGAGATCTGGCGCGGCTGCATCCAGGCCATCCCGAAGGGCCAGTGGGAGGCGTCGACGGCGCTGGGCCTGCACTATGGCGACAGGATGCGCTACGTCATCCTGCCGCAGGCCGCCAAGATCGCCGTGGCCCCGACCGTGGGTTTCCTGGTCCTGCTCGTGAAGAGCACCTCGCTCGCCTCGATCATCGGCTTCGTCGAACTCACCCGCGCCGGCCAGATCATCAACAACGCGACGTTCCGCCCGTTTCTCGTCTTCGGCATCGTCGCCGCGATCTACTTCGTGCTCTGCTGGCCGCTTTCGGTGCTGAGCAGGCATCTCGAGCGCCGCTTCGGCACCGTGGCGCGTTGAGCCGCACCGTTTCGTTCTGACACGCCTGCCAGCCTTTGTGGCCGGGCTCGGCAGCAAGCGTCCCTTCTGAACAAGGCCACGCGGAGGCTACCATGCATTTGCGCACCTTCACCGCCCTCACCCGCCGCGCGCTCGCCGTCGTCGGTCTCGCCGCGCTCGTCGCCGGGGCTGCCGCAGCCCCGGCCGAGGCGCAGAGCATCGACGACATCCTGAGCAAGAAGAAGCTGCAGGTCGGCGTGCTGGTGGATCTGCCGCCGTTCGGCGTGGCCAACACCGAGAACAAGCCCGAAGGCTACGACATCGACGTCGCGGCGCTGATGGCGAAGTATCTCGGGGTCGAGCTCGAGCTGGTCCCGGTCACCGGCCCGAACCGCATCCCCTACCTGCTGACCAACAAGGTGGACCTGCTGGTGGCGACTTTCGGCATCACGCCCGAGCGCGCGAAGCAGGTGCAGTTCTCCAACCCCTACAGCAACCTCGACATCGTCCTGATGGCGCCCCAGGCGACCAAGCTGGCGGCGCCGGAGGATTTGAAGAGCCTCAAGGTCGGCGTCGCCCGGGCCAGCACGCAGGACACGGCGGTGACCGCCATCGCGCCGGAAGGCACCGAGATCATGCGCTTCGACGACGACGCGACCACCGCCCAGGCGCTGCTGTCCGGCCAGATCGACGTGATCGGGGTCAACACGGTGGTCGGCAAGCAGATCCAGGACATGGACCCGGGCGCGGCCTACGAATCGAAGCTCGTGCTGCGCCACCAGTACAACGGCATCGCCCTGCGCCGCGGCAGCTCCGACCTGCTGCAGTGGGTCAATACTTTCCTCTATTTCGTCAAGAACAATGGCGAGCTGGGCGCGATCTACCAGAAGTGGCTCGGCCAGCCGATGCCCGAGATGCCGGTATTCTGAGCGCCGGCTCCACCCCGTGCACCCAGGGGGCCACCGTGCCCCCGCCATCCCGCCCGATCAGGAACAAGGTCATGGCCAGCGTCCCGGCAGCCGCCGCAGCGAAACCCTCGCCCGACGTCATCATCACCATGGAAAGTCTCGATAAGTATTATCACGACTTCCACGTCCTGCGGAACATCAACCTGCAGGTCCGCAAAGGCGAACGCATCGTGATCTGCGGGCCGTCGGGCTCCGGCAAGTCGACGTTGATCCGCTGCATCAACCAGCTCGAGCACCATCAGAAGGGCAAGCTCGTCGTCGACGGCATGGAGCTCGGCGCCGGCAGCAAGAACCTGGACGCGGTCCGACGCGAGGTCGGCATGGTGTTCCAGTCGTTCAACCTGTTTCCGCACCTGACCATCCTGCAAAATTGCATGCTGGCGCCGATGAAGGTCCGCGGCATGGCCAAGGCCGATGCCGAGGCCACGGCCATGAAGTACCTGACGCGGGTCCGCATCCCGGAGCAGGCCGGCAAGTATCCGGGCCAGCTCTCGGGTGGCCAGCAGCAGCGGGTAGCGATCGCCCGGGCGCTGTGCATGCAACCCAAGGTTATGCTGTTCGACGAGCCGACCTCGGCCCTCGACCCGGAGATGGTCAAGGAGGTGCTGGATACCATGATCGGCCTCGCCGAGGACGGGATGACCATGCTCTGCGTGACGCACGAGATGGGTTTCGCGCGCAGCGTCGCCCATCGGGTCATCTTCATGGACAAGGGCGAGATCGTCGAGGAGGCCGAGCCGGAGACCTTCTTCGCCAGCCCGCGCTCCGAACGCACGCGCGCCTTCCTCGGCCAGATCCTCACCCACTGATGCCGACCCCATATCGCCAGGACATGTCTTCATGAAGCCCGCGATCATTCAGATCGAATCCATGCTGCCGAGCGTCGAGGCGACGCTGGCCGAGCACTACGACGTGCATCGCCTCGCCGGCCGCGCCGATCTCGACGGGCTGCCGGCGGCGGCTCGCGCCGGCATCCGGGCCATCGTCACCGGCGGCGGCACCGGCGCGGCGCCGGCCCTGATCGAGGCCCTGCCGCAGCTCGAGATCATCACGATCAACGGTGTCGGCACGGACGCGGTCGATCTCGAGCTGTGCCGCAGCCGCGGCGTGCGCGTGACCAACACGCCCGACGTGCTGACCGACGACGTGGCCGACCTCGCCGTCGGGCTGATGCTCGCCGTGCTGCGCAAGCTGTGCCTCGGCGACCGGTTCGTGCGCGCGGGAGCATGGGGCAAGGGCAAGTTCGCGCTGGGCAGCAAGATGACCGGCAAGCGGCTGGGCATCGTCGGCCTCGGACGGATCGGCCGGGCCATCGCCAAGCGCGCCGGCGGCTTCGACATGGCGATCAGCTACCACGACCAGCGCGCGTTCGAGGACGTGCCGTACCGGTTCGAGCCCTCCCTGCGCTCGCTGGCCCGCGACAGCGACATCCTGGTCGTCGCGGCCTCGGGCGGCGCCGGGTCGCGGCATCTGGTCGACCGCGCGGTCATGGACGCGCTGGGCGCAAAGGGCATCCTGGTCAACGTCGCCCGTGGCTCGATCGTCGACGAGCAGGCGCTGGTCGAGGCCCTGCTCGATGGCCGGCTCGGCGGCGCCGGGCTCGACGCGTTCCAGAACGAGCCGCATGTGCCCGAGGCGCTGTTCGCGCTGGACCAGGTCGTGCTCGAGCCGCATCAGGCGAGCGCCACCCACGAGACCCGCGAGGCCATGGGCCGGCTGGTGACCGACAATCTCGCCGCGCATTTCGCCGGCCGGCCATTGTTGACCACGGTCGTCTGATCCTGATCCAGGAAGGAGCGGCATGAGCACGTCCTTGTTCGACCTCAGCGGCCGGCGCGCCCTCGTCACCGGCTCGGCGCGCGGCATCGGCCTGACCCTGGCCCGCGGGCTGGCGGCCGCCGGTGCCGCCGTCGTCGTCAACGGGCGCGATCCCGGCCGGCTGGAAGCGGTGGCGGCCGAGCTGCGCCGCGACGGCCACACGGTGGCGACCGCCGCGTTCGACGTCACCGACCCCGGCGCGGTCGCCGCCGGCATCGAGACCATCGAGCGCGACGGCGGCGCGATCGACATCCTGGTGAACAATGCCGGCATCCAGCGCCGGGCGCCGCTCGAGAATTTCCCGATCGAGACTTGGCGCGAGATCGTCCGCAGCAACCTCGACAGCGTGTTCTTCGTGGCGCAGGCGGTCGCCCGCGGCATGATCGCCCGCGGCCGCGGCAAGATCATCAACCTCTGCTCGGTGCAGAGCGAACTGGCCCGCCCCGGCATCGCCCCCTATGCTGCGACCAAGGGAGCGGTGAAGATGCTGACCAAAGGCATGTGCGCTGACTGGGCCAAGCACAACATCCAGGTGAACGGGCTCGGGCCGGGCTATTTCGCCACCGAGCTCAACCGCGCCCTGGTCGAGGATGCGAAATTCTCCGCCTGGCTGATCGAGCGCACGCCGGCACGGCGCTGGGGCAAGGTCGAGGATCTGGTCGGCGCCGCCGTCTTCCTGGCCTCTTCGGCCGCCGATTTCGTCAACGGTCAGGTCATCTATGTCGACGGCGGGCTGACCAGCAGTGTCTGAAGCCCGGCCTGCGGGTCGAGCTCGACCGATACATGAGCGTCATTCGACAGAAGGAGGTTACGATGAGATCATGGCAGATTGCGGCAACGCTGGCCGTCGGGCTGGTGGCGATACCGGCGGCATGGGCGGCGGACATCAACGAGCGCACGATCAAGGTCGGCATCGGCCTCACCACCGATCATCCGCAGGCCCAGGCGGTGCGCAAGTTCGGCGAGGTGCTCAAGGAGAAGAGCGACGGCAAGTTGACCGTCAAGCTGTTCCCCGGCGGCACGCTCGGCAACGACGTCACCATGATCTCGTCCCTGCAGGGCGGCACGCTCGAGATGACGGTGCCCGACACCTCGACCCTGGTCGGCATCGCCGGCCTGGAGCCGTTCGGGCTGATCAACCTGCCGTTCGTGATCGGGACGAGCGAGCAGGCCGATGCCCTGCTGGACGGCCCGTTCGGCCAGAAGCTGCTGGCCAAGCTGCCGCAGACGGGCTTGGTCGGCCTCGGCTTCTGGGAGAACGGCTTCCGGCAGGTGACGAACAATCGCCGGGCGATCGACACGGCCGAGGACTTCGCCGGCCTCAAGCTGCGCGTGATCCAGAACCCGCTGTTCATCGAGACGTTCTCGGCCCTGGGCGCGTCGGCACAGCCGATGCCGTTCCCGGAGGTCTACTCGGCCCTGGAGACCGGCGTCGTCGACGGCCAGGAGAATCCTCTCGCGACCATCCTCGCGTCCAAGTTCTACGAGGTGCAGGACCACGCGGTGCTCTCCAACCACATCTACAGCGTGTGGGCGTTGTTGATGAGCAAGAAGTTCTGGGACAAGCTCTCGCCCGACGAGCAGCAGCTCATCGGCGAGGCGGCAAAGGAGGCCACGGCCTTCGAGCGTGCGACCATTCGCGCCTATGCCGCCGAGGCGCTGGACAAGCTGAAGAGCGAGGGCATGGAGGTGACCACCCTGCCCGACCCCGAGATGGCCAAGCTGCGGCAGATGACCGAGCCGGTACGCGCGCAGTTCAAGCAGCAGTTCGGCGCGGCGGACGCCGAGGAGATGATGGCGGCGCTGAAATAGGCCAAGCTCGGCCGGGTGGCCCAGACGCCGCCCGGCCCCAAGCTCGGAGCCGGCGCATCGCGGTTCGATGATGACACTGGCATGGAAGCGCCGCGGTCGGGATCAAAGCCGACACGGGCACGGTCGATGCTGATCCACCGGGCAAGCCGGTCGTCATGGTGCGGTCGAGAAGACTCGAACTTCCACGGCCTTTCGGCCACCAGGCCCTCAACCTGGCGCGTCTACCAATTCCGCCACGACCGCATTATGTGACGTTCGGCGGGGGTACCCACCGGCCCGCGCGAAGTAACAAAGAAGGATCGGCATTGCAAGAGCCCGGCATCGACGCCGTCGAATGGCGCACCAGCGAGACGCTCGTACCCTATCCCGAGGCGCTGGCGGCGATGGAGCAACGCGTGGTCGGAATCCGCGACCGCGGCGAGCCCGAGCTCGTCTGGCTGCTTGAGCATCCGCCCCTCTACACCGCCGGGACCAGTGCCGCGGTCGAGGAGCTCTTGGACCCGGCCCGCTTTCCGGTCTACAGCGCCGGCCGTGGCGGCAGGTACACCTACCACGGCCCCGGCCAGCGCATCGTCTACGTCCAGCTCGACCTGAAGCGCCGCGGCGGCGACATCCGGCGCTACGTGCATCAGCTCGAGGAGCTGGCGATCCGCGCGCTGGCCGAGTTCGGCATCCACGGCGAACGACGCGCCGGCCGTGTCGGCATCTGGGTGGTCCAGCCGGGCGGCGGCGAGGCCAAGATCGGCGCCATCGGCGTGCGCGTGCGCCGCTGGGTCAGCTATCACGGGCTCGCCATCAATCTCTGCCCCGAGCTCTCCCACTTCCAGGGCATCGTTCCCTGCGGGATCAGCGAGCATGGCGTGACCTCGCTGCACGCGCTGGGCGTGCCGGCCAGCTTCGCCGATCTCGACGCCGCTCTGCGCAGCAGCTTCATGCAGATCTTCGAGAAAGGATGATCCGGCGATGCCGCGGCCACTCGGGCTTCTGATCGGCGTGACGGCGATGCTCCTCGCCAGCGACGTGGCCATGGCATCCTGCACCGATGCCGCCGCTCCGGGCGCCACTTGGCGGCGCTGCCTGCTCGACGAGGAGAATCTGAGCCGGGTCGACCTGAGCAAGGCCGATCTGCGCGACGCCTCGTTCAAGCGGGCCGATCTCAGCGGTGCCAACCTGAGCCAGGTGCAGGCGCGGCGGGCGAAGTTCGTCTCGGCGACGCTCGTCGGCACCGACCTGAGCGGGGCCGATCTCGTCCAGGTCGACTTCACCAGCGCCGATCTGAGCGGGGCGAAGCTGAACGGTGCGAGCCTGCGCGCCGCGCGGCTGTTCCAGGCCAACCTGCGCGGCGCCGACCTGACCGGCGCCACCCTGGACGGGGCGGACCTGCTGCGCACCGATTTCTCCGGCGCGCGCTGGACCGACGGCAGCACGATCTGCGCCGAAGGTTCGCTGGACCGCTGCCAGCCGGCCCGATCCAACGGGAGCAAGATCGAGGGCTGAGCCCCGGCTAGAGCGGCAGCCGCCGGCCCTGCTCCAGCAGCGCGAGGACATCGTCGGGCGGCAGCGGCCGGCTGAAGACGAAGCCCTGCAGCTCCTGGCAGCCGCAGCGCCGCAGGATGTCGAGCTGCTCGCGCGTCTCCACGCCTTCGGCCACCACCTTCAGCTTCAGGCTCGAGGCGAGCGCGATGATCGCCTGCGCCAGGGCGGCGCTGTTCGGGTCGCGGTCGACGTCGCGCACGAACGAACGGTCGATCTTGAGCGAGCTGATCGGAAAGGCGCGCAGGTAGCCGAGCGAGGAATAGCCGGTGCCGAAGTCGTCGACGGCGAGCCGGATGCCCAGGGCCGTCAATTCCTTCAGCCGGCGCGCCGCCTCGGGCGCATCGCGCATGATCACGCTCTCGGTCAGCTCGAGCTCGAGCAGGGCCGCCGGCATGCCCGATTCCTCCACCGCCGCGGCGATCGTCGCGACCAGATCCTTCTCCTGGAACTGGCGCGCGGACAGGTTGACCGCGAGCTCGAGCTTGGGATGGCCGAGCCGGTGCCAGCGCCGGACCTGGGCGCAGGCGGTGCGCAGCACCCAGGCCCCGATCGGCACGATCAGCCCGGTCTCCTCGGCCAGCGGGATGAACTCCGCCGGCGGCACCAGCCCGTGATCCGGGTGGAACCAGCGCAGCAGCGCCTCGACGCCGAGGACCGCCCCGTCGGCCAGGCTGACCTTGGGCTGGTAGTGGATCACGAACTCGCCCTGCTCGAGCGCCCGGCGCAAGCGGCTCTCCAGCATCAGCCGCTCGAACGCCGCGGCGTTCATGTCGTCGGTGTAGAACTGGTAGTGGTTGCGCCCCTGCTCCTTGGCCCGGCTCAGCGCGTTGTCCGCGTTCTTGATCAGGCTGTCCGCATCGTCGCCATCGTGCGGAAACAGTGCGATGCCGATGCTGGCGCTGGTGGTCAGCTCGTGCGCATCGACCTGCAGCGGCGGCCGCAGCGCCTCCAGCACCTTCTGCGCCACCTTGGCCGCGGCCTCGGCCCCGTTGGTGCCGAGCAGCAGCAGCATGAACTCGTCGCCGCCGAGTCGAGCGACGGTGTCGCTCTTGCGCAGCGTCCCGACCAGCCGGTCGGCCACGCCCTTGATGATCTGATCGCCGGTCTCCAGACCCAGCGAATCGTTGATCAGCTTGAAGCGGTCGAGGTCGACCAGCATCACCGTCAGCAGCTGGCGCGCCCGCCTCGCCCGTTCGATCGCCTGGGCCAGCCGATCATGGAACAGCAGCCGGTTCGGCAGGCCGGTCAACGGGTCGTGGTAAGCGAGGCTGCGCAGGGTCTCCTCGGTCTGCCGCCGCCCGGTGAGGTCGCGCACGACCAGAACGATCATCGGCCGGCCGCGCTGCTCGACCACGCTGCTCTCGACCTCGACCGGAACCAGCTCGCCGGATCGGCGCCGGATCGTCAGCTCGAGGGGCTGCGTGCGCGAGGTCGCGCGGATGGCGAGCCGTTCGGACAGGCTGGCCCCGGGTTCGCCCGCAAGCGGCAGCAACAGATCGATCCCGGCGCCGGTCGCCACGTCGCGCGGGCAGCCGAAGATCACCTCGGCCGAGCGGGACAGCCAGGTGATGATCCCATCGGGATCGAGCAGCACGATCCCGTCGGCGACGCTGTTCATCACCGCGCTCAGCCAGGGCTCGCCGCCGTTCGCTGCCGCCGGGTCGCGCTCGTCCGCCCGGCGGGGCTCGAACGCCGGCACGTCAGCACGATTCTCCGCCAGTCCCGGCGGCGTCTCGGCCAAGGCCCGTTCCGGCAGCGGCGCGCGGCTTTGGACCGGCGTCGGCCAGGTCACGATCTGCACGAGCTCGGCGCCGACGGCCGTCAGGTAGGCCTCGACCTCCTGCTCGCCTCGCGGGTCGAGCCAGCCCAGCCGACAGCGGATCGGCGCGCGGGCCGCGGTGGCGGCATCGAGCCAGTCGAGCCAGGAATCGACGAGCTTCAGCGGCAGGAAGGCGGCCAGCAACTGCCCCATATGCTCGCGCAGCCGCCGCCCGAGCGGCTCCGGCGGCCGGTCGCTCGCCCAGACGATGCGCCCGTGCACGTCGAGCAGGGCGACGCAGGCCTGCGCGATCTCGGCCAGAAGGGCCGCCTCGCGCTCCAGCACGGCCACCGGCAGCGTCGTCGACCAGTCGCCGGCGACCTCGGCCAGAGCGCCGATCACCCGGCCGACCGTGTCGCTGTCGTGCCAGCGCTCGACCCGCGCCGTGTCCTGCACCCAGCGCAGTTCCCCGCTCTTGCGCCGCAGGCGGTAGCGCAGGGAACCGGGCTGGCCGGCGAGCAGGCCCTGGTTGCGGCGCTGCAGGCCGTCCAGGTCGGCGGCGGCGACGAGGCCGAAGAAGCCGCCCATGGCCTGCAGCTCGTCCGCCTGATAGCCCGTCAGCTCGACGAGACGCGGATCCGCCCAGGCCAGCCGCAGCCGGCAGTCCACGTCGACGGCGAGTTCGTAGATGCAGTCCCGGCTGATCCCGGCCAGCAGGCGCAGCGTGTCGCCGGGCGCCGGCAGGGTGGTGCCACCCGGCCCCGCTTCGAGCCAGATCGCATAATGCCCGGCATCGGGGCGCAGGGCCTGCCCGCGTGCCGCCACGGCCAGCGGCGGGCCGGCCAGCGGCCGCAGCCGCAGCCGCTCGGCGAAGGCCTCGCCGGCCAGCGAGGCCGCCAGGAGCTGGGCGAAGGCCTCGTTGGCCTCGACGACGCTGCGCAGCATGCCCAGGCTGCGCCCACTGAGCGCGTCGACGGCAAGGCCGGTCAGCGCGGCGAAGGCGCGGTTGGCGAAACGAATCGTCGGCGCCGGGCGCCCGGGATCGGCCCGTTGCAGGATCAGCACCGCAGCCGGTGCACCGTCGAGCAGCAGACGCAGGTCCTGGTCTTCCAGCAAGCGCCAATCCGTCCTTGCGACCCCGAGCGTGGCCTCGGCCGTTCCGTCTCCATAGCCGGAAATTCCGGCCACGGCGCAATCGGCAGCTACGCCGGGAGCGCTCAATGCAAGGTGTTCAGCGCGGCTGCGATATGGCCGCTCAACTCCTCCGCGATCAGACCAGGTCCGGCAAGCCTCGCGGCCGCCGCGTGCAGCCACACCGCTGCGGCCGCGGCCTCGAACGCCGGCACGCCCTGGGCGAGCAGGCCCACCAGCAGCCCGGCCAGCACGTCGCCGGTTCCAGCCGTGGCCAACGCCGGCGGCGCATCGGCCTGAATGGCCGCCCGGCCGTCCGGTGCGGCCACGACGGTATCGCCGCCCTTGAGCAGCACGACGGCGTTGCAGGCACGGCTCGCGGCGCGGGCGCGGTCCAGGCGGCTGCCCTGGACGTCGAACAGCCGGGCGAACTCGCCATCATGCGGCGTCAGCACGCAGTCGGGGCGCAGGATGTCCAGCAGCTCCGGCCGGCGCTCGGCAAAGCTCGTCAGCGCATCGGCATCGAGCACGGTGGCGCGGTTCGCCGCGAGCACCGCGTTCACCAGGCCACGCGTGCGCTCGCCCACGCCGGCGCCCGGCCCGATCAGCAGGCCGGTAAAGCGCCTGTCATGCAACAGTGCCCGCAGTGCCGTTTCGTCCGCCACGGGCTTGGTCATCACCGTGGTCAGATGCACGGCATACGCCGCGAGTGCCTCGGGGGTGCAGGCGACGCTCACAAGGCCGGCGCCGACGCGCAGCGCCGCCGTCGCCGCGAGCCGCGCGGCGCCGGTGGTCTCGGCGGGACCACCCACGACGAGCGCGTGCCCGAACCGGTATTTGTGGCTCTCCTCGTTCCGTTGCGGCAGCAGATGCCGCCACAGCCGGGGATCGTTGACGCGCAGGCCGAGATCGACCTCGGCCACGATGCGGTCGGGAATGCCGATGTCGGCGAGCACGGTCTCGCCGCAGCGCAGCCGGCCCGGCAGCAGCAGATGCCCCGGTTTGAGCCGGCAGAAGGTGACGGTGAGACGGGCGGTCGGCGCCGCACCGAGCACGGCCCCGCTCGCACCGTCCACACCGGAAGGGACGTCGATGGCGACCACCGGCGCATCCAGGCGGGCCAGGCTCTCGATGAGGTCCAGGGCCACGCCGTCGAGCGGTCTGGCCAGCCCGGCACCGAACAGCGCGTCGACGACGAGCCCCGCCCCGCCCAGGCCGGCCGAGGTCGCGACCTCGACCGGCCCCGACCAGCCCGCCGCCGCCCAGGCGGCATCGCCGCGCAGGCCGTCCGTCGGCACCAAGCTCGCCACCCGCACCGGCCAGCCCGCACGTTGCAGCAGCCGGGCCACGACGTAGCCGTCGCCGCCATTGTTGCCCGGCCCGCAGAGCACGACGACCGGCTGCGGCCGGAAGCGCCCAGTGATGGCGCGGGTCACGGCTCGCCCGGCATTCTCCATGAGCCAGGGGCCCGGGCGGCCGCCGGCGATGGCGGCCTTGTCCACCGCGGCCATGGCCGCGGGCGGCAGCAGGATGCCATCGGCCTCCGTGCCCATCGCGCGCGTCAGAGCGTCCGATGGCGCGCCTGGGCCGCCCGCTCGATCGCCGAGGCCACCAGCCGGTCGAGATGGAACCGATGGCGGATCATCTCGAGCATGCGCAGCTCGACGTCGGCCGGACGCCCGTCAGCGGCGGCGACGTCGCAGGCGAGCGCGTAGGCGGTCTCGCGCAGCGGCCCCGGCAGGGCCTCGGCGATATGCTCCAGCGCCACGTCGAGTCCGTCGTCCCGGGTCAGCAGCTCCGCGACCTCGTTGCCGATCGCGATGATCCGGTCGGGATCGAAACTGGCGAACACCGGCAGGTGACGGACGATGCGGCCCATCACGTCAAGCTCGCGGTCGGACATGCGTCCTTCGGCGGCCGAGACCAGGACCATGGTCTGCACCAGGGCAGCGTGTTGATCGAGTTCCTTGTGCATCGCTCCATCCGATGGGAGTAGTCAGGCCGCCTCGCCGCGAGCCGCCCGCGATAGATGGTGCGCCGTGCGCCGACGCACAATCGACCTTAAGGAGGCCGCATGCTGGTCGAGATCGAGCCCTCGCTCGCTGACGCCCTGGCCGCGGGACGGCCCGTGGTCGCCCTCGAATCGACGCTGATCTGTCACGGCCTGCCCCGGCCGCGCAACCTCGCGCTCGCGCTCGCGGTCGAGGCCGCGGTCCGCGCGGAAGGCGCGGCGCCGGCCACGATCGCGCTCGTCGACGGCACCATCCGGGTCGGCCTGGACCCGGCCACGCTGGAACGGCTGGCGAACGCCGACGGCGTGGTGAAATGCTCGCCCCGCGATCTGCCGCTGGTGCTGGCGCAACGCCGCCTCGGGGCCACCACCGTGGCGGCCACCATCCGGATCGCCGCCCAGCACGGCATCCACATCATGGCAACCGGCGGCATCGGCGGCGTGCACCGCGGCGGCGAGAGCAGCCTCGACGTCTCGGCCGACCTGTCCGAGCTCGCCCGCAGCCGCGTCGCGGTGTTCTGCAGCGGCGCCAAGATCATTCTCGACCTGCCGCGCACGCTGGAAGTGCTCGAATCGCTGGGCGTCCCGATCGTGGGCTTTCGGTGCGACAGCTTCCCGGCCTTCTACGCGCGGGCGAGCGGCCTGCCGGTGCCGCGCGTGGACAGCGTCGCCGAGATCGCCGCCCTGCTCGCCTGCCAAGCCGGCCTGGGCTGGCCGAGCGGGCTCGTCGTCGCCAACCCGCCGCCGGTGGAACTGGCGATGGCGACAGCCGAACTGGAGGCGTTGATCGGCGACGCGTTGGCCGCAGCACGGGCGGGAGGCATCGTCGGTAAGGACGAGACACCGTTCCTGCTGGCCGAGTTGGCACGGCGCAGCGGCGGCCGCACGGTCGGGCTGAACGAGGCCCTCGTCCTGGACAACGCCAAGCTCGCAGCCCGGGCCGCGGTCGCTTGGCGACAGGTACCGGCGTAGGCACGCCAGACGATTTCTCTTGACCTATGAAACTAATACGTGAGTAATTGCACCATAATACACGTAATGCGCGAGACGCGGTGGGATGGGCGGTCAGGGCAACGCGATGGGGTCGCGGCGATTGTTGATCGTGGGTGATCCGGCGTTGAGTCGCGGCCTCATGGCAATGGTGCTGAGCCGGCTGGACTACAGCGTGACCTGCGTCGGCGGTGGGCAGGAGGCGCTGCAGGCACTGGCACGAGCCCGCTTCGCGCTGGCCCTGGTCGCCCTGCATCTACCCGATCTTCCCGGCCTGACCCTGGCCCGGCGGCTGCGGGCGAGCCCGGGACCCGTCGGCGCCATGCCCATCCTCCTGTTCGGTGATGCCTGGGACCCCGAGCGTGCGCTCGACAATTGCCGCGAGGCACGGCTCGAAGGCTACCTGCCGAAACCGCTTTCGATCGGCCGCCTGGTATCGTGCGTCCGCGACCTGATCCATCGCCTGCCTCCGGAGCCGGGAACGTCGATGCCCTCGCCGCGCCCTCTGCCCATCGCCCTCGATCGCCTGACGTCGTTCACCACCGGTGATCTGCACCTGGAGCGCGAACTCAGCGCGCTCTATCTGGCAACGGCCACGCTCTATCTGGGCGAGATGCGGGCGCATCTCGCCTCGGGTGCGGACTGGCGCGGTCCGGCCCACTCGCTCAAGGGCGCCAGCGCCAATCTCGGCGCCGTCGAGGTCGCCCGCTTCGCCAAGGCCGCCGAGGAAAGTGGCCCCTCGTCCGAGCTGTTGCTGGAGCTCGAGCAGGCGGTGGAGGCCGTGCGCGACTTCTTCCGGCAGCGCCTGGGTCCGGGCGAAGCCCAGCATCAGGCCGCAAGCGCGTGAAACCTCACGCTGGGACGCCGCTGCCCGGGGCGTGACGTCGACATCCCGCGCAGCGGCAAGTTTCTGTGCAAAAAAATCTTGCCGCCATGTCGATCCGACCGAAGCTCGATCGTCGTCTGGACATCGCGGCTCTTGGCCGCGCCGAGCAGAAGGGAAACTGGACGATGCGCGTGATGGTGCTGGTCAAGGCGACGGCGGACAGCGAGGCGGGTGTGATGCCGTCGACCGAACTGCTCGAGGCCATGGGCAGGTTCAACGAGGAGCTGGTCGCTGCCGGTGTCATGCTCGCCGGTGAGGGCCTGCGCCCGTCTGCGGACGGCAAGCGCGTGGTTTTCGACGGCCCCGCGCGCACGGTGATCGACGGCCCCTTCGCCGAGACCCGCGAGCTGGTCGCGGGCTTCTGGCTGTGGGAAGTCAAGGACATGGCCGAGGCGGTCGGATGGGTGAAGCGCTGCCCCAACCCGATGCCGGGACCGAGCGAGATCGAGATCCGGCCGCTCTACGACATGGCGGATTTCGGCGAAGCGCTGACGCCGGAGATCGCTGCCCTGCACGATCGCAACCGCGAGAAGGTCGAAGGCCGCGGCTGAGCGCGCAAGATGTCTGCGGACGAGGCGCATGGAACGATCGAGGCGGTGTTCCGCATCGAACGGGCGCGGCTCATCGGCGGGCTGGCCCGGCTGGTCCGCGACGTCGACCTCGCCGAGGAGCTGGCGCAGGATGCCCTCGTCATCGCGCTGGGCGAGTGGCCGCGGGCCGGGATTCCACGGAATCCCGGCGCCTGGCTGATGGCGGCGGCCAAGCGGCGGGCGATCGACGGGCTGCGTCGCCGGCAGATGCTCGCCCGCAAGCATGCCGAGATCGCGCGGGAGCAGGAGCGCGCCTGCGATCGTGGCCTCGAGGCCGTCGAGGCCATCATGGACGACGATGTGGGCGATCCGCTGCTCGGGCTGATCTTCACCGCCTGTCACCCGATCCTGTCCATGGAGGCGCGCGTCGCCTTGACCCTGCGCCTGATCGGCGGGCTGACGACCGAGGAGATCGCGCGTGCCTTCCTCTGTGCCGAGGCGACCATCGCCCAACGCATCGTCCGGGCCAAGAGGACGCTGGGCGGCGCCGGCCTGACCTTCGCGGTGCCCAGCGGTGTCGAGCGGGCCCGGCGTCTCGCATCCGTGCTCGAGGTCGTCTACCTGATCTTCAACGAGGGCTACGCCGCGACCACCGGCGCCCATCTGGTCCGCCCCGCCCTGTGCGCCGAGGCGCAGCGCCTGGGCCGCATCCTCACCGGGCTGGCCCCCGACGAACCCGAGGTCTTCGGGCTGCTCGCGCTGATGGAACTCCAGGCCTCGCGGTTGACCGCACGCACGGCCGCGGACGGCTCCCTGGTGCCACTGACCGAGCAGGACCGCGCCCGCTGGGATCAGCTCCTGATCCGCCGCGGCCTCGCCGCTTTGCGTCGTGCCGAGGCGTTGGGCGGTGCGGACGGACCCTACGCGCTGCAGGCGGCGCTGGCCGCCTGCCACGCGCGGGCGCGCCGGAGCGAGGATACGGACTGGCGGCGGCTGGCCGCACTCTACGACAGCCTGCGCGTGGTGATGCCGTCACCGGTGGTCGACCTGAACCGGGCCGTGGCCCACAGCATGGCGTTCGGCCCCGAGGTCGGCTTGCAGCTCGTCGCCGCGATCGCCGAGACGGGAGCCTTGCGCGGCTACGCGCCGCTGCCGGCCGCCACGGGCGATTTCCTGTTTCGGGCCGGGCGGCTGGCCGAGGCCGGGGTGGAGTTCGAGCGGGCGGCCGGCCTCACCCGCAACCAGCGCGAGCGTGCTTTCCTGCTCGCGCGGGCCGCCGCGTGCGGCAAGTGATCCGCCGGCCCGTCAGCCCCGGTAGCGCAGCGCCTCCACGAGCAAGGCGAAAGCCGGCGTGTGCTGGCGACGGCTGGGGTAATAGAGATGATAGCCGGGGAACGGCGGGCACCAGTCCTCGAGCACCCTGACCAGACTGCCTCGGGCCAGATGCGCCTGCACATGGTCCTCGGGCAGGTAGGTCAGGCCGCATCCGGCCAGCGCCGCATTCAGCCGCAGGGACATGCTGTTGAACACGAGCTGGCCCTCGACCCGGACCTTGAGCTCGCGTCCGGCTTGCGCGAACTCCCAGGCGTAGAGCCCGCCATAGGTCGGCAGGCGGATGGTGATGCAGTTGTGGGCGGTCAGATCCTGCGGTGTCGCCGGCACCGGGCGCCCGGCGAAATAGGCCGGTGCGCCGACCACCGCCATCCGCATGTCCGGTCCGATGCACACCGCGACCATGTCCTTGGCGACCTGCTCGCCGAGGCGCACGCCGGCATCGTAGCGCCCGGCGACGATGTCGGTGAGGCCATAGTCGATGGAGAGCTCCACCTTGATGTCCGGATAGTCCGGCAGGAGTCTCGCCAAGGCGGGCCAGAGAATCGCTCCGGCCGCATGCTCGCCGGTCGTGATCCGGATGGTGCCGGCCGGCTTGTCGCGCAGCTCGCTCAGCGCGGCCAGATCGGCGTCGATCTCGTCGAACCGCGGCCCGACGGTGCGCAGCAGACGCTCGCCCGCCTCGGTCGGCGCGACGCTGCGCGTGGTGCGGGTCAGCAGCCGCAACCCGAGCCGGGATTCGAGCCCACGGATGGTATGGCTCAGCGCCGACTGGGAAATGCCGAGCTGGGCCGCGGCCCTGGTGAAGCTCCGCTCCCGCGCCACGGCGACGAAGGCCAGAAGATCGTGCAGGCTCTGCCGCGGCATGCATGAGTTCCTTTCATGAGGCCATGCCGGCCACGACACCCGAGTGCATGCCGCCCCGTTCCTACTCTCACCCTGCGAGCACGCGTCGCGACCACTCGACCTGTCGCGCGCGCCAGCAGGGAATCGGACGCACCATGAAACGTGGAGGCAATCTCGAGCTGTCCCGACGCGATCGGAAGATCGTCGGCGCGGCGCGGACCATTCATGAATTCCACTCATAAGTCCATGCGCCTTTCTCGCGCTAGTCGCGCCCGCGCATGGCCCCTACCTGTCTGCCTGCCGCGGCGTCGCCCGTTGCGCGGCAGCGGGCGCAGGCGGCAAGCGCAGGAGACCGCACATGGAGATCAGGCGCGTCGGGTCCCGGCCCTCGGGCACGGGGCCGGCCGACTATTTCACCGGCAGCGTCCGCATCGATCCGCTGTTCGAGGCGGCCGATCCCGCCCGCGCGGTGGGCGCGATGGTCACGTTCGAGCCCGGCGCGCGCACCGCCTGGCACACCCACCCGCTCGGCCAGACCCTGATCGTCACCGTGGGCTGCGGCTGGGCGCAGCGCGAGGGCGGACCGGTCGAGACGATTCGACCGGGGGACGTGGTCTGGTTCGCGCCGGGCGAAAAGCACTGGCACGGAGCCACGGCGACCACGGGCATGACCCACATCGCCATCCAGGAGAAAAAGGACGGCAAGACCGTCGACTGGCTCGAGCACGTCGCCGATGCGCAGTACCGGGCCTGAGCCGCTACCGGCGGCCGTGGTCCGGGAGAGGTATCCGTCATGACCGAGAACATCCAAGGCAAGGTCGTCGTCATCACCGGAGCCAGCAGCGGCCTCGGCGAAGCGACCGCGCGGCATCTGGCGGCGGCGGGTGCGAAGCTCGTGCTCGGCGCGCGCCGGCTCGACCGGCTGCAGGCACTGGTCGGCGAGCTGGGCCTGCCCCGGGAAGCCGCCGTGCGCACCGATGTCACCGACCATGCGCAGGTCGAGGCGCTGGTCGAGCGGGCGGTCACCCTGCACGGGCGCATCGACGTCATCCTCAACAATGCCGGCCTGATGCCGCACTCGCCGCTGGAGCGCGGCAAGGTTGGCGACTGGGACCGGATGATCGACGTCAACCTCAAGGGTGTGCTCTACGGCATCGCCACTTCGCTGCCGCACATGATCCGGCAGCGGAGCGGCCACATCATCAACGTGTCCTCGGTCGCGGGGCACAAGGTGCGGCCCGGCAGCGCCGTCTACGCTGCGACCAAGGCCGCGGTGCGCATGCTCTCGGAGGGGCTCCGCCAGGAGGTGAAGCCCTACAACATCCGCACCACGATCATCTCGCCGGGCGCGGTCGAGTCCGAGCTGCCGGCCAGCGTCACCGAGCCCGATGTCGCGGCGAACGTCCGGCAGTTCTACGCTTCCGTGGCCATCCCATCGGCGTCGTTCGCCCGCATGGTCGCCTTCGCGATCAGCCAGCCGGCCGAGGTCGACGTCAACGAGATCCTGTTCCGCCCGACGGCGCAGGAGCTGTGACGCGCATGCCCGCCGACGGAGGGACGGAGGTGCTGGCAGCCGGTGCCGGAGAACGGCACGGCCTGCGCGTCCTCGCCGTGCTCAGCGCGCTGATGGGCTTCGCGTCGATCTCGACCGACTTCTACCTGCCGGCGCTGCCGTCCATGGCCGCGGCGCTGCGCGCCGAGCCGGGCACGATCGAGCTCACGATCGCCGGCTACCTGATCGGCTTCAGCCTGGGCCAGCTTCTCTGGGGGCCGATCGGCGACCGGCACGGGCGCCGCCGGCCGATCGCCATCGGGCTCGTCCTGTTCGTGATCGGCTCGGCCGGCTGCGCGCTGGCCGGCAGTGCTCCGGCGATCATCGCCTGGCGGATCGTCCAGGCGGTGGGCGCGTGCGCCGGCGTCGTGCTCGCCCGCGCCATGGTGCGCGACCTCTATGCCGGGAGCCGGGCGGCGCAGATGTTGTCGACCCTGATGACCGTCATGGCGATCGCACCGCTGCTCGGGCCGATCCTCGGCGGCCAGATCCTGGCCTGGGCCGGCTGGCGCGCCATCTTCTGGACGCTGGTTGGCCTCGGCCTGCTCACGCTCGCGGCTCTATCGCTCCTGCCCGAGACGCTGCCGCCCGAGCGGCGCCGCTTGGAGCCCATGGGCCAGGCGCTCGTCCGCTACGTCCAATTGCTGCGCGAGCGCCGCGTCTTGGGCTACGCGCTGACGGGCGGCTTCTTCTATGCCGGCATATTCGCCTATGTCGCGGGCACGCCGTTCGCCTACATCGGCTACCACCACGTGCCGCCCCAGCTCTATGGGGTACTGTTCGGTATCGGCATCGTCGGCATCATGGCCACGAACCTCTTGAACGCGCGCCTCGTGCTCCGTTTCGGCGGCGACCGTCTGCTGGCCTGGGGCACGAGCCTTGCAGCATGCGCCGGCATCGTGCTGGCCGTGACCACCTGGACCGGCTGGGGCGGGCTGGCCGGGCTGGCCGTGCCCCTGTTCCTGTTCATCTCGGCGGCCGGCTTCGTCGTCGCCAACTCGATCGCCGGCGCCTTGAGCGGCTTTCCGGATCGGGCGGGTGCGGTGTCGGCTTTGGTCGGCGCCATCCAATATGGCAGCGGTATTTTCGGCTCGGCCCTGGTCGGCCTTTTTGCCGACGGCACGCCCTGGCCCATGGGCTGGGTGATCGCGGCATCCGCCCTGGGCAGCCTCGCCAGCATGCGGTTGCTGCTGCCGCTCGGCCGACCGGCGCATGCGCGCGCGGCGGGGTCCGGCAGTTGTCACGCGCATTCGGTCATGGTCCAAGCATCGCGGTCGGAAGGAAGATGCGGATGAACAAGCGCCAACTCGGCAAGAGCGGCCTCGAGGTCTCGACGCTGGGTCTCGGCTGCATGGGCATGAGCCATGCCTACGGGCAGCGCCCCGACAAGGATGCGATGATCGCCCTGCTCCGCGCCGCCGTGGAGCGCGGCGTCACCTTGTTCGACACGGCCGAGGTCTATGGGCCGTACACGAACGAGGAGCTGCTGGGCGAGGCGCTGGCGCCGTTGCGCGAGCAAGTGGTGATCGCCACCAAGTTCGGTTTCGCCATCGATGCCGCGACGGGCAGCCAGCGCGGCACGGACAGCCGGCCGGAGCACATAAGGCAGGTCGCGGAGGCGTCGCTCAAGCGGCTGCGGACCGACAGGATCGATCTCTTTTACCAGCACCGGGTCGACCCGAGGGTGCCGATCGAGGAAGTGGCCGGCGCGGTCCAGGAGCTGATCCGGGCGGGCAAGGTCCGGCATTTCGGCCTGTCCGAGGCGGGCGTGGCGACGATCCGGCGCGCGCACGCGGTCCAGCCGGTGAGCGCGCTGCAGAGCGAGTACTCGCTGTGGTGGCGCAGCCCCGAGGCCGAGATTCTGCCGGCGCTCGAGGAGCTCGGGATCGGCCTCGTGCCCTACAGCCCGCTCGGGCGAGGCTACCTGACCGGCCAGATGGACACGAGCACGGCCTTCGCGAGCACCGATTTCCGCGCCGCGCTGCCCCGGTTCACCCCGGAGGCGCGCGCGGCCAATCGCGGCCTGATCGAACTCCTGGCCCGCGTCGCGGCGAAGAAGCAAACGACACCGGCACAGATCGCGCTCGCCTGGCTGCTGGCACGAAAGCCCTGGATCGTGCCGATCCCGGGCACCACCAAGCTGCACCGGCTCGAGGAGAACATCGCCGCTGCCGCGGTCGAACTCTCGACCGAGGAGCTGCACGAGATCACCCAAGGCGCGGCGCGGATCACGGTCCAGGGCGGCCGCTACCCCGAGCAGCTCGAGCAGATGACCGGGCGCTGAGCGCCCCGGCCGTGTCCGTGGCGGGCCGGCCCCCATCTGGCCACCGGTGTCCGACGGCTCGGCCATGCACCGACATGGCCGAGCCGTCGGTTCGTGGCGCGAACGGCGGCCCGGCTGGCGACCGAGTCCGCTACCATCGTCCTCGGACCTACGCTGGCATGAGGCCGCTCGTGACGCGATGGCTCGCCAAAGCAGAAGGTTGGATTGTACCTAAGCGCTCTAGCCGCCGGTCACGCTCATGTGGCGGGCCACGGCTGGGCGTTGGTGACGGCGGTCGATGACGAAGTCGTGGCCCTTGGGCTTGCGCGCGATCCCGTCCAGGATCGCCTGCCGCACCGGCTCGTCGCTCTCCGACTGGCGCAGCGCCGCACGCAGGTCGGCCGCGTCGTTCTGGCCGAGGCACATGTACATGGTGCCGGTGCAGGTCACCCGCACGCGGTTGCAGGCCTCGCAGAAATTGTGCGTCAGCGGCGTGATGAAGCCGAGCCTGCCGCCGGTTTCTTCGACGCGCACGTAGCGCGCCGGGCCGCCGGTGCGGTCGGGAATGTCGGTCAACGACCAGCTCTGCGCCAAGCGGGCGCGCACCACGGACAGGGGCAGGTACTGCGCCGTCCGGTCGCCGTCGATGTCGCCCATGGGCATGGTCTCGATCAGCGTCAGATCGAAGCCCTCCACCCCGCACCAGGCGATCATGTGGTCGAGTTCGTCCTCGTTGACACCCTTGAGCGCCACGGCGTTGATCTTGACCTTGAGCCCCGCCGACTTGGCGGCGTCGATGCCGGCCATCACCCGCTCGAACATGTCGCGCCGGGCGATGGCCGCGAAACGCTCGCGCTGCAGGGAATCGACCGAGACGTTGACCCGGCGCACCCCGGCGCGGAACAGGTCACGGGCATAGCGCTCGAGCTGGCTGCCGTTGGTCGTGAGCGTGAGCTCGTCGAGCGTTCCGCTGCGCAGATGCCGGCCGAGCTGCTCGACCAGCGACATGAGGTTGCGTCGGACCAGAGGCTCGCCGCCGGTGAGCCGGATCTTGCGCACGCCGAGATCGACGAACGCGGTGCACAGCCGGTCCAGCTCCTCCAGCGTCAAGAGCTCGGCCTTGGGCAGGAAGGTCATCTCCTCGGCCATGCAGTAGACGCAGCGGAAGTCGCACCGGTCGGTGACCGAAACCCGCAGGTAGCTGATGGCCCGGCCGAACGGGTCGATCACCATCGACAGCAGCCTCCAAATCCGTCAAATGCCGCGGATGTTAGCCGCATGTAGGCGGTCTGTGAACGATGTCCACCTGCCGTGAGCCTCGGAAGGATTGCCGATGCAGATCGCCCTGCGGGCAGCGCCCACGCCCGATGCCCAGCGGGCGCTGAGCGAGCTGCAGGTCGCCTACGAGACGGTCGAGCCCGAGCAGGCGGACGTGGTGGTGGCCCTGGGCGGCGACGGCTTCATGCTGGAGACGCTGCACCGCTACCTCGACCGCCGCATACCGATCTTCGGCATGAATCTCGGCACGGTCGGCTTCCTGCTCAACGGCTACCGGCCATGGGGACTGCGGGAGCGCATTCTCGCCGCGACCAAGGTCGACCTCTACCCTTTGCGCATGCGTGCCGTGCGTCCGAACGGGGCGATCCACGAAGGCCTGGCGATCAACGAGGTCTCCCTGTTCCGCGAGACCCGCCAGGCGGCCTCGATCACGATCGAGATCGACGGGGTGTGCCGGATGCCGCAGCTCGTCTGCGACGGCGTCCTGGTCGCTACGCCCGCCGGCAGCACGGCCTACAATCTCTCGGCGCACGGGCCGATCATCCCGCTCGGCGCCAACCTGTTGGCGCTGACCGCGATCAGCCCGTTCCGGCCGCGGCGCTGGCGCGGCGCGCTGCTGCCCAGCCGCTCGCGCTTCCAGCTCAAGGTGCTCGACCCCGGCAAGCGCCCGGTCAGCGCCGTCGCCGACTTCACCGAGGTCCGCGACGTGGCCGCGGTCGAGATTTGGGAGGACCGCACGCTGTCGCTGCGCCTCCTGTTCGACCCCGAGCACAATCTCGAGGAACGAATCCTCAAGGAACAGTTCGTCCCCTGAGCCCGTCCGCCGGGTCGAGATCGCCGGTTGACCTGCCGGCGACACGGGCCGATCCTCGCTGCAGCGCTCCGGAAAGGGTGGATGCATGGCCGCGGAGGACGATGACGACATCCCGCCGGTGGCACGCCCCGATCCGGCCGAGCTCGATTACGACCTTGCGGAAGCCCTGGCATCGGTCGTGTCGGTGCGTGCCGAGATCGCACCCGACGCGTTCACGGCGGCGGCGCTGGGTACCGAGCGGCACGGCAACGGTGTCGTCATCGGCGACAACGGCCTCGTCCTGACGATCGGCTACCTGATCACCGAGGCCGATCGGGTCTGGCTGTCCACCTCGCGGCGGACCGCCGCCCCGGCGCATGTCGTGGCCTTCGACCAGGGCACCGGCTTCGGCCTGCTGCAGGCCTTGGGCCCGTTGCGCACGCCGGCCCTGCCGCTCGGCAAGAGTCAGGCCCTCGATACCGGCGAGGCCGTGGTCGTGGCCGGCGGCCGCGGCCCGCAGGATGCGCTGAGTGCCCGGATCGCCGCCCGGCGTCCGTTCGCCGGCTACTGGGAATATTACCTGGATGCGGCGCTGTTCACTGCCCCCGCCCACCCACGCTGGGGTGGCGCCGCCTGCATCGGCCCCGACGGCAGCCTGATCGGCATCGGCTCGCTGCTGGTGCAGGAGGTGGCGCGCGAGGGCCAGAGCCTGATCGGCAACATGATCGTGCCGATCGACCTGCTGCCGCCGATCCTCGACGACCTTTTGCGCTTCGGCCGCACCGACCAGCCGCCACGTCCCTGGCTCGGCCTGTTCGCCACCGATACCGAGGAAGGTGTCGTCGTCACCGGCGTCGCCAATGGCGGCCCGGCCGCGCGGGCCGGCATCGCGGAAGGCGACGCGGTCACGGCCATCGCCGAGCAGGAGATCGAAGATCTGGCCGATCTGTGGCGCAAGCTGTGGGCGCAGGGTGCCGCCGGCGTCACGGTCAAGCTGACCCTGCTGCGCGACGGCCGCCAGCGCAACGTCGTCTGCCAGACCGCGGACCGTCGCACCTTCCTGAAGCGACCGATGCTGCATTAATAACATTCCTATGTAGTTATATATGCAGCTTCGCGGCAGCCATGTGTAAAATGCGCTGGATCAATGACGCCCGGTCGGTTTAGAAGCACCCTCCCGAGCGGACGTAGCGGGCTCGGTGGCCGATATCGGGTGAGACATGGCAGTGGCGACGGTGATCGACGACAGACAGCCGGCGGCGGTGGACAGCCGGTCCGTGCTGGACTCGGCGGTGGTGCGGCTGGCGGGTGACAGTGGCGACGGCATCCAGCTGACCGGTGCCCAGTTCACGCAGGCGACCGCGCTCGCCGGCAACGATCTCGAGACCTTTCCGGACTTCCCGGCCGAGATCCGCGCCCCGGTCGGCACGACCTTCGGTGTCTCGGCCTTCCAGATCCATTTCGGCGCGCGTCGCATCTACACCATCGGCGACAATCCCGACCTGCTCGTGGCCCTGAATCCGGCCGCCCTGAAGACCAATCTCGGCGACGTCCGGCCCGGCGGAACCATCGTCATCGACGATGGCAGCTTCGACGAGCGCAGCCTGAAGAAGGCCGGCCTCGCCACGGACCCGCGCCACGACGGCAGCCTCGACGCCTACCGGGTCATCGCCGTCGACATCTCGGCCAACACCAAGGCCGCGACCAAGCACACCGGCCTCACCGCGCGCGAGCAGCTGCGCTGCAAGAACTTCTACGCCCTGGGCCTGGTCTACTGGATGTTCGAGCGCGACCGGGCGCCCACCGTCCGCTGGCTCGAGCAGCGCTTCAAGAACCAGCCGGCCGTGGCCGCCGCCAACGTCGCCGCGCTCAACGCCGGCCATGCGCTGGGCGAGACCGCCGAGCTCGCGCAGTTTCCGGCCTACCGGGTGCCGAAGGCCGCGACCGAGCCCGGCCTCTACCGCACCATCACCGGCCACGAGGCGCTGGCCTTCGGCCTGCTCGACGGGGCGATGAAGGCGGCGCTCAAGCTCGTCTTCTGCTCCTACCCGATCACGCCGGCCTCGGCGCTGCTGCATCATCTGGCCAAGCTGCGCGGGCTGGGGGTGACGACCTTCCAGGCCGAGGACGAGATCGCCGCCGCCTGCGCCGCCATCGGCGCCGCCTATGCCGGCAGCCTCGGCGTCACCGCCAGCTCGGGCCCGGGCATCGCGCTGAAGACGGAGGCCATCGGCCTCGCCGTCGCCACCGAATTGCCGCTGGTCATCGTCAACGCCCAGCGCGGCGGCCCGTCGACCGGCCTGCCGACCAAGACCGAGCAGTCCGACCTCTACCAGGCCGTGTTCGGCCGCAACGGCGACACCCCGATCGTCGTCCTGGCCGCGGCGACGCCGTCCGACTGCTTCGCCATGGCGCGCGAGGCGGTGCGGATCGCCGTGCACCACATGACCCCGGTCATGCTGCTGACCGACGGCTTCCTCGCCAACTCGTCCGAGCCCTGGCTGATCCCCGACGTCGACGCGACCCCGTCCTTCCCGGCCCGCTTCCGCACCGAGCCCGCGGGCTTCCACCCGTTCCTGCGCGACGAGCGGCTGGTCCGCCCGTGGGTCAAGCCCGGCACGCCCGGCCTCGAGCACCGCATCGGCGGCATCGAGAAGGACTACGACAGCGGCAACATCTCCTACGATCCGGCCAACCACCAGCGCATGACCGACGCCCGGCGCGACAAGGTCCTGCGCGTGGCCGCCGAGCTGCCGCCGCAGGCCTGCGCCGACGGTGCCCCCGGCGCCGCGCTCGCGGTGGTCGGCTGGGGCAGCACCTACGGGCCGATCGCGCGCGCCGTCGCCAACGCCCGCGCGCGCGGCCACGACGTCGCCCACGTCCATCTGCGCCATCTCTGGCCGCTGCCCGAGAATCTGGGCGAGCTGCTGCGCAGCTTCCCGAGGCTCCTGGTGCCCGAGATGAACCAGGGCCAGCTCGTGACGCTGCTGCGCAGCGAGTATCTCGTCCCCGCCCAGGGCCTGTCCAAGGTCACCGGCAAGCCGTTCACCGTGGCCGAGCTCGACGCCGCCATCGCCAAGGCCCTGGAGGCCGCCCGCCCATGAACGCCCCCGTCCTCGCCCCGCCGCGCCAGGCCAAGGACTACGCCACCGACCAGGAAGTGCGCTGGTGCCCCGGCTGCGGCGACTACGCGATCTTGAAGGCCGTGCTGAAGACGCTGGCCGATCTCGAGGCCGACCCGGCCAAGACCGTGTTCGTCTCCGGCATCGGCTGCGCCGCGCGCTTCCCCTACTATGTCGAGACCTACGGCTTCCACACCATCCACGGCCGCGCGCCCGCCGTCGCCACCGGCGTCAAGCTGGCCAACCCCGAGCTCGACGTCTGGGTGGTCGGCGGCGACGGCGACCTGCTCTCGATCGGCGGCAACCATCTGATCCACGCGCTGCGCCGCAACCTCGACCTGCAGATCCTGCTGTTCAACAACGAGATCTACGGCCTGACCAAGGGCCAGGCCTCGCCGACCTCGCGGCGCGGGACCAGGAGCCCGAGCACGCCGCAGGGCTCGCTCGACGCGCCGCTCTCCGCGCTCAAGCTGGCGCTGGGCGCCGGCGCCCGCTTCGTCGCCCGCGGCATCGACACCCAGCAGAAGGTGCTGCCCGAGATCCTCAAGCGGGCGCGCCGGCACCGAGGCGCGGCGCTGGTCGAGATCCTGCAGAACTGCATCGTCTACAACGACGAGGCGTTCGCGCACATCACCGCCAAGGCGGCCGAGGCCGAGGCGCAGATCCACGTCAGCCACGGCGAGCCGTTGCTGTTCGGCAAGGACCGGGCGAAGGGCCTGCGCCTGCGCCGCGACGGCTTCGGCCTCGAGGTCGCGCCGGCCGGGGCCGAGGGCATCCTCCGCCACGACGAGACCAACCCGCAGCTCGCGGCCTTGCTCGCCGCGCTCGAGCCGCCGCTGCCGGTGGCGATCGGCATCCTCCTCGACCACCCCGCCCCGGCCTACGACGACGAGGTCCGGGCGCTGGAAGCCCACGAGACGGCGCAGGCACGGACCCGCAGCCTGAACGACCTCCTGCGCCAGGGTGCGACCTGGGCGGCCGGGGGCTGACCTCGAGGCGGGGAAGCCTGTCGCGCGGGGCCGCGCCGCGCCAGGATGCGGCCCGTCGACGGGAGAGCCCTGCCGCTGCGGACCACCCTCGAGCGACCCGAACCGGCGCTGCGCCACCGGTTCGACGTCGGCGGCTACCACCCCATGGCCGCGGCCGGCATCCTGTCGCCTGTGGACCATGTCCGAGCTGATCGAGGGAGAGATCGTCGACATGGCCCCGATCGGCAGCGGGCACGGCGGGCACGGCCGATGTCATGGTCAGGCTCGTCGCCCGCCTCGTTGCCGAGGGCGTGGTGCGTGTTCGGGTCCAAGGTCCCCTGCGTCTCGACCCGCACAACGAGCCGCAACCCGACCTGATGCTGCTGGTCGAGGTCGTCGACAGCTCGCTGGCCTACGACCGCGGTACCAAGCTGGCACTCCACCCGCGGCACGGCGTGCCGGAAGTGGGGGTGATCGATCTGTATGGCGGGGCGGTCGAGATCTATCGGAGCCGGGACCGCAGGATCATACCGAACGTCGGCGACTGACCAAGGGGATGGTGAAGCCGACGCCGGCGCCGGAACTCACCGTCGATCTCGTCGTCCTGCTGGTATAGCTGGTGGTCGTTGCCGTATGGCACTCTCAAGAGGTTGATTGCGCGCGGTCTGCCCGTCTCTTCTTCAGATCAATTAGTAGGGTCTATAGCATATGGATCAAAATTACTTTGGCGTTGACTGGGGTTGTAAAGTAGAATAGGTGAATTTACTTGGCGAAGCCGCGCCTCATTCGAGACTTTTTCACCCAATTCCTCCATCAGCCTCTTAAGCGCCTTCTGCGTCGCCTTGGAAATAGCATCGGCACCTCCGCCACATCCGCCTCCAGCCTCCGCCTTACTATCAGCTTCGGAAGCAATTCTGCCACCAAGTAGTCGACCAGATGAGCCGTCCACCGCTAGTGCAGCAGTCAGTTGTACACGTGCTTCCATCTGCACAGACCAGAAACCCGGCACTACGTCAAGATCGACGTCTAAGTCCTCGCCATTCAAACGGATCAACCCGGCATATCCATCTTGAAGCAACTGATCGCGACTAAGTGGCATTTTAACTTCTTCGGCTGATTCCACGATATTTTCTAGAGTTCTCACGGCTGACGTATCGAATGCTTGTTCTGCGTCAAGTGGATAAGTATGGGCAGAGCAATTATAGCCAGATACCTTGAAATCTCCCTTCAGAGGATTTCCATTTACAAGTATAGCCCAACGTCCTGGGACTTTGTCTGAGTAGCTCGAATAGACGTCATATGATGGAGCGATAGGAGCTTCGACCTTATAAGAGCAGGCGCTTAACAAAGCGCAAGCTAGCAGCTCAAATTTAACACTAAATTTGTTCATTATTCGTTCGCTCTTACGCGACAATCCCAACCTC
>JBDHTW010000004.1:0-99638 GCA_039808865.1 Geminicoccaceae bacterium
CTAGGCTGCGGCCATGATCCAGGTCACGCCATCCATCGCGCTCGACGAGAGCGAGATCGTGGAGAGCTTCGTGCGCGCCTCCGGGCCGGGCGGCCAGAACGTCAACAAGGTCGAGACCGCGGTTCAGCTGCGCTTCGATGTGCGCCACTCCCCGTCGCTGCCCGAGCCGGTCCGGCTGCGCCTCGAGCAGCTCGCCGGCCGCCGGCTGACGAGGGACGGTGTCCTCGTGCTGAACGCCCAGCGCTTTCGTACCCAGGAGCGCAACCGCCAGGATGCGCTCGAACGTCTGCTGGCGTTGATCCGCGAGGCGGCCACGCCACGCATCGTCCGTCGCCCGACCCGCCCGACCCTGGCGGCCAAGCAGCGCCGCCTGGCGGCCAAGGCACGCCGCTCGTCCGTGAAGTCGTTGCGCGGCGGGCCCGACGCCGAGGACTGAGTCGGGCGACGTTCTGCGTGGGTCGCCCCTTCGAAGCTGCCGCAGCGGACCCGAATCAATAGATCCCGTCGCGGCTGTTCCGTCCGGTGAAGGCGAGATCGCCCTCACGGCTCCTGTCGTTCGCGCGCCAGCCTTGGTCGCGGCTGGTGGTGCTCGCCCCGGTCGACGCGGTCGGCTGGTCGAGCTTGGCCGCGATCGTGGCACCGAGCTCGCTGCCGGGCAGGATCGAGTTCGGGTAGGCGGTCAGGAACCGGCTCATGGCTTCCGGCGTTCCGGACGATAGCGCCTCCATGTAGGCCCGGATCTCGTCGTTGGTCTGCGCATGTGCAGCACCGCCACCCGGCGCGAACGGAGCCGCGGCGAGCGCGGAGGCATGCAGGGCAGCGATGAGCAGGCTGATGCGTTTCATGGTGTACTCGAGCGGCTGGTTCGTCGGTACGGCGGACTATGTCAGGCAAACCCGAACGATCGGTTACCCAACCGACCACCCTGACCATCCACACACTCGCGTGCATGCCGAGGCCGCCCACCTGCGGCCGTTGCCGGGCGTCGACCGTCTGGCTGCCTCCGCAGCCGCAATACAACCCAAAGCTGCATCAACTCATGCCACGAAGCGCTGCAACGGACCGGGACGGATCGAACTTGGACATCGATATCGCTGACACATCGCCGGGGGCCGCAGTCAGCTCCACGCGGCCGACTGTCGTGCTGGACATCCGGCAGCTCGATCGGGCCGCGCTGCCGGCCGATGCCGACCATGTCCGCGTGATCCTGCTGCATCGCGGCCGCCAACTCGGCAAGGTCGACCTACATCGTCCGCCCGGCATCGGCTGGAGCGCCCTGCTCGAACGCTGGATCCGCGAGGAGGCCATGGGGCGGCTGCTGCCACGCGCCCTGCGGCGACATGCCTGGCGCGATCCCCATCTGCTCCGCCGGCTGCTTCGCCTGGCGGCCGAGCCACGCAGCCTGCGCTACGCCTGGCGGGTCCTGCATAGCGCACCGGCGCAATGGGCGGCGCAGCTCGCCGGCTATCTGGCCATCCGCCAGGATGCGCTGCTCCAGTCCAAGGCCTACGGCCGAGGCAGGAGCGCCGCGACGGCGCCGCTCGGCCAGCATGTCTGGGACCGCGCCAAATGGGAGTCGCTGTTCGCTTCGCCCGATCCATGGGCGTACGGCTCGCCCTACGAGCAACGGAAGTACGCGCAGACCCTCGCCCTGCTGCCCGAGGGTCCGTTGGCGCGGGTGCTGGAGCTCGCCTGCGCCGAGGGCCATTTCACGGTCCAGCTCGCCCCGCGCGTACAGGGCCTGCTCGCGGCCGACATCGCCGCGCCGGCGCTCGAGCGGGCCCGGCAGCGCTGCCGCGACCTTCCGCACGTGCGCTTCCAGCAGCTCGACATGCGCCACGATCCGATCCCCGGCCGGTTCGAGCTGATCGTGTGCAGCGAGGTGCTCTACTACATCGGCAACCGGTTCGCCCTGCGCCGCTTCGCGCGCAAGCTCGGCGCGGCGCTCGAGCCCGGCGGGCACCTGCTGCTGACGCACGCCCATGCCGTGGTCGACGACCCGACCAGCACCGGCTTCGACTGGCAGGTCGGCTTCGCCGGCAAGCATATCGGCGAGGCGTTCGCGCGCCTTCCCGGCCTGGAGCTGGTGCGCGAGCTGCGCACGCCGGTCTACCGCGTGCAGCTGTTCCGGAAGGTCGCGCATCGCACGCCGCGGCGGCAAACGCCGCGCGAGCTGATCGAGACCGGCACGGCCGAGGTCGGCAGCCTTGGCAGCACGATCAACTGGGGCGGCTGCGCGGTGACCCGGACCGAAGCCGCGCAGGCGTGGACGACCCGCGCCCTGCCGATCCTGATGTACCATCGGATCGCCGAGGACGGTCCCGACGCGCTGGCGCCCTATCGGGTGGCGCCGGCGCAGTTCGAGCGCCAGCTCGCCTACCTGCGCCGGCACGGCTACCGCTCGATCACCCTCGATGCATGGCTGCGGGCCCTCGCCGACCATGACGGCCGCATCGACGACCGGGTGGTGGCGCTGACCTTCGACGACGCCTACCGCGACTTCGGCACCGCGGCGTGGCCGCTGCTGCGCCGGTACGGCTTCACCGCGACGATGTTCGTGCCGACCGACCATGTCGGCGGCGCCGCCGAGTGGGATCGCCACTTCGGCGAGCCCGCGCCCCTCCTGTCCTGGCCGGAGCTGCGCGCGCTCGCCGGCGAAGGACTGGCCATCGGCGCGCATACCGGCTCGCACCCGTACCTGACCCGGCTGCCACCGGCGGCGGTCTTGGCCGAAGGCCGACGCTGCAAGGAGCGGCTGGAACGCGAGATCGGCCGGCCGATCGCGACCTTGGCCTATCCTTATGGCGACAACGACCTGCTGGTACGCCGCACGATGGCCGCCTGCGGCTATGCCGGGGCGGTCACCACGGCACCCGGCCTCAGCCGCCTCGGCGACAATCCCATGGCGCTGCCCCGCCAGCTGATCGACGGCAACGAAGGGTTCGATCGGTTCGTAGCGAAGCTCGGGCCGCCGCAGCGGGCCACCATCGACCGCCGGCTGCGCTACCGCTATCTCCGCTGGGCCGGCGAGAACCTGATGTGACGGTCCCGACGCCGGTCGCGCACCGCCCGATCTACGGGCTGCCCTTCTGGCGCGTGCCCGTGCTCATCAACAGCTTCAACCGGCTGGCAAGCCTGCGCCGGCTGATCGACTGGCTGCGGCAGGCGGGGCACCTCGACCTGCACGTCATCGACAATGCCTCGACCTATCCGCCGCTGCTGGACTATCTGCGCTGGCTCGAGCGGACGCGACTGGTCAAGGTCACCCGGCTGACGCGGAACGCCGGGCATCTGGCGCTGTGGCAGCAGGGTCTGCTGCAGCGGCTGGGGATTGTCACCGAGTACGTCTACACCGATCCCGATGTCGTACCGGCGGCAAGCTGCCCGCGCGATCTGGTCGGCGTGTTGCAGTCGGTGCTGGCGGACAATCCCGACATCGCCACCGCCGGCGTCGGGCTGCGCCTGGACGACCTGCCCGACGCCTACCGCTTCAAGGTTCAGGCCATCGCCTGGGAGCGGCAGTTCTGGCGCGCGCCGGCCGCGCCCGGGCTGTTCCGCGCGCCGATCGACACGACCTTCGCGCTGTACCGGCCGCAGGCCGGCCATGGGCTGGGGCAGCCGGCGATCCGCCTCGGCTGGCCCTACGTCGCGGCGCACGAAGGCTGGTACGTGAACCATGCCGATCCGACCGACGAGGATCGCTTCTACCAGGGCACCGCGGCGCGCGGGACGTCTCACTGGTCGGTGGACGAGGTTCCGGCCTGGCTGCGCGCCGCCGTCGCGGAGCAGCAGCGGCGTCAGCCATGCCTGCTGCATGCCGGACGCCTCGACGCCCCGCTGCCGGGCTATCTCGATCTGGCGGCGACCGCCGAGACCGACCGCCTGCCCGAACAGGCCGTGGACGGGATCTACGTCGATGGCCCGCTCGAGGGACTGCTCGCCGACGAATCGTTCGCGACGGTGATGCGGCGGCTGGCGAAGCCGGGCGCCAGCCTGGTTCTCCATCCTCACCTGCCGACGGCGGAGCAGATACTGCGCCTGCTGGCCCACAGCCCGCCATTGGGCGAAGGCTGGCGGTTGGAGCGGGTGACGGTGGCGGCGAACGGCGCGCTCGGGATCGCCGATGCCGCGGCCCTGGCTCACGTCGTCCACCATGCACCCGCCAAGGTGCGGCGGATCATGGCGCACCTGCGCGCCGTCGATCACGGCACCGCCCCCGCAGCACCCGCGGTCACGGTCGACGATCTCGACCGTTGGGAAGGCTTCGCGCCGGTCGGGGACCGTTGAGGCGGTCCGCCTAGCCGTCGCGATCGAGGCGGTAGGTGCGGATCGCCGTGTCACGATAGAGCGCGCGCAGCTCGCTCTCGCTGCAGCCGGCGGTGAATGCGTCCAGGATCGCCACCCAATCGGGATAAGCGTGCGTCAGCTCGGCCACGGTCCAGTCGCTGCCGTACATCACGCGCGCGAAGCCGAAGCAGCTCAGCACGTGCTCGACGTAGGGGCGCAGCTGCTCGGGCCGCCAGTGCGCGTGATCGGCTTCGGTGACCACGCCCGACAGCTTGCAGACCACGTTGGGCAGCTTGGCGAGCTCGGCGATCTGGCTCTTCCACGGCTCGACCAGTCCGTGGCGAATCCCGGGCTTGCCGATATGGTCGAGCACGAACTGCACATCGGGACAGCGGCGCGCCAGCTCCAGCGCGAACACCAGTCCCCAGTGCTTGACGCAGATGTCGAAGGTGAGGCCGCGCCCGGCGAGCAGACGCAGCCCGGCGAGGAAATCCGGCGTCAGGCAGAAGCTCTGGTCGGTTTCGGTCTCGATCAGCCGCCGGATGCCGCGCAAGGACCGGTAGCGGGCGAGATGGTCCAGGTCGGCCGCGACGGCAGCGCCTTTTTCCAGCGGCGCATGGGCGATCATGCCGGCGAGGCGCGCATCGCCGTCGGCCAAGCTCTGCACCCATGCCGCCTCGGCCAGATGCAGGCCCCGGTCGACCGCCACCTCGGCGAACACGATCCGCTCGATGGCGACCGGGCCCCGACATGCGTCGAGATCGGCCAGATCGTAGCGCCGGTTGATCTTCGGCACCTGTTCGAGCCAGCTGTAGCGCAGCCAGCTCGGATCGTAGAGATGGACATGGCTGTCGACGATTGGAAAATTCGGCATCCGCCGCTCCGCTGCGCTCCCTGGATTCGGCTTCGATGGTAAGAGTCGGGCCGGCGGCGTGCTAGATCCGGCGCGGCACCAGGATGGAGGCGTGATGGAGATCGAGCGCAGCCTGCTCGGCCGCCGCTGGCGGCTGCGGCCGTGCGACGAGGCGGCGGCGCTGGCGATCAGCCAACAGCACGGCGTGCCGGACCTGGTCGGCCGGGTGCTGGCCGGTCGCGGCATCGGTCCGGCCGACGCCGCCACCTTCCTGGCACCGCGGCTGCGCGACTGGCTGCCCGACCCGTCGCATCTGCACGATCTGGACCGCGCCGCGTCGCGTTTGGCCACGGCCGCGAGTCGGGGCGAGCGCGTGGGCGTGATCGGCGACTACGATGTCGACGGCGCGACGTCGACGGCGCTGCTGGCCCGCTACCTGCGCCAGCTCGGCGTCGAGGTCGAGATCGAGATTCCCGACCGGATGCGCGACGGGTACGGTCCCAACGCCCGGATGCTGGAGGTGCTGGCCAGCCGGGGCTGCCGGCTGGTGGTGACGCTGGACACCGGCACCACGGCGTTCGCGCCGCTGGCGCATGCGCGCGAGCTCGGGCTCGAGGTGATCGTGATCGACCATCATGCGGCCGAGACCGAGCTGCCGCCGGCGCTGGCCGTCGTCAACCCGAACCGGGTCGACCAGGACAGCCCGCTCAAGCATCTGGCGGCGGTCGGCGTCACCTTCGTCGTGCTCGTGGCGGTCAGCCGTGCCTTGCGCCGGCAGGGCGCCTTCGCCGGCCGGGGCGAGCCGCCGCTGCTCGGCTGGCTCGACTTGGTGGCCCTGGGCACGGTGTGCGACGTGGTCCCGCTCACCGGCCTCAACCGCGCCTTCGTGCACCAGGGCCTCAAGGTGGCCGGCACCAGCGCGCTGCCCGGCTTTGCCGCCTTGGCGCAGGTGGCCGGGCTCGCCAGCGTCACGGACGCGCGCCAGCTCGGCTTCGCCCTCGGGCCACGGATCAATGCCGGCGGTCGGATCGGCCGATCGGATCTCGGTGCGCGGCTGCTGACGACGGAACTCGCCGACGAGGCCGCGAACCTGGCCGCGCAGCTGCACGCGCTCAATGCCGAGCGCCAGGCGATCGAGCGCGGGCTGCTGGAGGCGGCGCAGCGATCGGTCGAGACGCAGCTCGCGGCCCAGCTGCCGGTGCTGGTGGCGTCCGGTGCGGACTGGCATGCCGGTGTCGTCGGCATCATCGCCAGCCGGCTGGTCGAGCGGCACCATCGACCGGTCGTGGTGCTCGGCATCACCGATGGGACGGCCAAGGGCTCCGCCCGTTCGATGCGCGGCTTCGACATCGGCGCCGCCGTGATCGCGGCCCGGCAGGAAGGCCTGCTCCAGCATGGTGGCGGCCACGCCATGGCGGCCGGCATGACGCTGGCGGCAGCGGATCTCGACCGCTTCCACCGCTTCCTGCTCGACCGGTTCGCCGCGGAGACCGACGGCAGCGTACCGGCGCCCGAGCCACTCGATCTGGACGGCGCCTTGAGCGTGGCCGCGGCACGGCCGGCGCTGGTCGGTCAGATTCAGCAGATGGCACCCTACGGCGCCGGCAATGCCGAGCCGAGGTTCGCCTTGGTCGACTGCCGGGTCAGCCAAGCCCGCATCGTCGGCGACAGCCACGTGAGCTGCGCCCTTGACGGCGTCGCCGGCGGGCGAGTCAAGGCCATCGCCTTTCGCAGCGCCGGCTCGCCGCTCGGTCGGGAGCTGCTGGAAGGACGCATGCCACTGCATCTTGCCGGCCGGATCAAGCTCGACCGCTGGCAGGGCCGCGAGCAGGTCGGCTTCGAGATCGAGGACGGCGCGGCTGTCGGTTGAGCGCGCCGTCGGCCCACCGGCTCGACGGGTGGAGCCGATGCCACTAGCCTGCCGCCGACTTCCTGGATGATGGGGGAGGCAGGAACATGCGGAAGATCGTGCTGGTGGCCGCCATCCTGAGCGTGGGCGGCTGTGCCACCTATCGGAAGGACAACCAGCCGCTGCAGGAATATCCGGGAATCCAGTCCCAGATCGAGACCTACTACGACGCCAATGCCACCGAGGACGACTGGGTCTGCGACTCGGTCGAAATGGAGACGATCGACGACAGCAAGGTGGTCAATCAATCGCCGACCCAGGTGAAGATGGCCGTGACCTACTATTTCAAGGCCTTCGCGGCCGAACCCGGTCGTGGCGGCGACTACTGTCAGGGCTTCAACACCCGCTTCTTCACCTTCGACCGCAAGGCCGATGGCGGCCTCAGGCTGGCCTCGATGAGCGGACCGCAGCAGACTCCCTGATCTCGAGCACGGCGGCCAGCTCCTGCAACGCGGGCGCCGCTGCGCTCGCCATGGCCGTGCTCCGCGCATACGGGTCGCCGTCGACGGGCAGGAAGCCGTCGATCAGCAAGGCATCCTGGGCGATGTCGAGTTCCGGGTCGGCGGCCGCCTGCACGAGTGCGCGGCACAGGTGCGCGCGCTGCTCGACCGGCCGCAGCGCGCTGGTGACGTAGGGCAGCGCCGGCGCGGGCTCGCTCTCGACGACGATGCGCAGGTCGGCGACCTCCCCTCCGGCGACGGCGGCGAGCAGGGCGAAGGTGACGCAGTCGACGGCGGCGAGGTCGGCCCGGCCGTCGCGCACCGCCTGCAGCGAGGCGCGGTGGGCGCCGGTGCGCAGCGCACGGGCAAAGAACCGGCCGGAGATGCCGGCCCTGGCGAGGGTGTGCCCGAGCGCCACCCAGCCCGAATGGGAGCCGGTGCAGTTCACGGCCGCCGTGCCGCCACGGAAGTCCTCGAGCCGACGGCGGGAATCGCGGCTGCGGGCGACGATCCAGGAGCGATAGGTGCCGGCCGAGCAGCCGGACGCCCGGTAGCAGGGGATCGCCACTGGCGCCACCCGCCCCGACAGATGGGTGACGAGATCCCTGCCACAGCATTGGCTCAGCAAGAGATCGTGCCGGTGCCAGACGGCGCCGGGCGGATCGGTGCGGTCCAGGCCCAGCGGCACGGGCGCGAAGCCGTTGCGACCCGCGGCCATGGCCACGCCCATCCACCAGGCATCGGTGAAGGGGCGGAGTTCCGGCAGGTCGTACATCGGCAGGCTCGCCCGCAGCCCGGGGGCGGCCGCCGGCTCAGGCATGATCCGGGTGCACGGGGTGATCCTTGGGACGCAGCAGGAAATGTCGCGCGATCTCCTGGTAGCCGGAGATCAGGTAGCCGCCGTTCCAGGCCAGAATCTCGTCGCGGCGGGCGCGGTAGAGCGCCGGCAGCCGGTACCAAGCGACACCGGGCCAGCGGTGATGCACCGCGTGCAGGTTGTTGTGCAGGAACAAAAAGCCGAACGCGCCGGCGTTCTCGACCACGGCGCAGCGCGCCCCGGGCTCGACGGCGGGGCGATGCTCCATGTAGCTGCGCAGCATGGTGAGCGCCGTGCCGGGCAGCACGAAGCAGGCGAGATACTGCCAGAACGCTAGCCCGCACACGCCGAGGACCCATGCCAGCAGCAGCGCCATCCAGCCGAGATGCTCGAGCCAGATGCGCCCGTGCGCGTGGTCGCCGCTGGCGAAACGGCGATACTCCTCGCGCCAGAAGCCGGCGATGGCCAGGACCGGCCCGACGAGCAGGCGGCCGGTCAGCGTCTGGTTGGCGATGAGCACGGCGCGCATCGGCCGGGCCAGACTCCGCCATTGGCCCGCCGTGACGTAGTAGCTCTCCGGATCGTCGAGCGGGTCGGTGAGGATGTCGTTGCGGTGATGCCGCAGGTGCAGCTGACGGTAGATGTCGTAGGGAAGCCACAGCCAGAAGGTCGGCCGACCCAACGCATCATTGAGCCAGCGGTGACGCGTCGGGTGGCCGTGGATCACCTCGTGCTGCAGGCTGCCCTGCAGCACCACGACGGCGGTGCCCAGCGGCAGCAGCACCCACCAGGGCAACGCGGCATGATTCCAGGTCAGCAGCGCGAACAGGACGTAGATGCCGACCGCCAAACCGACGGTTGGCCATTCGATTCCTTCAGCCTGTGACAGCTCATCGCGCCGCGTCGCCGCGGCGCGGCCAGCTTTCGAACCCATTCCCCGCGTTCCAGATATGTGTGTCGCCGCGCACACAGAATTCACGCCATTGTGGCTTTCTTGGCAACAGGATTCTGGCGCGGCGCGATGGGCTGGCCATGCCCGCGCGCCCTGCGCTACGACGGGCGCGCAACGGAGTCCCGCCATGCCCGATTACGATCTAGTCCTTCGCGGCGGCACGGTCGCCACGGCCAGCGACGTCTTCCGCGCCGACATCGGCATTCGTGGCGAGCAGATCGCCGCCGTCGGCCGCGATCTGCCGCGCGGCGCCGCGGAGATCGATGCCACGGGCAAGCTCGTGCTGCCGGGCGGCGTCGACAGCCATTGCCACATCGAGCAGCTCACCGCTTCGGGGCTGATGAACGCCGACACGTTCGAGACCGCGACCCGCTCCGCCGCGTTCGGCGGGACCACGACGGTGATCCCGTTCGCGGCCCAGCATGTCGGGATGAGCCTGACCAAGGTCGTCGACGACTACCACGCCGCCGCCGCGCGCGGCGCCGTGGTCGACTATGCGTTCCACATGATTCTGTGCGATCCCCGGCCCGAGATACTGGCCGACGAGTTGCCTCCCCTGGCGCGGGCCGGGCACGGGTCGCTCAAGGTCTTCCTGACCTACGACCGGCTGCGGGTCGAGGACGCGCAGTTCCTGGACGTGCTCGAGGCCGCGCGCAGCCATGGGCTCATGGTCTGCGTGCATGCCGAGAACCACGGCATGATCACCTGGATGGGCAAGCGCCTGCTCGCCGGCGGCTACCGGGCGCCGCGCTACCACGTGCCGTCGCACCCGCGCCTGGGCGAGGTCGAGGCGATCGGCCGTGCCATCGCCTGTGCCGCCCTGGTCGACCAGCCGCTGATGATCTTCCACGTCAGCACGGCCGAGGGTGCCGCGGTGATCCACCGCGCTCGGGGCGAAGGCCGCAAGGTCTGGGGCGAAACCTGCACCCAGTACCTGACGCTCACCGCCGCCGACCTCGATCGGCCCGGTCTCGAGGGTGCGATGTGGATGTGCTCGCCACCCCTGCGCGAGCCGTCGGACCAGGAAGCCCTGTGGTGGGCGCTCGAGGTCGGCACGCTGCAGACCGTGTCCTCCGATCACGCCCCCTACCGCATGGATGCCGGCGGCAAGCTCGCCAAGGGTCCGCAGGCTCATTTCAAGGAGATCGCCAACGGCATGCCGGGCCTCGAGCTGCGGCTGCCGGTGCTGTTCGACGCCATGGTCAGCCGCGGGCGGCTGGGCCTGACCAAGTTCGTCGAGCTGACCGCCACCGCGCCGGCCCGGCTCTACGGTCTGCACGAGCGCAAGGGCAGCATCGCGATCGGGGCCGATGCCGATCTCGTGATCTGGGATGCCACGCGCGAGGTCGCGATCAGCCAGGGTCCGCGGCACGACAATGCCGGCTACACGCCGTTCGCCGGCAGGACCGTGCAGGGCTGGCCCGAGACCGTGCTCTGCCGCGGCCGGATCGTCGTGGCCGACGGCGCGCTCCGGGCCGCGCCCGGCTCCGGGGCGTTCCTGCCCCGCAAGGGCGGCCCCGCAGCGGCACCCCTCGGCTGCCCGGCACCCGAGCTTGACCCGAGGCGCAACTTCGGGGCCGAGCTGCGCCGCTGAGATCGGCGCTGCCGCAGTGCTGCGGCAGCCGGCCCGCTATTGCTGCCGCAGCCGCTTCTCGAGCTTTGCGACGCTCTGCAGCTGCATGCGCGCGGCTTCGAGCGACGGATCGAGGCGCAGCGCCTCGTTGAAGTCGGCGCGTGCCTGCCGCGGCTTCTCCAGCACGAGATAGGCCTTGCCCCGGCCGTAGAAGGCTGCCGCCAGATCGGGGCGCAGACGAATCGCCTGATCGTAGTCGGCGATGGCCGCATCCAGGCGGCCCAGCCGGACGAGGGCGCCACCTCGGCCGTAGAGGAAGAGCGCGTTGTCGGGTGCCAGCCGCAGCGCCGCATCGAAGTCGGTCAGGGCGGCGGCGGCATCGTCCTGCTTCATCCGCGCGTCGCCACGCCCGGCATAGGCCGCGGCGAGGTTGGGATCGAGCTCGATCGCGCGCGTGTAGTCCGCGACCGCCCGATCGAGCTCGCCGGCCTTGTAGCGGGCATAGGCGCGCTTCCTATAGGCTTCGGCGACGTTCGGCTGGAGCGCCACCAGCCGGTCGTAATCCGCGATGGCGCCGGCGAAATCGCCCTGGCGGAGCCTGATGTAGCCGCTCATCGAGTAGGCGTCGGCCAGTTGCGGATCGAGGCCGATCGCGGTCTGGCTGTCCGCCAGCGCCGCGGCATCGTCGCCGGCCGCCAGCAACGCGTTGGCCCGGTTCAGGTACAAGGTGGGGCTGTCCGGCTTGAGGCGGATCGCCTCGCTCAGATCGGCGACCGCGGCCTTCGGGTCGTTGGCTTGCCGATAGGCCGCGGCGCGCAGCGTCAGCACGTCGCCGCGCTGCTGCCGAATCTGCAGCGCGCTGGTCAGATCGCGGATCGCGGCCTGCGCGTCCCCGGCCTGGAGCTGCAGCCGGGCGCGTGCCATCAGCGCGTCGAACGTCCAGGGCGCTTCCTCGATGATCCGATCGAGATCGGCACGGGCCGCGGCTTCCTGGCCGACCTGCAGCTCGGCCTTCGCCCGCTCGAGCCGGGCCGCCGTGTTGTCGGGCGCCAGCTCCAGGGCGGCGGTCAGGTCCGCGATGCCCTCGGCATACCGGCCGGTGCGGGTATAGGCGAAGCCACGCGCCGCCAGGTAGCGCGCACGGTCCTCGGCCGTCGGGCTCCGCTCGAGCACCAAGTTGCACGCGGCCAGCGCCTCCACCTTGTCCGGGTTGCCGTTACGGCAGCTCCTGTTGGCCAGACGCAGATCCTCGCGTGTCGTGCCGCAAGCGGCCAAGCCCAGGAGCGCGGCTGGGATCACCACCATTCGCCAATTCATCGCCGCTCATCCCCAGCGTTCGACCGTCGTTACCCACGAGTTAGCAATCATGTCATAAGATACGGTTATCAAACGGCGCGCCGTTCACCGAAGCGTGATCGGGGGCTGCCATCCCAGCGTTGCTCCAATGCTTGGGACGATGCGTACTAACATTCGAACCAGCGAGCTGGTCCGGCCCGCGGCCGTGGCCCTCGTCGGTTTTCCCCCGAAAGCTTGACGCCCGGCTGCGATCAGCGGTCGGGCACTTTTTCAACTGGCACCGTGTCCACGGGTTGCAGGGGGTGGCGGGTCGATTTCCGCCGACGGTTTCGGTGCCCGAGGTTGCCGGCAGGTGTCGTAGGACAGCCAGCCGCCTCCTGCCCCGCCCTCGGCCGGGCTCGTTTCCAGGCAGGCCGTGCCCTGCGGCTTCTGCACCGGCGTATAGAGCGGCTCGCGTTCCCCCTCGAGCTGCGAGGCGGCGCGCACCGGTTCGGTCATCAGCACCGCCCGGCCGTCCTCGGTCGCGACGCAGTCGATGCGCTGGCCGTCCGTCTGCAGCAAGCGCACGCCGGCAAGGCCGGAAGCGATCGGCCAGGCCTTGGTGACGGCGGTGGCGCCCGTCGACTTCAGGCAGGCCTGCATCGCCGGCAGCAGCTCGGGTAGCTCGGCGCTCCAGTCGGGCACGGTGCCGAGCACCGCGGCCGAAGCCCGGCCCGGCGCCACCGCGTCGGGCTTGCAGCCGCCGATCGCGAGGAGACCCAGCATGCACAGCGCCGCAACCGGCCTCATCGCTCGCTCCATGGTCAAGCCGACCTGGGATCAGCAGGTCATCCCACCGTCGATAACGTGAATGGCGCCGGTCGTGTAGGCGCTTTCGTCCGAGGCGAGATAGAGCGCCAGCCGCGCGATCTCCAGCGTCGTGCCGATGCGGCCCATCGGCTGGCGGGCGACGAATGCCTTGCGCGCGGCCTCGTAGTCGCCCTGCGCCCGCATCCGCCCGTCGAGCGACGGGGTCTCGACCGTGCCGGGGCAGATGGCGTTGCAACGGATGCCCTGCCCGACAAAGTCCATGGCCACCGCCTTGGTCAGGCCGATCACCGCCGCCTTCGACGTGCCATAGACGAACCGGTTGGGCACCCCCTTCACACTCGATGCCACCGAGCTCATGTTGACGATGCTACCACCGCCCCGCGCCAGCATCGCCGGCAGCAACGCCCGCGTCAGCCGGTACATCGAGGTCACGTTCACATCCATCGAGAACGCCCAGTCCTGCTCGGCGCAGTCCAGGATCGTGCCGTGATGCACGTAGCCGGCGCAGTTGAACAGGATGTCGACGCCACCCGTTTCGGCCGCGAACGCGGCGATCGCCGTGGCGTCGGTGACGTCGAGACGACGCGTCGTGGCCGTTTCCAGCCCGGCCAAAGCGGCCTCGTTGATGTCCGTGGCGATCACCGTCGCCCCCTCGCGCGCGAACAATTCGGCGCTCGCACGACCAATACCCTGGCCGGCCGCGGTGATCACCGCACGCTTGCCGTCCAACCGACCCGCCATTCCATCCTCCCTGATGCTCGTCGCCCGTCGCAGCGATGGTCGGACGGCTCCGCCGCGTCAAGCGCCGCCGTGGACCAGCGTCGCGGGCCGGCCCGGTCAGGCCCGCTTGATCAGCACGAGCAGATGGATGCCGTCCTCGACGCGTTGCTCGGCCAGCTCGTGGCCGGTGATCTCGACGAACTCCTCGAAGTCGCGCGGCGCCGCGGGATCGGTGGCCAGCACGCAGATCCGGGCGCCGGCCGGCAGCACCATGAGCGCCTGCCGCGCCCGGACCAGCGGCAATGGACAGCTCAGCCCGCGGGCGTCGACCACGGCATCGTAGGGAGCGGTCATCGGTCCCGCCGGTCAGCCCATGGTCCGGTCGGCGTGCACCGCCCGCACGCCGTTCAGCGACCAGAGCAGGAACGGCAGGAGAGCGGGCAGCCACGCCCAGGCGCTCAGCATGTAGAGCGTGTAGATGGTGCCCACGAGCAGGAGGATGAGCGCCACGACCGCGGCGATCACGCTGCGCTGGTAATCGATCAGGTGGATCATCGCCAGCGGCACCAAGGCCGCGATCAGCCAGGGCGTATAGCTGACGTCGGGGTCGCCCGCGAGCGAATGGCCGAACAGCAGAATGCAGACCCCGTTGCCACCGATGGCGAACAGCAGCAGCAGCCATGGCGCCAACGACAGGCGGGTCACCGGCGCCACCTCGTAGCCGTGGCGCAGGCGTGGCCAGAGCAGCAGCTTGACGCCGCCTTCGCCCAGAATTTGCGCGAGCTCGAACAGCACGAGCAGCACGAGGGCAAGGATGCCGATACAGATCAGGATGCCGGCGGGAAGGGACATGGGCTGTTGCCGTCTACATATACTCGACCATACGGGCGGCACGGCGTTGGCAGGGTGCGCCCCGATTCGGGCCGAGTATCTAGCAGACGCGAGCGGCTCGCGCGATGGTGGCCTGCCACGGACCGTTCTCGGCTATGTCCCGTCGGCCGCATGGAGTATTCACATGGCGTGGCGCCAGCCAACGCGGCCCATTGCTGAAACCGGTTCGGACCCGTCTCGATGTCCATAGCGTCACCGCTCGAGCCACCGCCAGCACGCCCGACCTCGACCGCCCTGGAGGATCCGCGCACGCGCCAGCTCGATCCGGTGCTGGCGCGGCTGGTCATGACCGGCCGGATCTCGGCCGATGCGGCCGTCCGGGCCACGGCCACGGCCCTCGAGCAGCGCCAGAGCCTCGCCGCCGCGGTCACCGGGCTCGGCCTGATCACCAGCCAGGACTGGGCCGAAGCGGTGGCCCGGCACTACGATTTCGAGATGGCGGGACCGGACGACCTGCCGCGCGAGCTGCCGCTCGCCGACCAGATCTCGCCGCGCTTTTTGCGCCACGCCGCGGTGCTGCCGATACGGGCGAGCGAGGACACGGTGTGGCTGGCGATGGCCGACCCGGCCAACAGCTACGCGATCAAGGCCATCGGCCTGGCGACCCAGCGCCGCGTCGTGCCGATGATCGCGGCCTTGGAAGACCTGCAGAAGGCCTATGCCCGCTACTGGGATGCCGGTCAGTCGGCGCTGCAGCGGATCGTCGACGACATCGGCGAGGATCTCACCGGCGAGCTCAGCGCCGACGTCGAGCATCTGATCGGCGCCGCCCAGGAGGCGCCGGTGGTGCGGCTGGTCAACCAGCTTTTGACCGACGCCTTGCGGCTGCACGCCTCGGACATCCACATCGAGCCGGCGCGCGACCATCTGCGCGTGCGCTACCGCGTGCACGGCCGGCTGCGCGAGGCGGGAGCCCCGCCGGCGCGGCTGTCCGCGGCCGTGATCTCGCGGATCAAGATCCTGGCCAAGCTCGACATCGCCGAGCGGCGGCTGCCGCAGGACGGAAGGGCCCGGCTGACCCTGCTCGGGCGGCGGATCGACCTGCGCGTCGCGACGGCCCCCTCCGTGCACGGCGAAAGCCTCGTGATCCGCATCCTCGATCAGAGCGCGCAGGGTGGCGACTTTTCCGACCTCGGCCTCGGGACGCTGCTGGAGGGCAAGCTCCGCCACGCGCTGTCGGCCCCGCACGGCATGCTGCTGGTCACCGGCCCCACCGGCAGCGGCAAGACGACGACGCTCTACGCCGCGCTGCGCCATCTGAACAACGCCACCGACAAGCTGATCAGCATCGAGGATCCGATCGAATACCAGATCGACGGGATCACGCAGATCCAGGTGCGCCCCGACATCGAGCTCGACTTCGCCCGCGTGCTGCGCTCGGTCGTCCGGCACGATCCCGACGTGATCATGGTCGGCGAGACGCGCGATTCCGAGACCGCGAGCATCGCCGTGAACGCGGCCCTGACCGGGCATCTCCTGCTCACCACGCTGCACACCAACAATGCCGCCGGCGCGGTCGCCCGCCTGCTCGACATGGGCGTCGAGCCCTACCTCCTGGCCTCGGTCCTGCGCGGCGTGCTGGGCCAGCGGCTGGTCGGCGTGCTCTGCCCCGCGTGCAAGGCACCGCGACCGGCGACACCCGACGAGATCGCGTTCTTCACCCAGGCCGAGCTCGACGTGCCGCCCGATCTGCAGCTCCACGACGCGCCGGGCTGCGAGGCCTGCGAGGGCATGGGCTTCGTCGGCCGGGTCGGCATCTTCGAGTTCCTGGAGATGAGCGAGCCGCTGCGCGAGCTGATCCGTGCGCGCGCCTCGACCCAGGCCATCGCCCAGCTCGGCACCCAAGCCGGCATGCGGACCATGTACGTCGACGGTCTGCTCAAATGCCAGGCCGGCATCACCACGCTCGAGGAGGTCTGCAGCGTGACCAGCGAGGACTGGTAGGAAGCGCAGCCGTGCCCAACTTCTCCTACCGCGCCCTGACCGTCAGCGGCGAACGCGTGACCGGGGAGCTCGAGGCGGCCGACGTCTCGACGGCGATCGCCCGGCTGCAGGACAGCGGCCTGATCCCGATCGACGCCACGCCGGCCGGGCGGACCGACCGCCGCAGCGCCGTCCCCGTCGTCGCCAGCCGTGCCGTCAAGCACGTGACGCAGCTCACCCGCGAGCTCTCGACCCTGCTCGGTGCCGGGCAGACGGTGGAGGGAGCGCTGGCGATCGCCCGCGAGGAGGTGCCCGACAAGGGCCTGTCCGCCGCCTTGGAAGGCGTGCTGCTCAAGGTCCGCAGCGGCTCGAGCCTGAGCGACGCGCTGGCCGCCGAGCCGCGCTACTTCCCGCCGCTCTATGTCAGCCTGGTGCGCGCCGGCGAGCAGTCCGGCCGGCTCGGTCAGTCCTTGAGCGAGCTTGCGACGATGCGCGAGCGCACCGAGCAGCTCCGCTCGAAGCTGACCTCGGCGCTGATCTACCCGGTGGTGCTGCTGCTGACCGCGATCGGGGCGGTGGTCGTGCTGCTGACCGTGGTCGTGCCACGGATGGAGCCGATGTTCGCCTCGGCCGGCGCCGCGCTGCCCACGAGCACGCGGGTGGTCCTGGCCGCCACGGACATGCTGCGTGAGCAGGGCTATCTCTTGCTCGCGGTCGTCGCCGCCCTGCTGCTGCTCGGCGAACGGCTGCTGCGCCGGCCCGGCCCGCGGCGAACGGTGGACCGCTGGATGCTGCAGCTCCCCTACATCGGCCCGCTGTTGCGCGACCGGATCACGGCCCAGCTCTGCCGCGGCCTCGCCACCTGTCTCGGTGGCGGGCTCGACCTGCCGGCGGCCCTGGCGGTCTGCCGCGACATTCTGGGCAACATGCACGCCAGGGCGGCGATGGAGGAGGTGATCACCCGGGTCCGTACCGGGCGCACGGTGGCCGACAGCCTCACCGCGGCGCAGATCCTGACGCCGCTGGCGGTGAAGATGCTCCGGGTCGGCGAGGAGAGCGGGCGGATGCAGCCCGTGGCCGCGCATCTCGCCACGACCTTCGAGGACCGGGTCGCGGTCCGCCTGCAGCGCCTGGTCGCCGTGATCGAGCCGGCGACCGTGATCATCTTGGGCTTCGTCGTCGGCGGGATCGTGATGTCGATCCTCACCGCGGTGCTCAGCGTCAACGAGCTGGCTGTATGATTGTCACAGGACCGAGGTGGCAACGCCTGCTATGGACGCTCACCTAGACATGCTGCCTGGCATCTGAACGTGGGTTTCCGACCGTTGTGACGAAATGGCATCCGGCCACCAAGTTCCTGCTGCTGGCAGCGATTCCGGTGTTGGCCTACCTGTTGTGGAGCGGTGGCGATGCGCCGGCCCCGGCCGTGGTGGGCAGCGTCGTCCGGCCGCAGCCGGCCGAGCCGGAGCCGTCGCAGCCGACGGCCACGGAACCGGCGCCCGCCTTCCAGCTGCCGCCTTTGGAGCACTTCACCGCGGTGGTCGAGCGGCCCCTGTTCTCGCCCACGCGGCGCATGCCCGTGCTCAGCGCGCCGAACGATGCGCCCGCCCCCAGGGTCGATACCGGCCCGGCGGCGCCGAGCGGACCCGACGAGCCGCCGCTGCGCTTCTTCGGGACGGAGCGCCGCGACGGCACGGCCGCGGCGCTCGTGGTCTTCTCCGATACCGGCAAGGTCGGCCGGCTGGTGCCGGGCGACATGGTCGGCGAGTGGCAGGTGTTGTCGGTGGAGAGCAATCGCCTGCTGCTCGGGCAGGGTGACGAGCAGCGCACGTTCGAGCTCTTCGGCCCCGGCGGGCGTGGCAAGCCCGCTGCGCCGGGGGCAGCACCGGCACCCGCGCCGCCTGGAACGGACGGTGCGGCACCGGACGGGTCGGCCGCACCCGAAGATGATAGTTCATCGGATTACATGACGGCACCCGACCAGGGTGACGTGCCGGACGACGGGACGCCGTCCGACGGTCCGGAGTCAGGCGGAATCGAGCCGCCGGATCTGGGGCAATCACAGCCATAGTCGGAACCGGTCGGGCAACGCGGTCGTCGATGGGGAGTGGGCGAGACGATGTCAAACAGAGCCGAACGCCGGGTCGGAACGGCGCGCCGCACCGATGCGGGTTTCACCCTGATCGAGCTGCTGGTGGTGCTGGTGATCCTGGGCCTGCTGGCGGCCCTGGCCGGCCCTAGGGTGATCAGCTACCTCGGCGGCGCCAAGTCCGACACGGCCCGCCTGCAGATCGAGAACTTCAAGTCGGCGCTCGACCTTTACCGGCTCGATACCGGTGGCTATCCGACGACGCAGCAGGGCCTCGGCGCGCTGGTGCGCAACCCGGGCAACGCGGCGGGCTGGAAGGGCCCCTACATCGACAGCCCGAACCTGCCGGTCGATCCATGGGGCAATCCCTACATCTACAAGGCACCGGGTGACCATGGTGCGTACGATCTGTCGACGCTGGGCTCGGACAAGGCCCCGGGCGGCAGCGGCGAGGCGGCCGATGTCACGAGCTGGAGCCGCTGAGCGCGGCTTCACGCTGCTCGAGCTGCTGGCGGTGCTGACCATCGCCGCCCTGCTGGTGGCGGTGGCGCTGCCGAAGGTGGGGACGCTCCTGCGTCCCGACATCGATCGCACCACGCGCAAGGTGGCGCTGGCGATCCGCGACCAGCGCAGCACGGCGATGCGCACGGGGCTGATGGTGACGGTGCGCGACTCGGCCGTTCTGCCGCTGCTCCCGAACGGCACGGAGCTCGCCGGCGACGGTTTCGGCGAGCAGGGCCTGATCTTCTTCCCGAACGGCACGTCGACCGGCGGCCGCTTGGTCCTGGCCGCGGCCGACGGCCGGCGTGCCATCGATGTCGACTGGCTGACCGGCCGGGTGGTCGTGGGACCCGCGCCGTGAGACCGACGCCGCCGCACGTCCGCCAGGCCGGCTTCACGCTGCTCGAGACCCTGGTGGCGCTGGCCTTGCTCGGCATCGTCATGTCGACGGTGTTCGGGGTCATCGGCAGCGGCCTGCGTTCCGCGCACCGCGACGAGGACCGGCTGCTGCTGGGCCTGGTTGCCCAGAACCTGCTCGAGCGCAGCCGCCTCGACCTGTCGCCGCTCGGCGGCACGCGCAGCGGCGACATCGGCGGCGGGCTGCGCTGGCAGATCGACAGCGAGCCCTACGAGCTGCCCAAGGGCATCCTTCCGCCGGTGCGGCAGCCGGGAGGAGGTGACACCTCGCTGCTGAAGGGCGACCAGGCCGGCACGGACAAGACCTCGGACACGGGTACCTTCGGCCAGGACAATCAGCTCGGCAGTGGCGATCAGGGCCTGTCGCAGGGCGACACGAGCGGCAGCCGCAGCTCGCTCGGCAGCAGCGCCGGCGCCGAAGGCTCGATGGGTAGCCGCGCCGGGCGTGGCCTGGGAAGCAGCGCCGGCTCCGGCCTCAGCGCGCGCGATCGACCGAACGAGCGGGAGAAGATCAAGCTGCGCCTGGTCCGGGTCACCGTCAGCAAGGGCGACCAGAGCTTTCAGCTCACCGGCGTCGCCATGGAGCCGCGGCGCCGGCGCACGACGCAGCCGGGGCTGTCCTCCGAGACGAGCGGCTCGTCGGATGGCTCGGGGTCCTCGTCCGGACAGTCCGGCTTCTCCTCCGGGCAGTCCGGCTTCTCGTCGGGTTCGGGATCGGGCTTCGGGCGGAGCGGCAGTGACCAGCGCTGAGCGGTACCGTGGTCGGCGGCGGACCGGCTTCACGCTGATCGAGCTGCTGGTCAGCATGGTCGTGCTGGCGCTGGTGGCGCTGATCATGATGGGCGGGCTGCGCTTCGTGCTCCGCGCGCTGTCCAGCACCGACAGCCGGCGCGAATCGCTGGAGGAGCTGACCTTGGGCCTGTCGGTGCTGCGCGGCGAGCTGGAGCGGGCCGAGCCTTTGATGATCAAGGTCGGCAACCGCGACCTCGTCCTGTTCAGCGGCGATGCCGAACGGCTGCGCTTCGCCAATGTCGAGCCACCCTATCTGGCCGGACCGCCCTATCTGACCTACGAATACGCGATCGTCCCCGACGGCAACGCCTATCGCATCGAGCTGCGGCGGGCGCCGCTCGATCCGGCGGCACCGGACCTCGCCGATGTCGAGGCGGTGGAGCCGCGCACGGTGCTGCGCGTCGGGCAGGAGCTGCACTTCAGCTATTTCGGCCCGCTCGGCAAGAACGACCCGCCGAGCTGGCACAAGACATGGCCCGCCGGGCCCAAGCTGCCGCAGGCGATCCGCTTGGCGGAAGGCGAGGATCCGGGCTGGCCGGAACTGGTGGTGCCCCTGCGTATCGCGGCACCGTGGTATTGTGGTGCATCGGACACATCGAGCACCGCCGGCTGCAAGGCCAACGGCGAGCAGGAAGGAGAAGGGCTGCTGAAGCCGGACGACTCGACCAAGCCATCGCTCGGCACCCCGCAGGTCGGCGAGCGCAAGCCGTTCGGGACGAGCCAGCCATGAGCGGACGACCGAGCGAGCGCGGCGCCGCCTTGGTCGTGACCCTGATCTTCGTCGCCGCCATGGCGGCAGCCGCGGTCGCGTTCATCGCCGGCCGGCAGACCGACGCGCTGGCCCTGCGCGGCCAGCTGCAGGGGGTGGAGGCGCAGGCCATGCTGGAGGCGGCCCTGCAGCAGACCGTGACCGTGCTGAACAACCGGGAAAACGGACAGCGGGTCCCGCCGCAGCTCACCTGGCAGTTCGGCGACGTGGCCGTGCGCGTCCAGCTCGTCAGCGAGAACGGCAAGGTGGATCTGAACAAGGCCGAGAAGCCCTTGCTGCAGGGCTTGGCCGAGGCGGTCGGTCTCGATACGGACGCCGCCCAGGCCGTGGCCGATTCGGTGCTCGACTGGCGCGACGAGAACAAGACCAAGCTCGCGCACGGTGCGGAGGGCCGCGACTACCGCCGTGGCGAGCACGGCAGCTCCGGCACCGCCGACCGACCGTTCTCCCATCCTTCCGAGCTGCGCTACGTGCTGCCGGTCGACGCGGTGACCTGGGATCTGCTGGCGCCGTTCGTGACGGTCTACTCCGGCGAGGCCGAGCCGGACACGAACAAGGCGGCACCTCAGGTCCGCAAGGCCATGGGTCTGGCGCAGGAGCTGGCGCAGAGCGACGCGCAGAACACGCGGACGGAATCCGGCTCCGGCTCGGGGCAGAGCGGCTCGGGCGACGGCAGCACCCAATCCAGCGGATTGTCGTCCGGCAGCGGCGATCCGTCGAGCGGCTCGTCGTCGTTCCGCAGCCGGGGCAGCGGCTTTTCCGATTCGAGCAGCAGCAGCAGCCTGTCGTCAACGACCGGCCGGAGCAGCGGGCTGTCCAGCTCGACCACGGCCGGCAAGCTCTCCGGCAGCCCGACCCAGGGCAGCACGCTGTCGAAACTGGAATCGCCATCGGAACGGCAGCGCCGCGACACCGCCGCGAATGCCGGCGGTGCGGCTGCCGGCGCCGACGATATCAGCGGCGTGCAGACCGTTGTTCTGGACGTCCGCTTCGCCAACGGCTACGAGGCCGCGGCCAAAGCCGTGATCGTTCTGTCCCAGGACGACAGCGAAGGAGATCCGTTCACGGTGCTGGATTGGACGCCGATCGTGCGTACGGGGAGCAGCGGCTCGTGATGGCCCTGGCGCGCTCGTCAGCGCAAGCCGGGCCGAACGCCGGCCTGTTCGCCTGGTGGCTGGGGGAGCTGCGCGAGCTGCTGCCGCCACGCTGGCGCGAGCGTACGCCGCGCCGCGCGTCGCTTCTGCTGCAGCTCGAGCGCCCGTTCCTGCGCGTTCTCGAGCAGCGCGGCCGGCGGCTGGAGCCGCTGGGCAGCTTGACGCTGCCCGAGGCCGACGGCAAGGCGGGCGCGACGCAGCAGGCGCCCGCGGTCGAGCCACGTCTGCGCCGCGCGCTCGACCGCAATCCGGATGCGATCGTCCTGGTCCTGGGCGAGCAGGACGCTTTGACCTGCATCGATCTGCTGCCCGCTTCGGCCGAGAACGACTTGGCCAAGATCATGGCGCACAAGATCGATCTGCTCACGCCTTGGTCGGCCGATCAGGGCTATGCGGCGCAGAAGGTTCTGGGCCGGCGCCGCGACGGTACGCTCGAGGTGCTGGTGGCGGCGGCGGCGCGCGCCAACCTCGACCGCATCATGGGCCAGCTCGCCGCGGTCGGTGTGAAGCCGGCGAGCGTCGACGTGGCGCTCGAGAAGGAACCGGGGCGGACGGCCGGCGTCGATCTGCTCCATGCCAGCGCGCCGGAACCCGGTCGGCGCGGCCGGACGCGGTGGATGCTGGCGATCCTGCTGCTCGCCGTGCTGGCGGGTGCCGGCTGGGTCGGCTGGCAGGCCTATCAGCGTCAGGCACGGCTCGCGGTCCAGGCCAGCACGGCCGCCGGGCTGGAACAGAGCCTGGCCGACCTGCCCGAGTTGCGCACCCGGATCGATGCGCTGCGGGTCCAGGCGAACTTCCTCGCCAACGACCGCCGCAGCCGGCCCTCGCCGTTGCTCGTGCTCGAAGCGTTGAGCCGGTTGTTGCCGGACAATGTCTGGCTCACCGACGTGACGCTGGACGGGCGCGACCTCGCCTTTTCCGGCATGGCCGAGGATGCCTCGATGCTGGTCCCGCTGGTCGAGCAGGCGCCCGAGTTCGAGCAGGCGCGTTTCCATGCGCCGAGCACGCGCATGACCGTGCGCAACGCCGACGGTACCGAGCGCGAGGTCGAGCGCTTCGCGATCCGCGCGGTCGTCGATCCGATGCCGGAGCCGGCGCCATGATCGACCGGCTGCTGCCCACGCAACGGCGCATGCTGGCGCTCGGGATCCTGGCCGTCGTGGTCGCGCTCGTCGCGGCCGCGGTCTGGTTCCCGCTGGCCTACCTGCACGGACAGGATGCGGCCTTGGCGGCCGGCGAGCGGCGGATCGCCGACCTCCAGGCGCGCCTGCCGGGGCGCGAGCAGCTTCTGGCCGAGGAACGGCAGCTCGCCGATTCCATGGACATGGACCGCGCGCTGCTGCCCGGCAGCACGCCGGCGGTGGCGGCGGCCCAGCTGCAGGGCGATCTTTCCGGGCTGGCCGCGGCCATGGGCGGCGAGGTGACGACGGTGCAGATCCTCGATCCGGAGGAGGCGCCGCCGTTCGCACGGGTCGGGCTGCGCCTCAGCGTGACCGGCGACATCGCCACGGTGCGCGACTTCCTCTACGCGATCGAGACCCGCGAACCGATGCTGATCGTCCGGCGCCTCGAGCTGACCAATGCCGCCGCCCAGGACGGCGATTCGCCCGAGAACCCGTCGCTGGCGGCCGCCTTCGAGATCTACGGCTATGCGCCGGCCTCGATCCTGCACTGAGGACGGCCACCCGTGTCCGGCCAGCCCATAGCTCGACCGCGCGAGCACGCGCTGGCGACCCTGTTCGGGCGCCGTCGCGGCATCGTCATCGGTGTGGTCCACGCCCTGCCCTTGCCGGGAGCGCCCGAATATGCCGGGCAGCCGGTGGCCGAGATCTATGCCCGCGCCGTGGCGGATGCCGAAGCCTATGCCGGCGCCGGGATGGATGGGCTGATCGTCGAGAACCATGGTGACATCCCGTTCCTCAAGCCTGGCGCCATCGGTCCGGAGACGGCGGCGGTGATGGCGGTCATGACCGAGCGGGTGCGCCACGCGACCAGCCTGCCGGTGGGCGTGAACGTGCTGGCCAACGCCGCCACCGTGGCGCTGGCCGTCGCCAAGGCGGCAGGGGCCGGGTTCGTGCGGGTCAATCAGTGGGCGAACGCCTACGTCGCCAACGAAGGCCTGATCGAGGGGCCGGCGGCCGAGGCCATGCGCTACCGGCGTTCCCTCGCCGCGCAGGACGTGCACGTCTTCGCCGACAGCCACGTCAAGCACGGCGCGCATGCGATCACCGCCGACCGCAGCCTCGCCGAACTTACCCGCGATCTCGAATGGTCCGGGGCCGACGTGGTCATCGCCACCGGGCAACGCACCGGCGACGCGGCGACCGGCACGGAGCTTGGCGCCATCAAGGCCGCGACGAGGCTGCCGGTGCTGGTCGGATCGGGCGCCACACCCGAGAACGTGGCCGGTCTGCTCGAGGTCGCCGACGGGGTCATCGTCGCCAGCGCGCTGAAGCGGGATGGCGTGTGGTGGAATCCGGTCGACCCGGCCAGGGCGAAGCAGTTCATGGCCGAGGCGGCGGCGCGGCGGTGAGGCTGCTGGTCCTGGGCAATGCCGTCGTCGATCATGTCTATCGCGTCGGGCATCTGCCGGCACCGGGCGAGACCGTCCTCGCCGGCGGCAAGCACGTCGATGTCGGTGGCAAGGGCCTGAACCAGGCCGTCGTCGCAAAGCGTGCCGGCGCGTCGGCCCGTCTCGTGGCCGCGATCGGCCACGACCATCAGGGCCAGCTGGTAGCGACGCGGGTGGCGGCGGAAGGTCTCGATCCGGACATCCTCGTCGTCACCGGGTCGCCCACCGACGAGTCGATCGTCCTCGTGGCGCCCGATGCCGAGAACGTCATCGTCAGCACGGCCGCCGCCGCGGCCGAGCTGCCGCAGGCGCGGGCGCTGGCCGAGATCGCGACGCTTGCGGCAGGTGATCTGCTGCTGCTGCAAGGCAATCTGAGCGCCGCCCTGACCATGGCAGCGCTGCGTCGAGCCCGGGACGGCGGCGTCCGGACGATGCTCAACCTGGCGCCGGTCGCGTTCGCCCCGGAACCGGCGCTGCAACTCGCCGATATCGCCGTGATGAACACGGTGGAGGCCGCTGCCGTGGGCACGCACGCCGCGCCGACGATGATCCTGACCGAGGGCGCGCAGGGCGCCCGCCTGCGGCGCGGTACCCACGTGACGCAGGTGCCGGCACCCTCCGTGCAGGCGGTCGACACGACCGGGGCCGGCGACGTCGTCTGCGGCGTGGTGGCGGCGGGCCTCGTGCTGGGGCTGGCGATCGAAGCAGCCTTGCGCTGGGCCGTCGCCGCCGCGGCGCTCACGGTCACCCGCCACGGTGCATTCGCCAGCCTGCCGTCGGCCGCCGAGCTGCAGTCGCTGCGACCATGAGCGCGAACCACTCATCGCCGTAGTCTTTGTAATCCAAGTCACATCCTGGCTCGTCTCGACGATCTATAGCTTCGGCTGCGGACCAAGAGCGGTCTTCGCAGTGACTGGATGGATTGCGAGAATGATCATGAAGAGCATCGGCGCTACGACGCTGTTCTCCGCCATGTCGTTTGCCGTCATGGCAAGGCATTGCCGGGCAGCGCGTGTCAGGCGACGAGCTTTTCCAGCATCGCGCCCTTGTTCCGCAGCCCCGACGGGGCGATAGCCAGCAGCGGCAGCCAGACGACCAGCGTCACCTGCCCGGTCACGAAGGACATCGAGGCGGGTCGGCTGAAACGGGCCGAGATCAAGGTGGTCGATGTGAATCCGACGGCCGACGTGACCTGCACCATGGCCACGATCAAGAGCGATGGCGCGCTGCATCAAAGCCAGACCCGGTCCAGCAACGGCTCGTCGAACCTCGTGCAGACGCTGCGCTTCACCGGCCACACCGCCGCCAAGGGTGTCTTCAGCCTAGTCTGCGCCCTGCCCGCGTTCGCGCCTGGCTTCGGCGCGTCGCACATCGTGCTGTACAACGTCGTCGAGGAATGACGTCGAACGCGCGCGGCGCCAAGCACCCGTCCGGCTCGCCGTTGCCCGCCATGCCGCCTGCCGGCATCCGGCATGCGGTCGACGACAGCGCTTCAGGCCTCCGCGGTGATCAGCGTCTCCAGCAGCGTCCCGTCGCGGATGATCAGCTCGCGGCCACGCCGGCAGGCGGCCCCGCTCTTCACCAGGCGGCTCATCGCCCGGGCCGCGGTCTCGCGCGTCGTGTCGGCGAGGGCCGCGAGCGTCTCCTGGGTCGGCAGCGGCTTGATCAGCATCCCCTCGCGGCACGGGCGTCCGAGGCGCTGCAGCTCGCGGTAGACGCGGGGCGCGGCGCCCAGCACGTTGCGCTCCGCGATGCGCTCGTCGGCACGGCGGACCTTGCGCGCCAAATCCTTGAGCAGGACCATCGCCACCTGGCCGTGCGTCACCAGCAGCTCGTCCAGCACGGCACCGGGCAGTGCCGCGACGAGACAGTCGCCGACGGCTTCGACCGAGGCCGAGCGCGGCTCGCCGTCGACCGCCGCCAGCTCACCGACATGGCAGCCGGCAGCCATGGTGGCATAGACGATCTTGCGGCCCGATTCCGCGTAGTTCACCACGCTGACCACACCCTCGATGACGAACAGGATGTGCCGGCATCGCGCGTCCTGGCGGAGAATGCACTCGCCGGTGCGGTAGCGGCGCCAGGCGCAGCGGGTGCCCAATGCCTTGCGCTCGGCTGGGGAGAGCGGCGCCAGAAGCCCGATCCCATCCAGGGAAGCAGCGTTGGACGCGGCCATGTTTTGTCTCCCGGTCACCCGACCCAATAATATTCGTCTGCGGTAGACGACGCGGGTTTCTACCGCATGTCACGGCAAGCGCACCGACGTAACAATTGTTGCTTGCTGCCGGGCATGGCTTTGATTGTCTCGGGGCAAGGATCTGGGCGCGATCGCGGCTCGGTGGTGGATCGGGCGTCGGAGACGTGGTTTCATGATGGAAATTCGCGTTCACGACCGGGGTCCTCTCGATGCGCATACGATGCTTGCCCATGGCTCTGCTCGGCCTGCTGCCGCTCGCCGCCCAGGCCCAGAACCTGCCGAGCGAAGGGCCGATCGATTCGGATTTCACCTGGACCGAGAAGCAGCAGACCATGCCCACGGCCGGCGGACGGGATGCATTCTCCGCCGAGAGCATGCTCGTGATCACGGCCACGAATCCGGCCAGCATCCTGGACAAGCTGGCCGGGCGCTGCCTGACCTTGGGCGAGCAGGACCCCGACGGCGGCAACTATTCGATGGTCGGCACCTGCACGCTGTCGGACGCCGACGGGGATCAGATCTTCGAGCAAATCGAGAGCACGGCCGGCGACGGCAAGGCCAAGCTCACCGGCGGCACCGGCAAGTTCGAGGGCATCACCGGCGAGTACCGCTTCACCAACGTCTATTACGGGTCCCCGAGCGAGGATGTGTCGCAGGGCGCGGGCCACAAGCAGGGCCACTACAAGTTCGTCCGTTAGGACGCGCGCGCCCAGCCCATGCTATGCGGGGTTGACCGTCGACCGCAGCCGGGGAGAACGCGATGCGGCCGTTCTCCCCCACCCGCTGGGTCTATTGGCCGTTTCTGGCCCGCGCGGTCGACCCCGCACAGCCCCTGCCCACCGGCCTGTACAAGTTCATCTGGCGCCTCACCAGCCACGATCAGCTGCTACTCTCCGTCCTGACCCTGCTGATCATTCCGCTGTCGACGCTGCCGCTCGAGCTGCAAAGGCGCATGGTCAACGAAGCGATCGGCCAGCGCGAAGCCGGGCTGCTGCTGACCTTGGGTGCGGTCTGGGTCACCGTGCTGCTGCTGCAGGGCGGGCTCAAGTACCTGCTCAACCTGCGGCGCGGCCTGGTGGTCGAGAAGGTCGCGCGCGAGCTGCGGCGGCGGGTGCACACGCTGACGCCGCACGCGGGTGGCGCACTCCAGTCACCCCACGATCCGTCCGAAGCCGGCCTCCTGGTCTCGATGGTGGCCGCCGAGTCCGAGGACGTGGCCGGGTTCGTGGCCGAAAGCATCTCCACGCCCCTGTTGCAGGGTGGCACGATCCTGGCCGTGCTGGGCTACCTGATCTGGGTCCAGCCGCTGATCGCCGCCTTGTCGCTGCTGCTCTACCTGCCCGAGCTGGTCATCGTGCCCTGGCAGCAGCAGACCATCAACCGGCTCGGCCGTCTGCATACCCGTGTCGTGCGCCGACTCGGCATCGAGCTGGTCCGCGAGGAGCTGACGGCGCGCGCCTCTGCCGGCAAGCGGTTCGACGCGCTGGTCGACCGCGCGTTCGATGCGCGGCTGGCCAACTACCGGATCAAGTACGGCCTGACCTTCCTCGGCAATCTTCTCGATGCGGTGGGACCACTGGCGGTTCTCGGTGTCGGCGGCTGGCTGGTGATGCAGGGGCAGAGCTCGGTCGGGGCGCTCGTCGTCTTCATCACCGGCCTGCAGAAGGTCGGCGATCCGCTCGACCAGCTCATGGGCTTTTATCGGACGACGCAGAATGCGCTCGTGAAGTACGAGCTGATCGTCAAGGTTCTGGCTGCGCCCGCGACGCTGCTGCGGCTGAGCCGCTAGGTAGATGGCCGCACGTCGTATCGCCGTACGTGACGGGCACGACTCACGGCCGCGTGGTGCCACGTTTCCGCACAGGTCCGCATCGACAAATGCCGGCCGCGCATGATAGGTGAGCCGATCGGGCGGACCGGCAGGGCAGCGCTCTGTCGCTCGAATGCTACCCTCGAGTGGACAAATATTGAAGCATGCATATGGACAGCGTCAACCATCGGTATGACTATCCGCGACAGCTCGCCGGTCTGACGACTTTGCGTTTTTTTGCCGCATATTGGATCGTGCTGCATCATCTCGACGATGGCGTACGCCCCAACCTGGACGCGATGTCGCAGCTTCTGCGCAAGGGCTATCTGGCCGTCGACATCTTCTTCATCCTCAGCGGCTTCATCCTCTGCCACGTCTATTGGCGGGACGGTGCCGCCGGCCGGCTCGACTACTGGAATTTCCTGAGCAAGCGGCTGGCCCGGATCTACCCGATGCATCTCTTCACGATGGTGCTGATCGGGCTCGTCGTCGCCGTGGGCACGCTCACCGGCGTGCGGGTGGATGCCACGGCCCATTTGCGCAACGTCGTCGCCAACCTGCTGCTGATCCACGCCTGGGGCACGACACCCGGCCTGAGCTGGAACGCGCCATCCTGGTCGATCAGTGCCGAATGGTTCGCCTACCTGCTGTTCCCTTTGGCCCTTGCGGCAGCCTTGCGCCTGCGCCGGAAGCCGGTCACCTTCGTCACCTTCGCCATCGTCTGGCTGCTGGCCTCGGTATTCCTCACCCGACGCCTCACCGGGATGGGCCTGTTCCATCTCCAGGACGAATACGCGATGTTCCGCATCGCGCCGGAGTTCTGTCTGGGCTGCGCCCTCTACACGCTCGGCCGCAGCTATGCCTTGGGCGCGCGGACCACGGCCGTGGCGACGACGATCGTCGCCGCTGCCATGCTGGCCGGCGCGCATCTCGGCGTCGCCGACATCGCCCTGGTCCTGTGCGGTGCGGCCCTGGTGTTCCTGCTCGCCGAAACCTCGCGCAACGGCAGCCTCGGCTGGCTGGCCCATCCGCGCCTCGTCTATCTCGGCGAGATCTCCTATTCGACCTACATGATCCACGGCCCGATCCAGGTCGCCTATTTCGCGGCGGCCGCTTGGCTCGGCGGCTGGGCGCCCGAGGCGATCCCGCCCCTGCTGCTGCTTCCGGTCCTGGCGCTGGTGCATCTGGGCTCGGCCGCCGGCTACGCCTGGATCGAACGGCCGGGCCGAACGTGGCTGCACGCCAGGCTGCGCCAGGAGAGCTTGTTCGGCGCCGGTGCGCGTGCCGAGCGTGCTGGTCCGGCGCCCCCACTGCCGGCAGCGGTCGAGGGCTGAGCCAGCCGCGGGTCCGGCAACGGCGAGCGCGCATGCAGCGCTCGCCTCTCTGCAGCACGAGCGCCGGCGCACGACCTCGGCGGTGTGCGCCGCGGGCGTGACACGGCTCCCGCGCAGCTTGCGACACGGAACGTGCCCACGGCCTTGGCCACCGGTCTACCCGACCTGGTTCATCGAGCGACCGATCGACCGGAACCGGCAACAAGCGCCGGCCGGGCATCAGACCAAGCCGGCAGGCCATAGACCTCGACCGGCGCGGCGATGCCGCGCAGCCGATGCTCGCCCAGCGATTCGAGCCGGGCCGAGGTGGCTGCGGCGAAGCTCGCCGATGCCAGCAGGCTGCGCCCGAGCTCCTTGGTCAGGCCCTCGAGCCGGCTCGCCATGTTCACCGCCGGACCGATCACGGTGAAGTCGAGCCGGAGCGACGTGCCGATGTTGCCGAACTCGACGTCGCCCAGATGCAGCGCCAACCCGCAGCGCAGCGGCTCCTCGCCGAGCGACACGAGCTTCTGCGCCAGGAGTTCGGTCTCGGCGAGGGCGACGTCGGCCGCGGCCAAGGCGCGGTCGCACACGGCGGTGGCGTCGCCGTCGACCGGGAACACGGCGAGCAGGCCGTCGCCCATGAACTTCAGGATCTCGCCTCCGCCTTCGCCGATCGCCGTGCCGATGCCCTCGAACCAGTGGTTCAGCACCTTGATCAGCTTCGTCCGCGGCAAGCGGTCGGAGAGCGCGGTGAAGCCACGCAGGTCGCAGAACCAGATCGCCGCCCGGATCGTGCGCAGATCGCCGCGCTCGATCTGACCGTCATAGACCCGTCGCCCGGCCTCCGGGCCTAGATAGGCTTCGAGCAGGCCCGTCGCGATCCGGCGCAGCACCGCGCGCTCGGCCCATGGGCTGAACAGTCGGGTGACACGGTCCAGGTCGACGACGTCGTCGTCGGAGAAGCCCGCTGCGGCCGTGGTCGTGTAGGCCATCACCGCCGTGCGCGTATCGTCCTGGAACGGCAGCGGCAGCATCAGATAGTCGGTGACACCGTCGGCCACGCACTCCTCGAGCCTCGGCATGCCACGCGTGTCCTCGCCCGCCCGCCAGCGGAACGGCTGGCCGGTCTCGTCGACGATCCGCGTCGGGCTGCGCAGGTAGTTCTGGTTGTTCAGGATGCCGGCGCGCTGGCTGGTCACCTTCTCCAACGCACCGGGCTGCCAGCGCAGCATGAAGCCGCTCAGTTCGGGGTGCAGCGTCTCGAGGCCGAGCACCACCCGCAGGCCGGGCAGATCCCGGGCGAGCTCGCCGCAGAAGCCTTCGAACAGCTCGGGCAGCGTGTGCGGCTCGCGACTCTGCTCCACCAGCCAGAGCGCGAGATCGCCCAAGAAACCATTCTTGAACATACAGTACGGAACCCCCATCTGGAGTTGCCGAGGAGACGAGAGAGTCATATGGCGCGACCACGCGAGTTCGACGAGGGGCAGGTGCTGGAGCGGGCGCTGGAGGTGTTCCGCGCCAAGGGCTTCGAGGGCACCACGCTCGACGAGCTGGAGCAGGCCACCGGCCTCGGCCGCGGCAGCCTGTACGGTGCGTTCGGCGACAAGCGCTCGCTGTTCCTCAAGGCGCTGGCGCTCTATCTCGATACCGCCTTGCGGGAGCGGGTGGCGCGGCTGCAGCAGGCCGGCGCGGGAAGGGCCGAGATCGTCGACCTGTTCCGGGCAGTGGCGCGGGATGCGGTGCGCGACCGCGAGCGCAAGGGGTGCATGGTCACCAACTGCTCGATCGAGTTCGCCGACCGTGATCCCGATCTCGCCTGCCAGGCCGCCCGCAGCCTCGATCTGTTCGAGCGCGCCTTCGCCGGTGCGATCCGTCAGGCGCAGGCGCGCGGCGAGATCGCGCCCGGGCGCGATCCGGTCCGCCTCGCCCGTTTCCTCACCGTCTGCATGGAAGGGATGCTGGTGCTGGCGCGGGTGCGTCCCGATCCGGCGTGGCTCGACGACGCGGTGAGCGCGGTCGAGGAGGCGCTGGGGCAGATGCATTCTTCTACGCAGAGTTCTTGATCGTTCGGTCATCAACCAGGAGTCCACCGTCATGTCCGACAAGTCCGAAGAACCGGCCGTCCGGCCCGTGACCGATGTCACCTTCGCCGACGACGTGCTGGCCGCCGGCCGCCCAGTGCTCGTCGACTTCCATGCCGAGTGGTGCGGCCCCTGCCATACGCTGGCCCCGGCGCTCGAGCAGATCGCCGAGGAGAATGCGGGCCGCATCGACGTCGTGAAGCTCGACGTCGACAAGAATCCCGAGATCACCACCCAGTTCGGCATCCGCGGCCTGCCGACGCTGCTGCTGTTCAAGGCGGGCGAGGTGGTCGCGAGCCAAGTGGGCCTGCTACCCAAGGCACGCCTCAAGGCATGGCTGGCCGAAGCCGTCTGAGACCCTACCGCCGGAGCCGATCCATGAGCGACAATGCCGTGCTGTTCACGCCGACCCGTCTGGGTGCCGTGGACATTCCCAACCGGGTGCTGATGGCGCCGATGACCCGCTCGCGGGCCGGCCGCGACGGCGTGCCGAGCACCTTGGCCTCGCTGTACTACGTCCAGCGGGCCAGCGCCGGGCTGATCGTCACCGAGGCGACGCAGGTGACGCCGGAAGGCCAGGGCTACATCCAGACCCCCGGCATCCACACCGAGGCGCAGGTGGCCGGCTGGCGCCGTGTCACGGACGCGACCCACGCCGCCGGTGGCCGGATCTTCCTGCAGCTATGGCATGTCGGCCGAGTCAGCCACCAGTCGTTCCAGCCCGGTGGCGCCCTGCCGGTGTCGGCCTCGGCCATCGCCCTACCCGGCGAGGCTTGGACCTATGACGGGATGCAGCCGCACCCGACGCCGCGCGCGCTGGAGACCGACGAGATCGCCGGCGTGGTCGCGCAGTTCAAGCACGGCGCCCTGCTGGCGCAGCAGGCAGGTTTCGACGGCGTCGAGATTCACGGCGCCAACGGCTACCTGATCGACCAGTTCCTGCGCGACGGCACCAACCGGCGCACCGACCGCTACGGCGGCAGCGCCGCCAACCGCGCACGCTTCCTGCTCGAGGTGACCGAGGCCGTGGTGACGGTCTGGGGCGCCGACCGGGTCGGCGTGCGCCTGTCGCCGCTGGGTGGCTTCAACGCCATGTCCGACAGCGACCCCGCGACCACCTTCGGCGAGGCGGTGCGCAGCCTGGATCGATTCGGCTTGGCCTATCTGCACATGGTCGAGCAGTTCGGGCCGGAGCCACTGAGCGAGGAGCAGCTGGGCATTCTCCGCAGCATCCGCGAGCGCTGGCATGGCCCCTACATCGCGAACGGCGCCTACGACGCCGCGCGTGGCGCCGAGGCCGTGCGCGACGGCTGGGCGGCGGCGGTGGCCTATGGCGTGCCGTTCCTGGCCAACCCCGACCTGCCGCTGCGCTTCCTCACCGGCACCCAGCTGAACGAGCCTGACCGGGCCACGTTCTACGGTGGCGACCAGCGAGGCTATGTCGACTACCCGGCCGCCGCCGAAGAGCGCATCGCGGCCTGATCACGAGCGGCGTCGCCCACGGGCGGCGCCGCCCGCTCGATCACGCCTTGACCTGGGCCACGACCTCGCCGACCGCGACCTCGGGCTCGGCGTCGCCAACAAGATCGGCCAGATTCTCCTTGATCCAACCCATCGCCCGGTGATGGGCCGCATTCGCCATGTCGGCGCTCTCGAACAGGCTGATCGAGCCGCCACCGCCACCTTCGAACCGCACGATGTAATAGCCATGGAATCCGGCCTGCTGCTTGAGGATCGGCCCAAGCCCGGCCTCCGCCCGCCGAGCGGCCTCCTCGGTATTTCGCATGCCTGGGAACCTGCGGATGACCACGTACATCGTTTTTCCCCTCGTATTATGATTGCAATGTTGGCGCATCCAAAGAACAGGTTAACATAGATAGCTACTTTCGACCACCTATTCTCGTTCAGCTGTTACAGATCTCAGGATTAACTACGGTTCATTATTCGATTTGGCAGTGCCGTTTACGAACCCTGGCCGCCACCGGCGAGCGTGACGGCTTCGCTGCGGAACAGCTCGACCAAGGCGTCCGCGAGCGTGCGGATCGACGTCAGGTTCTTCAGATCGGCGTGGATCAGCAGATAGACATCCTCGGCCAGCTCCGGCGGCGGCGGCAGCAACCGCGCCAGGGCGGAATCGTGGTCGCCGAGGAAGCATGGCAGCAGGGTGGCGCCATGGCCCTGCCGCGCCGCTTCGAGGCGCAACGCCAGATCGCCGAGACGGACCGGCACCGATGCGCCCGCGGCAAGGCGATCGAGCCAAGCCGACTGACGGGAATCGGGATCGTCGCGCAGGCCGATGAAGGTGAGTCGGCCCAGCTCGCCGGCAGAACGCTCGTCGACCTCGCCGACCAGCGCGCGGTGGGCATAGAGGGCGACCGCGAGCCGGCCGATGCGGCGGACGGTCAGGTCGCCCTGGGCCGGTGGGCGCCGCATGCGCAGGGCCATCTCGGCATCGCGCCGGGCAAGGCTGAGCGCAGCCCGGGTGTTGATCACCTCCAGGGGCGAGGCGGCGGCTGCGCGCAACCGGTCGAGATGGCGGGTCACGAACAGGGCCACCGAAGTCGTGGCGGTGAGTCGGATCGGACGTGCCGGCTGCGCCTGGGCGGCAAGGGCGAGCCGCCCGAGCCCTGCGGCATGCTCTTCCATCGCTGCGGCCGGACCGAGGAGCTGGGTACCGAGTGGGGTCAGCGCCAGGCGGTTGGGCAGCCGGTCGAACAAGGGCGCGCCCAGCACCGCTTCCAGGGCCGCGAGATGGCGCCCGACCGTGGCCTCGCTGAGCTGCAGCAGGGCGGCCGCCCGTGCCTGCCCGCCGGCCCGCGCCACGGCCAGGAAGACGCGGACGTGATCCCAGTCCAGATGGGGCCGACGGGTCACGCGCCTACGGCTCAGGACTCGATCAGGCCGTGGACGCGGGCATGGTAGAGCAGCATGATGGTCTTGCCGTCGACGATCCGGCCGTCCGCGATGGCCGCCAGCGCCGCCTTGAACGGCATCTCCACGACCTCGATGTCCTCGCCCTCGGCGAGCGAGCCGCCACCCGCCGAGACGCGGTCGTAGGGATCGATCTCGGCCGCAAAGAAATGCAGCCGCTCGGTCACCGAGCCGGGACTCATGTAGGCGATGAACAGCTCGGTGAGTTCGGCCAGTCGATAGCCCGTCTCTTCTTCGACCTCGCGGCGGATCGCGTCGGCCGGCGCCTGCGCGTCGAGCAGGCCCGCCGGTGCTTCCAGCAGCATGCCGTCGGCATGGCCGTTGACGAAGGCCGGCAGCCGGAACTGTCGGGTCAGCACGACGCTCTGCCGCGCCCGGCTGTAGAGCAGGATGGCGGCGCCGTTGCCGCGGTCGTAGGCCTCGCGGCTGAGCTCCTGCCAGTCGCCGCCGCTGCGCCGATAGGCGAACCGGTATTTCCGCAGCACGTACCAATCGTCGGACAGCGTCTCGACCTGCCGGATGCGCACATGGTCCACCAGCGTCGGTGGCGGGATCGAAGGGCTCTGAAGCATGAATCCTCGCTTCCTGATGGCTGCAGACCGACATAGCTGAAGCCTAGCTCGGCGGCAGCCCGATAGATCTGGAACCTAGGGCATCATTTTGGCCGGCGACGGCGACGCGCCTGTTAGCCTGGGCGAGGCCACCGCCACGGCGCGAGGACCGGACATGCCCGTCGAACTCCTGGTGAACATCGACGTCGACGATCTCGAGCGCGCGACAGCGTTCTACCTCGGCGCCTTCGGGCTCGGCATCGGTCGCCGTTTGGGTGCCGACGGGATCGAGCTGCTCGGCGCCTCGTCACGGATCTACCTGCTGGTCAAGCCGGCGGGCAGCCGGGCGATCGGCTCCCCGGACCGGACGCGCGACTATGGCCGCCACTGGACACCGGTGCATCTCGATATCGTCGTTCCTGACGTCGAGGCGGCCGTGCGGCGCGCCGTCGCCGCCGGCGCCGTCCTGGAATCCGGCGTCGCGAGCCACGCCTGGGGACGCATCGCCATGCTCGGCGACCCGTTCGGGCACGGCTTCTGCCTGATTCAGTTCAGCGAGCGGGGTTACGATGCGCTGGCCGCCCGGGATGTTGAGGATCGATCGAGCTGATCGGCTGCGGGCCACCTCCGCGCGGCCGTGCGCTCGGTCACCCTGGCCGGATGGAGCGGGCGTTCCCGGATACCTCCCTTCGACCTTTGTCGGCTTGCGACCGGCTGACATTGGCATTAGCACGAATGGGCCTATGTCCCTGGCATAGCCGGCAAAGAACGAATGGGAGGCCTCGCCATGTGGCGCGGATCGCGTAGGGCGTTTGCCGTGCTCGGCATGGTGCTCGCCACCGCCGCCGCACATGCGGCCGATCTCGGCACGATGCGCGTGGGCGTGCTGAAGTTCGGCACGGTCAATTGGGAACTCGACGTCATCAAGGCCAACGGGTTGGACATGAAGGAGGGCTTCACCCTCGACGTGCAGGCGTTCGGCGGCAACGACGCCGCCGATGTCGCGCTGATGGGCGGCGCCGTCGACGCGATCGTCGAGGACTGGCTGTTCGTCTCCCGCCAGCGCACCGACGGTGTAAATCTGACCTTCATCCCCTATTCGAGCAGCGTGGGCGCCGTCATGGTACCGGCGGCGAGCCCGATCACCGATCTTGCCGGGCTCAAGGGCAAGCGGATCGGCGTCGCCGGCGGCCCGCTCGACAAGGGCTGGCTGCTGCTGCAAGCCTACGCCAGGCAGACGGCCGGGCTGGACCTCGCCCACGATGCCGAGCCCGTCTACGGCGCGCCGCCCCTGCTGACCGAGAAGGTGAAGAGCGGCGAGCTCGACGCCGTTCTGAACTACTGGCATTTCGGCGCCCGACTCGAGGCGCAGGGCTACCGTCGGCTGATCGGGCTGGACGAGGTGCAAAAAGCCTTCGGCGTGCCGGCGACGGTACCCCAGCTCGGCTACGTGTTCGAGCAGGGCTGGGCCGACCGGCATGCCGATCTGGTCCTGGCGTTCTCGCGGGCGTCGCGCGCCGCCAAGGCGATCATGCTGACCAGCGACAGTGAATGGCAGCGGCTGCTACCGGTGACCCGCGCCGACAACGCCGCCGAGCAGGACGCGTTCATGCGGCGCTACCGCCAGGGCATCGTCGAGCACTGGGGACCCGAGCAGCAGGCGCAGGCCACCAAGCTGTACGCGATCGTCGCCGAGCTCGGCGGCGCGAAGCTGGTCGGTCCGGCCAAGGAGCTGGCGCCCGGCACGTTCTGGCCGAACGTGAGCTACTGAGGCCGATGGCGGGCAGCCTGGGCGTCGCCGTCGAGGGCCGCATCCCGCGAACCGCCGGCGTGGCGGGAAGCCGGCTGCGCCGGGTGCTGATCCCGATCCTGTCCTTGCTGCTCCTGCTGGCCTTGTGGCAGCTCGCCGCCAGCTTGGCGGTCAACCCGCGCTTGATGCCCTCGCCGGCCACGGTGCTGGCCAAGATCGTCGCCGACAGCGCCACGGGCGAGCTGCCCTGGAACCTTGCAGTCACCCTGCTGCGCGTCGCCGCCAGCTTCGTGATCGCGATGAGCCTTGGCATCGCCTTGGGCATCCTGATGGGTCGGGTCAAGCTCGCCGACGAGCTCGGCCAGCCCTGGCTCGTGTTCTTTCTCAACCTGCCGGCCCTGGTCTCGATCGTGCTGGCCTATATCTGGATCGGGCTGGTCGAGAGCGCCGCCATCCTGGCGGTGGCGGCGAACAAGATCCCGAACGTCGTGGTGACGGTGCGCGAGGGCGCCCGGGCGCTCGATCCGGCGCTGGCGGAGATGGCCGCTGCGTTCAACGTTCCGCAAACCCGGCGCCTGCGCGACGTCGTCCTGCCCCAGCTTTATCCCTACCTCGCCGGTGCCGCGCGTTCCGGGCTCGCGCTGATCTGGAAGATCGTGCTGGTGGTCGAGCTGCTCGGCCGCTCGAACGGCGTCGGCTTCCAGCTCGGCGTCTATTTCCAGCTCTTCGACGTGGCCGGCATCCTGGCCTATGCCTTGTCGTTCATCGTCGTCGTCCAGCTGATCGAGTGGGGGGTGCTGCAACCGATCGAGCGGCGCATCGGTCGTTGGCGCCGTTGAAGCTCGAGGTGCGGCAGAAATGGTTCCCGGCCGTGGGCCACGCCCCGGCCAAGCTCGTGCTCGACCACGTGCGGCTGGTGGCGGCCCCTGGCGAGCGGCTGGCGATCATCGGCCCGTCGGGCTGCGGCAAGACCACCCTGCTCAACATCGTGGCCGGCCTCGATCGCAACTATGCCGGCCGGCTGGAGCTCGGCGACGTCGCCCGGCTCGGCTACGTGTTCCAGGAGCCGCGGCTGCTGCCCTGGCGCACGCTCGAGGACAATCTGCGCTTCGTGCTGCCGACGGCGCCGGACCCGCATGCCCGCATCGGCGCGGCCTTGGCCGAGGTCGGGCTGGAGGCGGCCCGTCACGTCTATGCGTCGCGGCTGTCCTTGGGCATGGCTCGCCGGGCGGCCCTCGCCCGCGCCTTCGTGGTCGAGCCCGATCTTTTGCTCCTCGACGAGCCGTTCGTCTCGCTGGACGAGCCCACCGCCCATCGCCTGCGGCTGCTCCTGCTCGAGCTGCTCGACCGGCATCGCGCCACGGCCCTGTTCGTCACCCATGCCTTGCAGGAAGCGATCATGGTCGCCGACCGGCTGTTGTTCCTGACCACGTCGCCGGCCCGGGTCCTCAGCTGGCACGATGTCCCGCTGACCGCGGCCGAGCGCCGCCGGCCCGCCGCGGTGGAAGGATTCCGCAGCCATCTGCTCGCCACCGACCGCCGATTGACCGCGTTGCTGCTGCCGACGGCCGAAGAGCCGACTTCCGTGGGAGAGCTGGAGCCATGACCACCAACCCGTGGCTCTTGTGCTTCCAGGGCATCCTGTGGCGGGAGCTCCTGCGCTTCCTGCACCAGCGTGGGCGCTTCTTCGCCGCCCTGGTCCGCCCGCTGGTCTGGCTGTTCATCTTCGCCGCCGGCTTCCGCTCGGTCCTGGGCGTGTCGATCCAGCCGCCTTACGTCACCTACATCCTCTACGAGGTCTACATCACGCCCGGCCTATGCGCCATGATCCTGCTGTTCAGCGGCATGCAGAGCTCGCTCTCGATGGTCTATGACCGGGAGATGGGCTCGATGCGCGTGCTCCTGGTGAGTCCGATGCCGCGCTGGTGGCTGTTGTCCAGCAAGCTCGTGGCAGCCGTGCTGGTGGCCTCGATCCAGGTCTACATGTTTCTCGCCATCGCCTGGTTCTGGGACGTCCGGCCACCCTGGCTGGGCTACGTTACCGCCTTTCCGGCGATCATGCTGGCGGGGCTCATGCTGGGTGCGCTGGGCTTGCTGCTGTCCTCGGTCATCCGCCAGCTCGAGAATTTCGCCGGGGTCATGAATTTCGTGATCTTCCCGATGTTCTTCACCAGCTCGGCCCTCTATCCGCTCTGGCGCATGAAGGAGAGCTCGCTGCTGCTCTACCAGATCAGCGCCGCCAACCCGTTCAGCCATGCGGTCGAGCTGATCAGGTTCGCGCTCTACGGGCAGGTCGACTCGTGGTCGCTGCTGCTGACCCTGATGTGGACCGCGCTGTTCATGGGCACAGCTCTGTACGGCTACAACCCGGCTCGCGGCTTCGTCGCGCTCACCGGCAAAGGGGAGTGACGTGCCCCCGGCGTGCCGGCCGCTGCAGGACGCAGCGCCTGCACGCCACGTGGCATCGATCTAGACGAGCGGGCGGCCCCACAGCGAGAGATAGGCTGCGGCCGCCATAGGATTGACGTCCGGCGGCGCGATCTGGTGCTCGGCTTTCTGATTGAAATAGTTTTCATACGCAATGTAGGCCGCATTGTTCGAGAAGAACTCGAACATCTTCTCGATGTAAAAGGCATTGTCGACGTTGAGCGGCGTGGCGCCGACCCGAATGCCCCACTCGGCGCAGGCGAACAGCTTGCCGCGCGATTTCGCGAATTCGAGCCATGCTCCGATACCCCACGGGCCACCATTGTAGAGCCGCATGTACTGCGTGTCCCAGATGGCCTGGGTGTTGAGGGCAGGCCCGACGTCGTAATAGTCGACGCCAACGATGTCGACGTACTCGTCGCCGGGATAGAGATCCAATACCGACCCGGCCTGATTGCCCTTCTTGACGTTGCACCACTCGATGGTGACGGTCGGGTTGTAGGTGCGCAGATAGGTGACGATCCGGCGATGGGTCAGGATGTAATTGTACGGATCAGCACCGGCGAACCACGGAAACTTGCGGTTACTTTCCCAGCCCACCCTGACGATCACGTCGGTGCGGCCGGTCGCGGCCAGTCTCCGGGCCCATTCCTCATAGTAGAAGTCGAATGCGCCACTGGCGGCCAACGACCACATGCCGGGCGTGATCACTGCGCTGCAGATCTTTGGCAGGGGAGCTATGGCGCAAGAAATGCGTTCCGGTTTCAACTTGGCGGACTTGAAGCCCTTGCTGAAGTCGATGATCGTGTCCCAGGTGTCGAACCGGCACCACATCGTCAGCGTGTCGCACAGCCGGTTTCTATACGCCGCGATGGCATTCACGCTCGACAGGCTGGCACCCGAATGCCACGGCAGGCCGGAACGTGGTCCGAGCCCGAACGGCAGTCCCGCCGCGCGCGCCGGCGTCGATCCGGCGCCTGCCACCGCGGCAACGCCAGCCAGGCCCGTCAATACTTCCCGTCTCGAGGCAAAAACTGTCATCCGGCGGTTCCCTTCGCAGCGAAGTGCGTTATGGTTGCGAGCTCTCAACGCTCGCGTTTATTCCGCCCAATGACCTGCGCTCTAACGGCGCATGTTATTTCTCTACCTCGCCTAGGACCGGATACCAGCAGAAAATTCACCTCACGGTGTGATAAAATTAACCGTTGAGTTGATAGACTGCCACATTTCGGCAAAATGGACGTGTGTTAATGTTTAAAAATACTCAATTTCTGGCAAATGATCCAACTTTCTAGGCCTATGATCCTTGCATAGGCCTGCCAGCCGTCACAACTGCGCGACAGTGCGGCAAGTTGCGCCGAGGCGGGTCATGGCATCGCCGCAAGATATGCACTCTCAAGTTGCATCACATGGCATGCTGGACGCCATGGCGGCTCAGCGAAGCATCGTCGTCGTACGTCGATGGAGATCGGGTGCTGGGCCGGAGCCCGACGGTGCAGTTACTGCTGCTGAATGAAATCCGGCATTGGCAGCTCGTGCGCTGCCACCACCTGCTGCCCGGCCTGCTTCCAGCCCTGGACGCCGTCCGGGTACCAATAGACCGAGGTGTAACCGAGCTCGGCCGCGGCACGCTTGGCCGCATTCCAGGACATCCAGCAATTGGGATCGCAATAGAAGACGACAGGTCGGCTCTTGTCGCCACCCGTCAGGCGTTCGAGCTCGCTGGCGAAATAGCTCGCGAACTCGGCCGACAGCTCGCCATAGCCGACATTCGGTAGCCAGACGGATCCCGGCAGACCGTCGCGCTGCGGCTCGACCCAAAGCTGGCTGGGGTCACGGTCGGCCGGCTTTCGCGCCTTCGGCAACACGTCGACGAGCACGGGCTGGCGTTCGGCGATCAGCTCCTGCAGCGCCGCGGTCGTCAGCACGGTGGCACCCTTGAGCGTGGCCGGCACAGGAGCGCGATAGCGCTCCATGCGATAGCCATCCGGCTCGGCCACACCGTTCCCGGCCGGGCCTGCCGCGAGCCCGGCCGTGATCAGCCGGCCCTGCCCGTCGAGCAGCGGTACGCCATAATCCTGCAGGATCGCCTGAATCTGCGGCTGCAGCTCGCGGATCAGGTCGTTGAGTTCGTGCTTCCACCTGGGCTCGTTCGGCCGGATGCCCATGGAGATGCGAAAATCGAACCGCAACCTGGAGCGCGGATCGCTCGTCAGCGGCACCAGCGTGATCGGAACCTTCAGCTCCCGGCTCCAATAGCCGGCAATCGGCCCCCAGACGAGCGCGGCATCGATCTCGCCCTTGGCCAGATCCTCCATCATCTGCCGGGCCGGCAGCTCGACCCGCGTATCGACCATCAGCTTGTAGGGATGTTCCTGGCTGACCAGATCCTTGCGTACCAAAAGGTCGGCGGGCGGGGTACCGGCGACGACGCCGATGCGGGCGAGCTGCATCAGCGGGCTGTCCAGATCACCGAACCGGTCGCCCTCCCCGTCGCGAAAGGCCAGCACGTAGGTCGAGCGGTAATAGGGGTTGGTGTTCTGCACCAGCTCGTCGGCGGTCACGACCCCCATGATGACGTCGCAGCGATTGGCGCGCAGCGTGTTGCGCACGAAGCCGAGCGCGTTCGGATACCAAGTATAGGTGACCGGCACACCGAGCTTAGCCGCCATCAGATCCGCGATTTTGTTCTCGAATCCTTGCTCCTTGTCGTTCGAGAACGGCAGATTGCTCGGATCGGCGCAGACACGGAACTCCGTGCGATCGACCAGCTCGCCGAGATCGGCGGTCTCCGCCCGCACGGCCGTCGCCAGCGCGAGACCGGCGACCACGATCATCCCGGCGAGTCTGGCTGGATGGAAAGGACTGTGCAAAGGCCTCGCCTCCCCTGTCGCCGGCGGGCGACCTTCTATTGGCGCTGCGGCCGCCCGCGCCCGAGCACCCCGTCGGCACGGGCCTTGAGGTAGCCGTAGATGTCATCGATGTAGAGCGCCACGTCCTCGACCGTGCCGAATGGCGGCATCACGTTCTTTTGCGAGCCGGTCACGTTCTGGCGCCCGTTGATGACCGTCTCCGTGAAGGTCTCGTAAGACATCGTCTTCAGCGAATTGGTGAGATCCGGAGCATAGGAGCTGCCGGCACCGTCGGGGCCGTGGCAGCGCATGCATGCATCCGTGTATCGCCGGTAGCCGTTGAAGGTTCCCTTGTCGACCTTGCCGTCCACGACCGAATAGGGCTTCTGGTCATCGGCCATGACCGGCGGCGCGGCCAGACCGACTATGGCCGAGACCGACAAGACGGCGAGCGAGAACGATCGAACCACGAGCGAGCCTCCACGGGTTTTTTCAGCAGTCGCCGTAAGGCGAGCATTGATTGAAGAGTTCTGCCGGAACAAGGTTGCATGCGCAAGGGCGAGCATCGGAGCAACTGCCGAACCCGGGGGAGCTGAATGGACGCAGGCGACGACTTTCGCCGGAGCACGTCAGCCAAGGCCACGGCTAGAAACAGAATAGATCAGGCGATCAGGGAGCCCAATCGTGCCTCTCAAACTACTTGACGAGTTTTGTCGAATCCTCGTCCTGCTCGGCGTGCTGAGCTGCACGCCCATGGCCGCCGGCTGGGCGCAGGGCATGATGCAGCACGTCGACCTCGCGTCGCCGCGCATGACGACGGCCGAGCTTTCGCGGGCCGAGATCGAGGCCATGCTGCATGCCGCCGCCGGCAAGCCGCTCGATCTCGCCGACAGGAGCCTGAACGGCCTCGATCTTACCGGCCTCGATCTCAGCGGCGCGGATTTGCGGCGCAGTCGGCTGAACCACGTCAAGCTCGCAGGCGCCCGGCTCGACGATGCGCAGCTCGACATGGCCTGGGCGATGGACGCCGACCTCACCGGCGCCAGCCTGCAACGCGCGCAGCTGTTCCAGGCCCAGTTCCTACGTGCAAAGTTCGATGGTGCAGATCTGGCGCGGGCACGCGTCATCGGCACGTTCGACGGCGGCAGCTTCGTGGGTGCGCGGCTGGTCGAGGTCGACGGCGCGCCGGACATGCGCAACCAGTCGATGGGGCTGACCCGCGCCTCGTTCCGCTCGGCGCGCATGCAGAATGCCGACTTGCGCCATGCCAAACTGGCCTGGGCCGACATGGAGTTCGCCAAACTCCAGGGTGCCAATCTCGGTGGCAGCGACCTCACCCAGGCAAGACTGGGTGGCGTCAACTTCACCGGCGCCGACCTGACCGGCTGCGACGTCACCGGCGCCAACCTGGCATCCGCCGTCCTGCAGGGCGTGGTCGGCAAGGACAGGATCGTCGGCCTCGATCGGGCCTTGAATCTGGATCGGGCATTCCTCGACTGACGGCGCCAATCGCAGCTTTGCCCCCCGCGCCGCTACAGGATCACCGGATTGAGCGCGCCGTCCATGGCCACGGTGACCCCGGTGACGTAGCTCGCCTTGGCCGAGGCGAGGAAGACGACGACGTTGGCGATCTCCTCGGGCGCGGCCATGCGGCCGAGCGGCAGCCGCTCGATGCCCCGCTGCCGGGCCACGTCCACACTGATGCCGGCCAGACGCGCATCGGAACGGAGTCCTTCGGCGACCCGATCGGTCTCGGTGAGACCCGGGCTGACGCCGACGACACGCACACCCTGACGGGCATAGGCGGCGGCGAGCCCGGCCGTCGCCAGCATCAGCGCCGCGTTCGCCGCACCGCCGGCCAGATGCACGGGCGAGGCTACCTTGCCACCGACGCCGATCACGTTGACGATGACGCCGCCGCCACGCTCGGCCATCCGTTTGACCACCGGGTCGATGGCGTGGATGTAGCTGAAATACTTGGCGTCCATCGCCGCGCGCCAGAACGCCGGCGTCAGCTCGTTCGGCGGGGTGCGTTTCGCGGCGCCGGCGCTGTTGACCAGAACATCGATCCCGCCCAGCTCGCGTTCGACGGTCTCGACCATCGCCGCCGCAGCATCGGCGTCGGTGAGATCGGCAGCGACGGCGAGGCCGTCCGGCAGGACGGCGCTGGCTCGATCGAGATTGGCCTGCGCACGCGAGCAGATCGCCACCCGCGCACCCTCGGCCGCGAAAGCGCGTGCGCAGGCGAGACCGATGCCCTTGGAGCCACCGGTGACCAGGACGTTCTTGCCGTCGAGACCGAGTTCCATGTCGGACAACTCCGCGGTCGATCGGTGAGGGAACCGTCGCCTAGGGCGGCGTCCTGGCCGGCCCGAGGATGCGATGGTCGAGCAGGTATTTCAGGCCACGCCGCCACGATTCGTCGGTGTTGCCGCGAATGTCGACGCTGCCGGCCGCGAGCGGCCGCCCGGTCGCGACGTCGCGAATCTGCAGGTTGATATTGAGGATCAGGTTGCTGACCTTCTGCACCCAGCCGATACCCGACAGCTCGGCACCTGCCTGCCTGGCCATGTCGAGATCGCAACCGTTGCAGTCGCGCAAGGCGGACACGCGAGCCAGCGCGGTTGCGACCGGTGCCAGATCGACCAGCTCGAAGCCGGCATCGATGAAACGCTGCCGCACCTGCCCGTTGAGGCCCTCGAGCCGCGCGCGCTCGCCCGGCGTGGGCGGCACCGGGCTGGTATCGACCAGCTCGAACGGAAACAGAGCCAGGAGCTGCGCGGCGCCCACAGGGTTTGACGGCAGCAGCCCGAGCAGGATGACGGCCACTCGGGTGAGCCTACGCAGGCTCGTTCGGCACCTGCCATCCCGGCACCCGGCTCCATCGGCAAAAACAAAGGTCCGGTGCCAACCGACACCGGACCCCCGCATCGCGGCTGCGAGACTTAGCAGGATAGCTCAGTTGCCCAGCTTGAAGACGGTCAGCTGGCCGCCGAGCTGGGTGTAGCTGCTCAGCGACTTGTAGGCACCGACGGCGCCGAGGCCCGCGGTGTCGACCACCTTGCTCTGATCCTGGCCACGGCCCTGATCGACGGCGCCATGCCAGGCGGCGGCGTTGCCTTCCTCGATCAGGCCGGCGGCGAGGCCGATGCCGGCCCAGCCACCGACGCCGGACAGCACGCCGACATACTGCTGGCCGTTGTGCAGCCAGGTGTTGACGTTGCCGATGATGCCGGACGGCGTCTTGAAGCGGTACAGCTCGCGGCCGTTATCGGCGTCGACCGCCTTCAGGTAGCCCTCGAGCGTGCCGTAGAACACGACGTCGCCCGCGGTCGCCAGAGCGCCCGACCAGACCGAGAAGGGCTCGGGGTTCGACCACTTGATCTTGCCCTCGCTCGCGTCCCAGGCGATGAAGTTGCCGAGATGCGTGCCGCCCGGAGCCGGGTACATGGCCACGGTGGCGCCGACATAGGGCTGACCGGCGTTGTAGGACACCTGGTACGGCTCGTAGTCCATGCAGACATGGTTCGTCGGCACGTAGAACAGGCCGGACTTCGGGCTGAACGCCGCCGGCTGCTGATCCTTGGTGCCGAGGGCCGCGGGACAGACGTTGGTGGTGTTGACGTCCTCGCCGTTGGCCTGGGTCGAGTAGCGCGGCACGCCCACCGGACGGCCGGTCTCCATGTCGACATGCGTCGCCCAGTTGACCGCCGGGTCGAACTTCTCAGCCACCAGGAGGGCGCCGTTGGTACGGTCGAGCGTGTAGGCGAAGCCGTTGCGATCGAAGTGCACGAGGGCCTTGGTCTCCTTCCCCTTCACGGGGATGTCGGCCAGGATCATCTCGTTGACGCCGTCATAGTCCCACTCGTCGTGGGGCGTCATCTGGTAGACCCACTTCGCCACACCGGTGTCGGCGTCGCGCGCGAAGATGGTCATCGACCAGCGATTGTCGCCGGGCCGCTGGACGGGGTTCCAGGTGCCGGGATTGCCGGTGCCGTAGTAGATCAGGTTCAGCTCGGGATCGACCGAGTACCAGCCCCAGGTCGTGCCGCCGCCGATCTTCCACTGATCGCCTTCCCAGGTGGCGGTGCCGCTGTCCTTGCCGACCGGCTTGCCGAGCTGGGTGGTCTTCTCGGGGTCCATCAGCGTCATGTCGTCGGGCCCGGTGGAGAAGCCCTTCCACACCGGCTTGCCGTCGCTCAGGTTGTACGCGGCCAGGAAGCCGTGCACGCCCCACTCACCGCCGGAGATGCCGGCGTAGACCTTGTCCTTGTAGATCAGCGGGGCCGAGGTCATCACCTCGCCCTTGCTGGGGTCGCCGTTCTTGGCCTGCCAGACCACCTTGCCGGTGGCGGCGTCGAGCGCGACGATCGTCGAGTCCGCCTGGGCGAAGACGATCTTGCCGTCGCCGTACACGGCACCACGGTTGACGGTGTCGCAACACATCGAGGCGATGACGCTCGGGTCCTGCTTCGGCTCGTACTTCCACAGCACCCGCCCGTCGTCGTTGAGGTCGAGCGCGTAGACGATGTTCGGGAACGGCGTGACCAAGTACATCACGTCGCCAATGACGAGCGGCCCGCCCTCGTGTCCGCGCAACACGCCGGTCGAGAACGTCCACGCAACCTGAAGATTGCGGACATTGTCCCTGTTGATCTGGGAAAGCGTGCTGTAGCGATTGCTGGAGTAGTTGCCGTTCGGCATTACCCATGATGCAGGATTGTTTTGCATCACCATCAGCTCGTCGTTCGCGCGAGCCGACGACGAAGCGCCAACGGTCAGAGCGACCAATGCCGCTGCAGAACAGACCAAGAGCTTCATTGCGCTTTGCCTCCGTGTTTCTTGATGGGGTCCGAACGCACGACGGGCTGGTGAGGCGGGTCGCTGATGCCCATTGCGGTCCTCGTCCGACTACGTGCCGAAATGGCACGGCACACGGAGGGTAATTCCGCCCGGAACGTCCATCTAATTGGTCTATCCCACCCAAGGTGCGGCGTGACAAGGATTTTGTTGAACAAAGAATACAAGCATATTTCGCTATTGCAGCAGATGTTTTTGCAATTGCGAAATAAGCCTTTAGTGTCAGCCACAGGCGTGGCAACTGTTGCCGGCGCCCAGCAGGGACGCCAAGCAAGCCGGAACTTGACGCGGCACTACGCCGCAGCACCGCCTCCGGCCGACGCCAGACGGAAGAGCGCGATCTCCGGCACGGCGCTGTCCGGATAGATGTCGAGCTTGCGGATGATCACCCGGCAGGCCTCGATACGGGCGTCGAGCAGGCAGAACGAGGCCAATGCGTCGGCAAGCTGCTCGAGCAACTCGGTGTGCGGCCGGCGTGGCCAGTCCTCGGTCAGGTGCCGGTAGATCCGGTCATAGTCCAGGCAGTCCGCCAGCGACGCGACCTGCGCCCGCTCGTCGCGACGATAGAGCTCGACGTCGACACTGATCGGCTGCGGCGCCACGTGCTCGGTGGCATAGACACCGAGCCGCACCGCGATACGCACGTCGCGCAAGGCGACGCATTGATGGCCGAGCAGCGGATTCCATACGGCCAAGACCGTTTCCAGTGCTAGGGTGCAGGCATTTTCGACTGCAGCGGACTGGTCTACAATTCCCGATAACCGACCAAGCTGGACGATGGCAACAAGGCCGACCGAACGGCTAGAACATGTAGGCACGAGCAGGGAAGGGGCAATCGGCTCATGGAACCGTCAACGGAGACCGCGACGCCGGCACGGGCGAGCGGGTTCGGCATGTCGCGCAACGCCGTGATCGTGATCGGCATCCTGGCGGTGCTCGCGGTCGTCGGCTGGTGGCGGACGATCGACAAATCGACCCAGCTCGGCGCGCTGCAGGCGAGCTCGGCGAAGGCCGAAGCCGATCTCAAGGGCCAGGTCGCCGCGCTCGAGGGCGAGCTCGGCACCACCAAGCAGCATCTGGCCGACACGGAGAAGCGCCTGGCCGACACGGAGAAGGACAACGGCAATCTGGAGGCCGTGGAGGCGAAGCTCACCGCCGCCACCAGCAGCCTCAACGACCGTCTCAACGTGCTCGGCGCGCGCGAGCAGGAGGCAGCGGCCATCGACGCGAAGGTGCAGGAGCGGACGGCAGCGCTCAACGAGCTCGAGGACGAGCTTTCCACCGCCGCCGGCAAGCTCAACCGACGCCTCGCCGCCCTGGCCGAGCGCGAGCGCGAGCAGGCCGACATCGACCGCGAGATGATCGGCCTGCGCGACACTGCCTCCGCCAGCGAGGCCGAGCTGGCCAAGCTGCAGAGCCAGATCAATGCGCGGCTGAAGGTGCTGGGCGACCGCGAGCAGCTGCTGGCCGAGTACGAGAGCAAGGTGCGCGACGCGTCCTACAAGCTGGAGATGCTGCAGAAGGAAGCCGCCGGACTCGAGCCGCAGCTCAACGCCATGAAGGGCGAGCTCGGCCAGCTCGACGTGCAGATGGCCGAGCGCGAGCGCGTGGTCCAGGACAGCTACGGCAAGGTCGCCAAGGCCAACGCGGCGCTGGCCGAGATTCGGCAGCTGGTGTCGCAATGAGGCTGGCCGCAGCGGCAGCCCGGCTCCTGCCGGTGCTCCTGCTGTGGGCCGCCGCTCTTCCCGTCGAGGCCAGCCCGCTCGCGGTGACGGAGGTGGCGCCCGGGATCTTCGTCCACACCGGACGCCACGAGGAGTTCACGGCCGACAATGCCGGCGGCATCGCCAACCTGGCGTTCGTGATCGGCCAGCGCGGCGTGGCGGTGATCGACAGCGGCGGCAGCCGTGTCGAAGGACAGGCACTGCTCGAGGCGATCCGCGCGCGCACCGAGCTGCCGATCGGCTATGTCATCAACACCCATCTGCATCCCGATCACGTGCTGGGCAACGCGGCGTTCCGCGACAGCGGCGCCGTCTTTGTCGGCCACGCCAAGCTGTCCGAGCGGCTGGCCGAGGCCGGGCCCTACTACCTGGACAACATGCGCGCGCTGCTGGGCCCGGCGTTCGCCGGCTCGGAGATCGTCCTGCCCGGACAAGTCGTCGAAGATTCGACGACCATCGATCTCGGTGACCGTGTGCTCGAAATCCGGGCTTGGCCGACGGCGCACACCAACACCGACCTCACCGTTCTCGATCGCGCGACGGCGACGCTGTTCGCCGGCGATCTCGTGTTCATGGAGCGGCTGCCCGTGGTCGACGGCAGCCTGCTCGGATGGTTGCGCGTGCTCGACGAGCTGGAGCGGCTGCCGGCGACACGGGTGGTGCCGGGTCACGGGCCGGCAAGCGCGCCATGGCCTGCCGCCGCCGCGGCGGAGCGTCTCTATCTCGAGGACCTGCGCGATGCCGTGCGCGACGAGCTGCGGCGGAACCGCACCCTTGAGCAAGCCGTTGACGAGGTGCCGATGCCGCAAGGTCAGCATTGGTATCTCGCGGCCGAGAACCACGGCCGCAACGTGACCGCGAGCTATACCGAGCTGGAATGGGAGTGAGTGCCGGGCTTCGCGACAAAGGCGGCGGCGGGGCCTCGGAACGAGAAGAGGGTCGGATGAGCATCATCGCATGGATCGTCTTGGGCCTGATCGCGGGAGCGATCGCCAAATTCCTCATGCCGGGCCCCGATCCCGGCGGGATCTTCGTGACCATCCTGATCGGCATCGTCGGCGCCATCATCGGTGGCTTCATCGGCAATGCCCTGGGCTACGGGCCGGTCACGGGTGTCAACTTCCCGAGCCTCTTGATCGCGATCGTGGGCTCGATCGTGCTGCTGATCGGCTACCGGATGTTGCGCCGAACCTGACCCGGGCGCCTGCCGCGGCCCGGCTGCCGCGGCAGGCGCCGCCATTGCCGCTCATGGCGGTCCTTACGACCTAGTGTGGTCTTCTGCGCCAGCACGTTCGTCTCTATCTTGGTAGCCATAACAGCAGGAAGAGAGGCGATGCGTGCTCGGCTGATGGCGGTGGCAGCGATATGGCTGGCGCAGGCGGCGCCAGCCCTGGCCGCAGATACCTGGGATTCGATCCGCGACGCGCTGTTCGAGGGACGCGAACTGCAGGATGGCGCGGCCATCCTCGAGCTGGAAGCGCCCAAGCGAGCCATGGATGCCGCGACGGTTCCGGTCACCGTGAAGGCCCTGGTCCCGCAGACGTCGGACCGCTACATCAAGACCATCCACCTGATCATCGACGAGAATCCGGCGCCCGTCGCCGGCGTGTTCCATCTGCACCCGGAGAGCGGCAGCGCCACCATTGGCACGCGCGTGCGGGTCAACACCTATACCAACCTGCACGCCGTGGCCGAGACGTCGGACGGCAAGCTCTACGTCGTCGAGCGGTTCATCAAGGCATCGGGCGGCTGCTCGGCACCGGCCTTGAAGGACAAGGAGGTGGCGATGGCGCGGCTGGGCAAGATGCAGCTCAAGCCGATGACCAGCTTCGCGCCGGGTGCCGTCAACGAGGCCCAGCTGCTGATCAGCCATCCGAACTACACCGGCATGCAGATCGACCAGCTCACCCGCAATTGGATCCCGCCCGACTACGTGCGCTCGGTGAAGGTGCGTTACGGCGACGTGCCCGTGCTCGAGATCGAGGGCGACATCTCGATCGCGGAAGATCCGGCGTTCAGCTTCTCCTTCGTCCCCGAGGCGCCCGCCCCGATGGTGGTCGAGGTCGAGGATACCAAGGGACGAAAGTTCGCCCAGCAATGGCCGATCGAGGACGTCGTCGCGAATTAGGCGGCCGTCCCACGGCCGATGCCGAGCCGCCCGCGCTAGGAGCGCAGGGCACGGACCGGGCGTAGCGAGGACCGGCTTTGCGGCAGCAGCTTCGCGACCTCGGCGGCCAGTTGCGTCTGCTGGTAGGGCTTGGCCAAGCGCGGCAGCGGCAGATCGGGGCTGCCGCGCAGATCGCCGTAGCCGGTGGCGAGCAGGATCGGCAGATCCGGACGCAGCTCGCGCGCCCGCCGCGCCAGCTCCATGCCCGTCATGCCGGGCATCGCATGGTCGGTGAGCAGCAGATCGATGCTGCTGCCCTGCTGCAGCAGCTCGAGCGCCTCGCCACCCGAGCCGACCTCGATGACCCGATGCCCGAGATCCTCGAGCATCATCGCCGTGCTCATCGCGATCAGCGCATCGTCGTCGACGACGAGGATGGTGGCCGACACCGTCTCCGGCGGTGCGGTCGCGGCGGGCAGGGCCTCGTCCGTCACCGCGCCGGTCAAAGGCAGCAGCAGTTCGGCCGTGGTGCCGTCGCCCGGGGCGCTGGTGAGGCGCAAGGCTCCTCCCGATTGGACGGCGAGGCCGTGGATCATCGACAGGCCGAGACCCGTCCCCTTGCCCACCCCCTTGGTCGTGAAGAACGGCTCGATCGCCCGTTTCAGCGTGGCTTCGTCCATGCCGTGGCCCGTGTCGGCTACACGCAGCCGCAGATACGCCCCCGGCTCGAGGCTGCCGGCATGGCCACGGCCCAGCTCCACCTCGTCGAAGCGGATCACGATCGATCCTCCGCCGGGCATCGCATCGCGGGCGTTCAAGGCGAGGTTGAGGATGGCGAGCTCGAGCTGGTTCGGGTCGACCAGCACCGGCCGGATCGAGGCGTCGCCCTGGATGACGATCTGCACCAAGGGCCCCAGGGACTGCTCGAGCAGGCGGCGCATGCCGCCGACCAGCTCGAACACGTCGACCGCCTGCGGCTGCAGATCCTGACGCCGGGCGAACGCCAGCAGGCGCTGCGTCAGCGCCGCACCACGCTTGGCACCCTGCAAGGCACCGTCGATCAGACGCTGCAGCTTCGGATCGCCGTCGATCCGTCGCTGGATCATGTCGAGATTGGCCATCACCGCCATCAGCAGGTTGTTGAAGTCGTGCGCGACGCCGCCGGTGAGCTGCCCGATGGTCTCGAGCTTCTGCGCCTGCCGCAGCGTCGCTTCGGTCCGCTTCAGCTCGGTGATGTCGCGCCCCTCGGCGATGACCTGGACCACGGCCCCGGCTTCGTCGAGGACCGGCTTCAGCGACAGGTCGATCACATGGACACTGGCATCGGGGAACTGCAGCTCGGTCTCGTAACGGCAGGCTTCGCCGATGACGGTCTGCGGAAAACAGTCGCGCAGGCGCTCGGCCTCGCGCGGGGTGGCCGCCCACCACGGGGCCGACCAGAGCCGCTGACCGACCACGTCCGCCAGCGTCGATCCGGCCGCTTCCAGCGCGGTCCGGTTGGCGACGACGATGCGGCCGTCGAGGTCGGTCAAAAGGACCATCTGGTAGGCGCTGTCGAAGATCGCGCGGAACCGGCGCTCGCTCGCCTCGAGCTCCGCCGTGCGCTCCGTGACCCGAGCCGCCAGCGTCGCCTCGATGCGCTTGCGCTCGGTCGTGTCCAGCGCCACGCCGATCATGCGCGTCGGCACGCCCGCCGCGTCCTGCACGACCCGGGCCCGCATCTCGGTCCAGTGCACGCTGCCATCGTGCCAGACATTGCGGTACTCGATCTCGTAGTCGCGGCCCGAAACGATGGCTTCGGCCATGCTCGCCCGCTCGCGCTCACGGTCGTCGGGATGGATGCTCTGCCACAGCTCGGCCCGACTCAGCGGCTGCTCGGGCGCGCGCCCGAACAGCGCCTTGCACCGCTCCGAGCAAGCGAGTTCGCCGGTCGGCAGATCGAGCACCCAGGAGCCGAGGCCACCGGCCTTCAGTGCCACCAGCAGGCGGGCCTCCGCTTCGCGCACCTCTTCCAGCCGGCTGCGCGCCTCATATTGGCGCCGGCGCCCGCGCAGGGCCGTGGCGGCGACGCTGACCAGCGTCGTCGGATGGAACGGCCGCTCCAGGAACAAAACGTTGCCGAGCAGGTCGGCCAAGCGCGCCGCCCGCGGGTTGCGCTCCGGGCCACCGCCGTGATGGGTCAGCAGCACGAACGGCAGATCGGACCAGGCCGGCTGCTCGCCGAGCCAGCGTGCCAGCGATCGGCAATCGGCCTCGTGCAGGGCCTCCTCGGTGACGATCACCGCACCGGCCCCGTCCATCAGCAACTGGACCAGAACATCCAGGCGTGGCACTGCCTCGGCCTGCATGTTGGCCTCGGCCAGGAGCCCGATCGCGATCTGGGCGTCGCGGCCCTTGGGCGCCAGCACCAGAATCCGTTCGGTGACGACGTCCGCCATCGAGCTCATGCGCTGCGGTCTTCGAAAATGGCTTCGTTGCCGAGATAGGTGGGCGCACCACGCAGCACGCTCTGGAACCCGGCCAGCGGCTCGCCGACGGTGATGCCCTCGGCGCTGATGCGCAGCTCGCGGATCGTATCCTCGTGGGCGCCCATGCGCTTTTTGATCACCGACACCGCGCGGCGAACCCGGCCCAGGGCCTCGAAGTAGCGCAAGAGCAAGACCGTGTCGGCGAGATAGGTCAGGTCGACCGGGCTCTGCAGGCCCTCAAGCAGGCCGTGCTGGGCGACCGTCAGCAGCGTCGTCGCGCCCTGCCGGTTCAGGAACTGCAAAAGCTCGTGGACGTGCAGGACCAGGGAGCGCTCCTCCGGCATCGCCGCCTGATAGCCGTTCAGGCTGTCGATGACCACGCAGCGGACCTGCAGCTCTTGTATTTGCGCGCGAACGCGGTGCGCAAATTCGCCCGGCGACATCTCGGCCGCGTCGATCTGCTCGACGTAGAGCTGTCCGCTCGCCATCAGGGCGGCGATGTCCAAGCCCATCTTGGCCGCCCGGTCGATCAGGATTCCAGGCTCCTCGTCGAACATGAAGATCGCACCACGTTCGCCCTGGGCCAACGTCGCGATGACGAACTGCAGCGCCACCAGCGACTTGCCGACGCCTGCAGGGCCCAGGATCAGCATGCTCGACCCGCTGTCGACGCCACCGCCAAGCAGCTTGTCCAGCGCTTGGATGCCGCTCGGCACCTGTCGCCGCTGCTGGCCGCGGCGGTGCTCGGCCGAGACCAGACGGGGGAACACCGTCGCCCCGCCGGCACGGATCGCAAAATCGTGGTAGCCGCCACGGAACGACCGGCCGCGATACTTCAAGACCCGGATCCGGCGCCGCTCGGCCCCGTAGTCGGGGGCAAGCTCCTCGAGCCGCACCACGCCATGGGCCACGCTGTGCACCGTCTTGTCGATCCTCTCGGCGGTCATGTCGTCGAGCAGCAGCACCGTCGTCGCGTAGCGGCTGAAGAAGTGCTTCAGCGCCAGGATCTGCCGCCGGTAGCGCAACGAGCTCTGCGCGAGCAGCCGGATCTCGGAGAGGCTGTCGATGACGATGCGGGCCGGCGCGGCGCGCTTGACCGCGACGAAGATCTGCTTGGTCGCCTCGCCCAGCTCGAGATCCGAGGAATAGAGCAGGCTCTGCTCCTGGTCGGGATCGAGCAGGCTCTCCGGCGGCACCAGCTCGAACACGTCGATCTGGTCGTCGAGCAGCCAGCCGTGCGACGCCGCGGTCTGCCGCAGCTCCTTCTCGGTCTCGGACAGGGTCACGTAGAGCCCGCGCTCGCCGGCCGCGGCCCCGGCGAGCAGATACTGCAGCGCCATCGTCGTCTTGCCGGTACCCGGGCTGCCTTCGAGCAGGAACACGCTCTGCCGCGCGAAGCCTCCGCTCAGGATATCGTCGAGACCGGAAATACCGCTGGCAGCGTCGGGTAATTTGCTCGCTTCGGTCAACATGCTTGACTTCTCTTGACCGATGGCCTTGACGGCGCATCGGTGTTTGGGCGCTGCACCTGATCCACGCCCGTGGGCTTGCTAACGGCCAAGTGCCGGGCCGGGTTGCGATGTGCGGCATCGAACCACGGGCACCGGGCCAGGGAAAGCCGATGACGGAACCATCGCCGGGTCTTCTGCACGGCGCCGACGGGCGTCTGCGCTGCGCCTGGTCCGGCAGCGATCCGCTCTACCAAGCCTACCACGATGCGGAATGGGGCCGGCCGACCACCGACGATCGCTACCTGTTCGAGAAGCTCTGCCTCGAGGGCTTCCAGTCGGGCCTGTCCTGGATCACGATCCTGCGCAAGCGTGAGAACTTCCGGCACGCCTTCGCGCACTTCGACGCCGAGGCCCTCTGCCGCTTCGGCCCCGAGGACGTGACCCGCCTCCTGGGCGATGCCGGTATCGTCCGCCATCGCGGCAAGATCGAATCCGTGCTCAACAACGCCCGCCGTTGTCTGGAGCTGCGCGCCGAGGCCGGCTCGCTCGCCGCCTTCGTCGGCCGCTTCGCGCCCGCGCCCCGGCCCGCCCGGCTCGACTGGGAAACGTTGCGTGCCCTGCCGAAGACGCCGGAATCGACCGCGCTGAGTAAGGAGCTGCGCCGCCGTGGCTGGAGCTTCGTCGGCCCGACCACGGTCTACGCCTTCATGCAGGCGGTAGGGCTGGTCGACGATCACGTCGCAGGCTGCTGCATCGAGGCGACGGCTCGATAGCGCCGCTCCCCACGGGCACCGCGAGCGGGACCTCGCCCCCGCCAAAGGCCGGGATCAGGGCGTCGCGCGCGTGCCGACGACCAGCTTGCGGCGCCCCCAGACGACGAGTTCGTCACGACCGTCATTGTCGAGGTCGAAGGCGAACGGCGTGCGCGTCCACTTGGTGCCGGGGTCGATCACCTCCTCCTCGTCGGCGGTCAATTCCTGCAGGTGCCAGTACCAGTCCACCGTCAGCCGCCGTTTGCCGGCCGCGTCCACGACCTGGCCGAAGCTGGCCAGCCGATCCTCCGAAGTGGCCACGCCGTCGAGGTTGGCGTTCTGGATCGGCGGGGCGACGAGACGGAATTCATCGTTGTACGTCTCGCGATGCTGGCGGTCGACGGCACCCAGCGGCGACAGGGTGTAGGTGATGAGCGGGTAGATCGGCGGCCCATAGACGCCCGTGTTGAGCTTCGTGGTGACGATCAGGCTGTTGACCGGACCGTTGGTGTCGCGCATGCGCGCGTAGGCGGCGTGCTGGGCGTTGCTGATCCTGCTCGTCGGGATGGACCAGCGTGTCGCGCAGGACTTCGCCCGGAACAGACGCGTGTGGCTCGCGCTGACCGCCAGGACTTCGTGGCCGGCAAGGCTTGGGATCAGATCGGCCACGACCATCGAGTCGACATGATCGCTACCGAAGCCCGGTAGCGTGCAGATCCGCACACCACGCCAATCGTAGAGATACTTGCCGACGAACACGGCCTCGGCCAAGCCATTGCCGTCCGCGTCCAGCGGCCACGTATAGTGCCCCGCATCGCAGGTGGTCGCGGTCCAGGCCAGGCTGAGGTCGACATCGTACGCCGTGATGTACGAGGACGTGTCGGCGTAGTTCCACGCGCAGCCTGCCGCAGTCGATGCTCGACCCGCGACGAGGATACGAACCCGCGGCTGTGGGGCGCCTTCGAAGGCAAATGCCGCGAGCTGGCATTCGGAATTGGGCGGCTGGCCGGGGACCACCGTGCTCTTGCGCACCTTGCCGGTTTCGCCGTCGCGCAGAACCAAGAGCTGCGCCGTCCCGGAACTCCAGCAGTGCACGATCTCCTGGGTCCCGTCGCCGTCGGTATCGAAGACGGCCATGGTATCGCGATGGGCAAGCGAACGGTGGACGCGACCATAGGGGCTGTCCACCTGCCAGAGCTTCACACCCTTCGAATCGTACGCCCGGATCACCCGATAGCCGTTGAAATGGACGAAGCCGAATTCGCCGTCACCCGCAATGTCGATCGGGTAGACGTTGCCACCCACGTTGGTCGTGGGATCACCGTCGAGGGCGATCTGGCGCACCGGCTTGAACGTGAACGTCACCGGGTCGAGGGTATTCCCTGGCTGCAGCGTCGATCGGTACGGTACCCCGCGCAGCCGATTGCTATGCATCTGGATGCGTTCGAGCTCACCGGCTTGCCGGCCCGGCGCTGAAAGACTTTGGGCGCCGAGCTCTTCGCCCGCGGCGAGACAACCGGACAGCGCGACGAGCAGCATGCCCAACACCCGCCACGGATGCCGATGCGTCGCGGCATCCGTCGAGCCGCAAGCATCGCGGCCGCTGCTCTCCTCGCAGCAGCCGCGAGGAGCACGGCCATTGCCCGCCTTGCCATGCGCCTCACCATGCCCGCCGGCATCGATCGCTCGCACAAAATCTACTGTCACCTTCTGTCCAATGCTATTTGCGCTATTGTTTCACAGAATTCATCAACTTTAAGGAGACTAATTATGTACAAGTTTGTCAAGTTGGCGTGCGGCCGCTGTAGGCCGCGGCAAGGCCGGCCTTGCCGCGGCACCATCTGGGCGATGCGACCGACGGCCAGCCATCCGACGTCGGGCATCCGGTCATGGGCTGCCCGTCGAGCGGCATAGGACCGGAACCCTGGCGGGGCGGATGCCGCCGTCCGGCACGTCGGCGACCATCGTGCCGTCGGTGCGCACGGCCCTCGCCGGTGTCTGCCGCGGGCTGCGGACGCACACGATGTCGCACGGCGCGGTCATCGGCACCGCGCACCGGGCCGGCAAGTCGACCTACCGCAGCAGCCAGATGCCGACCACGACCAGGCTCGCCGACCACAGCAGGTCCAGGTTGACCCAGCCACGGCGGAGGATGCCGACGCCGAGCCAGTCGTGAACCAGCACGGCCACGACGGCCGTCGTCGCCAGCATGGCGGCGCTGTGCACGGCGACCGCGGCCAGCGCCCGGCCGAGCGGCGCCACGACCATGCCGGGACCGCAGATGGCGCCGAGCGGGGCGAGCAGCGGGACCAGCATGAGGCCGGCGCCGTGCGCCGTCGCCATCAGGAATGACCAGGCGGCGAGGCCGGCCATGCCCGTGGTCATGCCGACCTGGACCCGTCGGCGATGGCCGTAGAGCGCGTGCCAAGCCGCCCAGGCGAGGAGCAGGACGCCCGCCGCACGGCGCACGAGAACGGGGTCGACGATCACGCCCAGCGCCTGCACCGCCAGCACGACCGCGAGGACGGCCGCGGCATGGCCGAGGGCGATCGGCACGATGGCGGCGAGCACCGTGCGCCGGCCGCCGCGGTGCAGGCCCAGCGCCACCGCGAACAGCCAGCCCATGGCCGGGTTCAAGCCGTGGAAGGCACCGAGCCCGAGCAGCGCCAGCCAGGGCCAGAGCCCGGCGGCGCCGGCCTCAGGCAAGGCTCACGGGTAGCAGTAGGAGTCCGACGAGCAGTCGCCGCCCTCCAGCCGGATCTGGTGCGGCAGCCGGCCGTCGGGCCAGTCGAGGAAGAAGCGTGGATCGAGGGCGATGCCGCCTTCCGGGTTCACGTCGAGCTTGACCATCCAGCCGTCGAGACCGTCCGGGTAGAACTGCTTGTCGATCGCACCGTAGAGCGAGCTCGTGAAGTAGACCCGTTGGCCGTCGCGGCTGATCTCGACCATCTGCGGGCCACCGCTGAGCGGCCGGTCCGGGGCGGCCGGATGGGCGGCGCGGGCGACGATGCCGCCGATGCGCACCTTGCCGGTCAGCTTCGGCGCCATCGGATCGGTCACGTCGTACTGGTGCATGTCGCCGGTGCCCCAGCAGGAGACGTAGAGGAAACGGTCGTCCATCGACAGGTCGATGTCGGTGACCAGCGGCGGCACCGCCTTGAACGGCTTCAAGGCAGGTGGCAGCAGGTCGGGGTCGGCGGGCTCGGCCGGGATTTCGATCACCTTCTTGATCGCCCACCGGTCGCCGTCGCGGTACCAGGTCCAGATCGAGGCACTCAGATCCTTGAGGCTGATCACGACGCCGACGAAGCCGTAGGCCTTGGTCGGATCGTGCGCCGGGCGCAGCTCGAAGACCAGCTGCTGCTCGGGGCCGAGATCGAGCGTCTGCACGTGGCGCCGCTTCAGCAGGTCCCAGAAATGCAGCTGACGGCCGTACTTGCCGGCGAGCAGCACCTCGGGCACCAGCCCGTTCTCGAACGTGTCGGGCGTGCCCCATTCGCTGGTGACCATGGTGTCGTGGCCGAGATGCCACCAGAAGTCGTAGGCCAGCTCCTGCGGGCCGCGGTCGATCTCCCAACGGCCCAGCACGTTGAAGCTCTCGTGGTCGAGCAGGAACACGCCGCCCGGTGCCTTGCCCTCGGCATTGCCGAGCGCGCTGACATAGATGCCGTCGGGACCGCAATGCACGGTGTGCGGACGGCTGTAGCCCGCCTTGAGCGCGATCTCCTCGGGCTCGATGACCTTGACCAGCTTGGGCTGCCTGGGGTCCGGCTTGACATCGAGGATGTACAGCCGCGACGAGCGCAGGCCGGGCACGACGAGGTAGCGGCGCTCGACATGCGGGTGCGGCGCGTTCGGGCACAAACAGGAGCTGCAGGCGTTCCAGCCGAAATGATGCAGCTCGTCGCCGACGTTGGGCATCTCCAGCTCGCCCACGATCCGGGCGTAGCTCGGCGAGGCCGGATCGACGTCGACCACCGCCATCGCGTCCGCACGGGTCCGCTCGGGATCGAACGCGGCCACGTAGGCCAGCTTCTCCGCCGGCGCCCGCATCGCGAGCCGCGGCGAGGGATAGAAGGACGGATCCGGTTGCCAGAGTGCCATGCCCGTTTCCCTGATCCTGGTGGAACGCGCCGCCATGCCGGCGGCGGTGTGGCCTATCTCGTGGCCACGACCTCGATGATGCTGGTCGATCGGCGCTCGCAGCTCAAGCGCCGTGTGGCCTCGCCCCGCCGGCGCCGCGCCCGGTCAGGTCGCGGGCGGCTCGCAGGTGACCTTCTTCACCACCCAGCCCGGATGCTCGCCGGACCATTCCGCGACCCTGAACTGCGATTGCCACAGGCATTGCGGCGCCTGCAGCTCAGCCATGAACGGCACGTGAAACGTCTCGCAGTGATGCGGATCCTTCAGCAGGCAGGCGAGGAGGACGAGTTCGACCACGACGTTTCTCCGTTGCGCGCGCCGCCCTGCGTGTCCGCCGAGGTTGCGGGAGGCGTCATCCCTGATCGCGGCTATCCTATAAGTGAGGCCTTATGCTCCCCATGGAACTTTACCTATGGCGAACGCAAGGCTAGCTTCTCGGCCAATGTCTGGCCGTTCCGCCATCCGCGATGGCGATCTGTCGCTGGCGAGAAGTCAAGAGGGTAGGCTACGCCATGCTTGTCGACGCCATCCGGCGCGCCCTGCCGGGGCTTTGCCTGATCTGCGCTCTTGGCGCACCGGCCATGGCGGCCGAGCTGAAGGTGGCCGTCACCTATCTCGGCCGGCAGGAGCCGCCGCCGATCCCACTCTCGCTGGTCCAGCCGATCCTCACCGACGAGGGACTCAAGGGTGCGGAGCAAGGCCTGGTCGACAACCGGACCACCGGCCGCTTCCTGAAGAACGACTATGAGCTGAAGGAGCGGACGATCGCGGCCGATGCGGACGTGGTCGCCGAGTTCCAGAGCGCGCTGGCCGCCGGAGAGCGCCTGTTCGTCGCGGATCTCAAGCGGGACGACCTGCTCGCCATCGCGCCGCTCGCCGACCAGGCGGGCGCGCTGGTCTTCAACGGCCGCGCCGAGGACGACGACCTGCGGACCGACAAGTGCTTCCGCAGCACGTTCCATACCGCGCCCTCGCGGGCCATGCGCGCCGACGCGCTGGCGCAGTTCCTGATCTGGAAGCGCTGGCCGCGCTGGTTCCTGGTCTACGGCTCGCATCCCGAGGACAAGCTGCTCGCCGATGCCTATCGCCGCGCCGCCACCAAGTTCGGCGCCAAGATCGTCGCGGAGAAGGAGTACGAGGACACCGGCGGGGCACGGCGGACGGACACCGGGCACGTGCAGGTCCAGGCGCAGCTTCCGGTCTTCACCCAGGACGCCGGCGACTACGACGTCCTGATCGCGGCCGACGAGGCCGACGTGTTCGCCGAGTACCTGCCCTACAACACCTGGGAAGCCCGTCCGGTGGCCGGAAGCGTCGGGCTGCAGCCGGTGTCCTGGAGCCGCGTGCACGAGCAATGGGCCGGCACGCAGATGCAGCGGCGGTTCCAGAAGCTCGCCGGCAGGCCGATGACCGAGCGCGACTATGGCCTGTGGGTGGCGATGCGCGCGATCGGCGAGGCCGTCACCCGCAGCCAGACCGTCGATCCTGCCGCTCTCCACGAGTACATGATCAGCGACAAGTTCGAGATCGGCGCCTTCAAGGGCCAGGGTCTGTCCTTCCGCCGCTGGGACCAGCAGGTGCGCGAGCCGATGCTGCTGGTGACGCCGCGGATGCTGGTTTCGGTCTCGCCGCAGGACCAGTTCCTGCATCAGCGCACCCCGCTCGACACGCTCGGCTTCGACGAACCCGAGAGCCGTTGCCGGCTCAATTGACCGCGGAGGCCCGGATGTACCGCCCGCTGACCCTTGCCCTGCTCGGCACGCTCGCCTGTTCGGCCGCCGCCGAGGCCCGCGAGATCTACGTCTCGAACGAAAAGGGCAACACGATCACGATCATCGACGGCGACAAGCTCGAGGTGACGTCGACCATCCCGGTCGGCAACCGGCCGCGCGGCATCGTCATGAGCCCCGACGGCAAGTTCCTCTACATCTGCGCGTCCGACGACGACACGATCCAGATCATGGACACGACGACCCACGAGATCGTCGGCACGCTCCCGTCCGGTCCGGATCCCGAGCTGATGGACATCTCGCCCGACGGCACGCTGATGTACATCGCCAACGAGGACGACAACATGGTGACGGTGGTCGACATCCCCAGTCGACAGCCGATCTCGGAGATCCCCGTCGGCGTCGAGCCGGAAGGCGTCGGCGTGAGCCATGACGGCAAGGTGGTGGTGAACACCTCCGAGACCACCAACATGGCGCACTTCATCGACACGGACACGCACGAGATCACCGACAACGTGCTCGTCGACCAGCGGCCGCGCTTCGCCGCCTGGACCGCCGACGATGCGGAGATCTGGGTCTCGGCCGAGATCGGCGGCACGGTCAGCGTGATCGACAACGCCACCCGTCAGGTCAAGCACAAGATCACGTTCCAGATCCCGGGTGTGCCGACGGAGGCCATCCAGGCCGTGGGCGTGCGGATCAGCAAGGATCGCAAGCGCGCCTTCGTCGCCCTGGGTCCCGCCAACCGTGTCGCCGTCGTCAACGCGCAGACCTTCGAGGTCGAGAAGTATCTGCTGGTCGGGCAGCGCGTCTGGCAGCTCGCCTTCAGTCCCGACGAGAAGTTCCTCTACAGCACCAACGGCGTATCCAACGACATCTCGGTGATCGACGTCGACGGGCTCGAGGTCGTCAAGTCGATACCGGTTGGCCGCTACCCATGGGGCGTCGCGGTCAGGGACTGACCGCACAACCCCGTCACCTCCGCCTCAACGGTCGAACAAAGGGAGCACGACGATGATGGTACGCAGCTTGGCCGCCGCGGTGCTGGCCACAGGTCTCGTCACGATCGCAGCCAGCGACGCGCACGCCCAGGCCGGGCTGCTCACCCATCGGACCGACCTGGCGCCGATCAACCTCGCTTCCGGCCAGCCTCTGGCCAAGGGACCGTACGAGCTGACCGCCGGCAAGTACTACCGCATCGCCATCGAGGCCGACGGCTCGGCCGAGCTCGGCGTCGCCGGCGCCGATTTCTTTCGCAACGTCTGGGTCAACGAGGTGGTGATCAACGGTATCGAGGTCCGGCCGCTCGGTGTCGACAGCATCGAGTTCGACGATGCCGGCAAGGCCACGATCTCGTTCGTGCCCATCCGCCCCGGCACGTTCACGCTCAAGGTGCCCGGCACGAGCTCGGAATCGCAGCAGGCCGTCTTCAATGTGAAGTAGATCCCCCGTCGCGTGGCAAGCGCATGCCGCCGCCGCGTGGGCAGGATGCGCGGCTGCCGCTTGACCGCCGTGCCGAGCGTATGATCATCAGGTCTGGGCGAAGCAGCGCACCGGGCCATATGGTACCGGACCCCGGCCACGCTGCCCGGGCAACGTGAGTGGAGGCATGATCAGAGTTCGCGCACGCGCATCGGCGTGGCTTGCCGGCATGATCACCGTGATGGGCGGAGCAAGTCCGGGGGTCCTGGCGCAGACGCCCGACTGGCCGTGCCAGCAAGGCTTCGTCGCCATGCTGGAGGCCGGCCAGATGTGGTCGGGCCCACCCTTGGGCAAGCCGCCGGCCGAGCCCGATCCCAAGGCCACGGCCCTGGTGCAGCGGCTGGTCGACGTTCATCTACCGGACGAGACCATGGCCGCCGAGGTCAAGTCGTACGGCCAATCCCTGCCCGCCGATCAGCGCGAGGAGGCACTCACCACGCTCTTCGCCATGGCGCTCGACCGGCTCAACGCCGAGCGCTCGATCCTGCTCACCGGCGTCAAGCATTATGCCCGGGGTCAGCGGCAGCTGGCGGAGAAGATCGCGGCCGAGACCCGTGAGCTCGCCAAACTGCGCCAACAGCCGACGGCCGACGCGGCGCGGGTCGACGACCTCGATACCGCGCGCATCTGGGACACCCGCGTGTTCTCCGACCGGCAGCGCTCGCTGCAGCTCGTCTGCGAGCAGCCGGTGCTGGTCGAGCAGCGCGCTTTCGCGCTTGCGCGCGCCATTCAGGAACAATTGTGATGTATCGTGGTCTGGCGCTGGGGACGGCGCTCTTGCTGGCGGCCGGCATGCCCGCCACGGCAGCGACGGTCGCGGAAGGCGTGTTCGGCGCCAACCTGCTGGCCGATGTGCATCAGCCGACCGTGTTCCACTACCGGTTCGAGATGCAGGGCGACGGCATCGACCCGCCTTATGTCAGCCCGGTCGAGATGGACGTGCGCGAGGTTGGGCCCGACGGGGACAAGTCGGTCTACTTCGACCTGTTCACCGGCAAGGACCGGAGGCAGTTCGGGCCAATGGTCGCGCGGGAGCAAAATCCGCTGATCCTGGTTCTGCTGCAGCGGGACGTCAGCCAGATGGCCCAGCTGACCGGGGGCGCTTCCGGCTACTTCCAGCAGCAGATACGGCACGCCTTCAACGATCCAGCCGAGTCGACGCCGGTCGAGATCGAACTCAAGGATCGCAAGGTGCAGGGCACCCGCCTGGTCATGCGCCCGTTCGAGCGCGATCCGCACCTGGAGCGCTTTCCCCAGTTCAAGGAGAAGGCATACGAGTTCGTCGTGGCCGACGACGTGCCCGGCGGGTTGTACCAGCTCGTCACCCGCGTGCCGGATGCCAAGGACGGTCACCTGATCCTCCAGGAGAGCGTCACCTTCGAGGAGGCGAAGCCGTGATGCGCGCATGGCTGCCGGCAATGGTCGTCGCAGGTGCCCTGATGGGCATGGCGTCCGCGCGCGCCGCACCCGCGGCCTACCCGACGGAAACGCTGGCCGACTACGTCCTCGGCTGCATGGCCAGCAACGGCCAGACCGAGGATGCGATGCGCCGCTGCTCGTGCTCGATCGACTATATCGCGAGCCAGGTCAGCTACGACGACTACGTCCAGGCCGAGACGGTGCTGCGCATGCAGCAAATTCCCGGCGGCGACGACCGGGCGGCGATGTTCCGCGGCACGCCCTGGGCCCAGCAGATGGTGGAGAAGCTGCGCCGGGCGCAGGTCGAGGCCGAGGTGCGCTGCTTTTGAGTTCGGTGACGGCCACCAGGGCGATCGATCCGCACCGATCCCGAAGCATACGCGGCTGCGGCAATGGGGTAACACCCTGCCGTTAGTACGGCCTGTCCACCGGCACGCCCGTTTGCCCGCGGGTGTGAAGCTGCTAGCCACATCCTTCACGGTGCGGTGCAGCATGAGGCGCGGCCGCCGGCCGCGACGTCCGTCGTTCCTGGAGATTCCGCCTTGCACATCGCTATTCTCGGTCTCGGCTATGTCGGCACCACGACGGCCGCCTGCCTGGCCAAGGCCGGACATCACGTGCTGGGTATCGACATCAATCCCGAGAAGGTGGCCGCCATCGGTGCGGGGCGCTCCCCGGTGGTCGAGCCCATGGTCGAGGAGCTGCTGAGCGCCGGCGTCGCCGACGGGCGGGTCAAGAGCACCGTCGCCATCGACGGCGAGCTCGACCGGCTCGACATGGTGATCATCTGCGTCGGCACACCGTCGCGCGGCGACGGCAAGCTCGACCTGTCGCATCTGCTGGAGAGCACGCGGCAGATCGGCCAGGCCCTCCGCCAGCGCCGGGCGGCGGCGCCGCTGCTCCTGGTCTTCCGCAGCACGATGCCGCCGGGCACCATGGAACGGCTGGTGCTGCCGACGCTGGCACGGGCCGCGGGCGAGCCGGCCGGCAAGCTCTACGAGGTCGCTTTCAACCCCGAATTCCTGCGCGAGGCGACGGCGGTCAAGGACTACTTCGCGCCGCCCAAGATCGTGATCGGGGAGCGCGAGCCCGGCATCACCAAACGGCTGCTCGGCATCTACGACGGCATCGACGCGCCGCTCTTCGAGGTGCCGTTCGCCGTGGCGGAGATGGGCAAGTTCGTCGACAACAGCTGGCATGCGGTCAAGGTGTCGTTCGCCAACGAGATCGGGCGGATCGCCACCGCGCGCGGCATCGACCCGCAGGCCGTGGCCGACATCTTCCTCTCCGACACCAAGCTCAACGTCTCGCCCTACTATCTGCGCCCGGGCGGGCCCTATGGCGGCTCGTGCCTGCCCAAGGATCTGTCCGGCATGCTGGCCCTGGCCCGCGACGCCGGGCTGTCGGTGCCGGTGCTGGCCGGCACGCGCGAGAGCAACGCGCTGCATCTGGCCTGGCTGGCCCAGGCCGTCCGGGCCAAGGTCGCGGCTCCCGGGCCGGTGCTGCAGCTGGGCCTGTCGTTCAAGTCGGGCACCGACGACCTGCGCAACAGTCCCCTGCTCGACCTGGCGGAAATGCTGGTCGAGGGTGGCTACGAGCTTGCCATCTTCGACCCCGACGTCGACCCGGCGCGCCTCGTCGGCGTGAACTTCGCGGTCGCCGCCGAGCATCAGGCGACGCTGATGGACCGGATGACCGTCGATCTCGCCGCCGCCGCCGGCAAGGCCAAGCTGATCGTGCTGGGCAAGCCGATCCCGGGCGTGCGCGAGCGCCTGCCGGCCGACGTCCCCGTCCTCGATGTCACCCGGCTCAGGGACGTGGCGTGAGCGCCATCGCGATGGATCCGACCGCGCCGGTCGGCGGCACGGCGCCGTTCCCGCTCGAAGGCTACAACCGCGTCCCTCGGCCGATGCGGCTCGAGCCGGCGCCACGCCGGCTGCAGATCCTGTTCCTTTACAGCCGTCCGCCGCTGCCGATGACCCGCGGCGACGAGCTGACGGTCTCGCACCTGCTGGAGTTCCTGCACGCGCGTGGCCACGTGGTCGACTTCGTCACCCTGATCGGTGCCGGCCAGTCGATGCGGCCCGAGCACGAGGCCTGGCTGCGCAGCCGCTGCCGCACGGTCGAGCTGATCCCGCACAGCCTCAAGCGCAGCGCGCCGCGCGCGCTCCAGGGCTGGCTCGCCGGGCGGCCGTTCCAGATCGGCCTGCTACTGAGCCCGCCGCAGCTCGCACGGGTGCGTGAGCTGGCCACGGCCCACCGCTACGACATGGCCTACGCCTATTACATCCGCTCGGCCGAGGCCTTGCGCGAGGCCCGGCGCGCACGCCCCGACCTCACCACCTTCATGGCGCTGCAACTGTCGCAGACGCTGAACACCGAGCGCTTGGCGAAGACGGCGGCGACGCCCTGGGACCGGCTGTTCTACCGCTTCGAGACCAAGCGCATGGCGGCCTACGAGGCGCGGCTGTGGCGCGACTTCAGCCGTACCGTGCTGATCGGCGAGAAGGACAGGGCGGCAATCGCCGCCGCCTGCCGGGCCCAAGGCCAGCCCGAGATCGACAACGTCGTCTGGGGGCCGCACGGCGTCGACGTGGCGCAGTTCCAACCCCGCCCCGAGGCCGAGGAAGACGATACGGTCGTGATGTCGGGCGTGATGCGCTACGCGCCGAACGTCGAGGCGGCGCTCTGGTTCGCGCGCGAGGTGTGGCCGCTGGTGCGCGCCAAGCGGCCGCAGGCCCGCTTCTTCCTGGTCGGGCGGGATCCGGCCCCGGCGGTCCAGGGCTTGAACGGGCAGGACGGCATCACGGTGACGGGCACGGTCGAGAATCCGGCCGACTGGATCGCCAAGGCGGCCGTCTGCGTCGCTCCGATCCGTGCCGCGGCCGGGCTGCAGAACAAGCTGCTCGAGGCCATGGCCATGGCCAAGGCCGTGGTGGCGACCCCGGTGGCCAACGAGGGCATCCGCGCGCCGGAAGACACGGCCGTGCGGCTGGCGGAAGCGCCGCAGCCTTTCGCCGACGCCGTCGAGGCGCTGCTCGCCGACGCGGCCCTGCGCCAGCGCATGGGTCTGGCCGCGCGCAGCTTCGTCGAGGCGAAGTGGACGTGGGAAGGCCCGTTCCTCGAGCTCGAAGAAGCATTTCTCGCGAACGCGGCCTGAGCCTCGCCAGCGCCAAGTTTTTTTGCTGCAATGCACAATGATCCCTCTTGCGGGCGTCGATCGCCACACCACTTATTGTGCAGTGCAGCAAATTCTGGAGTTGGATCGATGGCCAAGAAGACCCCCGCACCCGAGTTCAAGATGCCCGAGCTGAAGCTCCCCAAGTTCGACCTCGACGCGCTGTTCGGCGTCACCAAGGCCAATCTGGCGGTCGCGCACGAGGCGCAGACCGTGCTGGCCGATGCCGCCGAGGCGATCACCCGCCTGCAGTACGGCTATGCCGAGGAGCTGCTGGCTGGCGCCAAGGCCGCGCTCGGCGCCAAGGAGCCGAAGGAGCCGCAGGCTGCCCTGGCCGAGGTGCAGGCCGCGGCCGGCAAGGCGGTCGAGGTGACCAAGCAGGGCGTGGATCTCAGCGTCGCCGCCCAGCAGAAGGTGGTCGAGCTGGTCAGCCAGCGCGTCAAGGCCAACGTCGACGAGCTCAAGGCGCTCGCCGCCTGACCAGCGGCTCGAGCCCTTAAGGCCGGCGGAACGTCCCTCCCTTCCCTACGCCGGCAGCACGAAGCCCCGGGCAGCGCCTCCCTGCCCGGGGCTTTTCGTCGGGGCAGCTGACGAGCGCCGCCCGGGCTAGAAGCGCGGCAGATCCGGGAACCGGTGCTGGCCCTTGTGGACGTGGACGCGCCCGAGCTCGGCGCAGCGGTGCAGCACCGGGAAGACCTTGCCCGGGTTCAGGATCTGCGCCGGGTCGAACGCGCACTTGACCCGCTGCTGCTGCTTCAGATCGTCCTCGTCGAACATCGTCTCCATGAGGTCGCGCTTCTCGACGCCCACGCCGTGCTCGCCGGTCAGCACGCCACCCACCTCGACGCAGAGCTTGAGGATGTCGGCACCGAACGCCTCGGCGGCGGCGAGCTCGCCCGGAATGTTGGCGTCGTAGAGGATCAGGGGGTGCAGGTTGCCGTCGCCGGCATGGAACACGTTGGCGACACGCAGGCCGTAGTGCGCCGACATCTCCTGCATGCGCTCCAGCACGTAGCCGAGCTTGGCGCGGGGGATGGTGCCGTCCATGCACAGATAGTCGGGCGACAGGCGGCCCACCGCCGGGAAGGCGTTCTTGCGTCCGGCCCAGAACAGCAGGCGCTCGGCCTCGCTCTCCGAGGCCTTGCTGTAGACGCAGCCGTGCTGCCGGGCGATGGCGGCGACGATTCCGATCAGATGATCGACCTCGGCCGCCGGGCCGTCCAGCTCGCAGATCAGGAGCGCCTCGACGTCGCGCGGGTAGCCGGCATGGCAGAAGTCCTCGGCAGCGTTGATCGCCGGCCGATCCATCATCTCGAGCCCGCCCGGGATGATACCGGCCGCGATGATCGACGCGACGCAGGCACCGCCCTGCTCGACCGAGGGAAAGCCGATCAGCACGGCCCGCGCCGTCTCGGGCTTCGGCAGGATGCGGACGGTGACCTCGGTGACGACGCCCAACAGGCCCTCCGAGCCGGTCATCAGCCCGAGCAGGTCGTAGCCGTCGGCATCGAGATGCTTGCCGCCGAGGCGGACGATCTCGCCGTTCGGCAGGACCATCTCCAGCCCCAGCACGTTGTTGGTGGTCAGCCCGTACTTGAGGCAATGCACGCCACCCGAATTCTCGGCGATGTTGCCGCCGATGGTGCAGGCGATTTGCGAGGACGGGTCGGGGGCGTAGTAGAAGCCACGATGCTCGACCGCGCGGGTGATGCCGAGATTGGTCACCCCGGACTGCGCCGTGACCGTCCGGTTGTCGTAGTCGATGTCGAGAATTCGGTTGAACTTGCCGAGCCCGAGCACGATGCCGTCGGCAAGCGGCAGGGCCCCGCCGGAGAGCGACGTGCCCGCCCCCCGCGGCACCACCTTGATCTTCTCCCGATCGCACAGGGCCAGCACGGCCGCGACCTCGGCGGTCGTCGAGGGCAGGACCACGGCCATCGGGACGGTGCGGTAGGCGGTGAGCGCGTCGGATTCGTAGGCGCGCAGCTCGTCCTCGGCCGCGATCACCCCTTCGCCGGGCACGATCCCGCGCAGCGCCGCCACGATCCGCTCCCGCTTGGCGAGCGCTTCCCGGTCCGGTTCCGGCATCTGCATGGCTGGCCTCCCCTCGCGATTCCAACGGCATGATGGGTTCGGGATGGGCCACGGTCAATCCGGGCCGCGGCTCAACCAAGGCGTTATACGGACCTGGGAACCTGAGCGCACTCGGCAAGATTTCCTTGTCGCTTCAGAGACCTGTCGGCATGGTAATGCTCGTGCAGGCGCGGCGGCAGCGGGGAGGTACGGTCGGGATGCGGGACAAGAGCTTGGCGGGCTTGTCGGTGACGTTCCTGCTCCTCGCAGGGGCTGCGGCAGCGGCCGAGCCGGCGCTACAGGGACCCGGCGCGGCCAAACCCAGATTCGTCGTCGGCGAGGTGGTGATCACGGCCTACCCGCCGGGCGGCGGCGACGACCTGTTGACCGGCGGTCTGGGCGCTGCCCGTCTCGCCGACCCGACACCCGTCGTGCCGGACCCGGTCAGCCCGGCGAGCCTGCGCACGGCGGCGATCTACAACAACTACCGGGCCCTGGTCGACACGAGCCCCGGCGGTGGCTACGGGCGCCTCTACGGGCCGCTGGTGCCGCCGACCACGGCCGACGCCGACGGCAAGATCTACGGTGTGGAGTACTTGGCCTTCGCCCGTGGCCGCGGCAGGGGCCAGAACATCACCTTGATGGTGCAGATCCCGGACGCTTTCGACCCGGCCAGGGGGTGCATCGTGACCGGGCCGTCCTCGGGCTCGCGCGGCATCTACGGCGCGATCGCCACCTCGGGCGAATGGGGCCTCAAGCACGGTTGCGCCGTGGCCTACACGGACAAGGGCACCGGCACCGGCGCGCACAACCTGGAGCGCAACACGGTCGGCCTACTGCAAGGCGGACGCGTCGACGCCGAAGCGGCCGGGCCGCTGTCCAGCTTCACGGCCGCAATCGGCGACCGGCAGCGCGCCGCCTTCAACGCGGCCAATCCCGACCGATGGGCCTGGAAGCACGCGCACTCCGGCCGCAACCCAGAGGCCGACTGGGACGAGCACGTGATCCGCTCGCTCGAGTTCGCGCTGTGGGCGCTGAACGACCGCTTCGCCGGCAGCGTACCGAAGCTGACCTGGGCCAACACGCTGGTGATCGCGTCCAGCGTCTCCAACGGTGGCGCCGCCTCGCTGCGCGCGGCCGAGATCGCCCCCAGGGGCATGATCGACGCCGTGGTGGTCTCGGAGCCCAACGTCAACCCGACCTACGACCGACGCTTCGTGATCCGCCAAGGCGAGGGCGAGCCGCTGCGGCGGCACAGCCGGCCGCTCTACGATTACCTGACCATGATCGATCTGTACCAAGGCTGTGCGAACCTGGCACCGGCGAACGCGACGGCGCCGCTCAACCTGACCCTGCCCATCCTCGGGCAGAACCGGTGCACGGCCCTGGTCACGGCCGGGTTGCTGACAGCCGGCGATCTCACCGCCCAGGCCACGCAGGCGCAGGCGATCATCAATGCCTACGGCATTCTCGCCGAGCAGAACGTGGTGGCACCGGCCTACTGGGGTGCCTACGTCGCCCAGGCGGTGGCAGTCACCTACGCCAATGCCTATGCACGCGCCTCGGTGCTCGACAACCTCTGCGGCTTTTCGTTCGCCGCCACCGACAACGTCGCCACCAGCCCGACCTTCAACCAGATCGTGGCGCTGCCGGCGGCGAGCGAGGCGATCCTGTTCGCGGCGGCCAACGGCATCCCGCCCACGGGCGGCATCAGCGTCGTCAACAACCGTTCCCGTGGCGGACCCTTGCGCGACCAATTCTCGCTGTCGCCGTCGAGCGGGCTCGCCGATCAGAACCTGGATGGCCATCGCTGCTTGCGCGCGCTGGCGACCGGCAAGCTGCTGCCCAACGGCAGGCGGCAGTCGCACCGTCGGATTCAGGACAGCATCGAGCAGATCCTGGCCAACGGCAGGCTGGGCGGTGTCCCGGCCATCGTCGTGCATGGCCGCAGCGACGCGCTGATCGCGCCCAACCATACTTCGCGTGCGTATTACGGGCTGAGCCGGCTGCGCGACGGCAACAGGTCGCGGCTCAGCTACATCGAGGTCACCAACGGCCAGCACCTGGACGGCTTCAACGCTCTGCCCGGCTTCGACGAGCGCTTCGTCCCGCTGCACCACTACTTCGTTCAGGCGCTGGATCGGATGTACGCTTACCTGACCACCGGCGAGCCGCTGCCGGCAAGCCAGGTCGTGCACACCGTGCCGCGTGGCCGCGGCGGCGACGGCATCGTGCCGCCGATCGAGGTCGCCAATCTGCCACCGATGCTCACGGCACCAGCGGCCGCCGATCGGATCAGGTTCGACGGGCGGACCCTGAGCGTGCCGGACTGAGCCGCGCCCTGCCGGTCGCGGCGGTCAGCCCCCAGAACTCGGCCATGCGCTGCGCGGCGGCGATGCCCGCATCGACCACCCAGGGGCCGATGCGGCCATGGCCCGGCTCGCCGGCGCTGATCGGGAAGCCGTGGCCCAAGTTGGCCAGCGTCCACAGCTCGACCGCCGGCCGGGCCTCCCGGCCCCAGGCGACCCGCCGCACGCCGCCGGTGAAATCCTCGCGCAGGCTCGGCGCCTCGCCCCAGCCGTGCAACTCGCTCCACTGCGCCGCCAGCGCGTCGGCATTGCGCGGGTCGACGGTCCGGTCGCGCAGTCCCTGCCAGATGGACACCCGCGGCCAGCCCTTGCTCGGCCGGGCCGGCGCCCTGGCCAGCACGTCGGCGGCGAGGCCAATGCGGGTGCGGAACCAGGGTGCACGGCGCATCTGCATGAGCGCCCGCACCGAGCCGGACGCGCAGCCGACCGGCATGCCGGCGGCGATGCCGCCGGCGGCGAACACCGCCGGATAGGCCGCCAGCAGGGCGGCCGCCATGCCGGCACCGGCCGAGAAGCCGGCGACGTAGATTTGCCGCGGGTGCGACCGGAAGCGCTGCGTCGCCGTCCGCACCATCTGGCGGATCGACTTGGCCTCGCCGCTGCCGCGGTGCGTGTCGGCCGCATTGAACCAGCTGAAGCAGCGTCCATGGTTGTTGGTCGCGGTCTGCTCCGGCAGCAGCAGCGCCAAGCGGTAGCGCTCGGCCAGCGCCAGCCAGCCGCCATCGACGGCGAACTCGACCGATTCCTGCCCGCAGCCGTGCAGCACGACCACGAGCGGACGCGCGGCCGGCAGGCGCGGCGGCGCGTAGACGTACATCTGCAATCCGCCGGGATTCGAGCCGAAGCCGGTGACCTCGACCACCCGCGCCCGGGCCATGCTCTCGGTCCAGATCGCACCGAAAGCATCGGCAAGGCCGAACGGTCGCCAGGGAGCATGGAATGGCAGCAACGTCTCGATCCCGGGCTGGCGGCGGCGGACCTTGGGCCCGCCCACGGCAGCTTCCCCTCTCGGGAACGAGAGGCGGCGCTCGCGGACAGTGCTAACGCAAAAAAGCCGGGGCTGCGCCAGCCCCGGCCCGCGACCGCTCGCCGCTGGGCTGGATCAGCCCTGGCGAGCCTTGAAGCGCGGGTTGGTCTTGTTGATGACGTAGATCCGGCCCTTGCGCCGCACCAGGCGGCAGTCCTTGTGCCGGGCCTTGGCCGTCTTCAGCGAGTTCCTGACTTTCATGATCGTCTCCTCGCCGCGGGCTACTTCTTGCGGCGGAAATTCTGGAAGCGACGGTTGAACTTCTCGACCTGCCCGCGCTCGAGCACCTGCAGCGTGCCGCCCGTCCACGCCGGGTGCGACTTCGGGTCCACGTCGAGCGTCAAGGTATCGCCTTCCTTGCCGTAGGTCGAACGCGTCTTGAAGCTCGAACCGTCGGTCATCACCACGGTGATCTCGTGGTAATCGGGGTGGATATCGGGTTTCACGGCTCTTTACCTCGTTGAAGGGCGGCCGGTATATAGCCGCAGGCTGCGCGCGACTCAAGGGGCGCGGCACGGGTAAGGTCGTCTCCGTTCGCTCGGGCAGTCAAAGGGATCGTCATGGAGCAGAGCGCCCGATCGCTCGGCAAGCTGGCCGCGCAGCGCGCGACCAGCCGCAATCTCGGCCAGTTGCGCCGACTCTCCGCCTACCTCGCCGCGTACCGCGGCCACGTCGCCGGAGCGCTGATCGCCCTGGTGCTCAGTTCGGGCGCGGTGCTGTCGCTGGGCGTCGGCCTGCGCCACCTGATCGACGGCGGCTTCAGCGCCGGCCGGCCGCAGGCGCTCGACCACGGCATCGAGGCCGTCAGCATCGTGATCGTCGTCCTGGCCGTGGCGACCTACATGCGCTCCTATCTCGTCACCTGGCTGGGCGAGCGCGTGATGGTCGATCTGCGCCGCGCGGTCTACGACCACGTGCTGCGCCTGTCACCGGGCTTCTTCGAGGTGACGCGGACCGGCGAGGTGCTGTCGCGGCTCACCACCGACACCACCGTCATCCAGACCGTGATCGGCACCAGCGTGACGCAGGCGCTGCGCAACCTGCTGCTGACGGTGGGCGGCCTCGTGCTGCTGGTGGTCACCAATCCCCGCCTCACCGGCCTCGTGCTGGTGGTGGTGCCGCTGGTGGTGGTGCCGATCGTCGTGATCGGCCGCAAGGTGCGCGTGCTGTCGCGCGGGGCGCAGGACCGGATGGCCGACGTCGCCGGTGCCGCGGAAGAGACCATCAACGCGATCCGCACCGTGCAGTCCTTCGCGCAGGAGGACCGCGAGAGCACGCGCTTTGCCGCCGCCGCCGAGGGGGCGTTCACGGCCGCGGCACGCTATGCCAGGGCCCGCGCCCTGCTCGGCGCCATCATCATCACCCTGGTGTTCGGCGCGATCACGGTGGTCCTGTGGCTGGGCGGGCACGACGTGCTGACGGGCCGGATCACGGCCGGGGAGCTGTCGTCGTTCGTGTTCTACGCCACGGTCGTCGCCAGCGCCGTGGGTGGGCTCAGCGACGTGTTCGGCGACCTGCAGCGGGCCGCCGGCGCCACCGAGCGCCTGTTCGAGCTGCTCGACGCGCCGGCCGAGATCGCCGCGCCGGCAACGCCTTCACCGCTGCCGGCGCGCAGCGCCGGTGCCCTGCGCTTCGAGCGGGTCAGTTTCGCCTACCCGTCGCACCCCGAACGGACCGTGCTGAGCGGCCTCGACCTCGACGTCCGCCCGGGCGACACCGTGGCGCTGGTCGGTCCGTCCGGCGCCGGCAAGACCAGCGTGTTCCAGCTCCTGATGCGCTACTACGACCCGAGCGAAGGGCGCATCCTGTTCGACGGCACCCCGATCACCGATTACGATCCGCGTGCCTACCGCGCCCGGATCGGCCTGGTGCCGCAGGAGCCGGTGATCTTCTCGGCCGACGCCTGGACCAACATCCGCTACGGCCGGCCGGACGCCAGCGATGCCGAGGTGCGGGCCGCGGCGGATGCCGCCGCGGCCACCGAGTTTCTCGAGCGCCTGCCGAGCGGGTTTGCGACCTTTCTCGGCGAGAAGGGCGTGCGCCTGTCGGGCGGCCAGCGCCAGCGGATCGCCATCGCGCGCGCGATCCTGTGCGATCCGGCGCTGCTGCTCCTCGACGAGGCCACCAGCGCGCTCGATGCCGAGAACGAGCGCCTCGTGCAGGTCGCCCTCGAGCGCCTGATGCAGGGCCGCACCTCGCTCGTGATCGCGCACCGGCTGGCGACCGTGCTGAAGGCCGACCGCATCGTCGTGCTCGACGAAGGGCAGGTGGTGGATCAGGGCCGGCACGAGGATCTGCTCGGCCGCGGCGGGCTCTACGCCAAGCTCGCCGCCCTGCAGTTCAACCTGGAGCAGGCGGCGGCGTGAGCCGTCGCCGGCCCGCCTTCGGCCGGCGATGACGGTTCGCCTCAGCGTGTCGTGAGCTTGATCTCGATGCGGCGGTTGCGGCGATTGGCGTCCGGCCCCTCGCCCGGATCGAGCGGCTGATACTCGGCGAAGCCGCGGGCCGCCACGCGATCGGGCGGGATGCCTTGACCGATCAGGAACTGCGCGACGGCGATGGCACGCGCGGTCGAGAGTTCCCAGTTCGACGGGAAGCGCGGCGTGCTGATCGGGATCCGATCGGTGTGCCCGTCGACCTGCAGCACCCACGGCAGCTCGGGCGGGATCCGGCCGATGATCTCCTTCAGCGCCGCGGCCAGCTTGACCAGCTCGTCGCGGCCGCCCGGCGCGATCTCGGCCGAGCCGCTGTCGAACAGCACCTCGGACTGGAACACGAACCGGTCGCCGACGATGCGCACGTCCTCCCGATCACCCAGCGCCTTGCGCAGCTCCCCGAAGAACTCCGAGCGGTACTGCGACAGCTCCTCGACCTTGCTCGCCAGCGCCGCGTTCAGACGCTGGCCGAGACTGGCGATCGTGGTGCTCTGCTGGTCGATCGCCTCCTGCTTCAGATCGAGGGCCTTGTCCAAGGCGGCGAGCTGCTGGCTCAAGGTGGTGATCTGCCGGGTCAGCTGCTCCACCTGCTGCACGGCGGCCGCCTTGGCCGCGGCCTCGTCACCGAGCTTGCCCTCGACATCCTTGCTGCTGCGCAGCAGCTCCTCGATCCGCAGATCGCGCGCCGCGAGCTCGCGCTGGGCCAGCAGCGTCTTCTGACCCGCGTCCGCGAGCTGGGCCTCGAGCGCGCTGGCCCGGTCACGGGTGCTGCCGATCTCGGCGAGCAGGCGCCGCCGCTCCTCGTCGGTCGTCGACAGGCTGGTCGACAGCTCGGCCACCTTGGCCTCGAGGTCGCTGCGGACCTTCTGCAAGGCCTCGATGTCGCGGCGGACCTGGACGAGCTGGCCGAGCTGCAGCTCGAGCTGGCCCTTGTCGGCGGTGATGGTCTGCTGCGCGGCGGCGAGGTCGCGCTCGAGCTCGCTGATCCGTCCCTGCGCCTGCCCCTGGCCGAGCCGCATCTCCTCGAGCGTGCGCTGCATCAGCGCCTGGTCGCGCTTGAGCGTCGCGACCTGGTCGCCGAGCTGCGCGCGCGCGGCCTCGCTCTCGCCGAGATCGGCCGACAGCTCGTCTCGGTCGAGAAAAGCCTGCTGCAAGTCGCCGTTGATGCGCGCCATCGTGCGGCGCAACTCGGCCGCGGCGTCCTGCTCGAGGCCCAGCTGCGTGCTCAGGTCCTGCACCCGGCCCTGCAGCTGCTGGACGGCCTCGGTGCGCCCCTGCAGCAGCTGGCCCAGGAAGAATTGCGCCAGCACGAACACCACGAGCAGGAAGATGATCGACAGGATCAGCGTCGACAGCGCGTCGACGAAGCCCGGCCAGATGTCGACCGTATGGCGGCCCGCCCGCCGCGCGCGTGCCACGTGCTAGTCCCCGACCGCCTGCGGCTCGCCGGCGACGATGGCGATCGTGCGTGCCACCAGCTTGATCTCGTTGCGCAGCTCGCGGCTGAGCTCGGCGCGGCCCCGGGTCAGTTCTTCGAGCACACGGCCCAGCTGCGCATCGGTGTTGCGGATGTGATCACGCGTGCGCTGGTCGAGACCGCCGCCGTCGCCGCGTTGGGCCAGATGCTGCAGCAGCGCCTGCTGGCTGCCGACCATCCGCTCCAGCATGTCCTGCTCGCGCCCGAGCCGGTCGCCGAGGGCGGCCAGATTCTGGTTGAGCTGGCCGAGGCTGCCCTGCAGCATGTTCCGCTCGCCCTCGCTGCGGACCATCGCCTGCTGCAGCCCGTCGAGATTGTCGGCGGTCTGCTGCAGCAGCGCCGACATGTAGGCGGGCAGCGCCGGGCCGCCACCGAGATCGGGCACGCCGCCGTCCGGCGCGGCGAGGCGGGTGATGCCCGACAGCCATTCCTCGAGCTCGTTGCTGAAGTTCTGCTCGGCCTGGCTCGCCTGCAGATCGAGGAAGCCCAGCATCAGCGAGCCGGCGAGGCCGAACAGGGATGCACTGAACGCGGTGCCCATGCCCTGCAGCGGCTGCAGCAGGCCGGCCTTGAACTCGTTGAACACGGCGACGAAGTCGCCCGAGCCGACGGAGAGGCCGGCGATCACCCCACCGATCGCGCCGATCGCCTGGATCAGACCCCAGAACGTGCCGAGAAGGCCCAAGAAGATCAGCAGGTTGCGCAGATAGGCGGAGATGTCGCGATTCTCGTCCAGCCGGGAACCGATGCTGTCCAGAAAGTGGCGCAGCGAGACCGCCGACAGGGCGGTGCGGCCACGTCGCTGGCGCTCGCCCAGAACGGCGGCAATCGGTGCCAGCAGCCGCGGCGCATCCTGCAGCGAGAAGCCGGGAGCACTGGTGCGGAAGGAGTCGATCCAGCGAATCTCGGGCTTGAGCCGCAGAATCCGGCGGATATTGAAGAAGATGCCGAACAGAAGAATGGCCAGGATGAGGCCGTTCAGCCACGGATTGTGCAGGAATGCCGTCCAGACGACCTGATAGAGCGCGCCGACCACCGCGATCGCGAAGACCAGGAACAGGATCGTGCGGTAGATGAATCGCTGCGGCATCATCCGCGGTCCCGTCGCTCGATAATCGCATGCATGGCTGGAGTTTAACGCGCGCCTCGGGCCCCGTGCCAGCGGCAAATTCAACTGATGCGTGCTAAGTGCTTGATTGTGGCCGCGACGACGCTGTTCTAGCGCCGTCGCCGGCGAATGCAAGGCGTGCCGCCGACCGCCGCCGCCTTGCGTCGGCGTGATGGCAGCTCGCCGCTGGTGCGCTGGCTGGAAAGCGGTGGCCGTGGTACGGAACCGGAATGAGGTTTGCACCTGCCAAGCTTCTGCTCGCCGTGCTGCTGGCCATGCTGTCGGCGCAAGGTGCGCGTGCCGGCGAGATCAGACGTGATCTGGTGGCACCGAGCCCGATCCTCGGGCACGGCATCCCTTACACAATCTATCTGCCCGACGGCTATGAGGTCGGGGCCACGCATTATCCGGTGCTGTTCCTGCTGCACGGAACCGGTGGCGGAGAGAACGACTGGCCGGACGGCGGCGGGCTCGTCGGCACGCTCGAGCGGCTGACGGACGATGGCACCATACCGCCGATGCTGGTGGTCTCGCCCGGTCTGGGTGACAGCTGGTACGTCGACAGCCCGGATCCGGGTGGCTACGGCAAGGTGGAATCGGCCTTTCTCGACGATCTGGTCCCGTACATCGACCGCACCTGGCGCACCGAGGCACGCCGCGACGCCAGAGCCGTCGCCGGCCTGTCGATGGGCGGCTGGGGGGCGGTACGGTTCGCCATCCTGCGCCCGGATCTGTTCGTCGCCGCGGGCAGCCTGAGCGGGGCCCTGATCACCGACGACTGGGCGGCGACGCCGGCATGGGCCGAATGGTTCGGCCATGCGTTCGGTACCCCGTTCGACTTCGACCGGTTTCATGCCGCCTCGCCCTTCACCCTGATCCCGCAGCTGGCGGCCGAGGACCCGCGCCCGCTGCTGTTTCTGACCTGCGGCGATCACGATTCGCTCGATCTGAAGGAAGGCAACCTCCTGTTCCACCTGGCGCTCGAGCATGCGGGCATCCCGTCCGAGCTGCGGATCACGGACGGCGCGCACAGCTGGGACGTCTGGGCGCGCGAGCTCGACCCGGTGCTGCGCTTCGTGGCGGGAGCGTTTCAGGCCGCCTCGTGAACCCCTGCGGCGACGGTCGGCGCGGCGGTGTAGGTCACGACTCCGCCACAACGGCGGCAGCGCATGTTGCGGCGGCGTCGATGCTTGCCGATCGCGAAGCAGCCGTTGACGCAGCGGGCAATCAGCGTCGGCGGGGAAAAGTCGAGCGCGTGGCAACGCTGCCCTGAACAGCCGATCTCCCTGGCCTTCGCCCGCCAGACCGCGTCATGCTGGTGGTGGCAGCCGACGAGCGCATGCGCGATCTCGTGCAGCAGGCCGTCCAGGATCTCCTCCTGCGACGCCATGCCGGCATAGCCGACGGCCATCGAGATCGTGCGGCGGCCGGGATGGCAGGCGGCGCCGCGGCGCTTGGCGTGGTCGAAGCGGAAGCTCCAGCCCGGCAGTCGGTGCCGGGCGAGCAGGGTGCGGGCGAGCGCCGCCACCTCGCGCAGCTTGTCGCCGGCCTGCGCCCTGGCGGCCGTCGTCAGAGCCTTGCGGGCTACCCGGAAGCGCCTGCCGTCGTCGGCCGCGACGATGACGGTGGCAGGGCCGGCGCGCACCACGGTGCCGGCATGCCGGGCACCGTGGCGGGCGAAGCCGACCCGGTCGCCCGGCACCAGCTCGTCGAGCACGGGCATGGCGCTCGCTGGCATGGCATCCCCTCTTCCCACCCCTAAGAGCACGGTCATCCTAGCCCGGGCGGGCCGATGGCGCCAACCGGCGCCGCCCCTAACCGAATCTTAGGCGGATCGTGCGAGCCTGCGCCCGTGCTCAGGATCGCCGCCACGCCCGTTCCAGCTCCGGCCATGCCGTGCGGCCTCCAGCCGCTGCTGGCCGCGGCGCTGGCGATCGCCTTCGACGGCATGGCGGCCATTCTGGCCGACGGTCGCTTGGCCGCGGCCAACCGCGCGGCCCGCACCCTGCTCGGGCTCGACGAGTCCGAAGGACGGCCTTTATGGCAGGCGTGCGCGACCCTCGGCAGCGGCGGCCGTGATCGCCTGCATGCCCTGCTTCTGAGCGGCCGGGCCGATGGCATCGTGGTCGACCGCATGGCGGCCGGCCCCCTCGAGCTGCGCTGGCGGCCGCTCGGCCGCGACGCTGACGGCGCGGTGCGCGGGCTGCTCGCCGTCCGGGAGGTAGCCGTGCACACGCCGGCCGGATCGGCGGCGGCACGCCCCGCCGACCATCCCGAGACGCTGCGGATCATGCTCGACCACCTGCCCGGTGTCCTGGCGCTGAAGGACGCGCACACCCGGCGCTTCGTCGAGGTGCGCGGCGCCGAGGTCGTGTCGCCCGGCGCCACGACCGGCAGCATGGTCGGAAAGACCGTCCACGACATCTACCCGGCAGCCCTGGCGGCCGAGATCGACGCGGTGGAAAGCGAGGTGCTGCGTCAGCCGCACGGCGTCCACGAGACCCAGTTCCGGGTCGAGGGCACCGGCCGCCCGCAATGGTTCCTCTCCAAGAAGCTGGCCGTCGCCGATGCCGCGGGCGCCATCCGCTATCTCTTGACCTACAATATCGAGATCACCGCCCAGGTGCAGGCGCAGCGCGCGCTCGACCGCACCAACGCGTTCCTCGACGCCGTGATCGACTACATGCCGGCGCTGGTGGCGGTGCGCGAGATCGGCAGCGGCCGCCTCGTCCGGGTCAATCGCGGCTTCGCGGACATGCTCGCGCGGATCGCGGATGCGCCGGCCGATGCTTCCGGCCGCATGCTGCCACCGGCCATCGGCAGCATCCTCCATGCCGACGACGTGCGCCTGCGACGCTCGCCGCAGGCCGTGGCGGAGCGGGTGTTCACCTTGGGCTCGGGCGAGGCGCAGCGGCATTTCCACAGCCGCAGCGTGGCCATTCCCGACGAGCAGAACCAACCGGCCTTCATCCTGGCCATGCTGCAGGACATCACCGAGCGCGTCCACGCCGAGCGGGCGCTGGCCGAGAGCCGCACCTTTCTCAGCCGCATCCTGAAGCACCTGCCGTCGGCGCTGTCGGTCAAGGATGCGCGCACGCGGCGCTATCTGTTCTTCAACGATCCGGCGCAAGGCGCGCTCGGCCGGCCGGGCGCGGCCCCCCGCATCGCCGTGGGCCGAACCGCCGAGAATCTGTTCGCCCACGCCGACGCCATCCATCTGAGCGCGCTCGACGACAGCATCGTCGCCCAGCCGACGCTGGTGCTGGAGCGCGAGGTGGCGCATGGCGAAGGCCGGCAGCGGCGCTGGCTCCACGTCAAGAAGCTGGCCATCCCGGACGAGAACGGCGGCTGCGGCTACATCCTGACCATCGTCGACGACATCACCACCCGGCGCCGGACGCTGGAGGAGCTGCGGCACAGCGAGGCTTGCCTCAAGCGCTCCCAGGCGATCGGCCGGATCGGCTCCTGGCGCCAGCCGTTGCGCCGGTGGACGCTGGAATGGTCGGACCAGATGTTCGAGATCTGGAACGAGGATCCGGCCCGCTTCGTGCCCGGCCTGCGTGCCGTCCTGCGGGCGATCCACGGCCACGACCGCCGCCAGCTGCTGCAGGCCGTCCGGCGTGCGCTCAAGGGCACGCCGCGCTTCAGCATCACCATGCCGCTGCGCCGGTCGGCGCTGGGCGTCCGGTTCGTGTGCCTCGACGCCGAGGTCGAGAGCGACGCGCAAGGCCACCCCATCGCGCTGTTCGGCACCTGCCAGGACATCACCGAGCGGATCGAGGCCGAGGAGCGGATCCGGCATCTGGCGCAGCACGATGCGCTGACCGCACTGCCGAACCGGGCCGTGTTCGACGACCGGCTCGGCCGCGCTGTCGGCACCGCGCGGCGGACCGGCGCGCTGCTCGCGGTCCACTGCCTCGACCTCAACGACTTCAAGGGCGTCAACGACACGATGGGGCACGCCGCCGGCGACGAGCTGCTGCGCCAGGTGGCACAACGGCTGGCCGAGGCGATCCGCGGCTGCGATACGGTGGCGCGCCTCGGCGGGGACGAGTTCGCGATCATCCAGCTCGGCGCCGGCAACCCGGGGGCCGCCGTGCAGCTCGCCGAGCGTCTGCTGGCGACCCTGTCGCTGCCCTACCGGATCGACGGCCAGGAGGTCTACGCCACCGCCTCGATCGGCATCGCGCTGTGGCGCCCGGGGGACGGCGACCCGCACGAGTTGCTGCGCCAAGCCGATCTCGCCCTCTACGCCGCCAAGGCCGAAGGCCGCGGCTGCTTCGCGTTCTTCTCGCCCGACATGAACGAGCGCCTGCACGAGCGCAAGCGGATCGAGAGTCGCCTGCGCAACGCCGCCAAGCGCGGCGAGATCAGCCTCGTCTTCCAGCCGCAGTTCTGCCTGCGCACACAGCGGCTGGTCGGTGTCGAGAGCCTGATGCGCTGGCACCACCCCGATCTCGGGCTGGTCTCGCCGGCGCGCTTCATCCCGGTCGCCGAGGAGTGCGGGCTGATCCTCGAGCTGGGCGAGCTCGCCCTGCGCCAGTCCTGCCGGCAGGCGCGGCTGTGGCTCGACCGCGGCTGGAGCGACGCGCGCATCGCGGTCAACCTGTCCCCGGCCCAGTTCGCCTACCAGGACCTGACCGTGCTCGTGCGCCAGATTTTGGACGAGACCGGCCTGCCCGCGCGCTGCCTCGAGCTCGAGATCACCGAAGGCATGCTGATGCGCGACCGCCGCGGCGCCGAGGCCATGCTCGACGCGCTGCACAGTTGCGGCGTCACCCTGGCGCTCGACGATTTCGGGATCGGCTACTCGTCGCTGAGCTACCTGAAGCGGTTCAATCTCGACAAACTGAAGATCGACCGCTCCTTCGTCGGCCAGCTACCCGACGATGCGGGCGACGCCGCCATCGCGCGGACCATCATCCACCTGGGCAAGACGCTGCAGCTCAAGGTGCTGGCGGAAGGGGTCGAGACCGAGGACCAGCGCGACTTCCTGCTCGCCGCCGGCTGCGACGAGGCCCAAGGCTACCTGTTCGCCCGGCCCCTGCCGGCGGCCGAGCTGGAGCCGCTGCTGCCGTGAGCGTCCACCCACCGGCGCACGCCGTGTCCGGCCGATCGACGATGCCGAACGTCGCGTCGGCCTCAGGCGACGAGCTCGGCGCCCCCTGCGTGGCCATGGCGGACCGGGGAAGTCAACGGATGATGGCAGGCGACCAGGGTCGGTCCGAGCCGGCGGCCCGGCGGCGCTTCGACCCGGCAGCGCCGCGTGGCGACGGTGCAGCGCGGATGGAACGCGCAGCCGGGGGGCGGCGCCAGGGGACTCGGCACCTCGCCGGCAGCCGGCGCACGGTCGCGCTGCGGGTGCTCCATGTCGGGAACGGTGTCGAGCAGGAGGCGGGTGTAGGGATGGCGCGGCGATGCGAACAGGGCCGCGGCCGGTGCCTGCTCGACGATCTTGCCCAGATACATCACCGCGACCTCGCTGGCGACGTGCCGGATCACGGAAAGATTGTGGCTGATGAACAGGTAGGTCAGGCCGAGCTCCTGCTGCAGCTCGACCATCAGGTTCAGCACCTGCGCCTGCACCGAGACGTCCAGCGCCGAGGTCGGCTCGTCCAGCACGAGGAACTCGGGCTCGGTCGCCAATGCACGCGCGATCGAGATGCGCTGGCGCTGCCCGCCCGAGAACTGATGCGGGTACTTGCCGGCATCCGAGTGGCCGAGGCCGACCAGACCGAGGAGCCTGTCGACGCGCCGGTCGGTGGCGGCACCACGCGCGCGCAGCCCCAGGGTGCGTATCGGCTCGGCCACGATGTCACGCACGGTCCAGCGCGGGTTGAGGCTGGCATAGGGGTCCTGGAAGATCATCTGCACGCGCATCCGGCCATTGCCGTCGCCGCCGGCAGCGAAGCGGATCTCGCCCGCGGTCGGCCGCTGCAGGCCGGTGACCAGCTTGGCCAGCGTGGACTTGCCGCAGCCGCTCTCGCCGACGATGGCGAAGGTGGTGCCCCGCCGAACCGTGAAGCTGACATCGTCGACCGCCTTGAGGGTCTGCCGCGGGCGGCGCGCGACGACCCGCTCGAGCCATGGCGGCGACAGGTCGTACCAGCGGCGCAAGCCCACAACCTCAAGGGCGATGGCGGGATCCTGGAGCACGGCGGTCATCCGGTCGGTTGCAGCCAGCAGGCGGCGGCACTCGCGCCGGAGCCGGCAAGCTCCGGCCGCCGCGTGCCGCAAGGGGCGAAGGCGTGACCGCAGCGCGGGTGGAAGCTGCAGCCCTCGGGCATGGCATCGAGCCGCGGCATGGCGCCGTCGATCTGGACCAGCCGGTCGACCTGTTGGTGCAGGCTGGGGATCGAGCCGATCAGGCCACGGGTGTAGGGATGGCGCGGGCGGCGGATCACCTCCTCGACCGGGCCGATCTCCGCGACGCGGCCGGCATACATCACCGCCACCCGATCGGCCGTCTCGGCGATCACGCCCATGTCGTGCGTGACCAGCATCACCGCCGTGCCGCGCTCGCGGCAGATCCGCTTCAAAAGCGCGGTGATCTGCGCCTGCACCGAAACGTCGAGCGCCGTGGTCGGCTCGTCGGCGATGATCAGGTCGGGCTCGCCGCACAGCGCCAGGGCGATCACCACCCGCTGCCGCATGCCGCCGGAGAACTGGTGCGGGTACTGCGCGAGCCTCGTTTCCGGGGCCGGGATGCCGACCTCGCGCAGCAGCGCCAGCGCGCGCTGGCCGGCCTCGCGCCGGCCCAGCGGCAGATGGGTGCGGATCGTCTCGACCAGCTGGTCGCCGATGGTGAGCAACGGGTTCAGCGAGGTGAGCGGGTCCTGGAAGATGGCCCCGATGCGCCGCCCGCGGATGGTGCGCAGCTCGGCCGCGGACACGTTGTCGATACGTTCGCCCTTGAGCAGGATCCTTCCGCCGGCGACGCGACCGGGCGGCTGCAGGAGCCCGATCACCGCAGCGCCGGTCATCGACTTGCCGGCACCGGATTCGCCGACCAGCCCCAGGATCTCGCCGGGTGCGATCGCGAAGCTCACGCCGTCCAGCGCCACCAGCGTGCGGCGGCGCGTCGGGAATTCGACGCGCAGATCCTCGATCACGAGCGTTGGTGTCGCCATGGCGTCAGGGTGCCTCGCAAAGAGCGTGCCCATCGCGCGCCACGACCCGGCCGCGCTTGACCACGAGCTGCCGCGGCGGGCAGAGGACCACGGCCTCGGGCACGTTGCGCGCCTGGACCAGGACGAGGTCGGCGTCGTTGCCGACGGCCGTGCCATAGTTGGGCAGCGCCATCACCTTCGCACCGCCATGGGTGCAGATCTCGAGCGCCAGCCCGACCTCGTGGTCCTTGTCGAGCCCGTTGCGCTGACCGACGTGCCGGGCGCGGTCGAGCATGTCGGCGTTACCGTAGGGGTGCCACAGGTCGCGGATGCCGTCCGAGCCCGAGCAGATGGTGATTCCGGCGGCATGGGCGCGCTTGACCGGCGGCGCCGGCCAGCCCGAGGGCGCGGTGGTCATCAGCGCGATGCCGGTTGCCGCCAGCGTGTCCAGCATCTCGCCGACGCCAAGCCAGTCGTTCATGCCGAGGCAGAAGGCGTGGCTGATGGTGACCTTGCCCTGCATGCCGAGCGCCCTGGTCCGCTCGACGATCAGCCCCATCGAGAACATGCCGAGCTCACCCGGCTCGTGCAGGTGGATGTCGACCGGACGGCCGAAGGTCTGGGCGAGGCCGAACACCGTGTCGAGATGGCCCTTGGGATCCCTGTCCATCGTGCACGGGTCGATGCCGCCCACGACCTCGGCCCCCAGGCGCAGCGCCTCCTCCATCAGCTCGACCGTGCCCGGACGCTTGAGCATGCCGGACTGCGGAAAGACGACGAGCTCGATGTCGATCCAGTCGCGGTAGCGCTCCCGCGTCGCCATCACGCCCTCGATGCCCCACAGCCCGTGCTTGGTGTCGACGTCGATGTGGCTGCGGATGTGGGTCGAACCGTTGGCGATCGACAGCACGACCTGACGCGCCGACTGGCGGCGCGGCTCCATGTCGATCTCGCGCTTGAGCCTGCGCTCGTTGTCGATCATGTCCTGGATCGTCGGGCCGGCCGAGTTGGGCTGCCAGGGCAGGCCCAGCAAATTCTTGTCGAGATGGGTGTGCGCCTCGACCAGGCCGGGCAGCAGGATGGCGCCCTGCCCGGCCTCGACCGGCGTTCCCGGCGCCGCGATGCCGGGGCCGATCTCGACGATGCGGCCGGCGCGGATCAGCACGTCGACGGATTCGCCACCCATCGGGCGGACGTCGCGCAGGAGGAGGTCGTTGCTCATCGGGCTTTCCGTTCAGCGGAGCTTGGGATTGAGCGCGTCGCGCAGCCAGTCGGCCAGGAGATTGACCGAAAGGATGATCAGGCAGAGCTGGAGCGCCGGGAACAGCACGATCCACCACGAGCCGGAGAAGAAGTACTCGTTGCCGATGCGGATCAGCGTGCCGAGCGAAGGCTGGTTGACCGGCATGCCGACGCCGAGGAAGGACAGCGTGGCCTCGGCCAGGATCGCCAGGCCCAGGTTCAAGGTGGCGGTGACCAGGACCGGCGTCATCACGTTGGGCAGGATGTGGCCCAGCATGATCCGCCGCGGCCGGACGCCGATGATGCGCGCGGCCTGGACGTACTCCTTGCCGGCCTCGACCATGGTCGAGCTGCGCACGACGCGGGCATACTGGACCCAGCTCACCGCCGCGATCGAGAGCACGAGGATGCCCGGGGCGAGGAACTCGCGCAGATCGCTCGGCAGCAGCTCCTTGCAGATCGCGTTGAACAGGATGGCGATCAGCAGCGTCGGCAGCGACAGCACGGTATCGCCGATGCGCATCAGAAGATTGTCGAGGAAGCCGCCATGGTAGCCGGCGAGCAGGCCGACGACGATGCCCAGCGCCGTCGCCAGCAGCACGCTGGCCGCGCCGATCAGGAGCGAGATGCGCGAGCCGTAGAGGATGGCCGAGAAGATGTCGCGCCCCTGCGGGTCGGTACCCAAAAGATAGGGCAGCTCGCCGTCCGGCGCCCAGGCCGGCGGCAGCTCCGCCTTGTCGAGGAAGAGCTGGGTCAGATCGAAGGGGTTCTGCGGGGTGATCGCCGGCGCGAACACCGCGCTGGCGACGATCAGCAGCAGGAGCGCGGCCGAGATCAGCGCGCTCGGCGAGTGCCGGAAGCTCCAGCACAGGTCGCCGTCCCACCATTCCGCCAGCCTGGACCGGCGCTGCACCGGTTCAGCGCGCATGCACGCCTCCCAGCCCGCCCCGGGCGCGCAGCCGCGGATCGACGACGATGTAGAGCAGGTCGACCAGCGTGTTGATGGTGACGAAGATCAGCGCCACCACCATCAGGTAGGCCGCCATCACCGGGATGTCGATGAACATCACCGCCTGCACGAACAGGAAGCCCATGCCCGGCCACTGGAAGACGGTCTCGGTGACCAGCGCGAACGCGATCAGGTCGCCGATCATCATGCCGACGACGGTGATGACCGGCATCAGGCAGTTGCGCAGGGCGTGGCGGAAATGGATCGAGCGGTCGCGCAGGCCGCGGGCGCGGGCGAACTTCACGTAGTCGCTGCGCAGGGCCTCGAGCATCTCGGCGGTGACCAGACGCATCACGAAGGCGATCTCGAACGAGGCCAGCGACATCGCCGGCATGATCAGGGCCGCCCGGCCGCTGTCGGTGAGGAAGCCGGTCTGCCACCAGCCGAGATCGACCACCTCGCCGCGGCCGAAGGCGGGCAGCCATTGCAGCTCGACCGCGAAGGCCAGGATCAGCAGGATGCCGATGACGAAGGCCGGCACCGACACGCCGACCATCGACATGAGGTGCAGGCAGCGGGCCACTGGAGCGTTCGGGTTGATCGCGGCGTAGACCCCCAGCGGCACGCCGAGCAGCAGGGCCGCGATCGTCGCCACCAGCACCAGCTCGAACGTCGCCGGGAAGCGCTCGGCGATGAGCGCGCCGACCTCCTTCTGATTGCGGTACGAGATCCCGAACTCGCCTTGGGCCGCGTTGCCGACGAAGGTGACGAACTGCATCACCGGCGTCTGGTTCAGGCCGAGCCGCTCGCGCAGCTCGTCACGCTCGATCTGGGTCGCCTGCGGATTCAGCATCAGCTGCACCGGATCGCCCAGGAAACGAAAGATCATGAAGGCGACGAACGCCACGGTCAGCATGACCAGGAACGCGTTGCCCAGCCTTTTCAGGATCAGCACCAGCATCGGCCGAAGCTCCAGTCGGCAAGGAAGGAGCCGGGCGCGACGCCCGGCCCGGCCGGCATCACTGCATCATGGTGAGCCAGTGACGCGCCTTGTTGTCGTTGAGCTGCAGCACCGAGGCCACCTTCTTGCCCGTGGCCCAGGCCATCGGCTGCTGGTGCAGCGGCAGGAAGATGATCTCGTCGTGCAGGATCTGCAGCGCGTTGGCCTGGTAGCCGAGCCGCTCGGGACGATCGATCGTCTGCCCGGCCTTGTCGATCAGCGCATCGACGCCCTCGGGCTTCCAGCCGCCCCAGTTGAACACGCCGGCGGTGCCGCTCTTGGTGTGCACCACCTGGACCAGGATGCTGTAGCTGTCGAGCATCGGCTCGTTGGCCCAGCCGAGGATGGCCACGTCGAACTTGCCGCCCTCGAACTTGGCGGTCTGCTGGCTGCTCGGCGCGATGTCGATCTTGGGCTTGAGCCCGACCCGCGCCCACATCGCGGCCGTGGCCTGGCAGAGCTGCTCCTCGTTGATGAAGTCGTCGTTGGCGCAGACGAACGCGAACGGGAAGCCGTCGGGGTAGCCGGCCTCGGCCAGGAGCGCCTTGGCCTTGTCGGGGTCGTAGGCCAGCCGCTCGTCGAGCGACGGCACGTAGCCCGGAATCGCCGGCGCCACCATCGAGCCCGTGTTGCGCGACAGGCCGCGCATGACCTTCTTGTGCAGGCCTTCGATGTCGATCGCCCGATAGAGCGCCTCGCGCACCCGCTTGTCCTGGAACGGATTCTTGCCGCCGGCACCGTCCTCCTGGAGCTTGTCGCCCCAGTTGAACAGGTAGAACAGCGTGCGCAGCTCGCTGCTGGCCAGCACCTTGAGGTCGGGGCTGGCCTGCAGCCGCGGCAGATCCTGCAGAGGCGCGTTGTTGGTGAAGTCGATCTCACCCGAGAGCATGGCCGCGACGCGCGTCGCCGGCGAGGTGATCGGGGTGAAGATGATCTTGTCGATGTTGTGCCGCGGCTTGTCCCACCAGTTCGGATTCTTCACGAACACCGTCTGGGCGTCCGGCTTGCGCTCGGTGATCTCGAACGGCCCGGTGCCGTTGGCATGGTTGGTGGCGTAGCCCTCGACGCCCTTGCCGAAATCGGTCGGCTTCTCCGCATTGTTGGCGACCAGCCACTCCTTGTCGAAGATGACGATGTTGGTCAGGTCGTTGAGCAGCAGCGGGTAGTTGTCGGTGATCTCGACGTCGATCGTGTGGTCGTCGACGATCTTGGCCGACTTGTAGGCGGGCAGGTTGCCGCGCAACGGCGAGGCCGGGTCGCTGACACGGGTGAACGAAGCCAGCACGTCCTCGGCCGTGAACGGGTCGCCGTTGTGGAACTTCACGCCCTCGCGCAGGTGGAAGCGCCACACCGACGGCGACAGCACCTCCCACGAGGTCGCGAGCGACGGCTCGATCTCGAGCTTCTCGTTGTAGCGGACCAGTCCCTCGTAGGCGTGGGCCAGCACGGAGATCGTGAAGGTATCGCCGTACGAGTACGGGTCGAGCGAGACGATGTCCTTGTGCGCGCCCCAGCGCAGCACGTTCTCCGCCTGCGCCGCCGTGCCGGCACCCCAAGTGAGCAAGGTGGCGAGACATGCTCCAGCGAGCAGTCGTTTGACCGAAGGCATGGGCGTTTTCCTTGGTTGGTCCGTTGGTCCGCAGGCACCGCGCTGCATAGAATACAGGCAATGTGCACTTATTTTGCGCTTGCTGTATCCATATAAGAACTTATACTGTATACACTAAGCGTGTGCAAGAGCTTCCTGCGGCTGCCGGCGCGCGATAGGAAGGCGGCGGCGGGCATATTGGACGGAGCGGATGATGACGGGGCCGAGCGGGCGGGACGCCAACAAGGCAAGGTCGCGGGGGGAGGACGTCTATCAGGGGCTGCGCCGGGCGATCATCGAGGCCGCCCTGCGCCCCGGCACGAAGCTGCCGGAGGATGCGGTCGGCGAGAGCTTCGGCGTCAGCCGGACCATCGTGCGCAGCGTGCTGGCGCGCCTCGCCAGCGAGGGCCTGGTGACGCAGCAGGTCAATCGTCGCGCGGCCGTGGCGGCGCCGACCCTGGAGGATGCGCGCGACCTGTTCCGGGTCCGGCGCGGCCTCGAGCGGACCGTGGTCGAGATTCTGTCCGGCCGGCTGACCAAGGATCAGGTGGCCCGCCTCGTCGACCACGTGGAGGCCGAGAGCGTCGTGCATGGACGCGACGGGCCGGCCTCGATCCGGCTGGCCGGAGAGTTCCATACCCTGCTCGCCGCCATGACCGGCAACGAGATCCTCGCCCGCTACGTCAACGAGGTGGTGTCGCGCGGCTCCCTGGTGCTCGCGATCTACGGTCGGCCGCACTCGTCCGACTGCGCCGTCGCCGAGCATCGCGAGCTGATCGCCGCCCTCGTCGCCGGCGCCACCGAGCGCGCGATCGCGCTGATGGACGAGCATCTGGCCAGCGTCGCGAGCCGTGCCCTGCTCGAGAATCGGCCGGCGCGCGAGCTCGATCTGGCCGATCTGCTCATGCCCTATGCCCAGCCGGCCGCCGAGCCGGCCACTGACACGAAGGTCATTCCGATGAAAGCCGAGCGCGGGAGAGGACGGCGATGAGCGGCGTCAAAAGCTTCGATTTCGACGCGCTGTCCGAGCGCGAGCGCTACAAGATCCTGATCGGCACCGTGGTGCCGCGGCCGATCGCGCTGGTGACGACGCTGGGTCCCGACGGCAGCGCCAACGCGGCGCCGTTCAGCTTCTTCAACTGCCTGTCGGCCGATCCTGCGATCGTGGCGCTGGGCATCGAGAACCACGACGACGACACGCCCAAGGACACGATCGCCAACATCGCGCGGACCGAGGAGTTCACGGTCAACATCGTGAGCAACGCGATCCTCGAGGCGATGAACGTCTGTGCCGTCCCGTTCGCGCCGGACGTCGACGAGCTGGTCGAGGCCGGCCTCACCACCATGCCCGGCCAGCGCGTCGGCAGCCCATGGATCGCCGAGGCGCCGGCGGCGCTCGAATGCCGTCGCTACATCGGCCTGCAGATCGGCCGCTCGCGCGAGATCGTGCTCGGCCGCGTGGTGGCGGCCCATGTCCGCGCCGATCTGATCAACGAGCGGCTGCACGTCGACCCCGGCCTGCTCGATGCGATCGGCCGCATGGGCGGCCACGGCTACGTGCGCAGCAACGAGACCTTCGATCTGCAGACGATGTCGGTCGAGCAATGGCGCAGCGGCCGGCCGGCGACGCGGCGGCCGGCGCGGCAGCTCGAAGGGGCCGGCCGGTGACCGCCCGCGCGCCCGCCGGACCGGTGCGGCTGCGCGCCCGCTGGGTGCTCGGCCACGAAGGTGGCCGCCACTGCCTGCTGCCCGACGGCGAGGTCGTGTTCGATCGCGGCCGGATCGTGTTCGTCGGTCATGGCTTCACCGGCGAGGTGGCCGAGGCGCACGATTTCGGCAACGCGATCCTGACCCCCGGGCTGATCGACCTGGATGCCCTGTCCGATCTCGACACGACCATCCTCGCCTTCGACAACCATCCGGCCTGGCAGAGCGGGCGGGTCTGGCCGCAGACCTACATGGAGCGCGGCCCTTACGAGATGTACTCGGAGGACGAGCTCGCCTTCCAGAAGCGCTACGCGTTCCAGGCCCTGCTGCGCAACGGCATCACCACGGCCCTGCCGATCGCATCCTTGTACTACCGGGCCTGGGGCGAGACCGTGACCGAGTTCGCGGCCGCCGCCGACGCCGCCGAGGATCTGGGTCTGCGCGTCTATCTCGGCCCGGCCTACCGTACCGGCAACCCGTACGTCACCGGCGACGGCGGCATCGAGCTGTACTTCGACGAGGCGCGCGGGCTAGCCGGCCTCGAGGAGGCGATCCATTTCTGCCGCACCCACGAGGGCCGGGCCGGCGGGCTGATCCGCACCATGCTGGCACCCGACCGGATCGAGACCTGCACCCCGGCACTGCTGCGGGAGACGGCGCGGGCCGGGCGCGAGCTCGGCGTGCCGGTGCGGCTGCACTGCTGCCAGGGCGCCTTCGAGCTCGAGACCGTGCGGCGGCTGCACGGCCGTTCGCCGATCGAATGGCTGGCCGATCTCGCGTTTCTGACCGACCGCACGCTGTTGCCGCACGGCACGCACGTCACCCCCTCCCGCCACAGCCCGGGACCGGGCGACGATCTGGCACTGATCCGGGATCACGGGTCGGTGGTGGTCCATTGCCCACTCGTCGCCGGCAGGTTCGGCGAGGCGCTGGCGAGCTTCACCCGCTACCGGTCGCTCGGGCTCAGGCTCGGCCTCGGCACGGACACGGCGCCGCCCGACCTCATCGCCGGCATGCAGATCGGCGTCACGCTGTGCCGGGTCATGGAAGGCGGCCCGGAAGCGTGCCGGGCCGAGGACTATTTCGACGTGGCCACGCTGGGCGGCGCCGACGCCCTCGGCCGGCCCGATCTCGGCCGGCTCGAGGTGGGTGCCCGCGCCGACATCGTGGCGTTCGAGCTGGGCCTGCCGAGCCAGTACCAAGTGATCGACCCGATCCAGACCCTGCTGCTCACCGGCCGCGGCCGGGATGCGCGCACGGTCGTCGTCGACGGTCGCTTCGCCATGGAGGATCGCCTGATCCCCGGCGTCGACGAGGCGGCGTTCACGGTCCGCGCCCAGACCCAGTTCGACCGGCTGGTGGCCCTCTATCCCGACCGGACGTGGCGGCATCCGCCCGTGGAGGGGATCTTCCGCAGCAGCTACCCAGTCCGCAAGCCTGGGCAATCCTAGCCTGGACCAGGTCGGCGGGGCGCGGCCCACTTCTGCGGGGCAGCCACCGCCGACCGCGCCCGGCCGGAGCCTAGAAGCGGTAGTTCACCAGCAGGCCGCCATAGAGCTGGTTCTCGTCGCCGTTCTTGGTGATCGGGCTGTCGCTCGCGTCACCGACGAGCCGACGATAGGCGCCGACACCGGTCAGCCCCCAATGCTCGGTCAGCGCGTAGCTCAGCAGAAGATTGACGCCGACGTCCTTGATGCCGCTGTTCGCGTCGTACTCGCGCAGGCCGCTGCGATCGGAATCCCGGCTGTCGACGCCGAAATAGGCCTCCATGTAGTCCGAGCTGGCCCAGGTGGTCTCGATCCCCGCGGTCAAGAACCAGCGCTCGGCGAAGGGCTGCCGATAGGTGGCCTGCAGCGTGCCGAGAAAGCCGTTGCCGTTGGCGACGTCCTGACGGCCCAAGGCCTCGACCACGATTCCCTGCCGGTCGCCGAGCTTGAAGTCGTAGCCCAACACCGCACCCAGCATCACCGACGGGTCGACGTTCTGCATGTCGTTGACCTGATTGTCGTCGACATGCCCGCGCTTGGGCAGGAACTGCACCATCGGCCCGAAGCGGAAGCCGGAGCTGGGGACGAGGTTGGAGGTGAAGGTGTTGGTGAACAGCTGCGCGTAGGTATCCGGATGGTACAGGTTCTGCGCGCGCACATTGACGAGCGGAATGGCGCGGTAATCACTGGCCCCTTGATATTGCGGCACCACGCCGGCGCCGAGACCCAATGTCCAGCGCGTGCCGGCGGTTTGGGCCTCGGCTTCCGGATCCGAGGTGACCGGTACCTCCTGGGCCATGGCGCTGCACGCTAGAGTCACCCCCGTCATGGCCGAGGCGATGAAGGCTCGACGCATTTTGTTCTCGCTTTTCGAAGTGATCACAGCTCGGCAGTCTCGTGAACCGTCGACCATACCGCAATGCGGTGCCGAGGCCGGATGCTGGTTCCATCAGGGCTGATGCACGACCACCACAGCGGATGCAGCCGAGGGTCCCATCGACGTCGCCGCCGACGCGTTCTATCTCCCGCTCATCGCAACGACGTGGAGACCAAACGCATGCCAAGCGCGCGCAGCACCGTGCCCATCGCCGCGGCCCTGCTGCTCGCCGGGTGTGCGCATGCACCGCCGCTTGCGACGGTGAACGACTTCGATGCGGAACGCTACCTCGGCACGTGGCACGAGATCGCGGCGATCCCCGCCTGGTTCCAGCGCCGTTGCGTGCGCGACACCACGGCCAACTATGCCGCGGCGCCCGAGCCCGGCCAAATCGAGGTCGCCAACAGCTGCCGCCGCGCCGACGGCTCGCTCGACACGGCGCAGGGCCGCGCCCGCTTCGTCGCCGCGGAAACCGAGGGTCGTCTGGAGGTCACCTTCTTTCGGCTGGGAAGCTGGTGGCTGTGGCCGGTGGCCGGCGCCTACGACGTCGTCGCCGTCGACCCGGGCTATCGCTGGTCGCTGGTCGGTCACCCGTCGCGGGACTATGCTTGGATTCTGGCGCGCGAGCCGCAGCTGGACGACGCTACCCTCCGGCAACTCGAGCAACGTCTGTCGGCAGCCGGATACGATCCTTGCCGGCTGATCGTCACGGCCGCGGGCAGCCCGCGGGTCGGGCAGAGTTTGTGTGCGCCCACCTAAGAACGTCCGATCAGGGAAGAGGGCATGGAAGATTTGGTCATCGGCGTCGACGTCGGCACGGGCAGCGCGCGCGCGGGTGTGTTCGATGCCACCGGTCGTTGCCTGGGCCGTGCCGAGCGGCCGATCCGCCTGCATCGGCCGCTGCCCGATCACGCCGAGCAGAGCTCGGCGGAGATCTGGCAGGCGATCTGCCACGTGACCCGGGAAGCCATGGCGGCCGCCGGCGCTCCGCCGGAGGCGGTCCGCGGCATCGGCTTCGACGCCACCTGCTCGCTCGTGGTCCTCGACCAGCACGGCCAGCCGCTGTCGGTCTCGACGACCGGGGACAGCACCTGGGACATCATCGTCTGGCTCGACCATCGAGCCGTGGCCGAAGCCGAGGCCTGCACGCGCAGCGGCCACCGCGTGCTCGACCATGTCGGCGGCGTGATGTCACCCGAGATGGAGATCCCGAAGCTCGCCTGGCTGAAGCGCAACATGCCCGAGGTCTGGGCGCGCGCCGGCCTGTTTTTGGATCTCGCCGACTATCTGACCTGGCGCGCCAGCGGCAGCACCGCCCGGTCCGAGTGCACGCTCACCTGCAAATGGACCTATCTCGCGCACGAGACACCGGCCTGGCAGGACGACTTCCTCGCCGCCATGGACATCCCGGATCTGCTCCGGCAGGGCGGCCTGCCCGAGCGGGCCTCGCCGATCGGCACCAATCTCGGTCCCTTGACGGCGCAGGCAGCGGCCGATCTGGGGCTGACCACCGGCTGCCGGGTAGCGGTCGGCCTGATCGACGCCCATGCCGGTGCCCTGGGCGTGCTCGGCGCGGCCGCGGCCGAGGGCGCGGCCGCGCTCGACCGGCAGATCGCGATGATCGCCGGCACCTCGACCTGCCACATGGCGCTGTCGACGGGGCCGCGCCCGGTCTCCGGCGTCTGGGGCCCCTATCTCGGGGCGGTCCTTCCCGGCCTGTGGCTGGAGGAGGCCGGCCAATCGGCGTCCGGCGCGCTGCTCGACCATATCGTGCGGCTGCACGGCGCGTCGCGCGAGCTCACCGGCAACCCGCACGCGGCGCTCGTGGCGCGGATCGAGGCCCAGCGCGCCGCGCAGGGCCCGGCCTTCGCCCACGGCCTGCACGTGCTGCCGGATTTCCACGGCAACCGCTCGCCGCTCGCCGACCCGCACGCGACCGGGGTGGTCAGCGGCCTCACGCTCGACAGTTCGGTCGATGCGCTGGCGCAGCTCTACTACCGGACCGCGGTCGCGATCGCGCTCGGCACACGTCACATCCTCGACGCGCTGAACGCGCAGGGCTGGCGGATCGACACGCTGCACGTGGCGGGCGGCCACACCAAGAACCCGCTCCTGATGGAGCTGTACGCCGACACCACCGGTTGCCGCGTCGTCGCTCCGGCGGAGGACGCGGTGCTGCTCGGCTCGGCGATGACCGGCGCGGTGGCGGCAGGGCTGCAGCCCTCGCTGGCGGCAGCCGCGGCGGCCATGGCGCGGACGGCATCGGTCCGCGAGCCCGATCCGGCCCACCGCGCGGGCTTCGACCGCGACTATGCCGTGTTCCTGCGGATGCACGAGCACCGGCGCGAGCTCGACCGGATGTCCGGCCCGCCCGCGTGAGCGGGCTCAGGCCCCGGCCACGGCGTGCATGAAGGCGGCGAGCTTCCGCTCGTCGAGCCTGCCTTCGGTCCGCAGGCCGGTGCACAGATCCACGCCGAACGGCCGCACGGTGCGGATGGCCTCGGCGACGTTGTCCGGGGTCAGCCCGCCGGCGAGGAAGACCGGCACCGGCACCGCCGTGACGATCCGGCGACTGATCGACCAGTCGTGCACCCGGCCGGTACCGCCAAGCTGCCGCAGCGGCGCGTCGGGCACGCCGCTGTCGAGCAGCAGCGCGTCGACCTGCGCCGCCACCTGCAGCGCCGTCTCGAGCGCGCGCTCGCCGGTGACGTGGACCACCTGGACGATCTTGAGCGCCGGCAGCTCACGGCGCAGCAGGGCGTAGGCAGCACGGTCGACCTCGTCGACGATCTGCAGCGTGGACGGGCTCACCTGCCGCGCCTGGGCCAGCAGCTCGGCCGGCGTCGTGGCCGAGCTGAGCAGGAAGCTCGCCACGGTCGGCGGCAGACTCCGTGCCAAGCGGCCCGCGGTCGCGAGCGAAATGATGCCCGTACCGCTCGGCATCGGCCCGACCAGCCCCACGGCATCGGCACCGTAGCGGATGGCGAGCTGCGCCGCTTCCGGTGTCGTGATGCAGCAGACCTTGACCCGCGTTCGCAACGGTGACGCCCTCCTCGCCGGCCCGGTCCGGCGATTGCCAGCCCAATTCGGCTACTCTAAGCCTGGATCGCGTCTCGAACACTACGGTAGAGCACCATGCCCCATCTCGTCGTGGTCGACCATCCGCTGGTCCAGCACAAGCTGACCCTGATGCGGATGCAGCAGACACCGGTGGCCGAGTTCCGGCATCTGGTGCGCGAGGTGGCGCTGCTGATCGGCTATGAGATCACGCGCGATCTGCCACTGACCACGACCGACATCGAGACACCGCTGATGCCGATGCGCGCACCGCTGCTCGCCGGCAAGAAGGCCTGCCTGATCTCGATCCTGCGGGCGGGCAACGGCCTCCTCGACGGCATGCTCGACCTGATGCCGTCGGCCAGGGTCGGGCACATCGGGCTCTACCGCGACCCGAAGACGCTGCAGCCGGTCGAATACTACTACAAGGTGCCGGTCGACATCGCGGAACGCCCGGTGATCGTCGTCGACCCGATGCTGGCGACGGCGAACTCGGCCGTCGCCGCCGTCGACCGGCTGAAGCGGGACGGCGTCAGGGACATCAAGTTCGCCTGCCTGCTCGCCGCGCCGGAAGGCGTGGAGCGGATGCATCAGGCGCATGCGGACGTCCCCGTGTTCACCGCCGCCGTCGACCAGGGGCTCAACGACCACGGCTACATCCTGCCCGGCCTCGGCGATGCCGGCGACCGGATCTACGGCACCCGTTGACCGGCCGTTAACCCGCGCACGCTAGCATGCCCCTCGTCCGGCAAGGGGGGTGATCGTGCGGCACGGATGGAGCTGCTTTCTGCTCGAGGCGCGATCGGGCAGCCTGACCGGCCTGCAGCGCTGCCTGGAGCGATGGCGGATCGACTGTCGGCGCGAGGTCGCGGACCGGCCGGAATGGCCCGCGACCGGACTGCACGAGGCCGTCCTGGTCGTCGAGCTCGATGGCGCCGCCGCCATGGCGGTGCAGCCGCACGTCGAAGCATGGCGCGCGGCCGGGCGCAGCGTGCTCGCCTTGTGCCGGGCGCACGACATCCGGGGCTTGGCGCTGGCGGCCTCGCTGGGCGTCGACGAGATCCTGACCCAGCCGCTCGACGAATCCGAGCTGGTCCGTCGCCTGGAACGGCTCGGCGACCTCGCCACGCTGGAGCGTGAACGTCGGCTGCGCCTGCGTCTGTTCGCACCCTATCAGACGGGGCGCTATGGCTGGACGTGCCGCGAGCCGGTGCCGTTGCCCGCGGTGTGCGTGCTGGGCGAGCGGGGCGCGTTGCCGGCCAGGGTGATCGATGCGTTGCCCGCGGTGACGATTTCCCATGTCGAGCGCGCGGTGAAGCTGCCGGCCGTGCTGGCGACGAGAATGGCGGATTTGGTGCTGGCGACCCGGCTGGACGAGCTGGGCCCGGTGCTGGCCGCCATCGACGACGCGGAGACGCCGGTCGGCGCCCCCGTGGTGCTGCTGGCGTATCGCGGCATGCCGAAGCCGGATCCTTTGCCGCCGACGGTCGACCTGCTGCCCTTGCCGGCGCCGATGGAGATCGTCCGGACCCGCCTGGGCACGGCGCTGCGTCTGGCCTGCCTGCGCCGCTGGCTGCGCCGGCCACCGCAAGCCGAGCGCCCGAACCTGCTGACCGATTCCTTGACCGGCCTCTACAATACCGGCCTGCTGCTCGATTATCTCTCGATCACGGGCCGGCCGCAGCAGCCGGCGCTGATCGCGATCGATGTCGTCAATCTCGGCGCTATCAACGCGCGAGCCGGCCATGCCGCAGGCAATCTGGCGCTGGCCGAGCTCGGTCGGCACCTGTCGTGTCTCACCCGCCCGGACGATCTCGCGGCCTATCTCGGCGCCGGCCGCTTTGCCGTCGCTGTCATGGTCCGGGCCCAGGCCCAGCTCGAGCGGTTGCGATCGCGGCTGGCACACGAACTGGGCGCGAGGGCGACCCCGGGCGCCCGGCTCATGGTCGGCGCGGAAGCGATGCCGCGCCACGGCACACCCACCGACCGGCTCGAGCACCTCTTTCGTGAACTTTCGTGCCCGCGGCACGCCGCGTGAGCGGCGTGCCGTCCCCGCCCCTGCTCAGGCCATGTACTGGCCGCCGTTGGCGGTGATGGTCGAGCCGGTGATGAAGCCGGCCTCCTCGCTGGCGAGGAAGA
>JBDHTW010000005.1:0-87689 GCA_039808865.1 Geminicoccaceae bacterium
CCTCGGCCCTGGCCCCGCCAACCGCAAACGGCAGCGTCAACGCCGTGGCGACCAGCAAAGCCGCCTTGATGCGCAAACGAAAGGATAGTGCCACAATCGTCCTCCCATGGGTGCGGGTTCGTCAGCGCCAGTTCGGCACGGCGCCTCGGCATTTTGGCGGCGGCGACGGGTGCGCGGACCCTCACGCGAGCGTCTTAGTCTCGTCCTCGCCTATTGTACACTCGGCGTCTTTCAGTTTCATGCTGTCCTCCTTCGCAAATCCGCGGATAAGAATCTTCCCTGCTCAAGGACGCGGCAGCCGGCACATCTTGCGGTACATGCCGGGCGTCATCCCGGTCTGCCGGCGGAACATCGTGATGAAGTGCGGCTGGCTGGTGTAGCCCACCGCCAAGCCGATCTCGACCATGGACAACCGTTCGTCCGCGAGCAGCTCCTTGGCCTTGCGGATGCGCCGCTCGAGCACGTAGCGGTGCGGCGGCAGGCCGACGCTCTGGCGGAACAGCGTGGCGAAATGATCCGGGCTCAGCCGGGCCAGCTCGGCGAGCTGGCGGACGCTGGTGTCCTCGCCGAGATGCGCCTCGACATAGTCGAGGACACGGCGCAGCCGAGCCTCGGGCAGGCCACGGCTCAAGGCCAGCTCGAGCCGTGGGACCGCATAGTGCGCGAGCAGGTGGCTGACGAGCGCCGTCGTCAGCGATTCCAGGTAGATCCGGCCCGTCGAGCCGCCATCCCGCAGCGCCAACTGGACGGCGCGCAGAATGTGGGCGACCGCCGGGTCCTCGAAGCCGATCAGGCTGCGCAGGCCGACGCGGGCGCCGTGTCCCGAACGGACGGCCAGCGCCGCGACGAACTCGGGCTCGACCGCGGCGACCAGAGCCTCGGCCGGGTCGTGCCGCGACCAAGCGAGCCTGGTCCCGGCGGGGATGAGGGACAGGCTGCCGTCCCGGATCAAGGTACGTTGCTGGCTCGCTCCGGCCAGCTCCCAGACCAGCCAGTGCGCGGGACCGAGATGCAGGATGACGACGTGCCGATCGACCCGGAAGTCCACGATCTCCTCGGGTAGCGCGCGATGCTGCTCGACCTCGAGAATGCCTTCCCACGCGGCACGGCCGGCGGCCTGCCTGGCTCGGCGCAAGCCGGGCATGCTCGTCCCCTCGGTTCGGCACTGCCAAATTGCGGACCCGATCCCGGGCAAGCCGTTCCAGAGCGGGGTCGGTTGGCGCCAGCCTGCACGCATACGGAGCATCTCTGATCGTCATTTTATTCGTTTCTCGAAATTATTCATCGGCTCAGATGCTGTCAAGCGGTATCGCGGCTCCTCCGGCCGGGACCCGAACCTAGCTCGGGCAAGGGAAATTATGGACCTTGTGACCGTTGTGCTGGCGGCGAAAGCATTTGCTGATATATTGCGCATCAGAAAATTAAGCGGGGTGGCATGGCAACCGGGTTGATCGGCATGGCAGCAAGAGCATCGGGACAGCCGTCGATGCGGTCGATCAATCGACTGCACATCATGGAGGCGCTACGTGCCGTCGGGCCGGTATCGCGGGTCGAGATCGGCGAGCGCACCGGGCTGGCGCCGGCCACGGTGTCGGAGATCACGGCCACCCTCCTGGCGGAGGATCTGCTGCGCGAGAGCCGCAGCGTCGCCGCCGGGCGCGGCCGACCGCGCATTCTCCTCGAGATCAACGCCGATGGCGGCCGGGTGATGGGCATCAAGCTGTCGACCCACCAGATGACGCTGAGCCTGACCAATCTCACCGGTCATCTGATCGATGCGGTGAGCCTGCCGCTGCTACCGGAGAAGCTCGGTGCCGCCGCCACCGCCGACCGCGTCGCCGCCAGCGTCCACGATTTCCTGCAGCGATTGCGCTTGGCGCCGGCCTCGCTGTCCGGCATCGGCGTCGGGCTGCCGGGTTTCGTCGAGAGCGGCACCGGAACAGCTCACTGGAGCCCGCTCTTCGGTGCCAACCCGCCTTCCTTCGCCGCGCTGCTGATGGACCGGCTCGGTGTCCCGGTGACGGTCGAGAACGACGTGAATCTGGTGGCACTGGCCGAGCGCTGGTTCGGCGAGGGCAAGGGCGTCGACAATTTCTGCGTCGTCACCGTCGAGCATGGTGTCGGCATGGGGATGTACCTGGACGGGCGGCTCTACCGCGGGCGCGGCGGCATGGCCGCGGAGTTCGGGCACGTCCGGCACATCGAGGGCGGCCGGCCCTGCCGCTGCGGCCAGCGCGGCTGCATCGAGGCCTACGCCGCGGACTATGCGCTCGTCGCGCAGGCCGCAGGCATCGTCGACCTGGGCCCGCTGGGCGACGCTCGGCAGATCAACGAGGCGGTGCGCGAGATCACCAGGCGCGCCAAGCTCGGCGATGTCCGGCTGCGCAAGCTGTTCGCCGAGGCGGGCCATGCGCTCGGTCTGGGCATCGCCAACCTCGTCAACGTGCTCACACCCGAGCGTGTGCTCGTCACCGGGGAGGGCGTGCGTGCCGAGGATCTGCTGATGCGGCCTCTGATCGACACGTTCCAGGACAATGTCCTGCCCTTCTTGCGCGAGACGACGCCGCTGATCTGGCACGCCTGGGGGGACGAGGTCTGGGCGCAGGGCGCGGCGGCTCTGGTCTTGAACGAGCGGTTCGCCGGTGCCGCGGCCGAGCCGACGGTGCCGTGACGGCCGGTTGGCCGGCCCGCGGGCCAATGTCTCACGCCGGCTCGAGCGCGGCGGGCATCTGCTCCTGTGCCGCGGCGGCGGCGCGTTCGAGTTCGCCCACGATGTCGGCGACGCCTTCGCCCCGCGCCACCCGCTGCTCGAGGATCCCGGCGAGGGCGGCGATCCGGGCGAGGCCGAAGCTGCCGGAGGTGCCGCGCAGCCGGTGCGCCTCCTGGCGCAGACGTTCGGGGTCGTCCAAGGCGGCGCGCAGCCGTCCGCAGCTCTGCACCGCGCCGTCCAGGCCCTGGCGCAGCAGCCGTTGCAGCGCCGCCGGCGGCACCTGACGGGCGAGGCCGTCGATCAGGTCGCGGTCGATGTCCGGCAGCGACCGGTCGACCAGATCGGCCGGCTGCGGCGGTGCGGCGCCGGGTGCCGGCAGATCGGCCAACGCCGCCCAGAGCTGCGGCCAGACGATCGGCTTGGCCAGCACCCTGGTCATGCCGGCGGCGAGGCAGAGCTCGCGCTCCGCGGCCATCACGCTGGCGGTCAGCGCCAGGATCGGCACGCCGCCCGTCGGTGGCGGCAGGGCCCGGATCCGCCGGGCGGCCTCGATGCCGTCCATGATCGGCATGTGCACGTCCATCAGCACCGCGTCGAAGCGCTGCTCGGCCACCTTGGCCACCGCCTCGGCGCCGTCGCCGACCAGGACGACCGCGTGGCCGGCCTGCGCCAGCCCGGCCTGCAGCAGATCGCGGTTGAGCGGGACGTCCTCGGCCACCAGCAGACGCAACGGCGCGGCCACGTCGGTGGCCGGCGGCAATGCCGGCGCCAGTGCCGCCGCATTGCCCGGCGGCAGCCGCACCTCGAACCAGAACAGGCTGCCGTGCCCGGGCTCGCTGACGACGCCGATCGTACCGCCCATCAGCCCGACCAGTTCGCGCGAGATCGCCAGGCCCAGCCCGGTGCCGCCGAATTCCCGGGTCGTGGACAGGTCCACCTGGGTGAACGGACGGAACAGATCGTCCTGGCGCTCGGGCGGGATGCCGATGCCGGTGTCCTCGACCTCGCAGCGCAGCAGGACGTGCGCGGCGGCCGGACGCGCCCGCACCCGGACATGGACGCCGCCGGCGCGGGTGAACTTCAGCCCGTTGCCGATCAGGTTGACCAGCACCTGCCGCAGCCGGGTCGGATCGCCGTGCAGCGCCGGCGGCACGCCGTCGCCGACCTCGACCGTCAGCTCGAGGCCGCGCCGGGTCGCCTCCGGCGCCAGGATCGAGCGCACCTGCTCCAGCAGCGGCACGAGCGCGAAGTCGACCTGCTCCAGGGTCAGCCCGCCCGCGTCGATCCGCGAGAAGTCGAGAATGTCGTTGATCACGCTGAGCAGATGCCGGCCCGAGACCCGGATCGCCTCGACCTGGGCCTGCTGCGCCGGGGCCAGGGGGGCCGTGGCGAGCAGGTCGGCCATGCCCAGCACGCCGGTCATCGGCGTGCGGATCTCGTGGCTCATCGCCGCCAGGAACTGCCCCTTGGCCCGCTCGCTGGCCTCGGCCCGGGCCTGCGCGGTCCGCGCCGCCGCCGCGGTGGCCCGCAGCGTGCGCACCTTCTGATGCAGCTGCGCGGTCAGCCAGCCCATGCCGCCGGCCACCACCAGCAAGAGGACCAGGGTGACCTCGACCCGCACCCGCCACGCCTGCAGGATCATCGACACCGGCACACCGGCGACCACCTGCAGGCCGAGCCCGGGCAGGTCGGCCGAGCTGACCAGGTAGCCGGCGACGCTCGCCGGCTCGTCGCGCAGCCACCCCTGCTCCAGGAACGGCGGCCGCTCCGGCTCGACGTCCGGATCGGGCCAGTGCGCCGCGTCCAGCGCGTAGAGCCGGCCCTGCCGGTCGATCAGCGCCACGGTCTGGTCCGGGCGGCTGGTCAGCGCGTTGAACGCTTCCGCGTAGAGATGCCAGCTCGCCGAGATCGCGATCACGCCGGCCAGATCGCCGGTCCCGGTGCGCAGCGCCCAGCTCACCGGCACGATCCGCCGGTGTGGCGGAAACCGCGAGTTCAACGGCGCCGCGACGAACATGCCCGCACTGGTGTCGGCCAGATACCGCCGGAAATACTCCCGATCGCTGACGTCGATGCCGATCCGGTCCGCTTCCGCAGCGTAGCGGACCACGCCCTGGCCATCGAGCAGGTAGAGCTGGTCCAGGTCGTCGAGCTGGTCGAGCCGATGCGCCTGGCCGCGCAGCCAGCGATCGACCCCGGCGAGGTCCAGCTCGCCACGGGCGAACTCCTCGACCGCCTGCGACACGATCAGATCCAGCGTGCGCAGGCCGTGCTCGAGGAAGGCCGCCGCCGGCAGGCTGATCGCGCGCAGGTCGCGCCGCGCCTGCTCCAGCTCGGCCTCGCGGTCGCGCAGCAGGACAGCGGCCGTCAGCGCCCCACCCACGAGGACCGTGGCCAGGGCCGCCAGCATGCCGACCGTGCGCGAACGCAGGCCACCAGCCCATGCCGACACGGACTGACGCAGCCACGTCGCCATCGGCGGCACAACCGATCGGACCAGGATCATCCGCTCGCCGGCCACGGCACCGCTTGAGGATCAAGCTTGCTGGCACGAGCCCTGCCTGGCGACTCGGGCGCCATCCGTCTTCCCCGCTTCCCGGTACGGACTCGATCCCGCGCCGGTGGTTGGCGCTACATTGGCGAGAGAACGGGCATCATGGCAACTAAAACCCCAAACCGAGCTGTCGCACCCCATCTCAACCTAGCGGTAGGGCAAGGGCGTGTCGCGCTCATACCGGCGAGCAGGAGGCTTGACCATGGATCGAGCGCGCGGTGGCGCAGGCATAGTTGAACATGGTCGGAAAGTTGTTGATCTCGTTCGGGCCGCTCAGGGACGATGCTCCCTGGATCTTGTAGATGTCGCTGACATACCCCCAGGATGTCACCGCGAAGATGATGTTGCGGTACGGGAACTGACCCTGGTTGACGGACGCGTCGCTGAGATCCCCCAGATTGGTGACGTGCGGCCCACCGCTCGATCCACCCTGCATGCCCGAACCGAGAATGAAATCGCGGCCGTCGGAATGCTCGAGATGCTCGCCGCGCGTCATCAGCTCCCCGTCATAATAGTTGCCGGGGTAGCCGAGCTGGCTGTTGTACCAGAAATTCTGCAGGCAGTAGCGGAAGCAGGCGCCGAACCAGCCGGTGAAGTCGCCGATCTCCGTGGTCGTGCCGGTGCGGTTGTTGAGCACGACGAGACCGACGTCGTAGCCCTGATCCAGCGCGCCTTGGCTGTACCAGCCGCTGGTGGTGATCACCCACGCGACGGTGGCCGCGCCGTACGTCGCCGATGGACCGGAGCGATAGGCCGGGTAGTAGGTTCCCGAGCGAATCCAGCCGGCGCTGCCGGTGCCTCCGGCGTGCACGCAATGGCCGGCGGTCACCAGGATCGAGCGCGAGATCAGCGCTGCCGAGCAACGATAGGAACCACCGTTGGCAGCCGTGAACACGAACCAGCCCGAGAACCGCTGCGGCGCCTGAACCTGGCTGTCGGCGCTGACCAGATAGTCCGTGTAGTGATAGATGGATTGATAAGCGCCGTAGCCGTAGTTCTCCGGCGTGATCACGCCCACGGCGGGAGCCGCCGGTTGCTGGCCCGTCGGGACCGGGGACGCGATCGGGATGGCCGCCGGGCCCGGATGACCGACCATCACCTGCGCCGTCGTCGCGAGCTCGCCCAGCGTGATCGTGACGGGACCCAGCGCTTCCGCCGGCAGCTTGTCCAACGTCCGTGCCATCGGCGTGGCGGTCGCGACCGCAGCGGCGACCGCGGCCCGCGGGTTCGCCAGTCGATGACCGACCTGCGCCTGGGAAGAAGCTGCCGACATCAGCACGACGGTGCCTGTGAGCAGACCTGTAAAAGCTCGACCATACATCAATAACTCTCCTGGTCCGGTCGGTCGACTTTCCTTGCGCACCATGCCGAGAGCTGGAGGGCCGCTAGCCGCGGCTCTTTGATTGTAAAGATCGATGTCTGTTGCAGCACAGCAGGACGATTATTGCAGCCTGTCACACCTATCGATCGGAAAATTGATGGTATTCACAAAGTCATTCATCGTCAACTGGACGCAGTTCGCTTATTTGATGAAGTAATTCGGACAAAGATCACCCTTTGGTCGGGAGAGCCAAGGGCGTGCAACGTGCAGCCGGCGAGCGCGTCGACGGCGCCGCTCAGGGTGCGGCCGGCGGATCGCGGCGACGGACCAGCTCGGCGGTGAGCGCACGTGCCTTGGTCGGATCCATCTCGGCGACGATGGCCGCGACTTTGGCTTCGCGCATGCGCCGCACGATCGGCAGCAGCAGCTCCAGCGCCATGGGATCGAAGATGACCGCGGCACTCTTGGCCTTCATCGCCTCGTAGACCTTAACCAGCTGCGCGATCCTCGCCTGCTCGTCGGCCGAGATCTGACCCAAGAGCCGCTCGATCTCGACCTTGGTCGCATCCAGCTGGTCCAGCTGCGCACGCACGCGCCCCTCGACCGCGGTGACCACCGCCGCGCGCAGGCTTAGTGCCTGCTCGCGCTCTGCCAATGCCGCCTGCTGGCGGCGCAATTCGGCGGTCAGCGCCTCGACCGCCGCAAAGCGTGGATCGGTCTCCCCAGGCGTGGCCGACGCAGGGACGACCGTGGCAACGGAAGCGCCTGGCCCGGCGCCCGGCTCGATGGCCACCGACGGTGGCGGCTGAACGAAGGCCGGACCGGACGGTCGGGTGGCCACGAGCTCGCCACGATCGGCCAGGAGGTCGGCGACCCGAGTGCCCAGCAGCACCAGCAAAGCCGACGCTGTCGCCAGCAGCAGCCAGGACAGCCATGGCCGTCGCTCGGCGGCAGCCGCCTCGCCGGGGACGGCGCCAACCACCCTGCGCGCCGGCGGCGCCAGCTTCACCGCAGCGCCTCCAGTGCTCGGCGCAGGGCAGGGTCGATCGCTTCGCCTCGATGTGGATTGACCGTCGCCGGCGCCGCCGGCGCATGACGTTCGGTGACGCCGCCGGCGCTGCCGGCCGTCCATGCCTGCCCCGGCGCCGCTTCCACGAGCGTTCGCGTGCCGTGATGCAGGGCGGTCTCGAGTCGTCGCGCCGTGCGGTTGCCGCTCTCGGCCAGTCGGGTGAGCTCGGCGGCGCACTGCTGGGCCAGCCTCTGCTGTTTGGCGAGCGTGCTTTGCACGTCGGCTGCCGCAGCCCGCAGCCCGCCGGTCGCCGCCTCCGCCTGCTTGGTCGCGGTGGTCACCGCATCCACGAACGCCTCGATGTCGTGTCGCTCGACACGCAGCCGCCCGAGCCGCCGGTGCAGCAGGAGGCACCAGATCGTCGTCAGCACGAGCAGCATGGCGAGCGCGAGGTTCGACCCGAGTTCAACCACGGCCGCTCTCCGTGCCGGTGTCGATGCCCCGCTCGATCCGCACCACCAGCCGATCACCGTGCCGACCGATCCTGCCGCTGGCCAGGGCCACCGGACCACAGCGCAAGGTCACCTCCGGGTCCGGCCCGGCGGTGAGCCGGAGCATGCTGCCGACCTGCAACTGGAGCGTCTCCTGCAAGGACACGGTCCGCTCCTCGAGCACGGCCTCGAGCTCCACGCTGGTGAGCCAGATCTCGCCGGCCAAATGGTTCTCCCAGATCGAGTCGCGCCCGAACTTCTCGCCCATGAACATCTGCAGCAGCAGATCACGTGCCGGTTCCAAGGTCGCATAGGGAATCAGGAAGTCGATCGTCCCACCGCGATCCTCCAGGTCGACGCGAAGCTTGAACACGATGCACGCGTTGCCGGGACGGGCGATGGCCGCGAACCGCGGGTTGGTCTCCATGCGCTCGAAGCGAAAGGTGACGGGCGTGATCGGCGCGAAGGCCTGGCCGAGATCCTCGAGGATCAGGCGAACGAGGCGCTCCACCAATGCCGTCTCGATCGTCGTGTATGGCCGGCCCTCGATGCGCAGCGGAACGCTGCCTCGCCGCCCGCCCAGCAAGACGTCGACGATCGAGTAGATCATCCCGCCGTCGACGGTGATCAGGCCATAATTGTCCCACTGCACCGCCTTGAAGATGGCCAGCATCGCCGGCAGCGGGATCGTGCCCATATAATCGCTGAAGCGCTGCGCCGAGATGTTTTCGAGGCTGATGTCCACGTTCTCGGACGTGAAATTGCGCATGCTCGTGCTGAGCATGCGCTCGAGGCGATCGAAGACGACCTCGAGCATCGGCAGACGCTCATAGGTGATGTCCCGCGACTGCACGAGCGACATGATCCCGGCCTTGATGCCGCCCGCCTGCCCTAGGGGTCCGCAGCTTGCGCCGCATGCCGCGCGGTCAGCGTCGACCGTGCCGTCCGGTCCGACCAGGGACAGCCATTCGGCGTCGAGCCGTCCGTCCTTGGCCGATGCGGCACCGGCCATCACGGGGCGGCCGGAGATCCTGTCGGCGGGTTTCATTGGACGAGCATCTCCTTGAGCAGGACGGCGTCCACCTGGGCCGGCTCGACCGCCAGGTTGACCCGCGCGGTGAGCTCTTCCTTGATCCGCTGCATGCCCGCGACCCCCTTCAGGTCGTCGACCGAGAGCGCCCGCAGGTAGAGCTGGAGACCGTCAAGCACACGGGGCAGCAGCTTGCGCACCGAGTCCGCGTTGGCCTCCCCGGTCACCTCGAGCGCGATCCGCAACTTGAGGAACCGCATCCGCGACGAATCGGACTGCAGGTTGACGATGATGTCGGGCAGATCGACGAACCCGATCACCACGGCAGGATCGGCGTCGCCATGCGCCCCGTCTTCGCTCGCAAAGACATGACCACCGGCCGACGGCACCGGCGCTGCCCGCAACCAACCGGCGAAATGCGCGGTGGCCACGGCGCCACCGCCGAGGGCGATCGTCGTGCCTGCGGCAAGCGCCAGAAGGCTGCGCCGACCGTGCCGCGGCGTCGTTGCCGTCGACTGGATTCCCTTGTCGCTCGTCACGTTGCCTGCCTCCGCCGCCAGCGGGACTCACCGCACGCCGAGGCCTGCTGATACCAGCGCAGGGTTAATTCATGGTTGCAGCGCGGGCAGAACCGGCCCGGTGGAAACCTCCCGGCAAGCTTTGCCGGTGCACCATGGCGGCGACCGGAAATCCGCCCTGACGTGCGACGCCAGCGGGCGACCCGCTGGTCATGGAGTGGCCGATGGAAACCACGAGCTATCTCGCGCTCAGCCGCCAGATCGCGCTGCAGCGACACATGACGACGTTGGCCACCAATCTCGCCAATGCCAGCACCAGCGGCTATCGGGCGCAGCACACGCTGTTCGAGCAGGTTCTGCAGCGCACCGGAACATCCGAGCAGGTGGCCTTCGTCCAGGACGTCGCTCTGGCCCAGGACCTGAGCCCGGGGCCCATCGAGCGGACCGGGAACCCGCTGGACTTGGCCCTCGATGGCAGCGGCTATTTCGGCTTCGCCAGCCCAACCGGCACGCGCTACGCCCGAGCGGGCAGGCTCGAACGCGACGCCGACGGCCAGCTGGTCGATCTGCGCGGCCATCCGCTGCTGGATGACGGCGGCAACCCGATCGACGTGCCCGTCGACGAGCCGGCGGTCACCGTCGCAGCGGACGGGACCATATCCGGGCGTGCCGGCCCCATCGCACGGATCGGGATCGTGAGCTTCGCGCACGAGCAGGCCTTGACCCGGACCGGGGACGGGCTGCTGGCCAGCAAGGAGCTGCCGGTGCCCGGCACCGCCCGCGTCGTGCAGGGCGCCTTGGAAGGCTCGAACGTGCAGCCGATCGTCGAGATGACCACGATGCTCGAGACGGTGCGGGCATTCGAGGGTGCCCAGAAACTGCTGGAGACCGAGCACGAGCTGGAGCGGCAGGCGATCGAGCGGACGATACGCGTCGGCGCCTAGCGACGCGGCGGGGCCCGGATCGCCTTGCCCGAGAACCGGCGGCATGACGGTTGCCACCCTTCGTCGCCATCGAACGCGGGCAAGGGCCGCATCCGCCCGCAACCCCGATGATGAGCCTTGGTCTCCCGATCGATTCGCGCCAGGGTGATCATTGCATCAAGAGGGTTGCGCGCCGCCGAGCGTTCCGGTCGAGTGTCTTGCGCCAGCGGCCGACGAGGAATGGGCATGTGCCGATGATGGAGCCCGAGCCGACGTTGGAGGACGTTCCTCTGGTCGATCCGGCGGTCCTGGCCGAGCTTGCCTCAAGCTTCGAGTGGGATCTGCTCGCCGGCTACCTGCGCAGCGCGGTGGCGCAGGCCAAGGATGTCCGGGATACGCTGGAGCATGCGTCCGGAGATCCACAGCTCATTCGCCAAGCGACGCACCGCCTGCGCGGCACCTCCGCCACCTTGGGCCTGGCACGCCTGGCGAGCTTGGCGGAGACGATCCGGCGACGCGCGGAGCATGGCCAGGACACGGCCGCGTCGATCGCTCGGCTGACGCCGATGATCGCGGCGACCGAAGCGGAGGTGGAGGATCTCGACGAGCGGGGGCATGCCAAGCGGTGACCATGCGCACGCAGGTCCCGGCCCGCGCTCAGACCGGCCGGGCGTGCACCTTCACCGCGAACATGTAGCCGGCGCCGCGAATGGTCTTGATCAGCGACGGATGACCCGGGTCCACCTCGATCTTGCGCCGCAGCCGTCCGACCTGCTGGTCGATGCTGCGGTCGAACGCCGCCCAGTTGCGGCCTTTGGTCAGATCCATCAGCTTATCGCGGTCGAGAACTCGGCCGGGATTGGTCGCGAAGGCGAGCAGCAGATCGAACTCCATGGTCGTCAGTGGCACCTCGATGCCATCCGACGTCGACAGGCGGCGGGTGCCAGCCTGCAACTCCCAGCCATCGAAATCGTAGACCATGTCGGTCGGCGTCGTCGCGACCGGGCGAAACGGGGTGTGGCCACGGCGCAGCACGGCGCGGACCCGGGCGAGGACTTCGCGAGGATGGAACGGCTTGCAGAGATAGTCGTCCGCCCCCAGCTCAAGGCCGGTCACCCGGTCGATCACGTCGCTCAACGCCGACAGCATGATGATCGGCACGTCCGATTGACTGCGGACCTGTTGCGCCAAGGTCAGCCCGCTCTCGCCGGGCATCACGAGATCGAGGAGAATGAGGTCGATCGAAGCGACCTTGGCCAGCACATCGCGCATCCCGGCACCATTGTGGGCCTCGCTGACATTGACGCCCTGGCCGCGCAGATAATCGCTCAGCACCTTACGAATGAGATCGTCGTCATCGACGATCAACACGTGAATAGGTTTAACGGCGTCGCTTGTCATCAACCGTAAATACCTATAACTTCCTAAATGAAGTTAATACTTCATTGTGGATCCTACTGAGGGTTTCGCCTAGCGGCAAGTTTGCTGTCACCATCTGTCACAGTTTGTCACCAAACGACCACATAGGGTGGGGCTGCTGGCATGATCAGAAGATGCATTTCGCGTATGTCTTGAACGCCGGGATTGGCAGAGGTCTGACAGGCTATATTGGAGATGTCGATGGCTGTGGCCATGAAAACGCGTGGGAAGCGCGAGACGCCCAGGCCGCGGGCGCAAGATTTGGACCGGCATATCGGCGAACGGATCAGGCAACGCCGCGTGATGCTGGGCTTGAGTCAGCAGCAGATGGCGGACATCATCGGGGTAACCTACCAGCAAGCGCACAAGTACGAGAAAGGTATCAATCGCATCGCTGGCGGGCGCCTCTATCAGGTCGCCCAGGCTCTGGGTGTCGAGGTCGGCTACTTCTACGAGGGCGTCGCCGAGGACGGCGCGGTTACGGTCAAGAATGCCCCCCATCAGCGCCTGCTGTTGGAGCTGACCCGCCACTTCACCAGCCTGACGAACCGCAAGCATCAGGAAGCCATCTGCAACTTGGCGCGCGCGCTCGCGAACCACGGCAATGGCGACGATGCCAACTTCGCTGGCACCGTGTCGGCGAACGCTGCCTGATCGGGCGACGTCGAGAGAACGTCGACGCATGATCGGCTTGGATCCTGGGCGCCCGAAGCATAGGCTGGTGAGCCTCATGCAGGTCGGGCGCCCGTATTGTTTCCACGGGAAAGCCACACGCTGGCGAGCATGGCGGTCGGCCACGCCAGCTGCAATCATCGAACCGCCGGGTGGGGACGTCGAGCCTGCGCGATCTGATCGATTAGCTTGCTTCCATGAATGCAAAGCCAGTGATCATCGTGGGTACGATTCCGCGCATCCGACGATGGAATGAAGACGTTAAGGCCGTCCGAACCACGAACCGACCCAACATGAAGGGGTTTGGCGGAGACGGGGGGATTCGAACCCCCGATAAGGGTTTACGCCCCTATAACGGTTTAGCAAACCGCCGCCTTCAGCCGCTCGGCCACGTCTCCTCATGCGCGAGGCGGTTGATACACGCGGCAAATCCAGATTTCAACCCCCGGCGAACCGCTACAGCCCATGCTGGATTCCATGCGGTATGTTCAAGGGGTGTTCCGCGGACCGGCTCGCTGGCCAGTCGCTTCGCCATCGCCTGTTCGTCCGGCGTCCGATGGTTCGGCTGGTGCCTGGTCACGACCGGCGAGCCGTGGCCCACGACGGGCTTGACGCAGCGGCGCCTTCAACCCGCTCTTGTCATCGCTTGGTCGTCGCCGCGACGCATTCACCGAGCCGCAACCCGAGAAGCCCACATCAGGGGTGACCCGCAACCGCAATGCCAACTGCGGCGGGATTGCCGGAAATTCGCGAGCGCGCGGTACGGATGATGCCGGACCATCGAGGTGGACATGGCTGACGCGGGGAGCCGCGCGATCGTGGTCAAGATCGGCGGCTCGGGCGAGACGCCGCCCAGCCGGATGCGCCGAACCGGACGCGCCCGAGGCCTGCGGCGGGTCTGCGAGGTGAACCTCCGTCTCTACGGGGTGAAGGGAGGTCTGGCGACAACTCGGCCGGGAAGGGAGCATGACCGCCCGTCGTGCGGTGGCGCGCCCGGGGCGGACGATGACCCTGCAGGGCACCGTCGCCTTTGCCATCGACGCTTGCGCCCGGCGCAGCCTCGGTTGGCGCATCTTGCGCCGTCGAAGCTAGGCCGGGGCTGCTGCCGGTATTCCAACATTCAAATTGAGACACTACCGTCGGCGACATCCATTTGCCCGATACTCCAAGCTGGGCTATGGTCCGCGGCCTTTGAAATTTTAGCCAACCAGACGGGCCATGTCCTCTCTCGACGTCTCGGCGGCGACCACGCCGGTTGCCGTCCCCGATAGGCTTGCGCGCGAACTCAGGGCCATGCTCGCCTTGGCCCTGCCGCTCGCCCTGACGCAGCTCACCCAGATCCTGATCCACACCACCGAGGTTCTGCTGCTGGGCCGGCTCGGCCCGGCCCCGCTGGCGGCGGCGACCCTGGCGGCTGCCCTGTTCCATGCCGGCATGATGTTCGGCGTCGGCGTGGTCAGCGCCACCGCCCCCCTGATCGCGCAGGCGAAAGGGGCGCGGCAGCCACGGCTGATCGCGCGGACCGTGCGCCAGGGGCTGTGGATGACGCTGGCGATCACCGGGCCGCTGATCGCGCTGCTGTGGTGGACGCGGCCGCTGCTGGCGGCGATGGGACAGGACCCGGCGCTCCTGCCGATGACCGAGGCCTACATGCGCTGGGCGGTCTGGGGCATGCCGTTCGCCGTGGGCTTCATCGTGCTGCGCAGCTTCATCGCCGCGTTCGCGCGCACCCGCGCCGTGCTGGTGGCGGCGCTGGTCGGGGCCGTGGTCAACCTGCCCTTGTCCTGGCTTCTGATCTTCGGCGGCTTGGGCCTGCCGGGCCTCGGCACGGCCGGGGCCGGGATCGCCGTCGCCACCGTGTTCACGCTGATGTTCGCGATCCTGCTCGCCTACTGCCTGCGGGCGGCACCGTTCCGCCGCTACGCCGTGCTACGCGGCCTCTGGCGCCCGGACCTCGTGGTCTTTCGCGAGGTTCTGCGCGTCGGCCTGCCGATCGGCGGTGCGGTCCTGCTCGAGGTCGGCCTGTTCGCCAGCGCCACGCTGCTCATGGGCCTGATCGGCACCGCCCAGCTCGCCGCGCATCAGGTGGCGCTGCAATTGGCCAGCATCGCGTTCATGGTGCCGCTCGGGCTGAGCCAGGCGGCGACCATCCGGGTCGGCCTCGCGATCGGGGCCGGCGACGGGGCGCAGGCGCGGCTCGCCGGCTGGGTCGCCTGCGGCCTCGGCACGGGCTTCATGGCCGCGACCGCGGTGCTGTTCTGGACCCAGCGCGCCGAGCTTGCCGGACTGTTCCTCGATGCGGACACGGCGGATGGCGCCGCGGCCCTCGGCTATGCGCTGGTGTTCTTGCGCATCGCGGCGCTGTTCCAGCTCGCCGACGGGCTGCAGGTGATCGGCATCGCGAACCTGCGTGGTCTCAAGGACACGACGATCCCGATGTGGCTCGCTGCGTTCGGCTACTGGGTCGTCGGCTTCTCGTCGTGCTGGGTGCTCGGCTTCCACACCAGCCTCGGCGGCACCGGAATCTGGATCGGCCTCGCCTTCGCGCTGGCGACGGTCGGCGTGGTCATGGTCTGGCGGTTCGACCGGCTGACCCGCCACTACCGTCCAGTCGCGGCCGCAACGCGGCTGGCGCTGGCGCCGTGACGGGCGGCCGCCGACGGCGCGGCTGGACGGTTGCGGGCCTGCTGCTGCTCGCGGGCGTTCTCGGCGGCAGCGGCGCCAGCGCCTTCGAGGACGCGCGCGGCGAGCTCACCGCCACCCGGACCTGCGAGGCGTATGTGAGCTTCCGCAAGCTCACCAATCCCGACGACCGCCACTTGGTACAGGGGACGCGCTACCAGGTGCTCGGGCGCAACCGGGCCGACGGCGAGTGGCTGCAGCTCCTGCTGCCGGATGCCGAACCCCGGCAGCGCTGGGTGGCCGCCGACTGCGGTACGCTCGATGCGGCGGCAAGCGCCGCGGCGCCCCCCGGTCTCCGTCCCTTCTTCGACGAGGATGCCAGCGGCCCGGACGATCCGACGCCACCACCGCCGCCGCTCGACATCTTCGATCGCGCCGTGCTCAATCTGTGCGGGGCCTGGGGCAGCCGGCCCCGGGCGCGGGAGTTTCGGGCGATGCTCGACCGACCGGAGCTGCGCCCGGATCTCGACCGGCTCTATGCCGACCTCGCGCATGCGGTGCATGCCGGACCGGTGGCGCTGCCTCGATTTAAGGACGAGCTCACCGCGGTCTGGTTCGATGCCGGGGGCTTCCGGCACGTCTTCTGCGGCGAGCCGCTGGTCGACGATCTGGGCGGCCTGCACTATCGCGGCCGTTATCTCGAGCTGCAGGAGCAGGGGCTGGCCGGCCTGATGGCCACCGGCGAATGTCGGGCCACGACGATACAGCCCCCGGTCTATACCGTGGGCGTCCGCTACCTGCTGCCCGGCACGACGACGTTCGCCACCGCCTGCCCCAAGGGCTACGCCTACGACCTGGGTGCCCGCGACCTGCTGGTGGCGGCGACCCGCGCCTTCCGCCAGCGGCAGCGTGGCGGCATGTGCCTGGCCGAGGTGGAGGGCAGCGACGGCCTCGTCCATACCGCCGTGCTCGTCGTGCAGAACGACGCGATCCGCACGTTCTATGCCGACGCCACCCCGGCCTGCAACGGCGGCGGCCCGCTCTCGCGCTGCCGCTGCGAGCGCTGAGCGTTCGGCTCAGGTGCCGGCGGAGAGCGTCTGCTTGAAGAAGTCGATCGTGCGCTGCCAGGCCAGCTTGGCCGCGGCCTCGTCGTAGCGCGCGGCCGAGGTGTCGTTGTTGAAGGCGTGGTTGACGCCCTCGTAGCGGTAGAGCGTGTAGGTCTTGCCGGCCTGCTGGAGCGCCGCCTCGAAGCCGGGCACGCCGGCGTTGATGCGGTCGTCGAGGCCGGCATAGTGCAGCAGCAGCGGGGCCGCGATGCTGGCGACCTTGTCGGCGTCCGGCGTCTGGCCGTAATAGACCACCCCCGCATCGAGGTCGGGATCGGCCACCGCCACCCGCCCGACCACGCCGCCGCCCCAGCAGAAGCCGACGATGCCGACCTTGCCGTTGCCGTCCGGCCGCGCCTTCAGCCAGGCGACGGCCGCCTTGGCGTCGGCCACGACCGCGTTCGGGTCGAGCGTGCCGATCATGTCGCGGGCCTTGTCCTCGTCAGAAGGCGTCCCACCCGAGGGCGACAGGAAATCGACCGCGAGCGCCATGAAACCGTCGAGCGCGAGTCGGCGCGCCACATCCTGGATGTGCGGGTTGAGGCCGCGATTCTCGTGCACGACGACGACGGCCGGCAGCTTCCCGGCCGCGCCGGCCGGGCGGACCAGATAGCCCTGCAAGGGCGGCTTGGCGTCGTTGATCGTGACCGTCGCGGCCGTGAGCCGGGCATCGTCCGGGGCCACCAGCGCGGCCCCGGCCGGATCGGCACGCAGCATGGCCAGGGCCGTCGCCGCAGCAGCCGTTCCGCCGGCGAGCTCGGCCAGGCGGGCCATGAACACGCGACGGTCCAGCCCACGATGGGTGAACTCGTCATAGAGATCGATGATTTCCTGTTTCATCGGGCGCTCCCACGACATGCAGCATTCCTGGTCATGCTGACTTGCCGACCGCGCCCTGGCCATCATCGTTCGATCCGGCTCGCGAAACTGTTATGTCGCATCCACTCGCGCCGGTTGCATGACCCTGCTGCGTGCAACGCATGGCGGATGCGCCGTCCGCGCCACCATGTACACGCGAGTCGGCCGGCCGGGCCGATCCCCAGCAGCGGGTGCGCGCATGATCGATCTGCACTATTGGCCGACCCCGAACGGCCACAAGATCACCTTGTTCCTCGAAGAAACCGGGCTGCCCTACCGGATCGTGCCGGTGGACATCGGCCGCGGCGAGCAGTTCAGGCCAGAGTTCCTGGCCATCGCACCCAACAACCGCATGCCGGCGATCGTCGACCACGCGCCGGCCGACGGCGGCGGACCGCTGGCGCTGTTCGAGTCCGGCGCGATCCTGCTCTACCTCGCCGAAAAGACCGGCAAGTTCATCCCCGCGGATCTGCGCGGTCGGGCGGAGACGCTGCAGTGGCTGTTCTGGCAGATGGGCGGGCTCGGACCGATGGCGGGCCAAAACCATCATTTCGCCATCTACGCGCCCGAGAAGCTGCCCTACGCCATCAATCGCTACGTCAACGAGACCAACCGGCTCTACGGCGTCCTGGACCGTCGGCTGGCCGACCGGCCCTTCGTCGCCGGCGAGGCCTACACGATCGCCGACATGGCCTCCTACCCCTGGATCGTCCCGCACGCCAACCAGGGCCAGAAGCTCAGCGACTTTCCGCATCTGGAGCGTTGGTTCAACGCCATCCACGACCGCCCGGCCACGCTGCGCGCCTACGAGGTCGGCGAGCGCTACCGCAGGCGCGACGCCACGGTGGACGAGGAGGCCAAGAAGGTGCTGTTCGGCCAGACCGCGGCCAGCATCGCACGGTGACGGCGCGAGACGGCGGCGCATGAGCCAGGGCAGGCTGCCACTGGATTTGCCCGCGCCGCCGGAGCCCGGAGGCTTCCGGCATCTGCCCGGCCTGCTCGCACCGGCGGCGCAAGCGGTGCTGCTCGCCGAGGTTCTGGATGCCGTCGCGGCGGCCGGCTGGTTCCAGCCGGGCATGCCGCGCTCCGGCCGGCCGCTCTCGGTCGCGATGTGCAACCTCGGACCCCTGGGCTGGGTCAGCGACCGGGCGGGCTACCGCTACCAGCCGCATCATCCCGACTCCGGCCGGCCCTGGCCGTCCATGCCGGAAACGCTGTACCGGCTCTGGCGCGATCTCACCGCTTACCCGCACCCGCCCGAGGCCTGCCTGGTCAACCTCTATCGGCCGGGGGCGAAGATGGGCCTGCATCAGGACCGCGACGAGAGCGACCTCGTGGCACCGGTCGTGTCGGTCTCGCTGGGCGACGATGCGCTGTTCCGGCTCGGCGGACGGAGCCGACGCGACCCGACGCGATCGATGATGCTGCGCAGCGGCGACGTCGTCGTGCTCGGCGGCGAGTCCCGGCTCCGCTTCCACGGCATCGACCGCATCGTCGCCGGCAGCTCGACGCTCGTCCCCGGTGGCGGCCGGATCAACCTGACGCTGCGTCGGGTGACCCTGGCCGAGAACCGGGATTGCCGCTGACCCCTCTTTCCTGCAGGTAGAGGCTCCATCCGGAGGCCATGGTCGGCGCCGTCCCTGGCCCGACCCCGAAAAAGACGGCACAGCCATGACGCAGCCCCTGATCCTCGTCGATCCACACCCGCGCGCGCTGGCCCAGATCTGCGATCCGGACACGCTGCAGCGGCTGCAGGCGCTGGGCCGGCTGGTCGTGCACGAGGACGGCCCGATGCCGGCGGACATGGTGGACCAGCACCTGCCCGAGGCGGCGCTGATCATCGGCCAGACCGATCTGCCGCAGGCCCGTCTGGCGCGGGCCGCGAATCTGCGCGCGATCATCAACGTCGAGACCAATTTCCTGCCCAACGTCGACTACGAGCACTGCTTCGCGCGCGGCATCCACGTCATCACCCCGAGTTCGGCTTTCGCGCCGGCGGTGGCCGAAGCCGCGCTCGGCATGGCGATCGACCTCGCCCGCGGCATCACGGCGGCGGACCGCGCGTTCCGCGCCGGCACGGAACGGTATGGTCTGGCCGCGAACGACGGCTGCTTCATGTTCGGCGGCGCCCCGGTCGGGCTGATCGGCTTCGGCGATCTGGCGCGGCAGCTACGCGCGCTGGTCGTGCCGTTCGGCAACCCGGTCAAAGCCTACGATCCCTGGCTGTCCGACCACTTCCTGCGCAGCCACAAGGTCGAGCCGGCGACACTGGACGAGGTGCTGTCGACCTCGCGGATCATCTTCGTCTTCGCCGGGGTGACCGTCGAGAACCAGGGCTTCCTCGGTCGGCGCGAGTTCGAGCTGATCGCACCGGGGGCGGCCTTCCTGCTGATGAGCCGGGCCGCGGTGGTCGATTTCCCCGAACTGCTCCGGCAGGCGCGCAGCGGCCGGTTCAAGGTGGCGGTCGACGTCTTTCCGCAGGAGCCGGTGGCGGCCGACGATCCGATCCGCGGCATCGACAACATCCTGCTCTCGGCGCACCGGACCGGCGGCATGCCGGATGCGCTCCTGGAGATCGGACGCCAGGCCGTGGCCGATGCCGAGCTGATCCTGCGCGGCCTCGCACCGGTGAGCTGCCGACGGGCGCAGCGGGAAACGGTCGGCAGATCGCGCAGCAAGCCGGTCAGCACGACCTGACGCCGCCTCGGGCCGAACGAACGCGAGCAACGGTCCGCGAACTTTCACGGCGGGCCATTGCCCCTCGCATGGCGCCCGGCCAGCCTCGCATCCGCACCATCGGGCGTGCGGCATGCGATGCGGCGACGCCAGCCCTCGCCCCGACCCGGCCGGCACCGAGCCGATCCACGCGAACGTTCTGGCCGACTGCCGTTCGGCCCGCCGTCGTCCTGGCGGAGGCGACGAGCGCCGACCGTTGGCCGGATCGGGCCGAGCAGCCCGGACGTCGGCCACAACCACGAGGGAGTTGGCAATCAGCGTGCGCATCCTGGTCGAACCGCGAACCAAGCTCGTTCTGTTCGCTCTTTGGTGCTTGGCGTGGCTGGCGGTCCTGGTGGAGTCGCTGCGGCCGATCCAGGAACTGCCGCTCGGCATGTCCGACAAGCTGCTGCACTTTTTGTGCTACGCCGGCATGACGGCTGCGGTGGCGGGCTTCTGCCACGAGGTGCACGGCGTCCTGCGCTGGGCGGTCGTCGGGATCGTGCTGGGCGGGCTGGTCGAGGTCGCCCAGGGCCGTCTCCCGCCCCGCAGCATGGATCTCGGCGATTTCCTGATGGACGGCGCTGGCGTCGCCACCGGCGCGCTGGTCGCCATCGCGTGGCTGATCGTCGTCGTCCGTCCGCTGCGGCGCATGCCGGCATAGGCGTCGATCCGACGTCGGCGGCAGGTGCTGGATCGGCCGGCCCAGAATCCGCACCAACCCGGCGCTTCACGCGGCCACGTTGTGGCCGTGGCGCCTAGCCGACGATCTTCTTCAGCATCGGCCCCAGGGGCGCGCCGGCGAACAGATGCACGTGCAGATGGGGTACTTCCTGGTGGGAATCCGGGCCGTGGTTGGCGAGCATGCGGTAGCCGCGCTCGTCGAGGCCAAGCTGCCGGGCCACGGTCCCGACCGCGCGGAAGAAGCCGAGCAGCTCGGCGTCGCTGGCCGTGGCCGAGAAGTCGGCCATCGACACGTAGGGACCTTTGGGAATCACCAGCACGTGCACCGGCGCCAGTGGGTTGATGTCGTGGAAGGCCAGGGCCCACTCGTCCTCGTAGACCTTCCGCGCCGGGATCTCGCCGCGCAGAATCCGCGCGAACACGTTGTTCGGATCGTAGGCCATGGCTCGCCTCCTGTCGCTGGCCTGCGGTTCAAGCGGCTGGGCCGCCCCCTTGTCAAGCCAGGGGCCGCCTGCCACACAGCAACCTTCGCTGCACCAGGACCGGGGTTAGGATGTCGCTTGCCGTCGCGATCCAGATGGACCCGCTCGAGACCGTCAACATCGACGCCGACAGCAGCTTCGCGCTGGCGCTGGAAGCGCAGCGCCGTGGGCACGGGCTCTACCACTACCTGCCGCGTCAGCTCAGCTACCGCAACGGGCGCATCGTGGCGACCGCGCGGCCGTTCGAGGTCCGCCGCGAGCGCGGCAACCATGTGAGCTTCGGCACGCCCGAGACCATCGATCTTGCGACCCTGGACGTGGTCATGATGCGCCAGGATCCGCCCTTCAACCTGGCCTACATCTCGGCGACCCATCTGCTCGACCGGGTGCATCCGCAGACCCTCGTGGTCAACGACCCCCACCACGTCCGCAACGCGCCCGAGAAGCTGTTCGTCACCCAGTTCGCCGAGCTGATGCCGCCGACGCTGATCACCTACGACCTCGAGGAGATCAAAGCCTTCCGCCGCGAGTACCACGACGTCATCGTGAAGCCGATCTACGGCAATGGCGGGGCCGGCGTGTTCCACCTCAAGCCCGGCGACACCAATCTCGGCTCCCTGGTCGAGCTGTTCGCGACCTATCTCAACGAGCCCTTGATGGTGCAGCGCTACGTCCCGGAGATCCGCCAGGGCGACAAGCGCATCATCCTGATCGATGGCAAGCCGGCGGGTGCCCTGAACCGCGTGCCCGCAGCCGAGGAGACCCGCGCCAACCTGCATGTCGGCGGCCGCGGCGAGAAGGCGGCCTTGACCAAGCGCGACCACGAGATCTGCGAGATGATCGGGCCGACGCTGCACGAGCGCGGCCTGATCTTCGTCGGCATCGACGTGATCGGCGACTACCTGACCGAGATCAACGTCACCTCGCCGACCGGGCTGCAGGAGATCGACCGCTTCGACGGGGTCAATCTCGAGGGCCAGATCTGGGACGTGGTCGAGGGCCGGATCAACCGGCGTCGCGAGCACGCGCTGCCCACCTGAGCATCGCTTCGAGCGCTCCACCGCATGGTGTCAGGCCCCGCTCGCCGCGCCGGCCTGACACCGCATTCCGTCCAGACGCTCGATGAGCAGGTCGAGGAACAGCTGCACCTTGGGTGAACGGGCGAGCCGGGTCGGATAGAGCGCCCAGATGTCCGCCTTCTGGCCGTAGTCCGGCAGCACCTGCTGCAGGCGTCCATCGGCCAGCGCCTCGCCGACGTCCCAGAGCGAGCGCAGCATGATGCCGTGCCCGTCGAGCGCCCAGCGATGGATCACCGCGCCATCGTTGGCGGTCAGCGCATCGCGCGGCCGCACCGTGACCACCCCGGCCGGGCCGTCCAGCCGCCAGAGGCCGAACGCCTGCTTCGGCTCGCGGTTCACCAGGCAGCGATGCTCGGCGAGGTCCGCCGGGTCCGCCGGCCGGCCATGCCGCGCCAGATAGCTCGGCGACGCGCACAGCACGCGGCGATTGTCGGCGAGACGCCGGGCATAGAGATGCGGCTCCGGCTCGCCGCCGAGCCGAATCTCGATGTCCAACCCTGCTGCGATCAGGTCGACCGGCTGGTCGTGCAGCTCCAGCTGCACCGTCACTGCCGGATGAAGCCGCGCGAACGCGGACAGGGCCGCGGCCACGTGCCGGCGGCCGAAGCCCGGGCTCGTGCTCACCCGCAACGTCCCTCGTGGGCTACCGCCGGCAATCGAAAGTTCCTGCGCCATGTCGTCGACATCGCCCAGGATGCGCTGCGCCCAGCGCAGCACCGTCAGGCCATCGTCCGTTGCTGCGACCCGGCGTGTGGTCCGGTGCAGCAGCTTGGTCCCGAGCGCCGCCTCGAGCAGGCTCATCCGCTTGCTGACGAACGAAGGCGAGGCACCCACCTCGGCTGCTGCGGCTGCCAGACCGCCACGTCGCAGCACGATGCAGAACAGGCGAAGGTCCCCGAGCGCCGGTAGATTGTGCATGATCCGTGCAGAGTAAAGTTCCGATGCGCTCGATTATGCACGATCGCCGGTGAAGCTATAGATGTGCCGCACCATGACATGGGAGGTGGAGATGGCTTGCCACAGGATCGCGGTGATCGCTGGCGACGGCATCGGCCGGGAGGTCGTGCCCGAGGGCATGCGCGTGCTCGACGCGGCCGCCTCGAAGTTCGGCTTCGACCTGCAATGGGACGAGCTGCCCTGGAGCTGCGACTACTATCTCGCGCATGGCCGCATGATGCCGGAGGACGGGCTGGAGCGGATCCGCCGCCACGCCGCGATCTTCCTGGGCGCGGTCGGCATGCCTGCCCTGGTGCCGGACCACGTCTCGCTCTGGGGCCTCCTGATCCGGATCCGCCGCGCGTTCGAGCAGTACGCCAACGTCCGTCCGGTCCGGCTGATGCCGGGGATCAGGTCGCCGCTGGCCGGCCGCGGGCCCGGCGACATCGACTTCATCGTCGTGCGCGAGAACAACGAGGGCGAGTATTCCTCGATCGGCGGCCGCAGCTTCGAGGGCACCGAGCAGGAGTTCGTGCAGCAGACCACGATCTTCACCCGCCGCGGCGTCGACCGCATCCTGCGCTACGCCTTCGAGCTCGCGCGGACCCGCCCCGCGCGGCACGTGACCTCGGCCACCAAGTCCAACGGCATGGCGATCGTGATGCCGTACTGGGACGAGCGCTTCGCCACCATGGCGGCCCGCTATCCGGACATCCGCACCGATCAGTACCACATCGACATCCTGACCGCGCATTTCGTGCAGAATCCCGACCGGTTCGACGTGGTCGTGGCCTCCAACCTGTTCGGCGACATCCTGTCCGATCTCGGCCCCGCCTGCACCGGCACGATCGGCATCGCGCCTTCGGCCAATCTCAACCCGGAGCGGGACTTCCCCTCGATGTTCGAGCCGGTGCACGGCTCCGCCCCCGACATCGCCGGCAAGGGCATCGCCAACCCGATAGCGCAGATCTGGTCCGGGGCGATGATGCTCGAGCATCTCGGTCATCCCAATGCCGCCACGGCCGTGCTGCGCGCGATCGAGACCGTGCTGACCGAGGGGCCGCGCACGCCCGACATCGGCGGCAGCGCCACCACCAGGGAGGTGGGCCAAGCGATCGCGGCGGCGCTATGACCGCCCGCGCCAGCCTGATCCCCGGCTTCACCCTGCACGACCTGCAGGTTGCCGGGCTGCGCCTCCGCTACGCGATCGGCGGCAGCGGCCCGCCCGTGCTCCTGCTGCACGGGCATCCGCAGACCCACGCCACCTGGCACAAGGTGGCCCCGGTCCTGGCCCGGACCTTCACGGTCGTCGCCGCCGACCTGCGCGGCTACGGCGATTCGGACAAGCCCCCGGGCGGCGAGCGTCACGTCAACTACAGCAAGCGCGCCATGGCCCGGGATCAGGTCGAGCTGATGGCCGCCCTGGGCTTTGGCCGCTTCGCCGTGGTCGGTCACGATCGTGGCGCACGCGTCGCGCATCGCATGGCGCTCGATCATGCCGCGGCCGTCGAGCGGCTGGCCGTCCTCGACATCGCGCCCACGGCCACCATGTACGCCCGCACCGACAAGGCGTTCGCCACCCGCTATTTCTGGTGGTTCTTCCTGATCCAGCCCCATCCCTTGCCCGAGCGCCTGATCGCCGCCGATCCCGACTACTTCCTGCGTCACCACATCGACGGCCAGATCAAGACCCCGGGCGCCGTCGATCCGGCCGTGTTCGCCGAGTATCGCCGCTGCTACCTCGATCCGGCGACACGGCACGCGATCTGCGAGGACTACCGCGCGGCCGCTTCCATCGACCTCGAGCACGATGCCGCCGATGCCGGCCGCAAGGTCGGCGCGCCGCTGCTCGCCCTGTGGGGCGCCAAAGGCACGGTGGGGGCGCTCTACGACGTGCTCGCGACCTGGCGCGAGAAGGCCGTCGACGTGCGCGGCCGGGCGTTGGACTGCGGCCACGGCCTGCAGGAGGAAGCCCCCAGGGAAACGGCAGCCGAACTGGTCGGCTTTCTGTCCACCTGAAAGGTGATATCCATCAAGCGGCAACATCCCACGATTGACAGCATCGGTGACAAAGGTCACAGCCATTTTTCCATTCTCGTGCTGGGCATGAACGCTTCGCAACATCCTTTTGAGCAGGGAGCAGTAGGATGAAGTCGGTTCCCGGATGGCTCGCGGGCGTCTGTGCTTGGCTGCTGCCCGTCCTCGCGGCAGCCACACCGTCGCCGGCGGCGACCCCAGAAAAGGCTCGTGCCGCCCAGGCGACGCTGCTGGCCGGTCCCAGCGGTGCCATGACCTTCGTCCGGCCGGAGGCCCCGCTGGTGGCCGGGCCGGCCGCCGCCACCTTCAAGGTCACCTACTCGGGCTTCACCCCGGCCGCCAAAGCCGCGTTCCAGCGCGCGGTCAATCTCTGGTCAGCCAAGATCAGCTCGCCCGTGCCGATCACCATCTCGGCCAAATTCGAGCCGCTCGGCCCGGGTATTCTGGGTGCTGCCGGCCCCAACCTGATCTGGCGGAACACGGCGCGCGTGCCACTGGCCAACACCTGGTACGTCGACGCGCTCGCCAACAAGTTCGCCGGCCGGCAGCTCGATCCCTCGCCCGACATCGTCGCGCGGTTCAGCAGCGTGTTCCCGAACTGGTACTTCGGCACCGGGCAGGCGCCGGCCAACAGCTACGATTTCACCAGTGTCGTGCTGCACGAGATCGGCCACGGGCTGGGCTTTCTCGGCGCCGGCCGGGTATCGGGTTCGGCGGGGTCGGTCACCTTCAGCGGCTTGCCCGTGGTCTACGACCAGTACACCGAGAACGATGCCGGCAAGCTGCTCAAGACGTTCCCCGACGGCTCGAGCGCGCTCGGCAAGCAGCTGCGCAGCGGCAAGCTGTTCTTCGACAGCCCGAAGGTGCGCGCGGCGAACGGTAGTCTCCGCGCCAAGATCTACGCCCCCTCGGTGTTCCAGCCCGGCAGCAGCTACTCGCATCTCGACGAGGCCACCTACCTGCGCGGCAACAAGAACTCGCTGATGACGCCGCAGCTCGGCCAGGGCGAGACGATCCGCGATCCGGGCCCGATCACCCTGGCGATCTTCCGGACCTTCGGCTGGTAGCCGTCGCGTCGGTCCGCCGCCGCCTCGGGCCGCGGCACGGCGGCCGGTCCGCCACCATCACCACGAGCCTGCGGCGGATGGGATTGCCAACCTCGCCGAAGCGCTCCAATGTGCCGGCCATCCGATCGCGATGAACGATCGATAAGCCTGCAGGGAGGCAGCATATGGGCATGGGTGACGCGATGTCGCCGGGAACCCGGCGTTCGCTTATCAAGAAAGCCGCGGGCTCGAGCGCGGCGGCGGCCGCCTTGTTCGGCGGCTTCGGCATGGATCCGCTGATCAGCGCGGCCATGGCCGCCGACATGGGCCGCTCGGAGAAGCCGCTCAAGGCCGCCTTCTCCAACGCCGGCCTGCAGGCGACCTGGTGCGCCCAGGGCAAGCAGGCGGCCGAGTTCTGGGGCAAGCTGTTCAACGTCGAGGTCACGTGGTTCGACGGCGAGCTGTCGGCCACCAAGCAGCGCGCCGCGATCGACAACATGGCCTCGCAGAAGTGGGACTTCGTGGCCATCCAGGCATTCGGCATCGGCACGCTGACCGACCCGGTCAAGAAGATGATCGATGCCGGCATCCCGGTGCTGGACATGGACACCCTGATCGCCCCGCTCGATCAGATCGACGTCCACAGCTTCCTCGCGCCCGACAACGAGTACATGGGTGCTTCCGTCACCCAGGCCTTGGTCGACGCGATGGGCGGCAAGGGCAACATCATCATGACCCAGGGTGCGCTGGGCCATACCGGGGCGCAGGGCCGGGCCAAGGGCTTCCACTCGGTCGTCGACAAGTACCCGGACATCAAGGTCCTGGACGAGCAGCCGGCCGACTGGGACGTGACCAAGGTCTCGCGCATCTGGGACAGCCTGCTGACCAAGTACCCGAACATCAATGCGGCGTTCTTCCACAACGACGACATGGCCCTCGCGGCCTACAACGTGATCAAGGCGCGCGGCCGCGAAGGCATCCTGCTCGGCGGTGTGGACGCGATGCCGCCCGCGATCGAGGCGGTCATCGACGGCCGCATGCTGGCCACCGTGCGCAACCCGTCCTGCCGCATCCACGGCGGCTCGATCGTGGCCGGCGTCGCGGCGGTGCTGACCGGCGAGAAGACCGGTCCGGGCGGGATCCCCAAGCATGTCATCACCGATGGGCCGGTGGTCACCAAGCCCAACGCCGAAGGCATGCTGTGGATGCAGAAGCACTTCCTGATCTGAGCCCGGGCATGGACGCGGTGACGCCACCGGCTCCAGGACGGCCGATCCTGGAGCTGACCGGGATCGGCAAGACGTTCGGTGGCGTCACTGCCCTAACCGGCGTCGATTTCGCGCTGATGCCCGGCGAGGTGCACGGGCTCATCGGCGAGAACGGCGCCGGCAAGTCGACGCTGATGAAGATCATCGCCGGCGTGCATGCCGACTACGACGGCGAGATGCGGATCGACGGCCAGCCGGTGCATTTCCGCTCCGCGCGCGATGCGCTGGCCGCCGGCATCGGCATGGTGCATCAGGAGCTGTCGATCGTGCCGTCGCTGAGCGTGGCCGAGAACGTGTTTCTCGGCCACCAGCCGACCAACGGCGCCGGCGTGGTGCGGTGGCGGGCCATGGCGCGCGAGGCCAGGACGCATCTGCAGCGCCTGGGCATCGACGTCGATCCCGGCGCGGAATGCGGTCGGCTGTCCCTGGGCCTGCAGCAGCTGATCGAGCTGGGTCGGGTGCTGTTCAGCGGCGCCAGGATCATCATCCTGGACGAGCCGACCTCGGCGCTGTCGCCACCCGAGATCGAGCGGCTGTTCACGGTGCTGCACCGGCTCAAGGCCGAGGGCACGAGCTTCATCTTCATCTCGCATTTCCTCGAGGACGTGCTGGCGGTTTCGGACCGGGTGACGGTGTTCCGCAACAGCCGGCGCATCGCCACGGCCGATGCCGCCTCGGTCGACAAACACTGGTTGATCGAGCGGATGATTGGCCGCGGGCACGAGGAACTCGAGGAGGTGCTCGAAGGCGAGGTGCGGCTGGAGAGCGCCGAGGACGCCCCCGTCGTGCTCGACGCGCGGGGGCTCGGGCGCAAGGGCGCGTTCGCCGACGTCTCGCTGACCGTGCGGGCGGGCGAGGTTCTGGGCCTCTACGGCTACATGGGCTCCGGGCAGCTCGAGATCGCCAAGGCGCTGATGGGCAAGCTGGTGCCGGAGAGCGGCACGATCGCGCTCGACGGGCGACCGGTCCAGCTCACCAGCACGACGCGGGCAAAGAAGGCCGGCATAGCCCTGGTGCCCGAGAGCCGTCGCTCGATGCTGTTCGCGCAAGAGCCGGTCTACAAGAACATCTCGATCAGCATCCTCGAGCGGATCGGACGGCTGCTGCTGCACCCCGCCGAGGAGCGACGGATCGCCAAGGGCCATGTCGACCGGCTGCGGATCCGGCCCTATTCGGTCGAGCCCGAGCTGCGCAAGCTGTCCGGCGGCAACCAGCAGAAGGTGGCGCTGGCGCGCTGGCTGACGCACCTCCCCCGGGTGCTCGTGCTGGCCGAGCCGACGCGCGGCATGGACGTCGGCGCCAAGGACGACGTGGTCAAGATCGTGCGCGGGCTGAAGGAGCAGGGCGTGGGTGTCGTCGTGGCTTCGGCCGAGCCGGAGACGGTGATGGCCCTGGCCGACCGGATCATGGTGCTGCGCAAGGGCACCGTCACCCGCGAGTTCAAGAACGAGACGGTGAGCAAGGACCGCTTGCTCGCTGCGGCATGAGCATTCGGAGGATGAGGTAAGCCATGGCGGCAGAGGCACCGTCCGGCGCGGTGACGCCGTCCGCTGGCTGGAGCGGCTGGTTCGCGGGCCAGCTCACCAATTTGGCGCCGTTGATCACGCTCGTGTTCCTGATCGCCGTGTTCAGCGCGCTGAGCCCGTCCTTCGCGACGCTCGACAATCTCGGCAACGTGCTGCGGCAGGTGTCGATCACCGCGATCATCGCCACCGGGCTCACCTTCGTCATCCTGACCGCCGAGATCGATCTCTCGGTCGCCAGCATCGCCAACGTGACCGGCATTGCCGTCGCGTTCTTCACGCTGCAGGAATCCTACGTCAACATCGCCAACCTGCCGCTGCCGGGCGGGGTGGCGGTGGTCCTGGCGCTGCTGACGGCGACGGTGCTGGGCATGGTCACGGCGTTCGGCGTGACCGTCATCGGCATCCCTTCGTTCATCATGACGCTGGCCATGCTGCAGATCGGTGCCGGCATCTGCGCCATGCTGGTGCGCGGCCAGATCGCCTATGCCGTGCCGCCGGTCGTCAAGACGCTGGGCTCGGGCACGCTCGGCCCGTTTCCCTGGATCGTCGTCATCGCGGCCCTGTTCCTGCTCGTCGGCCATCTCGTCCTGACCTACACCCGCTTCGGCCGCTACGTGTACATGGTCGGCGGCAACCGCGAGGCGGCCGAGTATGCCGGTGTCAACGTCAGGCTGGTGATCGCCGCGGTGATGGTGATCTCGGCCGTCTGCTCCGGCATCGCCGGCATGCTGGGCGTGGCCTATTTCGGCAGCGCGCAGCAGAACGAGTTCGACGACTTCCTGCTCGATTCGATCTCGGCCGTGGTGGTCGGCGGCACCAGCCTGTTCGGCGGTCGCGGCGGCATCGGCAACACCATCCTCGGCCTGTTCGTGCTGGGCGTGCTCAACAACGGCCTCGACCACATCGACATCGACAGCTTCCTCAAGGTGCTGATCCGTGGTCTGATCCTGCTCCTGGCGTTGGTGATCAACGTCTACGCGCAGAAGCTGCGCCAGCGGGTGTGACGGCCATGCTCGACCAGGCTACCATCGCCGCCTTTCAGCGCGACGGCGCCGTCTGCTTGCGCGGTGCGTTCGCCGATTGGATCGAGGTGATCGCGGCCGGAATCGAGCGCAACATGCGCGAGCCCGGCCCCTATGCCGCCGAGAGCGTGCGCCCGGGCGAGCCCGGCAGCTTCTTCGACGACTACTGCAATTGGGAGCGTATCCCCGAATTCCGCCGCGTCGTGCTGGAATCCCCGGCGGCGCGGCTCGCGGCCGAGATCATGGCCTCGCGGGAGGCGCAGTTCTTCCACGACCATGTCCTGGTCAAGGAGCCCGGTACGCAGAAGGCCACGCCGTGGCACCAGGACATCCCCTACTATTTCGTCGACGGCACGCAGACGGTGAGCTTCTGGATTCCGGTCGAGCCGGTGCGCGAGGCGACCTTGCGCCTGATCGCCGGCTCGCATCTCTGGGACAAATGGGTGCTGCCCGTGCGCTGGCTGGACGAGACCAGCTTCTACGCCGACGCTGGCGACTACCGGCCGGTCCCCGATCCGGAGCGCGAGCCCGAGCTCGAGGTTCTGGAGTGGGCCCTCGAGCCGGGCGATGCGGTGCTGTTCGACTTCCGCACCGTGCACGGCGCGCGTGGCAATCCGGCCGCGAGCCGTCGACGGGCCCTGTCGCTGCGCTGGGTGGGTGACGACGCCCGGTTTGCCGAGCGCCCCGGCCGTACGTCCCCGCCCTATCCCGGGCACGGCATGCGTGCCGGGCAGCGGCTGCGTTCCGATTGGTTTCCCGTGGTGTGGCCGCAAGCGAACGGCGCCACGCCCGCGTAACCGCGTCCGGGTTCCTCCCGGCTCCTCTTTCCTCGTCACCGGCCGGCACGGCACCGGCCTTTGGATCAGCGCCATGTCCTCCTTCGCCCGAGCGGCGCCCGTGCTGATGGCGATGGCCGGTATCGGCTTGTTGTCGATCATGGATGCCGCGATCAAGCAGGTGTCCGGCAGCATCGGAACCTGGCAGATCGTGCTGCTGCGCTATGCGTTCGGCACCGCCTTCGCGCTGCTGTTCTTCCTCGCCGGCGAGCGACGGCTGCCGGCGGTCGAAGCGATGCGGGCGCACCTCCTGCGTGCCGTCGCGGTCGTGTTCACGGCGGTGACGTTCTTCTACGCGCTCTCCGTGCTGCCGCTGGTGGTGACGCTGGCACTGTCGTTCACCGCACCGATCATGATCGCCCTACTGGCCCGGCTCAGCCTCGGCGAGCGGCCGAGCGCCGGCGTGCTCGGGGCCATCGGGGTCGGCTTTCTGGGCGTGCTCACGGTGCTGGCCGGCGAGCTGCAGCGCTCGGGCACGGGCACGCTGTTGGGCGTGATCGCGGCCATGGCGGCGGCCGCGTCCTACGCCATCTCGATGGTGAGCCTGAAGGCGCGTGCCGGCCGCGACCCGATCACCGTCATCGTGCTGCTGCAGAACGGGTTCGCCGCCCTGCTCGTGGCGCCGTTCGGGGCCATGGCTTGGGCTCCGCCCACGGGTCCGACGCTGGTCTGGTTCACCGTCATCGGGCTTCTGGGCACGGTCGGCCACCTCGCCTTGGCCTGGGCCTATGGCCGGGCCGAGGCCAGCCGTCTTGGCGCCATCGAGTATACCGCCTTCCTCTGGGCCACCGTGCTGGGCATCGTGTTCTTCGGCGAGATCCCGTCCGCGGCCACGCTCGCCGGAGCGGCCCTGATCATCGGCGGTGCGGTGGTGGCGGTGCGGGCCCGACCCGTCGAGGAGCCGGCGAGCGCCGTCTGAACGCCGGCGCCAGCGCGATGGGAGCAAGCGGACCGGTCGAGCCCATCAGTATTTGGATATGCTGTCTTCAGGCCGTCGATTTGCGTCGGCGAGGGATTCGGCGACAGTTGCCGACCATGAATTACCTTGGCTTTACATGACCGCGGGCTCATGTCACAGCTAGCTGAAGACAAGCGGAGGGGAGGCGAGGATGGTCGGGCCTTGGTTCCTGCAGCGGCATGCCCTGTTGGCCATGCTGGCGCTGCTCGGCATGGCGCAGCCGCTGCCGACGCGGGCGGACGAGCCGGCTTCGCCCACCGCGATCGACGATCTGCCCAACCCGCCCGAGCTGCGCAGCAAGGACGGCGTGCTGTCGGGCACGCTGACCGTGGCCCCGGCCAAGGTCAAGGTGCACGGCCGCACCGTCACCGCCAACGTCATCAACGGCAGCTATGTCGCCCCGACCCTGCGGGTCCGCCGCGGCGACACGATCGCCCTGCAAGCGGTGAACAAGATCGCCAAGGCCCAGGTCGCGATCGACGGGCCACAGCCCAGCAACATCCACTACCACGGCATGGACGTGTCGCCGATCCCGCCCGGCGACAGCGTGTTCATCCGCATCGAGCCGAAGAAGGACTTCCGCTACAGCGTCTACGTTCCGACCGACCATCCGCTGGGCCTGCACTGGTACCACGCCCACGTGCATCATTACGTCGAGGACCAGATCGGCTCCGGCGTGTCGGGCATGCTGATCGTCGACGGGTTCATCGAGGAACAGTACCCGGAACTGTCGGACCTGCGGCAGCGGGTGATGGACTTCAAGGACTTCACCTATCCCGGCTTCAAGGATGGCCAGGCCAGGACCAAGTCGCTCAACGGCTACACCAACCCGCCCATCCGCAGCCGGCCCGGGCAGTACCAGATCTGGGAGGTCGGCAATCTCGGCGCCGACGCGATCTTCGACCTCAAGCTCGATGGGCACACGTTCTGGGTGATCGAGCGCGACGGCAACCTCCTGCTCAAGCCCGTGCAGCAGAGCCACGTGTTCCTGCCGCCGGGGGCACGCGCCACGCTCGTCGTCCAGGCGTCGGACAATCCTGGCCGCTACGCGCTGCGCTCGCTGAACGTCGATACCGGGCCGCAGGGCGATCCCAACCCGAACGTGCTGCTCGGCACCCTCGTCGTCGACGGCAAGCCGGCCGGCGGCGGTGGCGCCATCCTGGCCCGGCTGCGCAAGGGACCGGCCGACGTGGCCGACATCCAGCCCAATCCCGACCAGCTGCGCAAGGCCAAGATCAGCCGGACCCGCTATATCGACTTCTCCGAGACGGCCAATGGCGACACGTTCTTCATCAACAACAAGCAGTACAACGAGAACCGTGTCGACACGACCGTTCGGCTCGGCGAGACGGAACGGTGGATCGTGCGCAACTTCTCGGGCGAGATGCACGTCTTCCATCTGCATCAGACCGAGTTCCTGGTCGACAAGTTCTCGGGAGTACCCGACCAGACGCTGGGCCTGGGCATGCGCGACGTGATCAACATCCCCTACGCCAAGAACGGCAAGCCCGGCGTCGCCGAGCTGATCATCCCGTTCACCAACCCGGTCATGGTCGGCGAGTTCGTCTACCACTGCCACATCGTCGGCCACGAGGACGCGGGGATGATGGCCAACATCTCGGTGCTGCCGAAGAAGACCCTGGCCGAGGACATCTGGGACCGGGTCACGCAACTGGCCGGCCTCGACGTTCCGGCGCCATGGCCGGCGGCCCGGGCGGACGAGAGCGTGCAGGCCTTCCTTGCCGAGCGCAATGCCGGCATCTGCGCGCCACGCGGCGAGGAGCGGATCATCGCGCAATAGCGGCGGCGTTCACGCGCCGCTCTTCAGCCAGACGGCCCACTCCAGATGCCGGTCGCCGTCCTGCTGGCTCGACCATGCCTGCAGCCGGAGCAGGTCGCCGATTTCTGCCTCGATCTCGCCACGGTCGAGGCAGAATGCCAGTGGGAAACCATGCCGCTCGTGCTGCGTGCGGCCGAACGAGCAGAGCAGCAGGCGACCGCCGGGACGCAAGGCACCGGCAAGCGCGGACCAGGACCCAGGTGCGGGTCGATAGCACGTGATCACCACCGCATCGAACGGACCCAAGCCGTCCAGCGCCGTCGCCACGTCGAGATCGGCAACGCGCGTCGCCAACGTCAGCTCGCGTGCCGCCGCCGCGCGCTGCAGCGCCGCGACGGCCGTCGCGGATATGTCGATGGCGGTGACGGCGTAGCCTGCCTGTGCGAGCCACAGCGCGTTGCGACCGTTGCCGGCCGCCACGTCAAGGACCGCGCCACCTTCGCCGCCGGCCAGATGACGGACCACGAACGGCTCGGGACTACCGCGCTCAAGATGACGCCTTTGCCAACGGGTTTCCCACTTGGCGCGATCACTGGCGGTCATGCGCGCGATAGCTGCGGCTCCAGCCACGCCTTCAGCCGGCCGAGCGGCATCGCCCCGGCCGTCCGAGCCACCTCGGCACCCTGTGCGAACAGGATCAGTGTCGGAATGCTGCGGATGCCATAGCGCGCGGCGATCTCGGGCACGGTGTCGGTATCGAGCTTGCCCACCCGTAGCCGCGGTTCGAGCTCGTGCGCCGCCGCGTCGAGCACGGGCGCCATCGCCTTGCACGGTCCACACCAGACGGCCCAGAAGTCGACCAGAAGCGGCACGCCGTCCTCGCGCAGGTGGCGGTCGAAATTGCTCGCGGTCAGCTCGATCGGATGGCCCTGGAACAGCTTTTGACCGCACTTGCCGCACTTGGCCGAGGCGGCGGGCCGTTCCGGCGCCACCCGGTTGACGGTCGCGCAGGCTGGACAGACGAGGTGATAGGCGGTCGACATCTGCTGCGGCCCGTCGCTCGCGACCGGCCGGACTCGGCCCGGACGGATCGCAGGATCCATACCCGCACAGCCTGCATCGAACCCGGACGGAGCGCCAGCGTCGTGCACGCATGACCTGCTCGCGTCACCGCGAGGCCCTGCCCGGACCCGGCCGCACCTGCGACGGCACGAAAGTGGTTGGAACCGTGATCGCTGCCGCGTGCTCGTGCGTACTAGGGTCAGATCTCCGGCACAAAGAGAGCAATCGATGAAGCGCGCCCTCGTGTCCTACCTTGCAACCGGCACGGTTTTTTTGGTGCTGGACGCCATCTGGCTCGCTTCGATGGCGAACCGGCTCTACCGGCCGCAGCTCGGCGACATGCTGCTCGACGGCTTCAGGCTGGCTCCGGCCATCGTGTTCTATCTGCTCTACATCGCGGGCGTGGTGGTCTTCGCGGTCAACCCCGCCTTCACCTCCGGCCGGTCGTCGACGGCGCTCTTTCACGGCGCCTTCCTGGGCCTGATCGCCTATGCCACCTACGATCTGACCAATCTCGCCACACTCAAGAACTGGCCCTTCACGGTGACGATCGCCGATATGGTCTGGGGAACCACGGTCACGGCGATCGCCGCCACGGCCGGGTACCTGATCACGCGCAAGCTCGTCGCTGCGTGACGTCAGCCGGGCTTCGCGCCGGCCGTGGCGCGGGCAGGGCGGAGGAGGTAGTGGCTAACCCCCCATTCGTCGCCGCCCGCATGGCCGAACAGGCCGGCCGTCGCCAGGAAGAACAGGCGCCAACGCCGTTGCCACAGCCCGGCCTCGCCGCCGTAGGTCTGGGCGAGCACGGTCTGCACCGCCGGCAGCTCGGCATCGAGGTTGGCCAGCCACTGCTCGGCGGTACGCGCATAGTGCCGGCCGTTCCAGCGCCATTCCGCCTCGACCTCGAACAGGTCCGGAAAGTTCCGGATCAGCTGGTGGCTCGGCATGATGCCGCCGGTGAAGAAGTGCTGGGCGATCCAGTCGGTGGGATCGGCACGGTCGAAGCGATAGGGCGTGCGGCGATGCGCAAAGACGTGGAGGAACAGCCGCCCGTCCAGCTCAAGCCAGCAGCGTGCGCGCTCCAACAGCCGGCGCCAGCTCGACATGTGCTCGAACATCTCGACCGAGACGATCCGATCGAAGCGTCCCGTCGGCGCGAAGTCGTTCATGTCGCAGGTGACGACCTCGACGTTGCGGAGGTCCCGCGCCTTGGCCTCGGCCAGGATGAAGGTACGCTGCGAGTGCGAGTTCGAGACGGAGGTGATGCGCGCATTGGGCAGCTGCTCGGCGAGCCACAAGGTCAGCGAACCCCAGCCGCAGCCGAGCTCCAGGATGCGCTGGCCGTCGACCAGGCCGGCATGTGCCGCCGTCTCGGCCAACGCCGCCGCCTCGGCCTCGGCCAGCGTCTCGTCGCCCCTGGGATAGAGGCAACAGGAGTATTTGCGGCGCGGACCGAGAACGAGGCCGAAGAATGCCGCCGGCACTTCGTAGTGCTGTCGATTCGCCGCCTCGACCTGCTCGGCGATCGGAAACTCGACCATGGCCTCGGCGAACCGGCGCTCCGCCTCGGCATCGGCGGCGGCAAGCTTCGCGCGCGTCGAGCCGACCAGACGGGTGATCGCGGCCCGGGTGACGAAGTCGGGCAGCGGCAGCCGCTCTCCGACCTGGATCGCGGTCGCAAGCATGCTCATCGCGCCACTCCGGGAAACCAGGGGAAGAACCGGCTGGTACGGGCCTGATAGGCACGGAACTGCTCGCCGCGGGAACGCAGCATGTGCGCCTCCAGCGGTGGCACGCCCGAGACGTGGACCAGCAGCCAGTACATCAGGAGTGGGCCGCCGAGCGCCAGCCATCCCCATGGATGGTGGCCCGACGGGTCGATTGCGATGACGGCGTAGGCGACCCAGGCCAGCCACTCGAAGAAATAGTTCGGGTGCCGTGACCAGCGCCACAGCCCGGCCGTGCAGACCTTGCCCTTGTTCGCCGGATCGGCCCGGAATTGCGCGAGCTGGTGGTCGGCCAGCGCCTCACCGCCGATCGCCGCCAGCAGCACGAGCAGCCCGAGCATGTCGGCGATGCCGAGATCGCCGGGCCGGCGGGCGGCCACGAGGATGGAGATCACGAGCGGGAGGGCCGCGGCGGCCTGCGCCTGCAGGAACCAGAACATCCGGCGGGCGGCGTCGCCGCCCCACTCGGCGCGCAATTGCGCATAGCGCGGATCGTCGCCGCCGCCGCGGGTCCGGGCGACGATGTGCGTGCCCAAGCGCAGGGACCAGAGAACGACGAGGGCAGCCACCAGCCACTGCCGGGTCGTGGTGGCCCCGGACGCCGGCAGCGGGACCAGGGCGGCGGCCGTACCGGCGCCGCCGACGGCGAACGACCAGATCGCATCGACCCAGCCGGACTTGCCGCTGCGCTCGGCCGCGGCCCAGGCCAGCACCATGACCAGGGACAGGGCGGCCGCGAGGCCGAGCATCAGGAGCAGGACCGAGATCGTCATCGTCCCGGCCCCAGGGCTGGTGGACCTCCCGGCATCGCCCGCGGTCGGCCCCTGCCGCTCACAGGCCCAGAAATGGCTGGAGCACCCGGCCGAACATGCCGGTCAACCGCATCGTGCCTTCGATCGCCGCGAGACAGATGCAGTCACGGTCCGAATCGACGACCGGCTGATGCTCGAGTTCGGCGTCGGCCTCCGCGAAATCGCCGGCAACGTACCGACCGGTCACGTCGGAGAACGAACCCGAGATCACCTGGGTCCATTCCGCCATGGTATGCCCGTGCTCGGGGAGCCTGCGGTTCGGCGCTACGCGCAGCATCAGCAGCTTGGCGTCGCGATCGGCCTCGGTTCTGACCCGGCTCAACCGGATGCCGGGCGCGACCCACAGCCAGCGCCCGATCTCGCAGCCGTGCAGCGGCGCAGGCAAGGCGACACCTCCCGGCAGCAGCGGGGGTGCAGTGGCGGCTGATACGGTTCTGGCCGGTACCGGCGCGTCGATGCAGGCGAGCACACGCGAGAGCGCATCCGGCTGCACCGGCGTCGGCGGCAGGTCGAGCAGCATCGTGCCCCAGACGGCCTCGAACTCGGCGGTCACCCGTCGACACTGCGGGCACACGGCGAGGTGCGTCGCCACGACCAGGGCGGGCCCGACGGCGAGTCGGCCAGCGGCATGACGGGCGAGAATCTCGTCGCTCGGGTGATGGCGAATGCTCATTCCTGCTGCTCCCCGAGCAGGGCACGCAGACGAGTCATGGCGAGCCTGATGCGGGACTTCACCGTGCCGAGCGGTATGCTCAACTCGCGGGCGATCTCGGCATGCGGCTTGTCGTTGAAGAAGGACAGGCGAACGATCGTCGCCTGCTCGGCGGAAAGAGCGGCCAGGGCCGCCCGCACCTGCTGCTCGCGCTCGCCGGCGATTAGAACCGACTCCCCGACCGGCGCCGGGTCGAGCTCCCCTGCCAGATCGAGGTCGGACGGGGCGGCGGCACGGTTGCGACGCTGCTGATCGACGCGCAGATTGCGAGCGATGGTGAAGATCCACGTCGCCGCGCCCGCACGGGCAGGATCGTAGTAGGACGCCTTGCGCCAGACGCTCAGCATCGTCTCCTGGATCACCTCGTCGGCCATGGCCTCGCTGGCTCCCGCGCGCAGCAGGTAGGTCTTCAATCGAGGGGCGAAGTGCTTGAACAAGAGCGCGAAGGCCTGGCGATCCTGCTTGGTCGCGACGTCGAGGATGAGATGGCTCAGCTCCTCCCCGGAGAAGGCAGGGGGATCCCTGTCGACGGCCGTCACCAGCCGCGTCCTCCGCGCGGCGGCGCCGCCGTGACGCGGCTGAACTGGACAGTGCTGCTTGCCGACATGCATGCGCCTTCTACGGCGTAAAGCCGATTCTGGATCATCCGATCCGAGCGGTGATCCGCGGCGGACATCATGACGTAAATCTTAAGGAAAAACGTACGCAGCTTCGAGAGCGCAGCGGATTCGTCCATGAGCAGCTGGCAACCCGTCGGGGATCCGTCCGCGGTCCTGAACATCGCCGTGATCGGTAGCGGCATCTCGGGTCTGTCGGCTGCATGGTTGCTGGCGCACCGGCATCGGATCACGGTCTTCGAGGCGGATCGGCGTACAGGTGGGCATAGCAACACGGTGATGGCCGGCGGTGTTCCGGTCGACACCGGGTTCATCGTCTACAACGAGGCGACCTACCCCAACCTGACCGCGCTGTTTCGGCATCTGGACGTGCCGACCAGGGCATCGGACATGTCGTTCGCGGTGTCGCTGGACGATGGTAGGCTCGAATATGCTGGCACCAACCCGGCCAGCCTGTTCGCGCAACCCAGCAATTTGATACGGCCACGCTTCTGGCGCATGCTGCGGGATCTGCTGCGGTTCTATCGCGAGGCCCCCAAGGGCACCGCCGGGCTGGGGCTGGTCACGTTGGACGAATATCTCGACGCCAATGGCTACGACCGTGTCTTTCGGGAGGATCATCTCTACCCGATGGCGGCCGCCATCTGGTCGACACCGGCGGCCGAGATCGGCCGCTATCCGGCGGCAGCGTTCATCCGCTTCTGCACCAACCACGGCCTGCTCCAGCTCGCGGACCGGCCGGTCTGGCGCACGGTCGAGGGTGGCAGCCGCTCGTACGTGGACCGCCTCAGCCAACGGTTTGCCGCCCACATCCATCTTGGCCGCGCCGCGCGGGCGATCCGCCGGCTGGTCGACGGCATCGAGGTGGTGGACCGGCATGGGCAGGCGGAGCGGTTCGACCATGTCGTGCTCGCGACCCACGCCGATCAGGCGCTGCAACTGCTCGTCGATCCCCTGCCGGCCGAGCGCAAGGTGCTCGGTGCTTTTCGCTACACCGGCAACCGCGCGGTCCTGCATAGCGACCCACGCCTGCTGCCACGGCGCCGCGCCGTCTGGTCGAGCTGGAACTACCTGTCCTCGGGCCAGCAGGAGAAGCGCAGGCTTTCCGTCACCTATTGGATGAATCGGCTGCAAGGCATTCCCAAATCGACGCCACGCTACGTCACGCTCAACCCGATACATGAGCCCCAGCCCGGAAGCGTGCTGCACGAGGAGGTCTACGCGCATCCGGTGTTCGATCCGGAGGCGTTGGCCGCGCAGGAGCGGCTGTGGGCGCTGCAGGGCATGGGCAACGTTTGGTTCTGCGGCGCCTATTTCGGTGCTGGCTTCCACGAGGATGGTCTGCAGGCGGGTCTTGCCGTTGCCGAGACGCTGGGCCGGGTGCGGCGGCCATGGACGGTTCCGGACGAGTCCGGGCGCATCCGGCTGCCGGCTCCCGACGCGGCCGCCCTTGTCCGGGAATATGCATGGTGAACGGAGACGCCGGCAGCCTCTATGTGGGCCGGGTGATGCACCGCCGCCTGCGCCCGCGCGGCCACCGCCTGTGCTACCGCGTGTTCTCGCTGCTGCTCGACCTCGACGCGATCGACGGCCTGGCCAGCCGGCTGAAGCTGTTCTCCCGCAACCGATTCAATCTGTTCGCGTTCTTCGACCACGATCATGGCGCGCGAACCGGCGAGGCACTCCGGTTGCAGGTGGAAGGCCACCTGCGGGCGGCCGGGCTCGAGAGCGATGGCGGGCCGATCCGCCTGCTGACCATGCCGCGCATCCTCGGCTATGCTTTCAACCCGCTGAGCATCTACTTCTGCCATCGACGCAGCGGCGCGCTGCTCGCGGTTCTCTATGAGGTCAGCAACACCTTCGGCGAGCGCCACACCTACCTCTTTCCCGCGACCACGACGCACGAACCCATCCGGCAGAAATGCGGCAAGGGCTTCTACGTCTCGCCGTTCCTGGACATGGAACTGACCTACGACTTCCGCCTCGTTCCGCCGGCCGAGCGCTTCTCGGTATCGATCACGGCCAGCGACGCCCATGGCCCGATCCTCGCCGCCGTGCATGCCGCCGACCGCCGGCCGCTGTCCGATGCCGCCCTGCTGCGTGCCTTTCTGACGACACCGTTGCTGACGCTCAAGGTCATCGCTGGCATCCATTGGGAAGCGCTGCGCATCTGGCTGAAGGGCGTCGGTCTGCGTGACCGCCCGCCGGCTCCCGAGCGTGCCGTCACCATCGTCCACGTTTCCGGCTCGTGAGGATCTCTACCGTATGCCTTCCGACAGCGACACCACCGCCGGAGTTTCCCTAAGCGCGCGCGGCCCCGAGTTCCCACCCCTCGTGCGCCTGCTGCTCACGCGGATGCTGTCCGGGCTCGAGGTGGGACGACTGACCATCGTGGCGCCATCCGGCGCACGGCTCGTGCGCGCGGCCGATCGACCCGGCCCCGAAGCGACCATCGTGCTGCGCCGCTGGGCGGTGCTGCGCAAGCTGATCGTCGGCGGCGACGTAGGCTTCGCCGAGGCCTATGTCGACGGCGCCTGGACCAGCCCGGACCTGCCGGCGTTGCTCGATCTCGTGGCGGCCAACGCCAGCGCGCTCGACCGCTCCGTGCCGGCGCTGGCGATCATGCGCACCTTCAACCGTCTGCGCCACGGCCGCAACGCGAACTCCAAGGCCGGTAGCCGCCGCAACATCGCGTTCCACTACGATCTCGGCAACGGGTTCTACCGCCTGTGGCTCGACGCCGGGATGACCTACTCGTCGGCACTCTACGCCCGACCCGAGCAGTCGCTCGAGGAAGCGCAGGCGGCCAAGCTCGAGCGCATCGTCGAGCTCCTCGACCTCCGCCCCGGCGACAGCGTGCTCGAGATCGGCTGCGGCTGGGGCGCGCTCGCGGCCCGTTTGGCGCGGGCCGGCGCCCGCGTGACCGGCGTCACCTTGTCGTCGGAGCAGCTCGCGCATGCCCGGGAGATGCTGGCGACGCACGGGCTCGCCGACCGTGTCGAGATACGCCTGCAGGACTACCGCGAGGTCGAAGGCAGCTTCGACCGCATCGTTTCGATCGAGATGCTGGAGGCGGTCGGCGAGGCCTACTGGCCGACCTATTTCCAGGCGCTGCAGCAGCGACTGAAGCCCGGCGCCAAGGCCGTGCTCCAGGTCATCACCATCCACGAGGACCGGTTCGCGCACTATCGCCGCAACCCGGACTTCATCCAGCGCTACGTCTTTCCGGGCGGCATGCTGCCGACGCCGAGGATCCTCGGCGAGCAGGCGGCACGCGCCGGCCTGCGGCTGGTCGAGACGCAGACGTTCGGTCGCAGCTACGCGCTGACCTTGGCCGATTGGCGGCGCCGCTTCCTGCTCGCCGGACAGGAGATCGAGCGACAAGGCTTCGGGGCCGAGTTCCGCCGTCTGTGGGAATACTATCTCTGCTACTGCGAGGCAGGATTCCGCAGCGGCTCGATCGATGTCGGCTTCTACGTCCTCGCGAAGCCATGATCCGGCGCGGCGAGGCTCCTGCACCGCTTCACCCACCAGCCCGGATGGTCCCGCACGAGCCGGTCGGCCGCGGCGGCCGCGGTCGCCTGATCGGCGAACGCACCAAAGCAGGTCGGACCGCTGCCGGACATCCGGGCGACGCCGCAGCCGGGCTCGGCGGCGAGGGCGGCCAGGATCCGATCGATCTCGGGTAGCAGCAGCCGTGCCGCCGGTTCGAGATCGTTGCGGCCGGTGCACAGCCAGTCGAGCGTCGGCTGCGCCGGGACCACCACCGAGCGCGGCGCGAACGCGCCCGGGTCCGATGCCTTGAAGACGGCTGCCGTAGCGAGCGGACGGCAGGGATTGACCAGAACGAGGTCGAGCATCGGGCTGCCGGCCAGCGGCTGGAGTAGCTCGCCGATGCCCCGCATGCGCACCGAACGGCCAAGCAGGCAGACCGGCACGTCGGCGCCCAGGCCGAGCCCGAGGCGGGCGAGATCGGCAGGGCCTAGGGTCGTGCCCCACAGGCGCTGCAGGCCGCGCAGCGTCGCGGCGGCGTCGGCCGAGCCGCCGCCGATGCCGGCCGCCACCGGCAGCCGCTTGTCGAGGCGGATGTGCGCCCCGACAGGCGGTGCCGCAGCCCCAGCCAGCGCATGCGCCGCCCGCAGCACGAGATTGTCCGCATCGACAGGCAGCAGGTCGGCGAACGGACCAGCGATCTCCAGCGAGATGTCGTCGGCAGGCACGAAGGTCAGCTCGTCGCCGAGATCCGCGAACACCACGAGACTGTCGAGCTCGTGGTAGCCGTCGGCACGCCGGGAGGTGACGTGCAGATCCAGGTTGAGCTTGGCCGGCGCGAACTCGACGACCGGGTCAACCCGGCTTGGCGGCATCGCTCAGGCCTTTTTGCAGCTTGCCCTGGATGATCACCACCGCGTCGGGCTCGGGCCCGAAGGTCAGGGCACGCTGCCACTGGAACTTGGCCTCGCGGGTGCGTCCGACCCGCCAGTAGGCATCGCCCAGATGATCGTTGATGACCGGGTCGCCGGGTTCCAGCTCGACCGCGCGCTCCAGGTAGGTCACCGCCTTGGCGTCGTCGCCGAGCCGGAAATAGGCCCAGCCCAGGCTGTCGACGATGAAGCCGTCGTCCGGCTTGAGCTCGACCGCGCGGTGCAGCATCGCCTTGGCCCGGTCGAGGTTGAGGCCCTTGTCGACCCAGCTGTAGCCCAGATAGTTGAGCACGAACGGCTGCTCGGGCTCGAGTTCCAGCGCCTTGAGCAGGTCGGCCTCCGCCTCCGGCCAGCGCCCGGTGCGCTCGTAGCAGATGCCGCGTGCGTACAGCAGCCGCCAGTTCCGCCGGTCGATGCCGGGCAGGCGCTGCAGGGCCTGCGTGTAGGCCTTCTCGGCGTCGGCGAAATTCTCCTCGCCGCGCTGCAGGTCGCCCAACGCCACCAGCGCGTCCGAGCGGGTCGGCGCCTGATCGGCCATGGCCTGCAGCAGCTTGGCCGCCTCGTCGGTACGCTTGAGATCCTGCAGCGCCCTGGCCCGGGTCAGGTCGGCGATCCAGGCCACGGACGCGTCGGCGGGCACGTGGTCCAGCGCCTGCAGCGCCTCGCCGGGATTGTTCTGGTCGAGCGCGATGCGTGCGATCAGCAGCCAGGTCTCGCCGTCGTCCGGCGCCAGAAACGATGCGGCACGCGCGAACAGCATCGCCTGCGCGTTGCCTTCCTGGGACGACAGCGCCTCGGCGATCCCGGTCAGTGCGTCGCTCATGCCGCTGGCCGGCCCGTCCACCGGCGCAATGCCGTCGCGGCCGCGGGCCAGCGCCTCGGCCAGCCACTCCAGCTGACGCTCGTCCGGGTCGGCGGCGCGAGCCGTGGCCACGAGCTTGTCCGCCGCCGCACGGTCGCCGGCCGCCAGCTCGAGATCGACCGCGGTACGGATGACCCGCACCGGTGCGGTGGCGAGATCGGGAAACAGCGTGCGCAGGGCGTCCAGGCCCTGCTGCGGATGTCCGTCGAGGCCCAGCATCACCGCCCGGTGATAGGTGCGCAGGCGATCGAGGCCGCTGCGGGCGTCCGAGCTCGACAGCGCCGCCAGGGCCTCCTGGCGCTGGCCGGCGCCGTAGAGCGCCCAGGCCAGGAGGATCGGCTGCACCGTGCCGATCAGCCCTTCGCCGCCGAGTTTGCCCAGCATGTCGCGGGCCTTCGCATCCTCGCCGCGACGCGCATGGTCCAGCGCCACGAAGAGCACGGCCTCGTCCGAGCCCGCGTCCGCCTGGACCAGACCCTTGGCCGCATCCAGCGCGCGCTCGAAGTCGCCGCTGGCCAGAAGCAGCGCAAAGACCTGGCGTCGCAGCTCGATATCGCCCGGATCCGCCTGAAGTGCCCGCTCGTACTCCTCGGCCGCGGTATGCAGGTCGCCCGCCTCGATCGCCGCCCGACCGGCGAGGTAGCTGCCAGCGGCGGTCTCGCCCGCGGTGGCGGTCGGGGCGGCCTGGGCCGGGTGGCCGAGGGTGAAGCCCCACCAGCCGCGTCCGGGGTTGCTCGCACAGGCGGCGAGCAGCAGCACCACCGCGACCGGTAGTGCCGAAACGCTGCCCAGGGACCGCAGCCGCTGGAGGCCCGTCGGCGTTAGGAGGCGGCGATGGAAGTTGGTCACGCGGGCCGGCATCCATTCAGCTGATGGCGAGAAGCTTGACGTCCGCGCGTGATCCGGTCTAACAGGCCACGGATTTTGGTGGCGGGCCCCACGGCCGAGATCACCTCCATAGGCATTAGTGGAGCCGTCACGATGCTCAAGACGTCAAAGAGCAAGAACGACCCGACCGCCCGCGGCCCCGTCCAGCAGGCGAAGACTTTCGAGGGCAAGAAAATCAAGCCCGTGCTGTATGTCGGCACCGCTGTCGGCCATGGCCGCTACATAGCGGCGCAGGATGAGAGCGGCAAGATGATCCTCGACCGTGGCGGCAAGCCGGTTCCGTACCGCCTGATCTGACCACGACGGCGCTCTCGGGCGCCGCAAGCAGCCGTCTCGCACCGGCCGCGTGGCGTTCGCAAGCGCGCCGTGCAGCCGGTTGTCGTGTGTCCGTGCCCTGGAGTTCACGCGGGAGTCTGGCGATCCCACGCCCTGTCGTACCTGCTCCGACCGATACCGCGAGCGCCGCGCTTCGTCGTGGCATTGCGGCCTGGGCGGACTGGTACGTCCGGATGGGCGTCCACGACTGTGTCGCGGTGCCGGGGCTCGATCGGCAGCCGCCGGCTGAATCACAGGCACCGCCGCCCAGGCCCCCTGCCACCCCGCGGCGCTCGCCGGCGCGGGACGGCGAGCGGGCCGTGCACGCCCGCGCCATTGCCGCCGGCTGCCGGACCTTGGCCGAGCTCGAGGCGGCCCTGGAGCGATTCGACGGCTGCCCGCTCAAGGAGACCGCGACCAGGCTCTGCTTCGCGGACGGCAACCCGGACGCCAGGCTGATGCTGATCGGCGAGGCGCCCGGCGCCGAGGAGGACCGGCAGGGCAAGCCGTTCGTCGGCGCCAGCGGGCAGCTCCTCGACCGCATGCTGGCGACGATCGGCCTCGACCGCCGGACCGTATGGATCACCAACATCATCTTCTGGCGCCCGCCCGGCAACCGCACCCCGACGACGGCTGAGGTCGCGGTGTGCCAGCCGTTCCTCGAGCGCCAGATCGCGCTCATCCGGCCGCAGCGCCTGCTCTTCCTCGGGGGCAGCGCCGCGCACGCGCTGCTCGAGGTCAGCGAGGGCGTCACCAAGCTGCGTGGCCGGACCTATCTCTATCGGCCGGCCGACGGGACCGCACCCATCCCGGCCATGGTGACCTTCCACCCGGCCTACCTGCTCCGGCAGCCGCTGCAGAAGCGGTTGGTCTGGCGGGACCTGCTCACCCTCAAGCAACAGCTCGAGCAATCGGCAAGCTCGGCGGATTGACGTCGATTTTCTACGCGAGCCTCAACGTCGAGAAGTGGGGATGATGGATCTAGGCGTCCGCAGACGGTTGTTCGGCCAGCGATGGCTCGTGGTGGTGGCCGCCCTGGCTGGCTGCGGGCTCTTGCAGGCTCCCGCTCTCGTGGCCGCCGAGGCCCGGGTCGCGGGCCTGACGGCGTCGGCCGAGCCGTCGTCCCGGTCGGGCCCGCTGCCGCCCCAGCTCGCCACGGCCGACATTGCCCGCTACCGCCTGATCTTCGCGTTGCAGCGCGACGGGGATTGGGCAGCCGCCGATCGCCAGGTCGATCAGCTCGGCGATCCGGCGTTGCTCGGACACGTGCTGGCCATGCGCTACCTGAACCGCAAGGCCTATCGTCCGACATTCGCCGAGCTCTCGACCTGGCTCGACCGATATGCCGATCTGCCGCAGGCGGCGCAGATCTACCGTCTGGCTCTCGAACGCAAGCCAGCGGCGGTGAAGTCGTTGACGGCGCCGCTGGACGCGCTCGGCGCCGATGCCGGCACCAGCCGCAGCGCGCGCGAGCTGTGGCGCAGCGCCATCGCGGCGTGGCGCGCCGGGTCGACCGCGGAGGCCGCGGCGCGGTTCACGCGGCTGGCCGAGGACGAGCGTCTGGAGGGCGAGGATCTGGCGCGGGCGGCGTTCTGGGCCGCGCGCGCCGACCTGCAGGTGCGCCGGCCGCAGCTCGTCGCCAAGCTCCTGCGGACGGCAGCCCGTGGCAGTGAAGGCTTCTACGGTCTGCTGGCGCAGAAGATGCTCGACGATCAGGTCGACTTCGTCCGCGACGATACCCCGCTCAACGAGAGCATGCTCGATCTCCTGATCCGCCAGCCGGCGGCGCAGCGGGCGCTGGCCCTGGCCGAGATCGGCGAGACCGAACTCGCCGATCGCGAGGTCGGCGGCCTCGCCGCCCGGGCGGAGCCCGCGATCGGCGACGCGCTGTTGGCCCTGGCCGCGGCCCTCGATCTGCCGTCCGCCCAGCGCGAGCTGGCCGATGGCGGGAGCGACGAGCTGCCGGACCGGACCAAGTTCCCCCGCATCCGCTGGCAGCCGGCCGGCGGCTACCGGCTGGAGCCCAGCCTCGTCCACGCGGTGATCCAGGCCGAGAGCGGCTTCGATCCCGATGCGCGCAGCACCAAGGGGGCGCTGGGCCTGATGCAGGTCATGCCCGACACGGCCCAGCACGTGGCCAAGCTCACGCGCCTCGCCTACAATGGCGAGGCTTGGCTGCTGGAGCCGGCCAACAACATGGCCGTCGGCCAGGCTTGGCTGCAGCAGCTGGCCGGCACGCCGACCGTCGACAACAGCCTGTTGCGCCTCGTGGTCGCCTACAATGCGGGCGAGGGGCGGCTGGCCGGCTGGCTGGCAGCCGATCTCGGCGGCATGGAGGCCGACCCGTTGCTGTTCATCGAGAGCATCCCGATCGCCGAGACCCGGGCCTACGTGAAGAAGGTGATGGCCAATCTGTGGGCCTATCAGGCGCATGCCGGCGAAGCCGTGCCATCGCTGCAGGCCCTGGCGGAAAATCGCTGGCCCACGGTCGAGATGGCAGCCGCTTCCGTCCCCCAGCCGAAAGCCAAGCCCGATGCCGGGTCGCCTTGACAGCAGCCTCGCGTTCCAGCCGCTGCAGATCGCGGTGCTGACCGTTTCCGACTCGCGAACCGCCGCCAACGACAGCTCCGGGGACACGCTCGCCGCCCGTGTCGAGGCCGCCGGGCACCGGCTGGTCGCCCGTGCCATCGTCCCCGACGACCAGAGCGCCATCGCCGCCCAGCTGCGCACCTGGATCGCCGCTCCGGACGTCGAGGTCGTCATCACGACGGGCGGCACCGGCGTCACCGGCCGCGACGTCACGCCCGAGGCCCTGGCCACGGTCGCCGAGAAGACCATCCCGGGCTTCGGCGAGCTGTTCCGCATGCTCTCGTTCGCCAAGATCGGCACGTCCTCGCTGCAGTCCCGGGCCGATGCCGCCGTCGCGGGCGGCACCTACATCTTCTGCCTACCCGGTTCGCCCGGCGCGTGCCGCGACGGCTGGGACGAGATTCTGGTGCACCAGCTCGACATCCGGCATCGGCCCTGCAATTTCGCCGAGCTTCTGCCGCGCCTGCGCGAGCACGAGCGGCGAGGCTGAGCCCATCCCGGCGATCTGGTTCACCAGCGACACCCATTTCGGCCACGGCGGGGCGCTGGGCCTGTTCAAGCGCCCGTTCGCATCCACCGCCGCGATGGACGAAGCGCTGGTCGAGCGGTGGAACGCCGCCGTCGCACCCGACGACACGGTCTGGCATCTCGGCGATTTCGCCGTCCGCCTCGCCCAGGCGCGGGCCGGTGACCTGCTCGCCCGGCTGCACGGCATCAAGCACCTGATTGCCGGCAACACCGACCTGCCGAGCATACGGGCATTGCCCGGCTGGGCCAGCGTCCACGACCTGGCCGAGATCCGGCTGGACGGCCGCCAGCTCGTGCTCTGCCATTATCCGCTCCGGGCCTGGAACGGCCAGCATCGTGGCACCTTCGACCTGCACGGCCACAGTCATGGCCGCCTCAAGCCCCTGCCCCGGCAGGTCGATGTCGGCGTCGACGCCTGGAATTTCCGGCCGATCGGCCTTGCCGACATCCTGCGCCGTGTCGGCCGGAAACCGGCGCCCTAGCCCGCGCGCTCCAGTCCGGCCAGCGTGGCGAGCGCGCCCTGCTCGGCAATGAGCTTCCGATAGCCTGCGAAGCTGTGCACGAAGCGGTCCGACGCATCGAGACCGAGCCCGTTGAACGCGCCGATGCGCAGGGCCGCCAGCGGATCGGGATCGGCGGCGAGCGCCCGGTCGGCGGGCGTGAGGTGCGGCTCCTGTGGCGTGAACCTGCCACCCTGGTCGTCGACGCCGCCGAGATAGCGCACGAACGCGGCCAGCACGAAGGCCAGACGGCGATGATCGGCGCCGCTGCCGAGGCAGGCGCGGATCGTGTCGCCGAGGAACACCGGAATCTTCGAGCCGCCGTCCGAGGTGATGCGCAGGAGCTGGTCGTTGACGGCGGGATTGGAGAACCGCCCGAGCACGCTGTCGCGATAGGCGTCCAGTGCCATGCCGGGCGGCGCCTCGAGCAGCGGGATGACGTCCCGGTCCAGGAACGTGCGCAGCAGTTCCAGGATGTGCCGGTCGGCCATGGCCTCGTGGACGAAGCGGTAGCCGGCGAGCAGCCCAGGGTAGGACAGCACGCTGTGCGAGGCGTTGAGCATGCGCAGCTTGATCTGCTCGTAGGCCTTCACGTCGTCGGTGAACTGCACGCCGACCTGCTCGAGCGCCGGCCGGCCGTCGCAGAACCGGTCCTCGACCACCCACTGGATGAAGTCCTCGGCGAAGACCGGGATCTGGTCCTCGATTCCGGTCAGCGCGTTCAGGCGCTGCACGTCGGCGGGCGACACCGCCGGCGTGATCCGGTCGACCATGCAGTTGGGGAACGTCACCTCCGCCTCGATCCAGGCGGCGAGCTCCGGGTCGCGTGCCCTGGCGAAAGCCAGCACGCATTGGCGCAGGATGTCGCCATTGTGGCGGAGGTTGTCGCACGACAGCACGGTGAACGGCCGCATCCCGCGCGCGCGCCGGTCGGCCAACGCCGCGGTGACGAAGCCGAAGACCGTGCGTGGCGCCTCGGGATGGGCCAGATCGTGCGCGATGTCGGGCGCCTCCAGCCGGAAGGCGCCGGTCGCCTCGTCGAGATTGTAGCCGCCCTCGGTGATGGTCAGCGACACGATCCGGACCGTATCCCGACCCAGCCGGCGCAGCACGGCCGCGGGATCGGCCGGCGCGAACAGGTAGTCGACGATCGCGCCCACGACCGAAAGCTGCGGCTCGCCCGCAGGCGGGAACAAGGTCAGGGTGTAGAGGCCGTCCTGCTTGGCGAAGCCTGCCGCCTTGGCGCGTTCGGCCTCGTTGTCGATCAGGCCGATGCCACAGATGCCCCAGCCGGCCTGGCCGGGCAGCGCCAGGACCCGGTCGACGTAGACCGCCTGATGGGCGCGGTGGAAGTTGCCGACGCTGAAGTGTGCGATGCCGGCGTCGACCTTCTCCCGATCATAGGCAGGCCGCCGCACTTGGTCCGGCAGCTCGCGCAAGGTCGATACCCGTAGGGCCACCATCGCCTATCCTCCCTTCGACAGACCGAACGCCGTCGTTCCAGCTTTGCGCCATGTTGTGCGCAGATCGGCACGCCCGCCAAGCCCGAAGATCGCACGGGCGCTTGGCCGGCGGAGGGCGCCACCGGGAACCCCGACCGGCACCTGATACTTTTGGTTACATGTCGTGAGTTGACCGGCTTCGTCCTTGCGCGCAAGGTCGGCCCATAGAACAAAACAAGAACAAACGCATTCAGGATCAGCCCGGCCCCACTGCCGGAAAGGAGAGGATCATGCATGCAACGGCGATGTTCACGCCCGCACGCCACCCCGGCCGGACGTTCCGGCCGCTCCGCTCGGAAGCACTACCGGCAGGTGACCGGCGCCCGGCTGCCGAGGTAAGCGACGCGCATGGCCTGCACCTGCGCTACCTGCAGGCTCTCGCCGAGGCCCTGGCCCGCGCCGAGCGCGCGGAGCAGCTTTTGCACCATCGGCTGATCGAACGGGCTTGGCCGACGGCCCTGAGCGGGCTCGTCGGGGGCTTTTTGACGATCGTCGGGCTGAGGATGGCCGGCTTGTGATGGCCGGCCGGTCAGATCTCCGCATCCAACGTGAACAGCTCTTCCGGCCGCCGCACGCCTTTGAGCGCGTAGCGACCAAGCGAGACTAGGCGCCTGCGTGCGGGCCCCGCGCCATGCGCGAAGGCCGAGGAGACGATGACCTGCTGCTCGAGCGAGCGGCACAGCGCCTCGATCCGGGCCACCTCGTTGACGGCGGGGCCGACCACGGTGAAGTCGAGCCGATCCGGGCTACCGATATTGCCATAGAGCACGTCGCCCAGATGCAGGGCGACATGGATGCCGCTGGCGAGCGATCCGGCCTGCGCCCGCCGCTCGCTCAGCCTGGCGGTCGCCGCCAGCACGTCCATGGCGGCGTCCAGCGCCTTGCCGCAAGGCACGGCGCCGTCGGCCAGTGGGAACATGGCGAGAATGCCGTCGCCGATGAACTTCAGGACCTGGCCGCCATGGGCCTGGACGCGCTCGACCACGGTCTCGGCATAGTCGTTCAGGAGGTCCAGCACGGCCGCTGCCGGGGCGGTATCGGCGATCCGGGTGAAGCCCTCCAGGTCACTGTACCACAATATGGCACGCACGCTCTCGGCGGTGCCGCGCGCGATGGCGCCTTCGAGCACGCGCCGGCCGGCATCGGCGCCCAGGTAGGTCGTGACCAGGGTATCCGAAGTCTCGATGGCGATGGCCGTCTGGTGGACCAGCGCCAGCGGCAGCGACACGCGGCGCAGCAGCTCGGCCTCGGCCTCCGTGAAGCCGCCGGCGCGGTCGGTCTGGTACGAGCACAACATGCCGCGCACGTCGGAGCGACGCACCGGCCGGGCAAAATCGATCGACAGCGCCAGATAGTCCGTGCTGCCCTCGTCCACGAACCGATCCAGGAGCGGGAACTCGCCGCGCCGATAGTCACCGTCGAGCCGTCGTCGCAGCTCCGATGCGTTGAGGCGGTGGATGAGATGGTAGAAGGGGCTCCTGATCCATTCCTCGTTGTCCTCGCTGACCTCGCGGCGCGCGTAGTCCTCCTTGATGCAGCCCTCGCCGCGCAGCCACCGGTAGCCGCGGGCGTCGAGAAGCGGATGCAGGAGCTTGGAGCCGGTCGCCACCCGCCACAACGGCACCCCCGCCGCAACGAGCCGGTCGCAGAGCCCGTCCAGCATCTCCACGTCGTTGCGGAGATCCAGCCCGCAGCCGACCAGCCACCTGGTGAGTTCACGCTCGAGAGCGTCGAAGCTCATGCATCCCCGCCAAACTGCATCGTGCCGAACGCGCCGCCCGTCCTCGGCGATGCGGCCGTCGCCCGCACGGGTCCCGACCCCGGCGGGCGACCGGCCGTGCAGGCTGGCTCGAAAGCCCGGTGAAGATCCAGCCCTTTGTTCAGGCCGCCAACGACCGCGCCCCGGCGCCGGCAAGCTGCCGCCCCCGGCCACCGAGGTACCAGCCGGCATCGCGCAGGATCGCCAGCTTCTCGCTCGAGAAGCCGTTGAAGCCGGTCTTCAGCGCGTTCGAGTAGGCGCCCATCATCCCGACCTCGACCCAGTCGCCGTCGTCGGTGTCGGCCGGGAGCCAGTGCGGACCCGGCATGCTGTCGATGCTGTCGCAGGTGGGGCCGTACAGGTCGAAGCCCTGGCGGTCGCCACCGCCACCGGCACGGACCAAACGCATCGGAAACTGCGGTCCGATCCAGCGCAGCTCGGCCAGATTGCCGTACACGCCGTCGTTGAGATAAAGGCTGTGCCCACGACGCAGCTCGACCCGCGCCAGCACCGAGGCACCGTCGGCCACCAACGCCCGCCCGGGCTCACACTGCAGCCGGCAGGCCATGCCGTGCACGGCCATGGCTTCGCGGATCACGCCGACGAACTGCTCGAACTCGGGCTCGTCGCCGATGTAGCGGGCCGGAAAACCGCCACCGACATCGATGTCGTCGACCGGTCCGACCTCGCCCACCACCTCGGCCACCCGAGCCATCGCCCGGCCATAGGCGGCAGGATCGACGCACTGCGAGCCGACGTGGAAGGTCAGGCCCACGCGCTGGGCATGGCCGCGCGCGGCCCTGACCAAGCCGCCGGCATCGCTCGGGGCGACACCGAACTTACCGGTCAACGTCAGGAGCGCACCCTCGCCGGGCACGGCCAGACGGACGTACAGCTCCAGATCGTCGGCGCAGCCGGTGGCCGCCACGATCTTGGCCAACTCGTCCGGGTGGTCGAAGACGAACCGGCGCACGCCATGCTCGTGATAGGCCTCGGCGATGGCGCCGACGCTCTTCACCGGATGCATGAAATGGCAGCGTGCCTGCGGCAGGAGCGTGCGCACGGCACGCACCTCGCCGATCGAGGCGGTGTCGAAATGCCGTACGCCACCATCCCAGAGCGCGCGCAGCACCTCGGGCGCATCGTTGCACTTGACCGCGTAGAGCACGTCGCCGGGAAAGGCGGCCAGAATCCGCCGGGCGCGCGCCTGGATCAGATGCGGTCGCAGACCGACCACCGGGTCGACGGGAGACGTGTGAGCAAGAAGCGCCGCAGCGCTGCTGAAGGTGTCAGCCATACCGACCTCCCAACCCCTGGTAAGAGTCAAGCGATCAGAATGCCGCCGCCGCGCGCGCCGCTGTGCATAGGCCTCTTTTCGGAACCGGTGATATGGTGCAGCCGCCGCCCGATGTAAAGGATTTTCCGCCTCCAGCACGTCGGCCGCGGTCATTCGACTAAAGCACTGTGCCTTCGTGGTTATGACCTGTCTTGGCTGCCGTGGCTGCCGTTGGGAGCTCCAGATGTTCTACCTAACCGACCGGCCGCACGGCCTGCGCCGCAATCCACTCAACGCCATCGTGGTCCCACGTCCGATCGGCTGGATCTCGACCCTGGATGCCGAGGGTCGGGCCAACCTCGCGCCGTTCTCGTTCTTCAACGCCGTGGCCTATCGCCCGCCACAGGTGATGTTCTCGGCCACCGGGCCGCACGAGCATGGCGGCCTCAAGGACTCGGTCGCCAACATCGCGGCCACCGGCGAGTTCGTCGTCAATCTGGCGACCTGGGAGCTGCGTCACGCCGTCAACGCGAGCTCGATCTCGGCGCCGCACGGCTACGACGAGTTCGTCCATGCCGGGCTCGGCAAGGCTCCCTCGCAGACGGTCAAACCGCCCCGCGTCGCGGAGAGCCCGGTCCATCTCGAGTGCGTGCTGTCGCAGATGGTCGAGCTCGAGGCACCCGCGGCCGACCGGCCCAACCGCATGGTCATCGGACGCGTGGTCGGCATTCACATCGCCGACGCGGTGATCGTCGACGGGATGGTCGACATCGTCCGGCTCGATCCGATCGCACGGCTGGGCTACGACGACTTCGCGCGCGTGCGCGAGACGTTCACGCTGACCCGGCCGCGCTGGCCGGAGGACGCCGCAGCCGGCGGGGCGACCGCCGGCTGATGGCCAGGATAAGGCCCGCGCCGGTCAGGCGCTCATCTTGGCCTTGAGGTTCTCGTCGAGCTTGTCGAGGAACTGGTTGGTGTTGAGCCAGGGCTGGTCCGGCCCGATCAGCACCGCCAGATCCTTGGTCATGTGCCCGGCCTCGACCGTGTCGATGCACACCCGCTCGAGAGCGTGCGCGAACGCCTCGACCTCCGGCGTGCCGTCGATCTTGCCGCGATAGGCGAGGCCCCGCGTCCAGGCGAAGATCGAGGCGATCGGGTTGGTCGAGGTCTGCTTGCCCTTCTGATGCTCGCGATAGTGCCGGGTCACCGTGCCGTGCGCGGCCTCGGCCTCGACCGTGCCGCCGTCCGGGGTGAGCAGGACCGAGGTCATCAGGCCGAGCGAGCCGAAGCCCTGGGCCACCGTGTCCGACTGCACGTCGCCGTCGTAGTTCTTGCAGGCCCAGACGAAGGCGCCCGACCATTTCAGCGCCGAGGCCACCATGTCGTCGATCAGCCGGTGCTCGTAGGTCAGGCCGGCGGCCTGGAACTTGTCCTTGAACTGGGTGTCGAACACCTCCTGGAACAGATCCTTGAACCGGCCGTCATAGGCCTTGAGGATGGTGTTCTTGGTCGAGAGGTAGAGCGGGAAGCCGCGGTTGAGCGCGTAGTTCATCGACGCCTGGGCGAAGTCGCGGATCGATTCGTCCAGGTTGTACATCGCCATGGCGACGCCGGAATCGGGGAACTTGAACACCTCGATGTCGAGCGGCTGTCCACCGCCGTCCGGCTCGAAGATCAGGCGCAGCTTGCCCTTGCCCGGGACCTTGATGTCGGTGGCGCGGTACTGGTCGCCGAAGGCATGGCGGCCGATGACGATCGGCTGCGTCCAGCCGGGCACCAGCCGGGGCACGTTCTTGCAGACGATGGGCTCGCGGAAGATCGTACCACCCAGGATGTTGCGGATGGTGCCGTTGGGCGACTTCCACATCGACTTGAGGCCGAACTCCTTCACCCGGGCCTCGTCCGGGGTGATCGTCGCGCACTTGACGCCGACATTGTGCTTCTTGATCGCCTCGGCCGCCTCCACGGTGACCTTGTCGTCGGTGGCGTCGCGATGCTCGATGCCGAGGTCGTAGTACAGCAGCTCGACGTCGAGATAGGGCAGGATCAGCTTGTCCTTGATCATCTGCCAGATGATCCGGGTCATCTCGTCGCCGTCGAGCTCGACGATGGGCTTCTGCACCTTGATCTTCTGCATCACGAGTCTCCACGGCCACGGGATGAGGCGAAGCGAAATGGGCGGGCTGTGCGGGTTTTATCCGGTTGTCGCGGGAGGGCAAAGCGCCCGCGCGTCGCAGTGGCGGCTCAGCTCAGCCAGATCGGCTGGTCGAGCTTGGCGATGAACGCCGCATGCTCCGCCTCCTCGGCCGCCGATGGCGCATGCGGGCGCGGTGGCCGCACGGTCCGGGCCACCACCGCCCCACCCCGACGGGCACCCGGCCGGTCGAGGCCCAGCATCGTCTGGCGGCCGCCGATCAGGTGCAGATAGACCTCGGCCAACAACTCGCAGTCGAGCAAGGCACCGTGCAGCTTGCGCGTGGAATTGTCGATCGCGAAGCGCCGGCACAGCGCGTCGAGATTGGCCTGCGCGCCGGGAAAGCGCCGCTGCGCCAGCTGCAGCGTGTCGAGCGCGCGGCCCATGCCCAAGGCCTCGTAGCCGTGCCGGGTGAACTCGGCGTTGAGGAAACGGATGTCGAAGACGGCGTTGTGGATGACGAGCCGGCTGTCGCCGAGGAACTCGAGCAGCGGCCCGGCGACGTCGGCGAAGACCGGAAAGTCGCGCAAGAACGCGGCGCTCAACCCGTGCACCCGGAACGCCTCCTCGGGCATGTCGCGTTCCGGGTTGATGTAGCTGTGGAACGTCCGGCCGGTCGGCAGATGGTCGTTCAGCTCGACGCCGGCCACCTCGACGATGCGGTGGCCGCGGTCGGGGTCGAGCCCGGTGGTCTCGGTATCGAGGACGATCTCACGCAGCATCGGCAACTCCCGTTGCCCGTCGACATAGCCCGGTCGCCACACCGGGACCAGCCGGGTCGGTGCCCAAAGGCCGGCAGATCAGCGTGCCGGCGCACCGGTAGCGTGCTTGGTCCACAGGGTCGGCCAGGCCCGTGCGCGCAGCACCGCCGCGGCGGCGATCACCGTTCGCACGTTGCGGGCGGTGGCCCCACGATCGTAACCGGATGGGATCACGAAATCGGCGCGCTTGCGCTTCTCGCGGTCGGGGAGCTGCGCCCGACGGATGCTGGCGAGCTTGGCCGGCGTCATGCCGGGCCGGCGCAGCGCACGCTGCCCCTGGAGCATCGTGCTGGCCGACACCAGCGCCACGGCGTCGACGCGATCCTCGCCTCCGGTCTCGAACAGCAGCGGGATGTCGAGGACGACCAGCCTCGCGCCGGCCCGGCAGGCACGGCGCAGGAACTGGCCCTCCGCCGAGCGCACCAGCGGATGGACGATGCTCTCGAGCCGGCGCAACTCCTCCGGCCTGCCAAGGACCAGCCGGCCGAGCACGCCGCGATCGATCCCGCCCCCGGCATCGCGGCAGCCCGGAAAGGCGGCGAGCACGGGTCGTACCGCGGCACCACCGGCTGCGAACAGGGCATGCACCTCGGCATCGGCGTCGAAGACCGGCACGCCGAAGGCACGGAACATCGTGGTGACGCGGCTCTTGCCCATGGCGATGGAGCCGGTGAGCCCGAGGACGATCACGGCAGCGGCACGCCCTGGTCGCGCAGCATCTGCAGCACCGGCAGCAGCGGCAGGCCGAGAATGGTGAAGTAGTCGCCCTCGATGCGTGCCATGAGCTGCGCCCCGAGGCCTTCGAGCTGATAGGCGCCGACGCAGCCCAGCACGCCCTCGCCCGCGGCGGCGAGATAGCGGTCGAGCTCCGCGTCGGTCAGCCCGCGCATCCACAGCCGGGCCACGCCGACATGATGCCAGATCCGGCTGCCGCCGCGGAACGCCACCACGCCGCTGACCAGACGATGCCGGCGGCCGCGCAGCTCCTCGAGCTGCCGCCGGGAGGCGCTGCGGTCGATGGGCTTCTCCAGCCAGCGCCCCTCGACTTCGAGCAGCTGGTCGGCGCCGAGCACGATGGCCTCGTGCGGCGCGCGGCCGGCGACCTGGGCCGCCTTCAGCTCGGCCAGCACGACGGCGGCGTCCTCGACGGGCACGCCTTCGGCATGCAGCGCCTCGCGCACGCCGGCCTCGTCGACCGCGGCCTCAACCTGGGTGAAGGCGATGCCAGCCGCGCGCAGGATGCCGGCCCGCGCCTGACTGCGCGAGGCCAGCACGATCGGCAGAGCGGACGGGGTGGGCCCGGCCATGGCTAGGCCGGCATCCGCAGCACGGCGCGCAGCCCGCCATGGCGCGACTGCTCGAGCTTGAGATCGCCGCCCATGGACAGGACCACGTCGCGGGCGATGGTCAGCCCGAGCCCGGTGCCGGTGCTCTCCTCGCCCGATCGCTCGTCCAGGCGCACGAACGGCTCCAGCACCTTCTCGCGATAAGCCTCCGGGATGCCGGGGCCGTTGTCGTCGACCGCTATCTCCACCATCTCGCCCTTCTGCTTTGCCGAGATGCCGATCCAGCGTGCGTAGCGGCAGGCATTGTCGACCAGATTGCCGAGGCAGCGATGGAAGGCGATCGGGCGTAGCGGCAGCCTGATGCGCCGATCCATCGTGATCTCCAGCGTGACGCCGCTGCGCTCGGCCCGGTGCTGCATGCTCTCGAGGATCGGCAGAAGCTCGGTCGGCTCCACGGCCTCGCGGCCCTCGCCGCGGGCGAAGCCCAGATATTCCTCGACCAGCTTCGACATGTCGTCGACGTCCTGGCGCAGGCCGGCCAGGACCGCGTCGTCCGGCGCCCCCATCAGCTCCAGCTCGAGCCGCATCCGGGTCAGCGGCGTGCGCAGATCGTGGCTGACCGCCGCCAGCATCTCGGTCCGCTGGCTGATGTGGCGGAGGATCCGGTGGCGCATCAGGTTGAAGGCATGCGCCGCCTGCCTGATCTCCATGGCCCCCCGCAGCCGGAAGTCGCCGACGTCGCGGCCCTTGCCGAAGCTGTCCGCCGCATCGGCGAGCTGGCGGATCGGGCGCACCTGCAGCCGCAGGAAGTAGACCGCGATCGCCGCCAGGACGACCGAGCTGCCGACCATCCAGGCCAGCAGCAGCCACGCCGTCGTGCTGGTGACCCGCTTGCGCGCGGCCAGCACCGTCATCAGGCCGCGGTCGGTCTGGACGAAGACCGCGATCCGGTCGGGATCGTCGGTATCGAGATCGACCGCGAACGGACGATGCAGCCGCTCCTGGAACGCCTCCAGGATCTTGTTGTCGATATGGCCGACCGCGGTGGCGATGCCGGCGGCCGCCACCGCGGCCGCGAGGTTGCCGTCCGGCTGCAGCGTGACGTCGAGGTCGAGATGACGCCATGCCTGCTCGATCAGGGCGTTCCGGCCCGCCTCGTCGGGCGCCTGCTCGATCAGCTCCGTGAGCATCGACACCTCGCCGGCCACGCCCAGCGCCAGCCAGAGGGTCACGGTGTCCCAGTGCCGGTTGTAGAACACGTAGGTCAGCACGAGCTGCATGATCAGCAGCGGAATGACGACGATGAGCAGCGAGCGCCAGAACAGGCTGCGCGGCACCACGGTCCGGTTCAGCAGCCGCCGCAGGCGGCCGATCGCGCTCAACTGCCGAGCCTGAGCACGTAGCCGGAACCGCGCATGGTCAGGATGTAGCGCGGCTGGCGGGGATCGTCCTCGATCTTGCGCCGCAGGCGGGCCATCTGCACGTCGACGGCCCGGTCGGAGCCGGCCACGACCCCCTTGTCGCCGAGCTCCGCCCGGCTGACCGAGCGGCCGGGCTTGGCCGCCAATGCCTGCAGCAGCGAGATCTCGCCCGTCGTCAGATGGATGACGTCGTCGTGCCGGCGCAGCTCGGCCGTGTGCCGGTTGAAGGTGAACGGGCCGAAACGGATCACGTCGTCGGTCCGGGTGGCCTGGACGCGGCGCAGGATGGTGGCGATGCGCAGGAGCAGCTCGCGCGGCTCGAACGGCTTGGCCAGGTAGTCGTCGGCACCGGCCTCGAGCCCGCGGATGCGGTCCTCGGGCGCGCCGCGCGCGGTCAGGAGCAGGATCGGCACGTCGCTCTCGTGGCGCAGCTCCTCGGTCAGCGACAGACCGTCCTGGCCCGGCATCATCACGTCGACCACCATCAGGTCGAAGGCCATGTTCTTGGCCTTCTCCTTGGCCTCGGCGGCATCCGCCGCGGTGGTGACGAAGTGGCCGTTCTGCACCAGGTAGCGATGCAGGAGCTGGCGCAGCCGCGCATCGTCGTCGACCACGAGAATATGGGGCGCGTCCTCGGTCTCTTCGCTCATCGCCCGCGAATCCCTGCCGTCAGCCGGCGCAGCAGCTCGCGCCGGGGCTCGCCCACGAGGTCGAGCAGCACGCGCTGGAAGCCCTCGACCGCCGTGGCTCCCGCACTCTTGCACGCCAACCGCAGCCGGCGCTTCTGCAAAGTCTTGATCTCCCCCAGCATCGCGGCCGCCTTCTCGGTCAGCCGCAGCGGCCGCTTGCGCCGGTCGCTCGCCGTCGTGCCCTGATCGATCAGTCCGGCATCGGCCAAGCGCTTCAGGTGCCGCGACAAGGTCTGCTTGCTCATCCCCAGCACGCTGCTGAGATCGGCGAGGGTGATGCCGGGCTGCCGCTCGATCAGGAACAATGTCCGGTGATCGGTTTCGTCGATCGCCGCCTGCGCCCGCAGCGCCAGCACATCGAGATTGAGCTGGTGGGTCGCGAAATAGAGCAGCTCGAGCCCCCGCTCGAGCTCTTCCTCGCGCAAGAACAATGGGTTGGGCGATGTCATCGTCTGGAGGCTAGGGGATCTGCGCCGGCCGTTGATTGACACTTATGGGGGCCGGTGATAGCGATCGCAATCCTTCATTCTGGCAATTAACGTCGTTCGCCGCGCGCAAGGCACCTCCCATGTCGAACCTGATTCCGTATGACGACCGTGACGGCCAAATCTGGCTCAACGGCGAGTTCGTGGCATGGCGTGAGGCGAAGGTGCACGTACTCACCCACGGCCTGCATTATGGCAGCGCCGTCTTCGAGGGCGAGCGCTGCTACGACGGTCGGATCTTCAAGAGCACCGAGCACAGCCAGCGGCTCATCGACAGCGGCCGCATCCTGGGCTTCGACGTGCCCTACTCGGCAGCCGAGCTCGATGCGGCCAAGGCCGCCACGGTGGCCAAGATGGGCTTCAAGGACTGCTACGTGCGCCCGATCGCATGGCGCGGCTCCGAGCAGATGGGCGTCTCCGCCCAGCAGTCGAAGATCAACGTGGCGATCGCGGTCTGGGAATGGGGTGCGTACTACCGTGACCTGCGCCTGACCCGGGCCATCTACCAGCGCCCGGCCCCCAACACGGCACCGGTACACGCCAAGGCCTCGGGCCTGTACATGATCTGCACCATCTGCAAGCACGATGCCGAGGCCAAGGGGTTCGGCGACGCGTTGATGCTCGACTATCGCGGCTACGTCGCCGAGACGACCGGCGCCAACGTGTTCCTCGTCATGAACGGCGAGATCCACACCCCCACGCCCGATTGCTTCCTCAACGGCATCACCCGCCGCACGGTGATCGATCTGGCGAAGAAGCGGGGCTACAACGTGATCGAGCGGCATATCCGCCCCGAGGAACTGACCGAGGTGCAGGAGATGTTCGTCACCGGCACGGCGGCCGAGATCACCCCGGTCCGGGCGATCGACGATCTGACCTACCAGCTCGGTCCCGTGACCAAGCAGCTGATCGACGATTACCACGGCCTCACCCGCGGGCACGCCAAGGCCGCCTGAGCACCTGCCGATGACCGATGGTCACGGCGGCGGCCGGTTCGCCGTCGCTCTGTTCTGCGGCTCGCGGCCGGGCCGCGACCCCGCATGCGCCGAGGCGGCCCAGGCATTCGGCACCGCCATCGGTGGGCTCGGCTGGCGGCTGGTCTATGGTGGTGGCGAGGTCGGCCTCATGGGCATCGCCGCCCGGGCGGCATTGGCGGCCGGGGGTCCGGTGCTGGGCGTGATCCCGCAGCGGCTGCTCGATCGCGAGGTCGGCAAGCGCGACGTCACCGAGCTGCGCGTGACCGCCACGATGTTCGAGCGCAAGCAGCTTCTGATCCAGGAAGCCGATGCGTTCGTGGCCCTGCCGGGCGGCCTCGGGACGTTGGACGAGATCCTGGACGCGGTGACCTTGCGCCAGCTCGGCTATCACGCCAAGCCGGTCCTGCTGGTCGATCTGGGCGGATTTTGGCAGCCCTACCGGGCCATGGTCGACCAGTTCGTGACGAGCGGGTTCGCCGACGCGGCGGCGATGCAGCTCGTCGAGCTCGTTCCCGACGTTGCGGCTGCCGTGCGGCGGCTGCAGGCTGCCGCACGGATTCCGGCCACGTAGTGAAGCCCGGTCCCGGCTTAGGCCTGGACCGTCTCGCCACCCTGCTGCACCCGCCGGCGGAAGAGCTGCACGAAGTCGATCGGATCGATCATCAGCGGCGGAAAGCCGCCGTCGCGCGTCGCGTCGGCGACCACCCGCCGCGCGAACGGGAACAGGAGGCGCGGGCATTCGATCAGCAGCAGCGGCTGCAGGCTGTCGGCGGGGATGTTCTCCAGCGCGAACAGGCCGCCATAGGCGAGCTCGACCAGAAACACCGAGTTGTCGCCGGACTTGGCATTGACGTTGAGGTCGAGCACGACCTCGTACTGGGTCTCGCCCACCGCAGCGGCACGCACGTCGACCTGGATCTGGATCTCCGGCCGCGGCTGGCCCGCCTGCAGCCCGTAGGGCGCGCGCGGGTTCTCGAAGGACAGGTCCTTGACGTACTGCGTCAGGATGGAAAGTCGCGGCCCCGCCTGGGCGGCATCGCCCTCCGGCGCGCCGCCGTTGGGGCTGCTCGTGTTGTCGGCCATTGCAAAGGCTCCCTCAATTGCGTGCTGGCGCCTCGTCCCAGGCGAGGCGGATGAAATCCGTGTTGTGCAGCTCGGCGCCGGTGAGGCCGCGGATGAAGCCCCAGTGGGTCACGACGCAGACCCTGTCGCGGTCGGCGGCCCGGCCCAGCCGCGCGCGAAACGCGGCACAGCGGGCGGCAAGACTGGTCCAGCTCTCGATCACCCCGCCCCACCACAGCTCGTCCAGACCGGTGAAATCGAGCTCGGGCCAGAGCCGCGCCAGCTCGCCGGGCGCCGTGCCCTGGTCGCAGGAGAAGGCGCAGCGCTCGCGCACGGAAGGATCGAGCGTGATCGGCAGCCCGAGCGCCCCGGCGATGATCGAGGCGGTCTGCAACGTGCGCCGGTAGGGGCTGGTGATCACGCGGCGGATGTCCTCGGCGCGCAGGCGCTCGGCCGCCGCCTGCGCCTGCTCGATACCCCGTGCGGTCAACGGCGGATCGGGCCAGCCGACATCGATGCGGCTGGCTCCGAAATGCTCGTTCCAGGCCGATTCCGCATGACGGATCAACAGGGTCATGCCGCTGTTGCCCAGGGCGGGCGATTCACGATCGCAGTACTCCTTGTCCGCGGCGGTGCCGGCCACGTGGCTGCGCGTTGTAGAGAAGCCGGCGCCGTCGAGGCAAGCGCGGCGGCGTGCCCCTCGGGCGTCGATGCCGCAGCGAATCGGGCCCAGTTTGTTTTTGCTGCTTGCAGATTATATGATGGAAGGTATCCAACGGTGCGGTCCGATGCGGGGCATCGGGATCGGCTTTGTACCCATCGCCAGCCGGCGGCCTGTGATCCAGCGGTATGTCTGACGGATTCGCTTATCTCGACATCCTTTTCTTCGCGATGGTGGCGGCGTTCATCGCCTTTCGCCTGCGGAGCGTGCTGGGCCGCAAGACCGGCAACGAACGGCCGCGCGTCGACGCGATCACCCAGCGATCGGCGCAACGGGGCGGCGACAACGTCGTCCCCATGCCCGAGCGCGCGCCTCCGCCGCCGGCCGCGGAAGAGCCCGTCCACGAAGGCCCGTTCGATCCGGTCAAGTCGGGTGTGGCCGCGATCCGGCGGGCCGATCCGAGCTTCGATCCCGATCATTTCCTGCAGGGCGCACGGGCCGCGTTTGCCATGATCGTCGAGGCCTACGCCAAGGGCGACCAGGCGGCGCTGCGGCCCCTGCTCGCCAACGAGGTCTTCGCCCAGTTCGCCGGCGCCATCGACGCCCGGGAACGCGCCGGCCAGCAGCTTTCGACCGAGCTCGTCGCCACGCGCAGCGCCGAGCTGGTGGAGGCGGGGCTGCAGGGTTCACGGGCGCGGGTCAGCGTGCGCTTCACGAGCGAGCAGATCAACGTCACCCGCGACCGCAACGGCAGCATCGTCGAGGGCGACCCCAAGCAGATCGACACGGTGATCGATCTGTGGACCTTCGAGCGCGACACCCGTTCGCGCGACCCGAACTGGCAGCTGGTCGAGACGGGTGCGTCCTCCTGACGCAGTGCCGTCGGGTTACCGCATGTCTCGCTGGCTTCCGCTCCTGGCCCTGCTGACGGCGCTTGCCGCCTGCGGCGAGCGCAAGCCACCAGCACCGGCCGAGCCCGTCCTCAAGCTGCAGACCGTCGGCTTCGACGCCTTGCCGGGCTGGCAGGACGACGATGCATCCCCCGCACTGGCCGCGTTCCAGCGCAGCTGTGCCCGATGGCAGAAGCTGCCGGCGGACCGCCCGGTCGGTGGCAGCGGCGAGCTGGGCGGCAGGGTGGCCGACTGGCAGCCGGCTTGCGCCGCAGCCGCGCAGACGCCGCTCGCGGCGGTTCCGGCGAGGACGTTCTTCGAGACCACCTTCGTCCCGTTCGCGGTGACCGACGCCGGCAACCCGAAGGGCCTGCTCACCGGCTACTACGAGCCGCTGCTCAACGGTGCGCGGACCGCGGACGGGCATTACCGCTACCCGCTCTACCGTCGGCCGCCCGAGCTGGTGACCGTCGATCTCGGTCTGTTCGATCCGGATTTGAAAGGTCGCCGGGTCGCCGGCCGGGTCGCCGAGGGCAAGCTCGTGCCGTTCGCCGACCGCGCCGCCATCGATGACGGTGCCCTGGCCGGACGGGGACTGGAACTGCTGTGGGTCGACGACCCGGTGCAGCGCTTCTTCCTCGAGATCCAGGGTTCGGGCCAGGTCAGGCTGGCGGACGGCGCCACGGTCCGTGTCGGCTATGCCGACCAGAACGGCCATCCCTACCGTGCGATCGGCAAGGACCTGATCGAGATCGGCGCCATTCCGCGCGAGCAGATGTCGATGCAGGCGATCCAGGCGTGGCTCGAGGCGCATCCCGAGCAGGCGCCGGGGATGATGGCGCGCAACGCCTCCTACGTGTTCTTCCGCGAGCTGCCGAACCTGGCCTCCGCCCCGGGCCCCGTCGGTGCGCAGGGAGTGCCGTTGACGCCGGGCCGGTCGCTCGCCGTCGACCGCAAGTTCCTGCCTCTGGGCGCCCCGGTCTGGCTCGACAGCACCGCTCCCTACCCCGACGGCGATCGTCCGCTGCAGCGGCTGATGGTGGCGCAGGACACCGGTGGCGCGATCCAAGGACCGGTCCGCGGCGACGTCTTTTGGGGCGCAGGCCAGGTCGCGGAGCATTTGGCTGGCCACATGAAGAGCCAGGGTCAACTGTACATTCTACTGCCACGGGAGCTGATCCCGACGAGCTGAGGCCGTCATGGCGTGGCGCTTGTCGGGCTCGGCCCTTTGTGGTTTATCCGCGCCTTCTTTTACCCTCCCGGAGCCTTTCCGCATGCGCCGCATCGCTCTCGCCACCACGGCCCTGGCCGTGCTCTCCCTGGCTGCATCGGCTCGTGCCGAGACGCCCGATCCCGTTGTCGCCATCGTCAACGGCACGCAGATTCACAAGAGCGATCTCATCGCCGCCTATGAGGGACTGCCCGAGCAGTACCGGCAGGGCCCGGTCGACGCCATCTACGATCCGCTGCTCGATCAGGTGGTGGTGAGCCAGCTCGTGCTGGCGGCGGCCGAGAAGAAGGGCCTGGCGGACGATCCGGAGACGCAGGCGATGATCGCCCGTGCCCGGGACAGCGTGCTGCGCGATGCTTACATCAAGCAGGCGATCGAGCAGGGCAGCACCAACGAGAAGCTGCACGCCGCCTACGACGCGATGAAGAGCCAGCCCGGCTTCGCCGTCGAGGAGACCCATGCGGCGCACATCCTCGTCGCCGACGAGGCCGAGGCGAAGGCGATCATCAAGCAGCTCCAGGACGGCGCCGACTTCGCGACCCTGGCCAAGGAGAAGTCGACCGATCCGTCGGCCAAGAGCAACGGCGGCGACCTCGGCTACTTCAAGCGGGACGCGATGGTGCCGGAGTTCGCCGATGCGGCGTTCACGATCGAGCCCGGCACCGTCGGGACGACGCCGGTGCAGTCGCAGTTCGGCTGGCACGTCATCAAGGTCATCGACCGGCGCGAATCGGTGCCGACCTTCGAGGAGAAGGAGTCCGAGATTCGCCAGCAGGTTGCCCACGAGATCGTGACTGCGCTACTGACCGACATGCGCAAGGGCGCCACCATCGAGCTGTTCAACATCGACGGCACCCCCAAGACGACGACCCAGCAGCCGTAACGTCCTCCCATGGCCGAGATCACGCATCGCTCACCGCTGGCGCCCGAGCGGTTTCCGTCTCTGCCCGCGGTCGCCGGCGCGCGCTTCGCGACGCTCGAAGCCGGCATCCGCTACCGCAACCGGCACGACCTCACCTTGATCGAGGTGCAGGCCGGCACCACCGTGGCCGGCGTGTTCACGCGCTCGACCACGGCGGGCCATCCGGTGCTGTGGGGGCGGAAGATCCTGCCATCGGGCCGCGCGCGGGCAGTGATCGTCAATTCCGGCAACGCCAACGTCTTCCGCGGCGGCGAGGGCGATGCCGCCGTGCGCGCGGAAGCCGAGGCGGTGGCCGCCGCCATCGGCTGCGAGCCCGAGGAGGTGTTCGTGGCCTCGACCGGGGTCATCGGCGAACGGCTGCCGGTCGAGAAGATCACGGCCCGGGTCGGCGAGCTCGCCGCTGCCTTGCGTCCGGACGGGATCGAGGCGGCGGCCCGTGCGATCATGACCACGGACACGTTTCCCAAGGGCGCCGCGGCCAGTGCCACGATCGACGGAACGACGGTGACGATCGCGGGCATCGCCAAGGGCTCGGGCATGATCGCCCCCGACATGGCGACGATGCTGTCCTTCGTCGTGACCGACGCGGCCCTGCCCGCGGACGTGCTGCAGAGCCTGCTGCAGACGGGGGCGGACGCCTCGTTCAACGCGATCACCGTCGACAGCGACACCTCGACCTCGGACACGCTCCTGCTGCTGGCCACCGGCGCCGCCGGCAACGTGCCGGTGGCACGCGCCGACGATACGCGGCTCGGGGATTTCCGCGCCGCCCTCGACCGTGTGCTGCTGGATCTGGCACTTCAAGTGGTCAAGGACGGCGAGGGCGCACAGAAGCTGATCGAGGTCAGGGTCCACGGCGCGGCAAGCGCCGCCTCGGCGCGGCGGATCGGGCTCGCGATCGCGAACTCGCCCCTGGTCAAGACGGCGATCGCCGGCGGTGACGCCAACTGGGGCCGGGTGATCATGGCCGTCGGCAAGTCCGGCGAGCCCACGGACATGGCCAGGCTCGGCGTGGCCTTCGGCGGGCACGACGTGGCGCGCGGCGGCGCCGCGGTCCCCGATCTCGACGAAGCGCCGGTCGCCGCCCACCTCGCCGGTCGCGAGGTGGTGATCGACGTCGTGGTCGGCGATGGCGGCGGGGACGCCAGAGTGTGGACCTGCGATCTCACCCACGGCTACATCGACATCAATGCCGACTACCGCTCCTGAGGCGGTCGCCATCCCCCTGCTGCTGGTCGCGGCCTGCGCCCTGGTCGACGCGGATGGCCGCGTGCTGGTGGCGCAGCGCCCGGCGGGCCGGTCGATGGCGGGCTTGTGGGAGTTCCCGGGCGGCAAGCTGGTGCCGGGCGAGACGCCCGAGGCTTGCCTGATCCGGGAGCTGCGCGAGGAGCTGGGCGTCGACACCGAGACCAGCTGCTTGGCACCGCTCACCTTCGCCTCGCATCGCTACGAGACCTTCCATCTGCTGATGCCGCTCTATGTCTGCCGGGTCTGGCGCGGCGAGCCCAAGCCATGTGAAGGGCAGGCGCTCCGCTGGTTGCGGCCACGCGCGTTGCGCGACCTGCCGATGCCTGCGGCCGATCTGCCGTTGATCCCGGTGCTCGAGGAGCTGCTCTAGCCCTGCCTCATGCCGGTGGTGCCGGCTTCACATGGACGCGAGCACACCGTCGCGACCGGGCAGCAGGTGGTGTTGCAGCACCTCGAGGCCACTCTCCAACAGGCGCAGCTGGTGCCGCAACCCACGCCGCACGGCCGACGGCTGATCCTCGCTGCCGGCCAGCCGGGCACTGAGGCGGAGCTGGCAGCGCTGCCGGGCGGCGATCAGATCGGCCACCACCACCATTCGTGCCGGGGGCTCGAGCAGGTCGAGGCAGGCGAGCTTCACCGCCTCGACGGCCATCGCCAAGGCATGATCGTGCTCGGGCATGTCCTGCTGCATCAACCGCTCGAAGGTGCGGCGGCCCTGTGGCGAGGCGCGGACGGTGACCGTCGTGATACCCAGCGCGCCGTGCTCGGCGAGCCGGATCGCGCGTCCCTCGATGACATCCAAGGTCGGCGTGGCCCACGGCGTCATCAGCGCCTGGGCCGAACGGCACAAGGACGGCAGATCGGTCGCACGCCGCAGCGTCAGCCCCAGCAAAGCCAAGTCCAGGCTGCTATCGATATTCATGGCCATGATTCATCTCCAAGAAACTTCTTGGCCCATACTGCAGCAACGTGCGATCATTGTAAGCCATGGAATAGCAATTCTATATTTAAAATAGTTCGATTTGTCACCCTAGTCTCGATCAATTCTCGAATTCCTGCCATTGCCAGCACGTCGTCTCTTGCGAGGATGGAGCGGCGGTACATCGTCGACGGCGGACGGACGTGGGCAGATCGCCGAGAAGATTCTCCGGAACGACTCCCCGGCAGTGCCGTTGTGCAGGCAACCGATCTCGATGGCGGTTCGCGAGACCTGTGCCCGTGAACGTGTGTCATCGCGACGTCGCCATGTCCGGGCCATGACCGGCCCGGAAACGCCCGCGGCGCTCCTGCCGAGCGCAGACGCCATGGCGGCGAAGGGCCGGCCCGGACAATGGCCGGTTCCGGTACAACCAGCACGAGGAGAACCCTTTCATGGCCAAGCCGAACATCAATGTCGCCACGCGCGAGGAGCTCGTCGATGTCGCCGGCCTGCGGCCCGACCTTGCCGACGAGATCCTCAAGCTGCAGCGCAAGGGCAACATCAGCCTGGACATGCTCGACGAGGTTCCGGGTGTGGGTCCGGTGACGCTCGAGCAGCTGCGCAAATCGCTCGACTTCAGCAGCGAGGCTGGCCGTGACGAGCGGCACGAGGGCAAGGCCACGCTCGACAAGGCGGCCGAAGCCGGCAAGCGCACGGTCGAGCAGGTGGCCGAGACCGGCAAGCGTGCTTCCGGCCAGGCAGCCGAGGCGACACGCGCCGCCGTCGACCAGACGGCCGGCCTGGCCCGCCAGGGCCTGCAGGTCGTTCAGCGGGCAACCGGCTCCGCGGGCGAGCTGCAGCGGGAGATGGCGCGGCAGTCGACCGAAGGTGCGAGCGAGCTCGGTCGCATGCTGCTGTCCATCGGCCACGAGCAGAGCCAGCAGAACGCCGAGATGCTGCGCAAGCTCGTCGCCACCGTCGACTGGAACCAGGTCATGCGCGCGGTCGATTGGGAGCAGATCTTCGAGTTGCAGGGCGAGTTCCTGCGCAGCAGCCTGGAGCGCACGGCGCGCCTCACGCAGCGCTACATGGAGCTCACCCAGGCGCTGATGAGTGCGACCACGTCGGCGGCGCAAACACGGATGCGCGAGGCGGCCTGACCGCCTCGACGCGACCACGGTCGAGCAGGAGGCCGGCAGGAGGACTGCCGGCCTCTCTTCTTTTGGCCGCATTGCCGGACGAGGTCGTTGCTCGCTAGGGTGGTGGCGACCCGTCGACCTGCCGGAGTGCGAAGTTGGCCACCATCCTTGGCGTGGCGCTGCCATTTTTCGCCGTGCTGCTGTGCGGCATGCTGGCCACTCGATACCGCCTTCTCGATGATGCCGGTCTGCTCGGGCTCAACTCATTCGTGTTCTGGTTCGCTCTGCCGGCGCTGCTGTTCCACAAGGTCGCGACCACAGCCTTCGAGCGCCTGACCGACTGGACGATCTACGTCGGCTACGAAGGCAGCTGCCTGCTGCTCTACGCCGTCGTCTTCGTCGGTGTGCGCTGGGGCGCGCGCCGCTCCCTGCAGGAGGCCGCGATCTGTGCCTTTGCCGCGTCTTGGGGCAATGTCGGCTACATGGGCGTCCCATTGCTGATCGCGGCTTATGGCGAGGCATTGGCGCTGCCCAGCGTCGTGGCCGTCGTGCTCGATACCCTCGTCCTGCAGAGCCTCACCATCCTGCTGCTCGAGAGTGGCGGTGCCGCCGGTCGGGGTGGTTTGCGTGTGGTCGGCCGGGCGGTGATGCACAACCCGCTGATCCTGGCAGTCTTCGCCGGTGGGGTGGTGGCGTGGCTGCGCCTCGAGCTTCCGGTCGCGCTCACCGGCTTCTTGAACCTGCTCGGGCCGGCAGCGGCTGCGGGCGCGCTGTTCGCCCTGGGCGCCACCCTGCGCGGTGGCGCGCTGGTGCAGGACAAGAGACTGGTGGCGGGGGTGTGCGCCGCCAAGCTGCTGCTCCTGCCGGCGCTGGCCTGGCTGGTGCTGCGGGAGGTTCCGGTCCCACATGACCTCACCGCCCCGCTGCTCGTCACCACCGCCTTGCCGACGGCGGCCAGTGTGTTCGTGATCGCCCAGCGTTACGGCGTGCTGGAGCGGCAGGTAGCAGCGATCGTATTCCTAAGTCACCTTGCCGGCATCATCACGTTGACCGGCGTTTTGGTCTTGCTCGGAGCCTGATCGTGGCGTGCCCGCGGCCATGACGCTCCTCGACCTCGGGTTCATGGAATTTCCTGGAAGTACCAGACGAAAGACCAGCGAGTTCCTCGCGCTCCGTCTTCTCACCGAGTCGGCCGGCTCATATAGATCCGTCGCTGCCTCGGCAAACGTGCAATAGCCCGGCCTCCCGATATGTCCGTCTCAGGATTTGCCGTTCCCTAGGCCAGCGCTGTCACCCGGTCCACGGCTGATGTAGTTAGTGGTAGTCAGGGAAGTGTCGGCATTACGGCACCAAGTACAGGGAGTTAGGGTTGGTCAACGGCAGCGCCGGAACAACTCTTGCGCGTGGCCTGATTTTTGGCCTCTCCCTTGCCGTCGTCCTCGGCGCAAACGCTGCCGAGCCCAACAAGATCCGGGTGCAGGAAGGGCAGAGCTTGCGCGACATCGCCCAGCAGCAGCTGGGTGACCCGGATCTGTGGACGGAGATTCTCAAGGCCAACGGCCTGCAATCGGTGACCGACGTGCGGCCCGGCATGGAGCTGATCGTACCGGCCGGCGCGATCGCCGCCGCCGACCAAGCGTTGCGGCGGGCGCTTGCCACCCTGCAGCAGGCGACCGAGCAGGGGGCGCGGCTGTTCGCGGCGGCGCAGATCGAGCAGGGCTTCATGCTCTACGAGCAGGGTATAGCCGCCCGCAAGGCCGGGCGCTGGACCGAGGCCGCCAAGTCGGCCGCGGCGGCGACGGTGGCGGCCGCGGAAGCCATGCAGCTCGCCACGGCAGGCCGGGACGCGCTTGCCGAGGCCCAGCTCAGCGACCGGGAAGGCTCGGTCGAGGGCCGCAAGCCGCAGGATCTGGTCTGGAGCGACCGCGAGCGGGGCGCCGCGCTGATCGAGGAGGAAAAACTGCGCACGCTGTCGCGGTCTTCGGCGCAGATCACCTTCCGCGACGACAGCCGGCTTCGGCTCAATGCCAACTCGCAGGCCGTGATCCGCCGCATGCGCACCGACCCACTGAGCCGGACGGAGGAAGCCAAGGTCAGCCTGGTCGAGGGCGACTTCTACGCCCTGTTGAGCGGCAAGAGCGAACGCAAGAAATTCGAGCTGGTGGTGCCGGACGTCGAAACCGACGTCGACAGCCGCAATTTCTGGGTCCGCAGCGACCAGACCGGGGCCAAGTTCACCAACTACGACGACGGCTCGCTCCGCGTCGCCGCCAACGGGACCGAGGTCACGCTCGGTCGCAACGAGGGTACCCTGGTCCGCAGCGGCCAGGCGCCGACCGAGAAGGTGGGCATTCTCGGTGCGGTCGCGCTCGAGGCGCCGGCCGACGACAGCCAGACCTTCAGCGCCGATGCGACCCTGCGCTGGGCGCCGGTCGCCGGGGCCGAGGGCTACTGGCTGGAGCTGGCCTACGACCAGGGCTTCCAGCGCATGACGATGAGCCGCTGGGGCCTCAAGGACACCCGGTTCGCCACCGGCCCGCTGGACATCGGCACCTACTACTGGCGCATCGCCGCCCTCGACAAGTTCGGGCTGCCCGGTGATCGCGGCCAAGTCTGGCGCTTCGCCGTCCGCGTCGACCAGACGCCACCCTATTTGTCGATCAGAAAGCCCGAGGAAGGCGAGATCGTGCGCACGACGCCGATCGACGTGGAGGGCGACACGGAGAAGGGCAGCACGGTCCGGCTCAACGGCGCCAGCCTCGCGGTCGATCCGGCCGGCCATTTCGCGACCCGTCTCGACATCCTCCCCGGCCAGGACACGATCACGCTGGAAGCCACGGACGCGGCCGGCAACCTCACCAAGCGGGAGCGGCGATTCCAGTATCTCCCGGACGAGCAGGCGATCCTGCACTTCGACGATTCGATCCCGCGCCTGGCCACGCGCCACTTCGTCACCGACCGCGACGTCATCTCGCTCACCGGTACGACCGAGCCCGGCGCCCAGCTGCTGCTGCACGGCACGGGCACCCAGCCGCTCGCATCGTCCTATGCCGGGGAGGACGGCAGGTTCGCGCTCAACGTGCCGCTCGCCTCGCCGACCGGCACGTTCACCATCGAGGTGGTGCAGCGCTCGGGCTTCGCCACGAAGGAGACGGTGACGGTCTCGCAGGATCACGAGCCGCCGGTCATCGTGCTCGAGACGCCACCGCCGGCCGTGACCGCGGTCGAGTGGCTGCCGCTGCGGGGCCGGGCTGCCGGCGCCACGAGTCTCGTGATCAACGATCAGCCGGTCCAGCTCATCGGCGAGGAGTTCGACCAGACGGTCACGCTCGCCAAAGGTGACAACACGATCGAGCTGATCGCGCTCGATCTGGTGGGCAATCGCCGGGTCGACAGCTTCGAGGTGCAGCTCGACCAAGAACCGCCGCAGCTGGTCGGCTACGATGTCAAGCCCAGCGAGGCGCACGGCGGCGAGCCCGTGCAGGTCGAGGTTCGCGCCCAGGATCCGTCGGGTCTGCGCAAGGCGGCGCCGTTCCGGCTGCGGATCGGCAACACGGACTACACCGACTTTCTCGAGCTGAGCGGCGAGAGCGGCAGCTACCGCAAGACGATCCAGCTACCGAGCGATGCGACAGGGCGGATCGTGCTGCGGGACGTCGAGATTCAGGACTACGCCGGCAACGAGGCGCGGTTCACGTTCGATCGATGAGCCGGCGCGCCCAGGGCGGTCGGGGAGGAGAGGTGACATGCATGCCGACACGGGCCGAGCCGGCACCTTGCGCCTGCTGCTTGCCGCCGGGCTATGGACCGCCGCCCTGGGCGGTGCCGGAGCCGAGGAACCACTGTCGGTCACCTATGGTCCGGGAGCGCTGACCGCCGAAGGTGATCAGGACTACCACGAGATCATCTATCTGAGCGTCCCCGACACCACGACCGACCGTCTCTATCTGCGCGTGTTCGACGCCGATATCGGGGGCGCCCACGACACACGCTACGGCACCGACTGGGACAGCCAGGTGCGCTATGTGCTCTATGGCGGCAAGGGTGCCGCCGAGGTGCCCTCGGCACCGAGCACGGTCAAGGCGGCACGCCGCACCGCCTCTCCGGAGACCGCAGGACCGGCGGTTGCCGGTGGCGAACGTCTGGCCCAGACGGTGATCGGGGAAAGCGCCGCCTTCGACGACGCTTGGCAGACTCTGGCCAGCGTGCGCCCGGAACAGGGCGACCATGTCGACGGCCGCTACGTCTTCCGCCTCGAGGTCACCGGCCTCGTCGGGAACGACGGCAACACCTTCGAGGCGACGCTGAGCACGCGGGACCGGCGCGATGCCCGGCCGGCCGGGCTCGAGGTGACCGATTTCGCCCCGACGGTGCGGATCCCCGACAAGAGCCGGGCGACCGAGATCACCTTTGCCGTCCCCGCCGCGGCGCAGCGCCTGACCGTGCGCAACTTCGACGCCGCTTCCGGGCAGATCGCGTTCACCAGCACCTACCGCACCGTGCCGCTGCCGGCCTCGGGGCAGGACGAGTGGCGCGAGGGCACGGTCGAGCTGCTGCCGGAGGAACGCGGCGCCACCGGCGCCATCGTCGCCAGCGGCGGCCAGGAAATCCCGAACGATCTCACCATCTTCGTCACCGACGATGCGGGACGGCTGCTGCCGTTGCGCCTGCCGGCGGTGGCGGCGGTCCCCGACGCACGCCCGGTGCCGGTGGCCGACTACACGCCCCTGGCCGACTGTTCCGGGCTGGCGTTCGACGCCTCGCGCTCGTCCGATGCGGACGCCGATCCGCTGCACTACCGCTGGGACTTCGGCGATGGTGCCACGGCCGAGGGCGTCAGCGTCGTGCACCGTTATCCCGGCCCGGGCACCTATCGCGGCCGGCTCAGGGTCGAGGATGGCTCGCCCCAGGTCGGCAACGGTGCGGAGGTGCCGTTCGAGGTCACGGTGAAACGGCCGCCACGGGCGGCGGCCGGCCCGGATCTCGTGGTGTCGCCGGGCGTGGCGGTGCCGTTCGATGGCAGCGGCTCGACCCCGGGCGACCGGCCGATCGCACGTTACAGCTGGGATTTCCAGGACGGCACACAGGCCTCCGGCGCCAAGCCCGCGCATGCCTTTGCGCGCTCCGGCCGTTACGTGGTGACGCTGCGCGTGCAGGACGACCGGCCGGGCGCGTGCGATTCCTCGGCCGACCAGCTGGTGGTCGACGTCAATGCGCCACCGGTCGCGGTGGCCGGCCCCGAGCGCCACGTCGCCGTCGGTGAGACGGTGGCCCTGGACGGCCGCGCGAGCTACGATGTCGACGGGCAGATCGCCAGCTGGTCGTGGGATCTCGGCGACGGCACCACGGCGGCAGGTCCGACGGCGGCCCATGCCTACGCGGCACCCGGCACCTACGTGGTGACGCTGACGGTGCGCGACGCGGCCGATCTCGCCAACAGCACCGCCATGGCGACGGCAAGGATCGTCGTCAACGATCCGCCGGTGGCGGTGGCGGGTCCCGACCGCAGCGCCGCCGTCGGCGAGCTGCTGAGCTTCGACGGCTCGGGCTCGAGCGATCGCGATGGCAAGCTCGTCCACTATGACTGGGACTTCGGCGATGGCTCGACCGGCGAGGGGTCATCCGTCCGGTACGCCTACGACCGGCCGGGCACCTTCCAGGTCACGCTGACGGTCAGGGACGATTCGGGCAGCTCGACCAGCACCGCCGTCGATCAGGCGACGGTCCGCGTCAACGCTCCGCCGGTGGCACATGCGGGAGCGGACCAGATCGTGACCGCGAGCGAGGTCCGCTTCGATGGCACGGCCTCGACGGACCCCGATGGCAGCATCATCCGCTATGACTGGACCTTCGGCGACGGGACGGCGGGCGAGGGCGCGCAGCCGATGCACGTCTATCGGCAGCCGGGTGCCTACGATGTCCGCCTCACCGTCACCGACGATTCCGGCACGGTGCGCAACACGGCGTCCGACACCCTGCACGTGCTGGTCAACCAGGCGCCGATCGCCGATGCTGGGGCCGATCAGCTCGGCGCTCCCGGGCAGGAGCTGACCTTCTCGGGTGCCGGCTCGCTCGATCCCGACGGTGACATCACCGACTATCAGTGGGACTTCAAAGACGGTGGCACCGCCAGCGGCGAGCGCGTCACCCATCGGTTCGAGCGGCCGGGGACGTACGAGGTACGGCTGACGGTCCGCGACAATACCGGCCAGCCCGATGCGCTGGACTTCGACGAGGCGGCGGTCACGATCAACGCGCCGCCCGTTGCCAATGCCGGACCCGACCTGCTGGCCGCCCCGGGCGACCCCGTCGTCTTCGATGCCGCCAACTCGTTCGACCGCGACGGCAGCATCGCCGGCTATCGCTGGGATTTCAGCGATCGCGACGAGCCGGCGGCCGAGCGCGCGGTCACGCGCACCTACGCGGAACCCGGCATCTACAGCGCGCGCCTGACCGTGACCGACGGCAGCGGAGCGATCAACGGCGTCGCCCAGGACGAGCTCGCCATCCGCATCAACCACATGCCGGTGGCGAATGCCGGGCACGACATGTTCACCGCGAACAACGTCGTCGCGTTCGATGGCAGTGCCTCGGCCGACGCGGACGGCGATGCGCTGGTCTACAGTTGGGACTTCGGCGACGGCACCCCGCCGGCCGGCGGGGTGCGTGCCAGCCACGTCTATGCCGACGGCGGCACCTATCCTGTGGTGCTCAAGGTCGACGACGGCACCGGGCTGCGCAATGCCAAGGCCACGGCGGCGATCACGGTCAAGATCGACCGCCCGCCCGTGGCCGACGCCGGCGGCAACCGGGAAGCCTGCGGCGGCGACGTGATCGTGTTCGACGGCAGCCGGTCGCACGATCCCGAGGGCGGCCTGCTGCGCTATCATTGGGACTTCGGCGACGGCACGGCCTCGGACATCGTCAACCCGACCAAGACCTACACCGAGGGTGCGGTCTATCCGGTGAGCCTGACCGTCGAGGACGATTCCGGCTTTCCGGGCAACCGCCATACCGACCGGATCCTCGTCAAGGTCAACGAATCGCCGATCGCGGTGGCCGGTCCCGACCAGCTCGTCTGCTCGGGCGCCGAGGTGCATTTCGATGGCTCGGCGTCGCGCGATTCCGACGGCGTCGTCAACCGCTTCACCTGGAATTTCGGCGATGGGGCCACCGGCGGTGGTGGGGCGCCGGTGCACGTGTTCGGCAAGCCCGGCAACTACCGGGTGATGCTGACGATCGAGGGCGACGTGATCGGCCAATGCGCCAACACCAACACCAGTGAGATGACGGTGCAGGTGGTCGAGGCGCCGGTGGCCCGCATCGATGCCCCCGCGAGTGTCGGTGTGGGCGCGCCCGCCACCTTCGATGCGTCCGGCTCGACCACCGTCTCGGGCCGCATCGTCGGCTGGCGTTGGGACTTCGGTGACGGCGAGACCGCCGACGGGGCCAAGGTCGAGCACGTGTACCGGCAGCCGGGCAACCGGATCGCGACCTTGACCCTGCGGACCGAGGGCGGCGTCGCGGCGTGCAGCACCGTCGAGGCGCGCCATCCGATCATCGTCAACGCACCGCCGGTGGCGGACGCGGGTCCCGACCGCAACGCCAGCATCGACGAGGAGATCCTGTTCGACGCCAGCGCTTCCCACGACGACGATGGCGGCATCGTCGGCTATGCCTGGGATTTCGGCGACGGCAGCACCGCCTCGGGAATCAACGTTCGCCACAGCTTCCGCGCCAGCGGCAGCTACCCGGTCAAGCTCACCGTGACCGACAATATGGGCCTGCCGAACAGCAGCGTCACCGACACGGCCCTGGTCAACGTCAACCAGCCGCCGGCGCCGGTGATCGGTGCGCCGGCGGCGGCATGCCCCGGCGAGCAGCTCGCGTTCACGGCGGGCGGCTCGCACGACACGGATGGCAGGATCGCGAGCTTCGCCTGGATGTTCGGCGACGGCGGCACCGCCGACGGCGTCGACGTCACGCATGCCTATACGGCCCCCGGGCTCTACGAGCTGTCCCTGACCGCCGATGACGGCACTGGACTCGCCAATGCCCGCGCCCAGGCGACGATTCCGTTCCGTGTCAACCGGCAGCCGCGCGCCGAGGCCGGACCGGATCGCGCCGCCTGCCCGGACCAGGAACTCGCCTTCGATGCCGCGGCCTCGATCGACTGGGACGGCAGGATCATCGGCTATCGCTGGGACTTCGGCGACGGCACGAGTGGCGAAGGTTCGCGGGCGACGCACCGCTATGCCGAGCCCGGCAGCTACACGGCCGTGCTGACGGTGACCGACGATTCGGGCTCGCGCTGCGCCACCGCCACGGCCATGGCCCGCGTCGCCGTCAACGCGCCACCCGTCGCGGTGGCCGGCGGCGACCGGGAGGGGTTCGTCGGCGGCGCCCACGACCAGCTCCTGTTCGACGGCTCGGGATCGCAGGATGCCGATGGCCATCCGTTGAGCTATGTTTGGGATTTGGGTGACGGCGTGGTGCTCGCCGGCGACAAGGTGCGGCACAGCTATGCCAAGGCCGGCACCTATCCGGTGCGGCTCACCGTGAGCGACGGCTCGGGACTGGCCTGCGGGCGGGCGGCGCAGCAGGTCGAGGTGAGCATCCGGAGCCGCGAGTAGCGGACCGGGGCGGAGCAGGACGATGCCGCGATTGACGCTGCGCTGGAAGCTGCTGCTGTTCTCCGTCGCGATCGCGGTGGTGCCGATCCTGGTCGCCGCGCGCACGATGATCCGGATCGGTGAGGACGAGCTGAAGAGCTCGGCCAACGACCAGCTCTTGGGCGTGGCCAGCGAGCTCGCGCGCGAGGTCAACGACGTGTTCGAGCGCAGCTGGCTCGACCCGCTGATCCTGATCCGCAACGCGATCGACGATGCGCGCCTGGGCGTGCAGGAGAAGATCGCGCTCCTGACCCTCGGCCTGTCGAACATCCCCGACATCGTGGCGCTGCAGATCACGCTCGAGGGTGCCGACCTGCCGCTTCTGGTCACCAAGGACGAGTTCAGCCAGCGACTGCGCGGAGCCGGCCTCGACCCGCTGGCCGTGCTCCGCATGTCGCCCGACCTCGTGCGCGCGCATCGCGACACGGGGCAGCTCAACGACCCGGACGCGCTCTACATCGCCGAGACCGACGACTGGATCGCCACCGTCCTTCTGCCCCTGCGCTCGCCGCTGGCCGGATCGGACGCCATCCTGTCCGCCCGGATCGATCTCCGCCGGCTGCGCGACCTGATCCGCGGCAACCCGTTCACCAAGTCGGGCGAGCTCACCGTCGTCGACGACAAGGGCGCGGAGGTGCTCGATTCCGGCCGGCGCGATCTGGCCTCGTACGCCATCGTGGCCGAGGCCCTGCGGCTGCTGTCGTCGACGTCGCGCTCGCTCGGGGTCGAGCCGTATGCGCGCCCGGACGGCCAAGTCATGCTCGGCGCCTACGCCTTCCCGCGACCGTTTCGCTGGGCCATCCTGGTCGAGCTGCCGGAGCGCGACGCCTATCTGGCCGTCGAGAAGATGACGCGCAGCCTGCTCGGGTGGGGTGCTGCCGGCTTGGCCGTGGCCGTGCTCGGCGCCGTGGCGCTGGCCTTCGCCATCAGCCGGCCGATCCTCGAGATCGACCGCGCGGCCGTGGAGGTCGGCAAGGGCAATTTCGCCGTGCGCGTGGTCCACGGCGCGCGCCTCAACGACGAGATCGGCGATCTGGCCCGCCGCATGAACCAGATGGTCGTCGGGCTGGCCGAGCGCTTCCAGCTCGAGCGGTTCGTCTCCGGCGGCACCATGGCCGCGATCCGGCTGTCGGGCCATCAGGATGTGGAGCTGGGCGGCAGCCGCCAGCCGGCGACCATGCTGTTCTGCGACATTCGCGGCTACACCGCGTTCTCGGAGGAGAACGAGCCGGGCCTCGTCGTCGAGGTGCTCAACTTCTATTTCCAGCATCTCGCGACGCTGGTGAAGGAACACCAGGGCGACATCGACAAGTTCGTGGGCGACCAGATCCTGGCGGTGTTCGTGGGCGACGACGCCGAGCGCCGGGCCATCGAATGCGCCTTGGCCATGCAGGCCAGGATGACGGCCCTGGCCGCCGACCGGCCGAGCTGGAACCTCTCGGTCGGCATCGGCATCAACAGCGGCGAGGTCATCATGGGGGCGATGGGCAGCCGGGAGCGGATGGACTACACGGTCCTCGGCGATGCCGTGAATCTCGCCGCCCGCCTCTGCTCCCATGCCGGCCGCGGCCAGACGCTGATCAGCCGTGCGACCCATGCCGCGGTCGTGGATCGCAGCGGCTTCACGGCCGAGGCCTTGCCGCCCATCCAGGTCAAGGGCAAGCGCGAGCCGGTGGCTGTCTTCGACGTCCGCCCGCGCGCGGCACCGATACCGGCAGCAACGCCGGCCTGATCAGGCCAGATCACCCAACGCGTGCAAGTATATCTCGAGCAGTTCCTCTTCCTCGCGCCGCTCGTTGGGCTTCTTCTTGCGCAGCGAGATCACCTTGCGCAGGATCTTGACGTCATAGCCCAGCGCCTTGGCCTCGCCGTAGCAGTCCTTGATGTCGTCGGCGATGCCGGCCTTCTCCTGCTCCAGACGCTCGATCCGCTCGACGAAGGTGCGCAGCTGCTGGGCGCTGATCGTGGCGCCGTCGCTGGTGGTCGTAAGGTCGCTCTCGTCCATGGGCTCCGCTCGAACGTGGCGTTGGGCCACGTCTCCTAGGAGAGCCTCGGCCGCTTGACCAGCCTCGATCGTGCGCCAGGGGTCGCGGCCGGGCGCCGGGCGCACAAATCCCAGGCGGCGCATGTCACATCGTCGCCCGCCGCCTCGTCCTTGTCGGCAGCACGTGCCCAGCGACGGGCGAGCCCGACCTCCCGTCCGACCGCCGGCCGCGCGTTGCAACTGGGGAAAGGAGATCACCCATGATGACCCGACTGGCCGGCGCGGCCGCGCTGGCAGCCATGTGCGCGAGCGCCGCCGCGGCACACGACACCGCCGCCGGCGCCACGGTGACGCTGGTCTACGAGCACGTGCTGCCCAATGTGCCCGGCAAGAGCATCAAAGGCGTGCTGGTCGAGTACCCGCCGGGCGGCTCCTCGCCGGCGCATACGCACGCGCCCTCGGCATTCATCTACGCGACGGTCCTGCAAGGTGCGGTCCGCAGCAAGGTCAACGACGGGCCCGAGAGCGTGTACCGCGCTGGCGAGAGCTTCTCCGAGATGCCGGGGGACCACCACGGCGTCAGCGCCAATGCCAGCGCCACCGAGCCGGCACGCCTGCTGGCGGTGTTCGTCGTCGATACGGACGCGGCGGTTCTGACCGTTCCCGACCGCAATTGACCCTGAACCACGCCGATCGGTTCGCCACCCATGTCACGTCGGCAGATCCTGTCTCGTCTTGGGTGGGAGCACACTTGTTGTAGGATGGAGCGAATGATGAACCCGCGTTTGCCGAACCATTTCAAGCTGGCCCCGGACGGCATCAAGGCGATGCTGGCGCTGGAAGCCAGCTTCAGGGCCAGCGGCCTGGAGCCCAGCCTGCTCGACCTGGTGAAGGTGCGCGCCTCGCAGATCAATGGCTGCGCCTTCTGCATCCACATGCACACGACGGAGGCCCGCAAGCACGGCGAGAGCGAGATGCGGCTGCACATGCTCAATGCGTGGCGCGAGTCGTCGCTGTACAGCGGTCGCGAGCGTGCGGCATTGGCCTGGACCGAGGCGTTGACGCTCGTCGCCACCACCGGCGCGCCGGATGCGGACTATGCGCTGATCCAGGACGCGTTCACCCCGGGCGAGCAGGTCAACCTCACCCTGGCGATCGGGGCGATCAATCTCTGGAACCGGTTGCAGGTCGGCTTCCGTGCCGTCCACCCCGTCGATGCGGCGCGCGATGCCGCCTGAGGAGGCCGCCTCGATCTTCGCGGCGCACCGGGCCCGCCTGGTGCGCCTCGCCTATCGGATGCTGGGCTCGACCGCCGAGGCCGAGGACATCGTGCAGGACGCTTGGCTTCGCTGGCAGCGCGCCGATCGCAGCGAGATCCGTGCGCCGGCGGCGTTCCTGAACCGGACCGTCACCCGTCTGTGCCTCGACGCGATGAAGTCAGCGCGTGCCAGGCGGGAAACCTATGTCGGCAGCTGGCTCCCCGAGCCGATCGTCGAGACGACGGCGGACGAGCTTCGCCTCGATGAGCTGACGCTGACGCTCATGCTCGCCCTCGAGCGGCTCTCGCCGCTGGAGCGGGCGGCGTTTCTCCTGCACGACGTCTTCGACGTGCCCTTGGGCGAGGTCGCGGCGACCCTGGACCGCGATCCGGGCGCGGTGCGCCAGCTCGCGGTCAGGGCGCGCCAGCACGTGCGCGCCGCCCGTCCGCGCTACCCGGTCGAGCGCGACGAAGGCGAGCGCATCGCCCGGGCCTTCTTCGCCGCGTCCAACGGTGGCGACCTCGACGCGTTGCGCGCCATGCTGGCCGAAGGCGTCACGGTGCGGTCGGACGGCGGTGGCAAGGTCTGGGCCTTCCGCAACCCGATCGTCGGCCTGGAGCGCGTGCTGCGCCTGTACATGGGTCTGCATCGCAAGCTTACCGAGCGACCACCGCATCTGCTCGCAGCGGCCTGGATCGACGGGCTGCCCGGCTATGTCAGCTGCGAGCGCGACGGGATATTGCAGACGACGGCGCTGGCGATCGAGGATGGCCGGATCACCGCGATCTACGTCATCCGCAATCCCGACAAGCTGCGTCAGGTGGCGAGCCTCCTGCAGCTTCCGCCACACGACCGCAGCCCGCACTGATGGCGGCGACCGAGTTCGCCGCCGTGAACCGCCCCGCTCGAACCCGGCCGGCCACGCCGCTCAAGGAGCGGCGCGCCCGGCGGTGGGCTCATTCCGACAGCAGCCGGCGCGCGATCACCTGAGCCTGGATCTCGGCCGCCCCCTCGAAGATGTTGAGGATGCGCGCATCGCAGAGCACCCGGCTGATCTGGTACTCGGTGGCATAGCCGTTGCCGCCGTGGATCTGCAGCGCGTTGTCGGCGCAGGCCCAGGCGACGGCGGCACCGCTGAGCTTGGCGAGCCCGGCCTCGAGGTCGCAGCGGCGGTCGGCATCCTTCTCGCGCGCGGCGTAGAGGGTGAGCTGCCGCGCGATCATGATCTCGGTCGCCATCCAGGCGAGCTTGCCGGCGACGCGCGGGAACGCGAACAGCGGCTTGCCGAACTGGATGCGCTCCTTGGCGTAGCGCAGGCCGAGCTCGAGCGCGTCGACCGCCACGCCCACGGCCCGTGCCGCGGTCTGGATGCGTGCGCTCTCGAACGTCTCCATGAGCTGCTTGAAGCCCTGGCCCTGGACACCGCCGAGCAGGTTCGCCTCCGGCACCTTGAAGCCGTCGAAGGAGAGCGTGTACTCCTTCATGCCGCGATAGCCGAGAACGTGGATCTCGCCGCCGGTGAGGCCCTCGACCGGGAAGGCGTCGCTGTCGGTGCCGCGCGGCTTCTCGGCCAGCAGCATCGACAGGCCCTTGTAGCCCTTCTCGTCCGGGTTGGTGCGGACGAGCAGCGTCATCAGGTCGGCGCGCGCGGCGTGGGTGATCCAGTTCTTGGCGCCGTTGACCTCCCAGAACCCGTCCTTCAATGCCGCCCGGGTGGTGAGCGAGGCGAGGTCGGAGCCGATGTTGGGCTCGGTGAACACCGCGGTCGGCAGGATCTCGCCCGCGGCGAGCTTCGGCAGCCAGTATGCCTTCTGCTCCTCGGTGCCGCCCAGCCGGATCAGCTCGCCCGCGATCTCGGTCCGGGTGCCGAGCGAGCCCACGCCGATATAGCCGCGGCTGAGCTCCTCGGTGACGATGCACATCGCCTCCTTGGAGAGGCCGAGGCCGCCCTGCTCCTCGGGGATGGTCAGGCCGAACACGCCGAGCTCGGCCAGATGCTCGACGACCTCGAGCGGAATCAGCTCGTCGCGCTCGTGCCAGGCGTGCGCGAACGGCTTGACCTCGTCCTCGGCGAACTTGCGGAACTGGTCCCGGATCATGTCCAGGCTGTCGTCCGAAAGCCCGAGATCGCCGAAGTCACCGTCGTGGATCAGCTCGGCGAGCCGCAGCCGCAGGCCCGACGCGACCCCGTCGATCAGCCGTTGCACCGGCTCGGTCAGGAACTGCTCGACGGCACGGGCACCCAGGCCGAAATCGTGCGCGCGGACGATCTCGACCTGGTTCATCGGGATGCCGCCGGCGATGCGGGCCAGGTACTCGCCGAAGGCGAAACGCAGGATCAGCTCCTCGCGCTCGCCGAAACGGTCGGCGTCTTGCAGCCGCTCGGCCCAGCCGTGCATCGCCCGCAGCGCCTCGACATAGACCTTGAGCCAGGCGAGACCGTGCGCCGAGTGCTGCTCCTGCTCGAACAGGCCGCCGTCGACTTTGCCGCCGCGCGCCACCTTGCGCAGCACGGCCTCCTTGGCCGCGGTCAGAAAGCGGTCGGCGGCAGCACAGGCGGCTGCGGTGTCGGTGAGCAAGTCGAAAGCTTCGGCCTCGATCTCGGCCAGCTTGGTCGCCATCGTTCGTCCTCGTCGGGCTGCGCGCTGCGGAAGGTGGAGCCGGCGCGTGCCGGCTCAGTCCTCCGCGGCCTCCTCGAGCGTCCGCATGCCGGGACGCTTGGCCTGGACCAGCACCGCCATGTTGCCGGGCTTGTGCTGGTTCTTCCACATCTTGTGATGGGCGCGCGGGATGTCGCCCCAGGAGAACACCTCGCTCATGCAGGGATCGACCTGCCGGTTGAGGACGAAGCGGTTGGCCGCCGAGGCCTGCTTCAGGTTGGCGAAATGGCTGCCCTGCAGCCGCTTCTGACGCATCCACATGTAGCGGGCGTCGACGGTGAGCTTGTAGCCGGTGGTGCCGGCGCAGATCACGACCATGCCACCGCGCTTGCAGACCAGGGACGAGACCGGGAAGGTCGAGGCGCCGGGATGCTCGAACACGATGTCGACGTCGTTGCCCTTGCCGGTGATGTCCCAGATCGCCTTGCCGAACTTGCGCGCCTCGGACAGCCACTTGCCGTAGGCGGCGGTGTCCATCGGGTCGGGCATCTCGCCCCAGCAGTTGAAGTTCTTGCGGTTGATCGCACCCTTGGCACCGAGCGACATGACGAAGTCGCGCTTGTCCTCCTCGGAGATCACCGCCACGGCATTGGCCCCCGACGCGGCGATGAGCTGGATCGCCATCGAGCCGAGACCGCCCGCGGCACCCCAGACCAGCACGTTGTCACCGGGCTTCAGGCCATGTGGCTGATGGCCGAACAGCATGCGGAAGGCCGTGGCCAGCACCAGCGTGTAGCAGCCCGCCTCCTCCCAGGTCAGGTGCTTGGGCCGCGGCATCAGCTGGCGCGACTGCACCCTGCAGAACTGGGCGAACGAGCCGTCGGTGGTCTCGTAGCCCCAGATCCGCTGCGAGGGGGAGTTCATCGGGTCGCCGCCGTTGCACTCCTCGTCGTCGCCGTCGTCCTGGTTGCAGTGGATCACGACCTCGTCGCCGACCTTCCACCGCTTGACCTTCGAGCCCACCGCCCAGACGATGCCCGAGGCGTCCGAGCCCGCGATGTGGTAGGGCTGCTTGTGCACGTCGAGCGGCGAGAGCGGGATGCCCAGGGCCGCCCAGACGCCGTTGTAGTTCACGCCGGCCGCCATCACCATGACCAGGCATTCGTCGTCGCCGATCGCCGCGGTCGGCACGATCTCCTGCTGCATGGCGGTCATGGGCTCGCCGTGCCGCTCCTTACGGATCGCCCAGGCGTACATGTTGGCCGGGACATGGCCGAGCGGGGGGATCTCGCCAATCTCGTAGAGATCCTTGGTCGTGATCCGATTCACGTGCGGCTGCTTGAGCTCGATCACGTCGGCGCTGATGGAAGTCATGGCAATGCGCGGTCCTTGCTCGATGGAAGGGCGGGACTCGAGGAAGCGACTTACCTGCCGGCCGCTGCCGCCGGCGATGAGGGTCAGGGCCGGCTCGGCGCCCACGGACCCGCCATGGGTGCCGTCGCCGCGTACCGACTCGACGAAGAAGTCCGCGGGCCCGAGCTCGATGCCTTCGCGGCGGGCGATCGACAGCAGCTCTTCCTGCCGCTTGGCCGGAATGGCGCCGCGGCGGACCCAACCACTGACGGCGGTCTGCCAGATGCCCAGCAGCTCGGCCACTCGCTGCTGCGAGCCGAACTTGCGGATGATGTTCTCGACGGTGTTCCTGCTCATCGCGGATAGGAGCCCTCGCTGCGACGCGCGAACACCTGACACTTTACGTGTTGGGCGTCAACACCAAAACACTGTTTGACGCTGACGCAGCATAAGTGTTAGCAGTTCTCCCCGGCTTCCGCACGGGTCGACAGAACCAGGAAACCTGCGACAATCCGGCTGCTTGGCAATGAGGCCGGGGAAGGCTTGGGACAAGTGTTGGCACCAGGGGATGGTGCAGCGCGATAGAGGTGTTGACGATGCCGCACAGCCGCACCGACGTCAAGCGGGACCAGCCCTGGCTGTTCCGGACCTATGCCGGGCACAGCTCGGCCAAGGCCAGCAACGAGCTCTACCGCACCAACCTCGCGCGCGGCCAGACCGGCCTGTCGGTGGCCTTCGACCTGCCGACCCAGACCGGCTACGACAGCGACCATCCGCTGGCGGCGGGCGAGGTCGGCAAGGTGGGCGTGCCGATCGCCTCGATCGCCGACATGGCGACGCTGTTCGACGGCATCCCGCTCGAGCAGATGAACACCTCGATGACCATCAACGCGACCGCACCCTGGCTGCTGTCGCTCTACATCGCGACGGCCCAGAAGCAGGGGGCCGACGTCAAGAAGCTGCAGGGCACGGTCCAGAACGACATCATCAAGGAATACCTGTCGCGCGGGACCTACATCTACCCGCCCAAGCCGTCGATGCGGCTGATCACCGACGTGATCGCCTACACCTACCGCGAGCTGCCGAAGTGGAACCCGACCAACGTCTGCAGCTACCACCTGCAGGAGGCGGGGGCGACGCCGGTGCAGGAGCTGGCCTACGCGCTGGCGACCGCGGTGGCGGTGCTGGACGCGATCCGCGCCGGCGGCCAGGTGCCCGAGGCCGATTTCGCCAAGGCGGTCGGCCGGATCAGCTTCTTCGTCAACGCCGGCATCCGCTTCGTCACCGAGCTGTGCAAGATGCGCGCCTTCGTCGAGCTCTGGGACGAGATCTGCCGCGAGCGCTACGGCATCACCGACGAGCGCGCACGCCTGTTCCGCTACGGCGTCCAGGTCAACTCCCTGGGCCTGACCGAGCAGCAGCCGGAGAACAACGTCTACCGCATCCTGCTCGAGATGCTGGCGGTGACGCTCTCGAAGAAGGCGCGCGCGCGCGCGGTCCAGCTTCCGGCCTGGAACGAGGCCCTGGGCCTGCCGCGGCCCTGGGACCAGCAATGGTCGCTGCGCATGCAGCAGATCCTGGCCTACGAGACCGACCTGCTCGAGTTCCCGGACCTGTTCGACGGCTCGAAGGCCGTGGCCGACAAGGTCGAGGCGCTGAAGGCCGAGGCGCGCGCCGAGCTGCAGCGCCTCGACGACATGGGCGGGGCCCTGGTCGCGGTCGAGACCGGCTACATGAAGAGCCGCCTGGTCGAGAGCGCTGCCGTGCGCGTGGCCGCGATCGCCACCGGCGAGCTCAGGGTCGTGGGGGTGAACAGCTACACCGAGACCGCCCCCTCGCCCTTGACCACGGGCGAGGACGGCGGCTTCCTCGCCGTCGACCCGCGCGCCGAGGCCGAGCAGATCGAGCGCCTGCGGGCGCATCGCGACGCGCGCGACGCCGACGCCGTGGCCACGGCGCTGGCCGGGCTGAAGGCGGCGGCGCAGGAAGCACGCAACGTCATGCCGGCCTCGATCGCCTGCGCCCATGCCGGCGTGACCACGGGCGAATGGGCGCAATGCTTGCGCGAGGTGTTCGGCGAGTACCGCGCCCCCACCGGCGTCGGCGGCGCGCGCGCCGTGCCCGAGCAGGACGCGCTGGCGCCGGTGCGCGCCAAGGTCGAGGCCGCGAGCGCCCGGCTCGGCCGCCGTCTGAAGATGCTGGTCGGCAAGCCGGGCCTCGACGGGCACAGCAACGGGGCCGAGCAGATCGCCGTGGCCGCGCGCGATTCCGGCATCGAGGTGGTCTACGAGGGCATCCGCCTGACCCCGGCCCGGATCGCCAACGCCGCGCTCGAGGAGGGCGTGCACATCGTCGGCCTGTCGATCCTGTCGGGCTCGCACATGCCGCTGGTCAAGGAGGTGCTGCGGCGGATGCGCGAGCAGGGCGTGGGCGACGTCCCGGTCGTGGTCGGCGGCATCATCCCGCCCGAGGACGCGAAGGATCTGCAGGCGGCCGGCGTCGCCCGCGTCTACACGCCCAAGGACTACGCGATCCACGAGATCATGAGCGATCTCGTGGACATCGCGGTGGGGTACGAACGGGCGGCGTGAGGGTTCTCGAGCCGGGGTCGGGCGCCGCGTGGAACGCGGTCGTGTCCGGCCCCATCGACCACACCCCGGCCCTGCCGCGCCGCCTGGATGCCAAGTCGGGCCGGCTGCAGGCGGGATGTGACGGATCTGCGGGGCGAGCTACAGAGTGTCGAGGGCCGGCGCACGAGCCT